>CAZPOL010000014.1:0-57201 GCA_964588195.1 uncultured Pirellulaceae bacterium | reverse complement strand
TTAAGCGAGACTGAATTGAACGAGACTGAATTGAACGAGACTGAATTGAACGAGAAATGAACTTCCGGGTCATAATCTGCGTAACGTTATTTAGGCAGTTTTACGAAGACTCATCGATCACCGACAAGTTAAACGCAGCACATTGGCGAGCGCATGAGGTTGTTGCTGATTTGATCAGTGTCCTCAGGAATGATCATTATTGGCAAGCCACACAGGGTCAAGGACGTGCATCCATCGGATCGTACGTGCAGAACCGGCCCGCGTGCCTGAAACTTGTACTTGTAAGTTGGCGATTTGCCAGTCATTATCATGATTCAATCAAAACACATTGTGTATCCTTTGTAACGGAATCCTAGTTCGTGCTTGTTGGCCCAGTATTTACTCGTGAAGCCGTCGTCTCGCCACGCCGCAAAAAGCTGTACATTTTCCGTACGGTGTATGCAATTCTGTTGCTGTTGTTGATGTGTACCTCATGGATGATTTTGGTCCGTACGCAGCTCATCCGAAACCTGGGCGACATGGCTCGTTTCGGCGCCATTTTGTTCCAGATACTGGCGCCGTTGCAACTGGTTTTGATCATGTTCATGTCGGCCGTACAGACCGCCAGTAGTGTGGCCGTTGAAAAAGATAAACAGACTCTGATCCTGTTGCTGATGACACGGCTAAGCAACAGCGAATTGGTGTTGGGGAAATTGTTTTCCAGCCTGTTGAGTATCGCCGTGATGCTGGTTGCCGCGTTACCGATCTTCATGTTGATCGTGTTGTTCGGCGGGACCTCTTTCGAGCAAGTTGGTTGGACATTCGCCGTGACCGCGGTGACCGCGCTGGCGGCGGGCAGTCTCGGGTCGACGATCGCTTTGTGGCGAGAGAAAACATTTCAGACATTGGCTCTGGTCGCACTATCCATCGTGTTTTGGGTAGGTGCCTCGGAAAGCCTGGCAGCATGGGGCGGTTCGATCGGCGGAATTGCTGCTGTGCAAATTGCCTCGGCCATGAATCCTTTGCGAGCGATCCTGACGGCCAGTAGCCCATCGGTGGTCAGCGAATGGGCAACCGGTGTTGCTCCCTATTTGGTCGTCGTCAGTTGTCTGGCTTTGTTCCTGAATCTGTTGGCGATCGCGCGAGTGCGTCGCTGGAACCCAAGTCGCGATGTGCGAGTTGGACAATCGACTCAGGGCGAAGATGACACCGTCTTCTCCGACAAGGAAACACCTGACGCAGCGGCCGACAAATCGGCGGCGTTGGCTGGTGATACCGGTGCGATGGAACGAGTCGACGAATCGACGCGGCAAGGGCACGTGGATGCCCGAGTCCGCGCGGCGAATCAGAAGAGCCGCAGTGTGTGGGACAACCCTGTATTGTGGCGGGAAGCCTGTACCTGGGCCTACGGTCGCAAGATAATCTTTATTCGAATCGCCTACTGGTTGCTAACCGCTGCGGTGGCTTACGTTTTGTATTCGCTGGTTCAATCCGGAGTCGTGTTTCGGCGAGGCTCCGAATCGGCGGTCTCGATTCCGGCTGCGGCCTGGTCTTTGGCTCCATTCATGTTGCTTAGTCTCGTGATCGTCAACGCTTTGGGTGTAACGTCGATGACGAACGAACGCGATGGGCGATCTCTGGATTTGTTATTGGTAACGGATCTGTCTCCGCGCGAATTCCTGTTTGGGAAACTTGGTGGCGTGATGTACGTGACCATGGACGCCATTTTGCTACCGATTTTGCTGAGCGGATTCTTGTGGATCAGCGGCGTGCTGTCGCTGGAGTACTTTCTGTACATGGTGATTGGGCTGGTCGTGTTGAACGTGTTCGTCGCCATGCTCGGATTGCATTGTGGAATGATCTACGCAAACAGTCGTCAGGCGATCGCGGTCAGTTTGGGAACCGTGTTCTTCCTGTTCCTTGGCGTGGTCACCAGCATGGTGATGATGGTTTCTTTCACTGGGAATGTCGAAGCACAAATCACACCGTTCCTTGCCTGTATCGTGGGTGGCGGCGTCGGTTTGTATGTCGCACTGGGTTCGCGAAATCCGTCACCGGCATTGGCATTGGCGTCCGGCTTGTTGCCACTGGCAATGTTCTTTTCGATTACCAGTATGTTGCTGGGACGGTATTTGTCTGTCATCCTGGTGGTTGCCTTTACCTATGGTTTTACAACCACGGCAATGATCATGCCGGCGTTGGGTGAGTTCAATATTTCAATGGGACGCTTAAAACAAAACGAGGATGAGTAGTCTTCTGGAACTGCTACCATGGTTGACTGCGATGGCGATCCTGATCGGATTGTCGGCCTTCTTCTCTGCCAGTGAAGCAGCCTTGTTCTATTTGCGGCCAGGCGATCGTCGGAAACTGGAACAGGGCAACGCTCGTGAACGAGCCGCGTTTCGATTGCTTCAAGAACCGGATCGATTGTTGTCGGGCGTTCTGTTCTGGAATCTCGTCGTCAACATCACCTATTTCGCGCTTTCTTCCGTGGTGGTTTTGCAGATCGAGCAGAACCCGGATTCCAGTTCGGTGGCTTCCGTTGGATTTGCCGTCGGTTCGTTGGTGATGATCATCTTCTTCAGTGAGATGATGCCCAAGAGTCTGGCCGTTATTCGGCCGGCGTGGATCGCAACGCTGGTTAGTTTGCCGCTGGAGATTGCGATCCGTTTTCTCGATCCAATCATGCCATTGTTGCGGGGGCTGACACGAGTTTCGCGGCGGCTGATTTGGCCCAGCTTCCAACCGGAACCGTATATGTCGTTGTCCGATCTTGAGCGAGCGATCCACATCAGTAGCGAAGGGCAATCGATCATTGGCCAGGAACAGACGGTGCTGAACAACATCGTCAAGCTAAGTGAGATTCGAATCGATGAATGGATGCGTCCTCGAACCCAGTTTCAGGTTTTCCGGCCACCGGTGTCGTTGGCGGATTTGCAAGGCACGGTGACGCCCAGCGGTTATATGCTGGTGGCGGAATCTGACTCGGAAGAAATCGAGCGAGCATTTCACCTGGACAGCCTGACTCATTTGAAGACACAGTCGATTGATACCTTGGCGCAGCCGGTTCTGTATCTGCCGTGGAATGCGACCGTGGCCGACGCACTGGAAAAGATGTCGGTCGAGCATTGCCGTGTCACCTCGGTGGTCAACGAATTCGGCGAGACGGTTGGAATCCTGACGATGGAAGACATTCTGGAAACGGTATTCAGTGTTGAACCGAGTCGCAGCAAACGACTACTGGATCTGGATCCGATCAGCCACGTTGCCGACAACCTGTGGACAGTCTCGGGCATGATGAGTCTGAAACAACTCGGTGGCCATTTTGCTTTGGCCGAATTCCCTGAGACACGCAGTGTGACGGTGGCTGGGGTGATTCAGGAACAGATGCAGCGGATGGTTGAGGTCGACGACGAATGCGAATGGGGGCCTTTCCGTTTTCGCGTCGCCGAAATGCAGCAAGCCGGTAACGTCGTGATCGAATTGAGTTTTCTTGATCCGGCAAACATCAACGGGCCTTTGGCGTCGTCGGATGAAATCGATCCCGAGACGGATGCGATTGAGGGCCGCCGATGATTGTGGGACTTGTCATATTGATCGTGGGCATTGCCTTGAGTGCTTTCTTCAGTGGCAGCGAGACAGGATTCTATCGCGCCAGCCGTTTAAGGATCGTGATGGATGCGATGCAGGGGGACGCGGTTTCCAGGCGGATGTTGTTTCTGACCAACCGCCCTCCGCTGTTTGTTGCGACCGCTTTGGTTGGCAATAACACGGCAAATTACTTAACCTCGTTGGCCATCGTGCTGCTGACAAAATCATTGCTCGGTTCCGGTTTATGGATGGAGCTATTGGCGTCGATTGCGTTTACACCGATCGTGTTCGTCTATGGCGAATTGATGCCCAAGAACCTGTTCTACCAGGCTCCCAACTTTCTGTTGCGTTTGGCGAGTCGGCCGGTGTTGTTTTTTGCGGTCCTGTTCGCTCCGCTTTCTGCGTTGTTGTGGTCGTTGGGAAGAGTGCTCGAAAAATTGTTTGGTCAGTCACCCGAAAAAATCCGACTCGCGCTGGCTCGCAAAGATCTCGGTGATTTTTTTATAGAGGGCCAACAGGCGGGCTTGTTGCACCCGACTCAGCTGCATTTGGCACAGAACTTTTTTCTGGTGGCGACTCAACCGGTTTCTCAGTGGACGGTTCCGGTTTCCCGAACGCCACGGGTCAAATTGAACGCGACCAGAGCAGAAGTTTTGAAGTTGGCCCGCAAGTGGAAACAGCGAGGGATCGTGATAACCGATCCGGCAACAGGCAAGATTCTTGGCTACGTGCGAGTGATTGACTTGATTGTCAACGAGACGGCTACTTTGGATTCGTTGATGAAGCCGTTGACAGAAATTGAGGATCAGGAATTGCATGGCGAAGCGATCATGCGTTTGCAATCCAGCGATGAATGGATGGCAAAGGTGGTCGACCGGTCCGGCCAAACACTGGGAGTCCTGACGGCGGATGCATTGAAGGCCCCGCTGCTGGGCGAGTCGCTGACGACGATTCGCGAACAGCCGGCGGCCGCCGCCAGTGCCAGCCGCGCCGAAGCTTAGTTAGTGCTTAATGCTTACACTGACTGAAATCGACAGCCATTCACGTTTGCGTGCGCATCGCCACGAATGGAACATGCTCACGCAAGCGTGAACATGGGACCCAATAGTTGGTCGAGACTAAGTACTAGCCTTCCAGACGGTAGCCAAGCCCTTTGATCAAGCTCAGCATCTCTTCGTACGTGATGAAGCGGCGGCGGTGAACCAATTTGTATTGATCAATTGCCTGGCCTAAATTGCGGGCTTCTTCCGACAGTTCGTTGTGAGAGTTTGCGAACTGACGTCGTTCGATGACTGGATTGCCGTCGGATCCCTGGACTCGGCGGTCAGGAAAAGACATGCCGGTCGTTTGATGGGGAGTAGGTGTTGGTCCGGGTAGGTTCATTTTCTTTCTCCAATAACGGTTACCTGAAAGCCTACGCTCTGCTAATGCAACGCCCACATGAATCCGAAAATTCACGCTGGTCAGACGATACCGATATTCTGCTCGTTCCGGTCGTGCGGTTTATAACGCGGTTCCGGCCTTCATGGGCAATTTCACCGCAAGTGAACGCGATTGATTCATTCGCTGATTCGCCAACGGTTGCTACCCAAACTATCGACAGGCCCGGTCGAGTCGCAGAAGGAATTCAAATATTTGAGTCGATGGAAAACACTATGGGAATCACAAGATCGATATCCAAGGATCAAACTGAATAAACGATCATCCCGATAATCGTTCCGAAACTATTTGTACGAGAAACCATCGGAACCGGATCGCTCGCCCGGCAGGCCAGCAGTACGACGGTCCGGACGATCCAGCTGGCTGGAAAGTTCGTTGGTCCAGGCAATCAGACGCTGGTCTTGTGGAAACAGTTGGCTGGCATCCTGTGCGGTCATCAAGGCGGTTGCCGTGCCACCAGTGGCACTCTGGATACGACTGAGGGCCAACCAGGCTTCCGGTGTGGCGTCATGGCGGCGAGTAAGCTGTGCCAGTTGTTCCGTCGCGCGATCGGTTTGCTTCAGGTCGACAAGTGTGTCGGCCATCAGCAATACAGTCGATTCGGGGATCTGATCCGTGGCGTAGTTCTCCGTGAACAGCTCCAACGCATTTAACGCCTGCATTGGACGGTCCATTGAGCGATAGGTCTGGGCAATGTTGATTTGCACGTCTGGCGAGACATCTGGCAACGCCGCCGCCCGATGGAAACTGGCCAAAGCAGCATGCAGATCGCGAGTCGATTCCTTGCACTGACCATGCAAAACCCAGGCACATGGCAATTGTCGATTGATTTTCAATGCGGATTCAGCACAAACGAGCGCCGTCTCCGGTTGGTTTCTGGAAAGGTGCAGCGTACCTAGCTCGACATATAACCTGGGGTCGTGCGGTGAACTCTCGATTGCTGCCTGTAACTGCTGGATGGCGGCATCGACTCGGCCTTGTTGAACCATCGCGTCGGCCAGATGCTGACGGATTCGTTGGTCATCAGGACTGGCCTGAACCGCTTGCTGCAACAAGGTTGCCGCTTGGTCAACCTGGCCGTGGTGCAAAGCGTTGACGCCCTGAAAAGTCAGATCACGGACCGCGCCAAGATTGGCTTCGTGCGATGCCGATCGCATCGTTTGGCATCCGCAGTTCGAAGTCATCACCAACAACACCGCATACAGCAGCGTCGTCGAAAATCGGTTTCGAAGTGGGTGGCTCAAGCTGATCTTTCGCGGTGCGAGAACAAAGTGGAAATCTTCGGCGCAAAACTGCTGGGCGAGAGTAGCATCTACGCGTATCATTGGATACATCGAACCGGTGGAACCCGAAAATCCAGTAAACTTTAACGATCTTCGTGACGACGCAACTTTTTCTTGTCGCGGGGAACGCTACAAGAAAGCAAGCAGTGAAAGCGATCGATGACAGCAGTATTTGAGCAAAACGGAATACGAATCCAATATCCGGAAAACTGGACGCTGCAAGAAAGCGAAGGCTTCGGCGACGCCGTCGAAGTGCAAATCGCTGCTCCGTCGGGTGCGTTTTGGTCGCTCGTCTCCATCCAGAGTGACGTGGATGCGGATCAGTTGATGCTGGAATTGCTGGAGTCAATCGACGAGCAGTACGAATCCGCTGAATGGACTCGGAAAACCGAACAGCTGGGTGGCTACCAGGCATCCGGGTTCGATACCTATTTCTACTGCCTGGATCTGCTGGTCTCCAACCAAATGAGGCTGATTGAATGCGACGGGCAGCGGCTGCTGGTGATTTATCAAGCCGAGAATCGCGACTTTGACCAAATGGAATTGGTGTTTGGTGCCATCACCGTCAGTATGCTGGCTTCTATAAACGAATCAGCCATTCAAAGTTAGTTTCACGACCAAACTGGCCGTTGATGCTTCGTTTGTTTGTAAAACGTGTTTGTACTTTTTACAAATTCGCCAGCGTTGTGTACCGGTTCTGGAATCAATTTGAACCGGCTGTATTAAATATCGGCCCAAAAAGTGGCCAAGCGTAAGGTTCCAGGAATTCCAGCGTCAATTGGCACAGTAGATGCTTAAAGGTTGTTTCGATCACTGACTCGATCTTTGAAGCACGAATGTCTGCTTATTGGAAACCAGTATCAGACAAGGATGTCGACCGTAAACCTTAGGCAATTTCCGTCAGAGTACGACGGACCAAGTACACGCGACTCGCATTCATCTTGAAACTCCGATGAATCCGAAGTAATGCGGCCACTTTTTTACGGTAATGGGGCTCGCCTGGGTAATTCCAGGCGGGCCCTTTTTGTTTTCCCTTTTTGTTTCTTTACAGAAGGCGTCGGTCTAAGGAACGCTCCATACCATGACCGTGTCGTGGACGCCTGGCCAAACTTCCGTATCAGCCATGAAGACAATGCGATCTCCAGTCTCAAAGTCGGTACCTTCGGATGCCCAACGATCGACCCATTCTCGCAAGACGTCCAGTTTGAGAGAGGGCATGTGAATTGGCGCGACGCCCCACAGCAAACACATTTGATTAACAACACTGGCATTGTTGGTAACAGCCAGAGTAGGAATGAAGTCACGTTGCTTTGATTTCACGATGGCGGCCCGACCATCATTCGTCGCGATCACGACCAGTTTTGCGTCCATGCGGCGAGCAATCAGAGCACCGCCAAACATCACCGCTTCGGTGACTCCTTTTTCGGCCAATTTCTCAGCCGACATCATCCGCGAGGGCCGTCCCTTCAACGACAGTTCGGTTTCGCCTTGAATCTTTTGCATCATGCGCACCGCTTCAATTGGGTACTCGCCAATCGCTGTCTCTCCGGACAACATACAAGCGTCCGCTCCATCCAGAATCGCATTGGCGACATCGCTGGCTTCCGCACGAGTCGGGCGGGCATTGCGATGCATGCTTTCCAGCATCTGGGTGGCTACGATGACTGGTTTGCCGTTTCGTCCGCACGTCTTGATGATCTTCTTTTGAGCCACCGGAGTCTTCTCGATTTCGATCTCGACCCCCAAATCACCTCGGGCGACCATGATCGCGTCGGCTTCGCGTACGATCGAATCCAGGTTGTCCATCGCTTCCCGCTTTTCGATCTTGGCAATCACCATGGCATGACTCTGGTGATCGCGCAGGATCTGTTTCAAGTTGGCAACTTCATCGGCATTTCGAACGAAGCTGAGGCTTACGAATTCGATATCGTTGCTGGCCGCCCATTTGGCATTCTCAAGATCCTTTTCCAGCAGGGCCGGGATCCCGAGGTTAACGCCTGGCAAGTTCACACCTTGTCGCGAACGAATAGTGCCACCATCTTGAACCTGACAAACGACTCTGTCCTTTTCGCATGACAACACGGACAGTCGAACCAGTCCGTCGCGAATCATTACCTGGTCGCCCACTTTGAGTTCATCAAGCAAGGGTTCGTACGAGCAGGTCAGTTCGTCGTCGCGGCTGGATTCCGTTCCACGAACGAAGCTGACTTCCGTTCCTCCGACCAACTTGGTCGGTTCCGAGTGCAGTTGGCCAAGACGAATTTTTGGTCCAGCCAGATCCACCAGGATGCCAGCCGCCACGCCAGTTTCCATGCACGCCTGGCGAATTTTTTCGACGGCCGCCTGATGATCTTCCCGAGTACCATGTGCCATATTCAGTCGAAAGACATCGACGCCTTCCAGGATCAGGTTCTTGAGAGTCTCAAGCGTATTACTGGCTGGTCCAACAGTGGCGATCGTTTTGGTCCGCGTTAAGTGAGGACGCAACGTCCTGGTAAGTGTGCTGATTGCGAACTCTTTGTTGGGCTTTGACATTCGAGGTGCCGTCGTTGGGTGCAATGGAAATGTGAGCGAGATGCGTTCTCCGTTTTATCGAAATTTTGGAATGTAGAACATGAGAGACAAACGTTGACGCACTGACGCCATTCTTGACGGGCCCAACCTCAGATCCTGGCCCTCGCCGTTTCATCTATTGAGATCGGCTTGCTACCCCCCTTAATCGTTATGACGGACCGCTTTTTCAAGAGAATTGATTTCCAGCAATCTGACTACTTCATCGACAATTTCGGAGAATTGCCAAGGAAAAGTCGTTCACTCATTGAAAAATCAAGGTTTTACGACGATAGCAGAGCTGAAAATCGCTGACTTGTTTCTGGACCTTGGTTGCCGATTCGGCTTATACTGAGACCGCACCAAGTTTACCTCCCCGAATCTATTCCGTTGTTGGTTGGTTATGAGAGCGCCTCTTTTATTGGCTGTGTTCGCCGTATTGACGGCGTTCTGTGTGGTAAATGCCACCGCTGAGCCGTTTGAAGTCGGCAAGGAAACTCCTGAGGAAACTGTCCAGGAAACCACAGCCGTTAATGTCGTCGAGTTGACGAATGAGCAACTGATGAACATCGACGAACGGATAGTGAATGGCGACTCGCAGACCGTAAGTGTTCCCGAGCCAACTGCATTTGGGCTAATCGCTTTTGGGCTGGCCGTAGGTGGCGGGTTGATGATTCGAAGAAAACGCTAGGCAAACTAAAAAAAGAATTGCCATCAAGTCGCATTCAATTTGCATTCAAGTCATAAAGCCAGTCGATCAGGATTGGCTTTGTTTTTGCGCTGACCCTTTCTTGTGCCCGGTCAGTCATTACATTGGTCACCTTGAGCCTTGCTTTAATACCCGGTTTTGAACACCGACGATGAGTGACCAGTTTTGGCGAAGCAATTTACGATTATCGACGGCTACAACGTGTTGCATGTCAACGGCTACATCGATAGTCGAAAAGTTGGCCCGGGCACACTGGAAAAGGCTCGCAATTTATTGCTCGGTTTACTCGTCAAGCACATGGATGTCGATGACCGACGCCGTACGATCGTCGTCTTCGATTCCAGTGAACCGAACTTGCCTGGCCGAATGACAGTCAATGAGGTGATGGTCGAGTTTGCCAATCAACACGACAGCGCCGACGAGCTGATTGGTCTGTTGATCGCCAGGCATTCGGCGCCACGTCAATTGACGGTGGTTTCATCCGACCATCAAGTTCAGCGTTCCGCGACCGTACGCGGAGCCACTGCAGTGGACGCTGACGACTGGATCGATCAATTTCAAAGTCGGCGGCCGCAGTCGGAAAAGAGCAAAGACGAATCGGAGTCGTCCGAAGCCAATGAGAAGCAACTCAGTGGAGACATGGCGAGCGCTGCTTACTGGAAGGACGAGTTCGCAATCGATGATTGGACGCTGGAGGTCGAACCTGCGGATTCGGTACCGGGCAGACGCCGCGTTGCAAAACCAAATCCAGCCAATTCGACAAACGCCAGCGAATCGATCGCAGACGGAACAGGCAAGGCCCGTGACGCGGACAAAACGACGGGTTCCAAATCAGACGACCTGGCGGCAGACGCTTCGGGTGAAATTTTTCCACCGGGCTACATGGATGATCTGGCCGATGATCTATTCGATCAATGAGTCTCGGCCGCTGTTTCTAAACTCCTTGCTCTATCTAAACGCCTTGCGATTGCATCGCTTTGTCACCGATATCCTTACGGCACCAAGCACCTTCCCAGCGAATGCATTTGACCGCTTTGTACGCCTGCAGCTTGGCATTGGCAACCGAATCGCCCAGCGCGGTAACGCCCAGCACTCTTCCGCCGTTTGTCACGATTCCTGATTCATCAGATCGCGTACCGGCATGGAATACCTTTGAGTTCTCAATCGCGGCGGCTTCGTCCAGCCCTCGAATCACATGCCCCTTTTCGTATTTGGACGGATAACCCTCGGAGGCCATCACGACGCAGATCGCTGTGCGCGGATCCCATTCCACGTTTCCAAAGTCTGCCAGAGTTCCATCGACGGCGGCCATCAACAACTCGAACAGATCGCTCTTCATTCGCATTAGAAGCGGCTGGCATTCGGGGTCACCAAACCGGACGTTGTATTCCAGTACTTTGGGGCCTTGGGGTGTCAGCATCATGCCGGCGTACAGCAAGCCGTGGAATGGCGTTCGCGAACGCTTCATCGTGTGGACCGTTGGCAGCAACACGTTCTGTTCGATCCAGTGAAACATTTTTTGGTCGACCAACGGCGTCGGGCTATACGCCCCCATGCCGCCCGTGTTTGGTCCCTTGTCTCCGTCGTATGCCGGTTTGTGATCCTGAGCCGCAGGCAAGGTGACGATTGTTTTGCCATCAGTGATGGCCAGAACGCTTGCTTCCAAACCGCTCAATCGTTCCTCAATCACGATCTGTCGTCCGGCCTCGCCGAACTCTTTTTGTCGAGCGATCTGATCGATCGCCGAAAATACTTCGTCGCGAGTGCTACAAATCAAAACGCCCTTGCCGGCGGCCAAGCCATCCGCCTTGACGACCAGCGGCACATCGTCCGGAGTCTCTTCGTATCGTTCAGTGACGAATCGCTCGGCGTCTTGCGGGTTTTGGAAAACATGGAAGTCAGCCGTAGGAACGTTGGCTTTTCGAAGCACTTGTTTGCAGAATGCCTTGCTACCTTCCAGTTGAGCAGCATTGCGTGCGGGCCCAAAAGTCCGGATTCCACTCTCCTTCATGGCGTCCACAATGCCATCGCACAACGGCTGTTCCGGTCCCACCACGACCAGATCGATGCGGTTCTGCTTTGAGAATTCAATCAACGCCGGGATGTCGGTCGCCTGGATGTCCAGGTTTTCAGCGTCCACTTCGGTGCCAGCATTTCCGGGCGCACAAAAGACACGGTCCACTCGATTACTTTGCGCGATTTTCCAGGCCAGAGCGTGTTCACGCCCACCACTGCCAACAACGAGTACTTTCATGCGGAGAATTCTTGCCGTTTGGGATGAATTGAAGGGCCACGAATCAAGGTGGCCAGAGGATTGGTCACTGCAATCACCGCTGCGGTAACGAGCAATCACGAGACGCTGGATTCTAGAGTCACCAGGACACTATGACTAGAAGCGAAATCGTTCCCGAAGAAGTCTGGCGAAAATTCTCCTGGATCCGACCTCTGATCTGGAAATTCACTCAATTCGGTTATACTAGGGACAGAAACAACTACTGAACCTGGAATTCAAATCAATGCTTCCCAAAGATCTTCAAATATTTTCAAACCTGAACTGGGTCACCCTGTTGGGCTGTGCCGTTCTTTTTCTCAATCCGTGCAATGTGAAAGCTCAAGATTCAGGTTGGGGTCACATGACAGGCAAGATCGTCGTCAAGGGCGAGATCCCGATGCCTGAGGATCTGACCCTGGACACCGCTGACCGCCAGTATTGCGAAGACACTGGTCAGGAATTCAAGAGTCGCGAGTTGCTGGTCGGTTCCGAGGGTCAGCTGCGGGATGCTTACGTTATGATGTATTTCGGACGTGGCGATCGCAAACGTCCGGAAGTTCATCCATCCTACGAAGCGGAAACCAAAGTCGTTTTGGACAACGTGAATTGTCGGTTCGAGCCGCGGGCGTTGTTCGTGAGAACCGGCCGATCGATTACTTTCAAGAACTCGGATCGCATCGGACACAATTGTCACATTGTGACGATGAACTTCGAGGATAACGCTAGTCTGGGTGCCGGTGCAACAACGGATATCGAGGTCGAAGAGGCCAGCCGTGTGCCGGGCATCGTAAAGTGTGACGCTCACAAATGGATGGAGGCACTGGTGCTGGTCCGTGACGAGCCGTACGCGGCGATTACCGACGCCGATGGAAACTTCAAAATCGAGAACTTGCCGGCTGGCGAGTGGACATTCCAGTTCTGGCATACCAAACCAGGTTTCCTGAAAGGGTTGCAGCAAGACGGCAAGGACTTTGTCGGCAGACGTGGCGAAGTGAAAGTCACGATTCCAGATGGCGGTACGCTGGACTTGGGCGAGTTGACGATTCCCGCCGAGATTCTGCTGAAAGACTAAGCCGAAGGAAAAGTTGTTGCAGACCATGCGCAGGAATTTTCGGACAATTCGAGCGAAAGAAGCTTCGCGTCTGACGACGTCGACGGGATCAAGCCTGTATCGGCTGTCGGGGCTTTGGATGCTGCTGTTTCTGGTGACGCTGGTTGGTGCATTGTCTCTCGGTTGCCAGCGGCAAATGCCCTCTGAACTGCCCTACGATCCGGAAACGGCCGAGTCGTTGCGGCAGGACCTGAATGAATTCTCTGAATCCGGTTAATCGGCTGCTGTCTGATACGGTTCGGTGTGAATATCGCTACCATTTAACGATTATTCACCTGAAAACGTCGAGCATGTGAAACTGACTTCTTATGCCCGAGGGTTTCGCACGTTATTCTGTTCTGTACAGCGTGAAAGCAAGGAATACAAATGCATTGGTCGGCAATGCATCCATCCACATCGGATCAGATCGAAACCACGAAAATGAAGGCGTCTGGCTGCGAATCGACTAACCCTCTACTAGCCTATCCCGTTGCGCGGCTTGGTCTTTTGGTGACGTTGCTGGCCGTCATTCTGTCGCTCGCGGTTAGCGGTTGCTCGAAACAACCTCAGTTTCGTTTAAACGAAGTGCACAAGCTGACGCTGGAAAAAGAACTCCGCGACGGCGACGAGATTCCTGCCGAACGAGTTAAGGAACTTGGAAACGTGATGACCGCGTTGTTCGGAACGCCGTCCGATCCCAGGTTACCCTACGGTGCGGATTTCATCGACATGCAACACTTGGTCAGTTCGGCCGGGCCAGTTTCCAGTGACCGGGAAGGCAAGGGTCTGGGATTGTATCGCGAACACTGTGCTCATTGTCACGGCATCACCGGCGACGGCGCGGGACCGACGGCCTCATTCATGAATCCGTATCCTCGCGATTTCCGGCTGGGCAAATTTAAATTCAAATCGACCAAGACCTTTCATCCACCACTGCCGGAAGATCTTAAATACACATTGCAGCGTGGCATTGCCGGCACATCGATGCCCTCATTTGCATTGCTACCGGAAGAAGAGATCGACGCATTGGTCGCTTACGTTCAGTACCTCAGTATTCGAGGACAAGTGGAACGCGCTCTGCTGGACGACATGGCGATTCTTGAAGACGACGAGTCGTTGATGTCTTCCAAAGATTCAACCGAACCTGATGATTACGAATTCCAGTTGGAATTGATCGTCGAAAGAATCTCACCGATTCTGAATAAGTGGAAACGAGCACAGTCTAAACTCGTCCTGGTCCCTGCAGTGCCAGCCGGTTTCCAGAACTATCGCAACAGTTTTGCAAACGCTGGCAAGCAACTCTTTTATGGCAAGGCGAACTGCGTTCAGTGTCATGGTGAAACGGGTGTCGGCGATGGTCAAACCGAAAACTACGACGATTGGACCAACGAATGGTTGAAGCGTGGCAATGTCGATTTGAACAAGCCGGAAGATTTGAAAGAATACACCGACATCGGCGCTTTGAAGCCTCGGAAAATTCGTCCGCGGAACCTGCGACATCGCGTATTTCGTGGCGGCAGTTCACCAGACGATTTGTTCCGCCGTATCAAAGTGGGAATCGAAGGCACGCCGATGGCGGCAAATGCCAATTTGTCGGATGAGGATATCTGGTCTCTGATCGCCTATGTTCTTGACCTGTCATACGAAAAAGTCGATGGCGTGGTTCGAAAGGAATAGACGTTGGAGCGATTTTGGAGTCTGTTGTTTCTCGCTGTCCCGATCATGGGTGTCGCGATTGTTCTAGGCGCTGCCTTCGGGGTCGGCTTGCAAAATGCGTGGCTTCCGCCCAGCATCGGCCCCAGAGCCGAGGGCGTTGATTATCTTTTCAACATGATCCATGTGATTTTAGGTGTCGTGTTTGCCGGGACGGGGCTGTTGTTGGCCTTTATCTTGTTTCGGTTTGGCGCTGGCAAGCGTGAAAAGGCAAGCTATCGTTCGGGAAATCTGTGGCTGGAATTGGTCTGGACGGCGACTCCGGCGGCCATTCTGGTATTCCTTTCGCTTCACCAACTGCCCTACTGGACTGCCAACAAACAGGACCATCCGATGTTCCTGGTGGAACCTGGTGAAGAGGACGATGAGGACTATATTCCGCCGTTCGCTCGTGCGGTGGCGTATCAATACGGTTGGCGATTCGAATACCCTGGACCAGACCTTCGCTTCGACACGCCCGACGATTTGATCTCCGAAAATCTGCTCGTTATTCCGGCAGGCACCGAAGTGGTGATGGATTTGGTTTCTGAAGACGTTATTCACAGCTTCGCCATCAACCCATTGCGACTGAAACAGGATATCGTGCCCGGACTATCACCACGCATCTGGTTTACAGTCAATGAACCCGGAGAGTGGGAGGTCAATTGCATGGAACTTTGTGGTTGGGGCCACTATCGAATGAGCGCTCGGATGAGGGTGCTGTCCGGCAGGGACTTCGTCGGCTGGATCTCGAATGAATATTATAGACGCGGTTATTGATTGAAACTGCTGCTGTCTGATTGCCGCCGCTGAACGCTGGAAAAAATGACTGACAACGAAACCACAACAGAAACTGAACCCACCGTTGAAACACGACGGCCCGGTTTCGTACGTCGTTACATTTTCAGCGTGGATCACAAGGTGATCGGGTTGCAGTTCCTGTTCTCATCATTGATTTGGATGGCGGTCGGTGGACTTTTGGCAATGGCCATCCGCTGGCAGTTGGCCTGGCCGTGGACTGAGGTGCCGATACTGGGTGCCTGGTTGTTCGAATCGGAAGGTGGTCAGATACCGCCCGAGTTCTACACGATGCTGTTCACGATGCACGGCACGATCATGATTTTCTTCGTGGTCATTCCGATTTTGCTGGGTGCCTTTGGCAACTACCTGATCCCATTGATGATTGGCGCGCGGGACATGGCCTTTCCGAAACTCAACATGTTGAGTTACTGGATGATGTGGCCGGCATTCGGATTCCTGACCCTGGCCTTTTTCGCTCCAGGCTACGGCCCGGCCGCAGGTTGGACTTCCTACCCACCTCTGTCCGCCGTCTGGAATGCAGCGCCCGGCAGCGGTTGGGCGCAATCGTTGTGGCTGATCAGTCTGCTGTTCGTTGGCTTCAGCAGCATTCTGGGCTCGATCAATTACATTTCAACGATTCTGTTCATGCGAGCCCCCGGGATGACGATGTTTCGGTTGCCGATGACGATTTGGTCGTTGTTGGTCACCGCCATCCTGCAAGCCCTCGCCCTGCCCGTGCTGACCGTTGCGTTGGTGATGCAGTTGATGGATCGGCACGTTGGCACCGGTTTTTTCATCCCGTCCCAACTGACGATAAACGGAGTGGAAACGGCTGGAACAGTCGGCCAGCCGTTGCTTTGGCAACACTTGTTCTGGTTCTATTCTCATCCGGCGGTCTACATCATGATCCTGCCAGCCATGGGAATGGTCTCGGATATTCTCAGCTGTTTCGCACGCAAACCATTGTTCGGATATCGGCCGATGGTTTACTCGGTCTGCGGGATCTCACTGATGGGATTCCTGGTCTGGGGCCATCACATGTTCGTGTCCGGGATGCACCCGTTGATGGGCACGATCTTCATGGTTTCGACAATGTTGATTGCGTTGCCCAGTAGCGTGAAAGTCTTCAACTGGCTGGCCACTTTGTGGGGCGGGCGGATTCACTTCACCACCCCAATGTTGTTTTCGATTTCTTTTGTGTCAATGTTTATCATCGGTGGGCTGTCGGGGATCCTGATGGCGGCCAATACCGTTGATGAGTTCGTGCACGATACCTATTACATTGTCGCGCATTTTCACTACGTGTTGTTTGCCGGCACGATTATGGGTGTGTTCGGTGCGATCTGTTATTGGTTTCCAAAGATGTTTGGCCGAACAATGCATGAAGGTCTGGGAAAGCTGCATTTTCTGTTAACGTTCGTGTTTCTGAACGGTACTTTCTTTCCGATGCATATCCTTGGCTGGCGTGGGTTCCCGCGACGCTCGGCAGATCCGTACCACACGGGACAGTTTCAGGATTTGTTGCCTTTGAATCGCTGGATCACTTACTGCGCTTTTGCGCTGGCGATCACCCAGCTGATTTTCGTTATCAATTTCTTTTGGAGTATCCTGGCGGGGAAACGTGCCAGCAATAATCCATGGAATGCCAATACTTTGGAGTGGATGACAAGCTCGCCACCTCCACATGAAAACTTCGATCAGATTCCAAGTGTTTCCAGAGGCGCCTACGAATACAGCAACCCGGATCACCTGGCAGATTATTGGCCGCAGGGTGATCCAATGAGTGATGCCGAAAACAACGACTCAGCAGAAAGTGTGACTCAAGCACCGGTCAAACCTGAATACGAATCGGGTGAGGCCGATGATGGTACCAGAGTCGACACTGACGAAACCAACGCCGACGATTCCTCTGAAGCTTCGTGAGATGAGTAAACAACTCCCTGACAATAAACAGATGGACTCCGCCGCGGCGGCCACCTATCAACCCGCGACACATCGGTTGGCAACGCTGTTGGTTCTGATTGTATTTCCGCTGATTTGGGTTGGCGGATTGGTCACGACTACCGACGCCGGCATGGCCGTGCCGGATTGGCCGAATACGTTTGGCTACAATCTGTTTCTGTATCCGATGTACGATTGGTTTTTTGGCCCCTGGGATTTGTTTGTCGAGCATGGCCACCGTTTGCTGGCTTCGATTGCCGGGTTGGTGACATTGATTTTGACAGTGGTTGTCGCTCGACGTGACACACGGGGCTGGTTCGTCATCCTGTCGTGGTTGACGTTGGGGATGGTGTTGTTGCAGGGCCTGCTTGGCGGAGTTCGGGTTTTGATGGCTGACGTTAACCTGGCGATGATTCACGGCTGTACCGGACCCGTATATTTCATGCTGGTTATCTCGATGTGGGTTTTTTCCTCACGTTGGTGGCTTTCCAACGAACGAATTCAGGAAGCACGTTTACCCCAAAAAACCAGCTTCTCGATCATTTGGATGTCATCGATTATGCTCCTGGTATGTACGGCCCAGTTGATTCTGGGTGCCAACATGCGGCATGTGTCCGTAGATGCCTCGCCAATGTTTTTTCAGAATCTGATTGTCGCCCATGTTTTGACGGCAGCGATCATCTTCATTGGCAGTATCATGTTGGGTACGGTTTGCCTGGCTCCAACACTCAGGCGACTTGGATTTGCCAGGTACGGGCTCGGTTTGCTGCTTTGTGTCACGGTGCAAATTGGGCTGGGCGTTGGTTCATGGGTTGTCAAATACGGTTTGCCACTTGGAATGGGTAGCGGGACCGGAAGCGGTGCCGGCAGCCAGTTCGCATCAGGCTTTGTCGTGGCCGAGAAAGACTTTGCTCAAACCAGCATCGTCACAGCTCACGTGGCAACGGGATCCTTGATCCTGGCGATCCTGACGTTCATCCTGTGCCGCTCGATCCGAATCCGAACCATGGAATCAACGGCACGCGAACCGGCAACTGTAATTCAATCGAATGCTAATCCGAAACTGGAGATCACAACGTGACGACCAATCTGGTAACCGATTCCGGTTTAAATAACTCAGATATTGCGGAGCAGCAAAGCGTGTTAAGCGACTTTGTATCGTTGTCCAAGCCTCGCATTTCGGTGATGGTGTTACTGACCGTTGCAGTGGCGGGATTGGTTTCGTTGCCGTCGGCCGTGGGCGGGACAACCTGGTTGTTGGTCCACGCGATGATTGGCTTGCTGTTGGTTTCAGCAAGTGGCTGTGCCATGAATCAATACCTGGAACGGTATGTCGATTGGTTGATGCCTCGCACGGCCAAGCGACCATTACCGGCCCAGCGACTTTCGGCGTTGCAGGTCGCTGTTTTCGGAGCCGTGACGTTCGGTGCAGGTCTCGCCTGGTTGATTGCTTTGACCAATTGGCAAACGGCAACGATCGCCGGTGTTAACTGGTTGATGTACGTCTGGATTTATACACCGCTAAAACTTCGAACCTGGTTGAACACCTATGTCGGTGCTGTGGCTGGTGCGCTGCCAGTCCTGATCGGCAGCACGGCCGTCTGTGATGGCAAAATTACAATTGGGGCCTGGCTACTGTTCGCCGTATTGTTGCTTTGGCAATTTCCGCATTTCATGGCCATTGCATGGCTCTATCGCGACGACTACCGCAGTGCTGACGTGCTAATGGCGACGACCGTAGACGATACCGGACGTTTGGCCGGTTGGCATGCGATTGTTTTCGCAGCAGCTTTAATTCCTGTCACACTGTTGGCGGTTTGGCCGACAGGTCTGGTGGGCGTGGCTGCCGTGGTCGCCTGGATTCTGACCTTGATCGTGCTGATGCTGGGGCTTTGGTACCAGCGAGATTCGATCCGGTTTTTCAAGCAAGTAAATGAAGATACCTCAAGAAAACTGTTTCGAGTTTCATTGTTGTATCTAACCGCTTACCTTGTCGTGCTTTCCGTTCGAGCGATGTTATAGAGCGGCCAACGACAGACAAAATTGCTATCCCATTGAGGCAAGTGACGAGTGGCAAAGTCAAAATCCAATTCGAAATCTCCGGAGGCTGTGGCTGATTCGCAAGCCACCGACCGCCCACCCATGACGGTTGGCCAACTGGGAATGTGGGTCTTTATCTCGACCGAGATCATGTTGTTTGTCGCGATTGTGGCGACTTATTTGATCTTTCGTCTATCCAGCCAGGGCACCGACTGGCCAAGTCCAACGGTCATGCATGTTTCGGTGTTCGTCGGGATCCTCAATACACTGATTCTGGTTTTTTCCGGATTCGCGATTTGGGCGTCACATCGTGCAGCTTCAGAAGATCGACCTGCAGCGGCCAAGTTGTGGTTGATGCTGACTGTGGTGCTGGGAATTTCTTTTCTGGGAGTCAAATCGTACGAGTATTACGGCAAGTACAAAGTCGGTTTGATGCCGATACCCGGAGTCAAGCAATTGCATGACAAGGCCGATTTCGAATACCTGGCCAACGTCAATAAACGACTCAAGGATTCGATCGCCGACCTTGAGCGACAGGTGTCTGTGCAATCGAAGAAGTCGAATGACTCGACTGGCAATGTCGCTGCGGAATTGTCTGAAGCGCAGCGGGCCGAGCAACAGGAGCGGCTGGACCTGCTGTATTCGTTGAAGAAATACATGGCGGGTGAAACGGACGAGCACGCTGGTCGTGACAAAACAACTTATTTCGCGATGCTAAGTATCAACCTGATGGCTTGGCAGATCTATCCTCATCCGGATACGGAACGGAATATTGATGTCGTTTTCGAACCGGAGTTCAATGGTATTCAAACAGGATTGGCGATCCTGGGGGAACGGAGGGACCTGTTGAAACGCCGTGCGGAAATGGTCGTCGAGCAGATTCAAAATCAGGAAGCGGAACTGGAGCCGTACCGTCTGTTGCCCCCCTCAGAAAGTGAGTTGGAAGGCGTCAAGAAGAAACAGGATTGGCTGGAAACCAAGAAACAACAACAGGTGGATTTGGACGTTGAGATCAAACGGATTGAATCGCTGCTAGTGCCAATGGAAGGGCGAAAACAAAACTTGATGACTCCGTTTGCTCCCGAGGATGGACCACTAGGCTACAACGAACAACATGACTTGCGTTTACCAGTGGTTATTCCAAACGGCCAGGCATGGATGAGTTGTTATCTATTGACGACTGGATTTCACGCTTTGCATCTGATTGGTGGCTTGTTGGCTCTATTTTGGTGGTTGCCCAGGAAACTGGATTCTGCACGAGCCCCGGCGTTGTTTGTGACAAGCATGTATTGGCAATTTGTTGACGCCGTCTGGTTAGCCATCTTTTGGTTTATCTACCTGTAATCTACCTGTCGGTTCGACAAGCGGATCAGGATTTAGGAAACGGAGTCTGACGCGATGAATTTCAAGCGAATCGGTTTGGTGCTTTGGGCTTTGGTCCTGGTGTATGGCGGCTTCTATATCTACCAGCACCTGAAGTCTCAAAATTCTGCTGCCGTGTTGCCAAAAGACTTTGACGGTCGTGAATTCGCAGAGGACTTGCCATGGCGCCGCCTGCCTCATCTCACAAAGCAGTTTGTTTTAACGGAACAAAGTGGTGAGGAATTTGATAGCCGTAGCCTGGCTGGCAAACCGTATGTCTTGAGTTTCTTCTTTACTCGCTGCCCAACAATTTGCCGGGACTTGAACAAGCAAATTGGTCGCCTGGCCAACCGCTACAAGGACTCGGAAGCCACTTTTATTGGTATGTCGGTTGATGCCAAATACGACCAGCCCGAAGTCTTGCGAGAGTACCTTGATAGTTTCGAAGAGTCGTCGGACAAGTGGTTGTTGCTGACGGGCAAGCAGCATGTCATCAACGAAATCGCAACCAATCAATTGTTGACCAGAGTAGACGGTGATCATCACACGCCAGACATTTTCTTGATCGACCGCTGGGGGCGATACCGCGATCGATTCAAGTGGGACGATCCGCGCGAAATGAAACGCTTCAACGAAGTAATGGATGAGGTCCTTGCTGAAACAAAACCACCTGTCGACAAGAAGGTTACCACGCGAAATGTGATTGCCAGTTTGCCACACCCGCTCCGCGACAAGTCTTCGGCTCTGCCATGGCTTCAGGATTTCGAATTGACCGATTCGAATGACCAGAAGTTCCATTCGCGAGAACTGACTGGAACGGTTTGGGTCGCCAGTTTCTTCTTCTCACGATGTGGAACCGTTTGCCCTAAACAAAACAAGTTTCTGTCGCAGTTGCAGCCGCAGTTGTTTGGCCGCAAAGCCAGGCTGGTTAGTATTACCACGAAACCACAGGAAGATACTCCCGAGGTGCTGCGAACTTACGCCAAGGAGTACGATGCCGAAGATGATTGGCTTTTCCTGACGGGTGACAAAACCTATATCGATCGTATCGGCAGCGAATTCCTGTTGCTGCTGGCTCACGGCGAGCACCATTCTTCAACTCTGGCGGTCATCGATCGATGGGGGAATGTCCGCGGCCGATTCGATTGGCAGACGCCAGGAGAATCGGACAAAATGTTGAAGCTGATCGATCAGCTCAACAAAGAAGAAGTACCCGTTGTTGATTTTGAAGTCGTCGAAACCAGCGAGTAACCAGCAAGCAAGCGGCGTATCATCTACCGGGGTAGCGGTCGGGGCGTCAGCCAACTATTCTTGAAGCCATGATTCAAAAGATTGTAATTCGAGCGACCTGTCTGGCCTGCCTTTTTATCCTGCTGTCGTTTTGCCTGACGGAAGTCGTTTCCGCTTGTCCTAATTGCAAATCGGCGGTCTCTCAAAACAGCAACGGGATGTCTCTCGGGTTTGCCTGGAGTATCGTCGTCATGCTGGCCGTACCGTTTTCGATTCTGTCCGCTTGGACGATCGCGATTCACAAGCATTTGCGACGTATGCGTAACGTCGGCTAATCCTGAAGCTGGGAATTTTCGCGCAACCATGTCTGAATTGCATCGGTGGCACGCCAGTGAACGCCTGCGTAAAAATGATTGGCGCTCTCGATAACTTCGACCTGGAAGTTTCGATGCTGATTGGCGATTTCATTGACTTGATCCAGCAGTCCGTGAAAGGCAGCGTTATCGGCCAGTTCTCGCTCGCCAAACAGCAACAATGTGGGGACGTCGATTTGATCGACATACCGTGTCCAATCGTAACGATCTTCTGGCCCGTATTTGTCGCGATAGGCAGCGGCGGCCATGTGCGTGGGAAACGGAAATTCAACTTGCATCAATTCTTGTTGCCGCCCAGCTTCGACCAGGCTAACCGCTTTGTCGTACCATTTACGAAAGTCGTCGGCGCGGTTTGAGTTCAGAAATTGACCGTGGCAAAGCCTGGTTGCAGATAAACCAATGATCATGCGGACGGCTTCATGAACTTTTCCAGTATCGTCGGGGAGATTTGCGTACGCATACAGCGACTTGATCGCGCCCAAACTGTGCCCGACCAACGCTATCTTTTCGTAGCCCTTCTTTTCGACCAACCAATTCACCCAGCCCGCTACATCGTTTTTGCAATCGTCAACGATCTCATAGGCAGCTCCGATCGTTTGGGCTCGGCCGGAAACCGGACTCATGCTGATGCCGTCATGGCCTCGTGTGTTTCCCAGCACCACGGCAATGCCACTGTCTCGCAGTGCGTCGGCCAGTCGCAGGTTTAGTGACGAGCTGTAACAGTTGCCGCCCAGACCGTGCAGAATCACGGCTGCGTCTACGGGAGCATCGTCGTCACAAGCCGCCTGAAACAAACCATGCAGCTTGACCGTGTCAGGCGTCTGGCATGTTACCAGTTCATAGTTTCGGTTCAGCCGTTCCGGTTGGTCATGATTCACGGGCAATTCGCTCTGCAAGTTTGATCATTGCTCAATAAAAAAACCGGGTGCCAATCAAGGCACCCGGTCTAAATGTATGTTGATTCGTCACTCTGACTAGTGATTTTGGTTGTTGTGACCTGGCATGCTGCTTAGCTGAGACAACAACTGCAGGACTCCGTTCAAATGAGCCAAACGAGGTCCGAAGCGATCCACGAATTCATTCAGAATGAACTCGCCTTCCAACATTCCTTCGTGATTCTCGTTGATCTCGTAAGTCATGTTCTCGATGAATTCGGTTTGAACTTGTCCCAAGGCTTCGGCTGCCGCGCGACATCGTCGAGCCAGAATTGGATTGGCTTCTTTCCACTGCCCCAGTTCTGCAGCACGTTGACGCTGGCCGGCGTTCATCTGGTCGACCATGTCTTCCAGCAACTCGTTTTGCCGATCCTGACCAACAACTAATTGACGAAGCAGTTCAGCAATTTCGGATTGGCCACCGGAATTGACGCTTGGGTTTTCATTTCCTGCGGAGACGTCCAGGTGAAAGACTTGAGAGAGATCTTGAGGGCCTTGATTCATTTTGGCTCCGACGGAAGGTGCAAAGTTTTGAGATACACCACCAGTATAAACACGCTTGGCAACACTGTCGAGAATGACTTTAGAAACATCCGATTGATTCGTCTGTTTTTTGAATGCATGCGTACACAAACGAGACGTTCCACAAACTTTACCAAGCTATAATATGAAAAACCCTATTGTTGATTACAGCCCGTATACTCTCGCATCGTTTTTTATTCCCCAATGATTTTTGACCGTTGACAAATTGTCGAAGTCTTGCATGCAGTGCATTCACCAATCGGTTGGGTTGACCAAAACAACGTAAGCAAGACAACAGGACCAACTGTCTCGTTCACTTCCGACAATCGAAGTATTCGGAAAAACCTTACCATTCAACGACATCATGTTTCTGCACGACTAAAGTCGCCGCGAATGCCTTGTCGATCTTTTCAGGTAACGAGAGATACAACGTGCGGTTTTTGCGGAAGTTATTGCTGTTCACAGACGGCAATTGATCAAGATGTTGAAAGATTCTGAATCCGGAAGTTCCGTGGTCGTCACGGATCCTGCAGTCGCTGGGCCTCCAAAAGTCGCCAGGTCGGTTTGTGACGTTGTCGGGTTCTACAGTGTGATTCAGGTCGATTCGATTGGCTATTGTGGGGGGCTGTTGGTCCTGAATCGGATCGGTCGCCCGATTGAGTTTCATTGCACTCTGCCCGTAAAGCCAGAAAACGCACAAACGATTTTGTACGGGCAGTCACTGGAGCCTTTTCTTTACGCCGAGCACATCGGACCGCCGTTGATCCAAAAAGCGAAATCGGATCCGGCGTTGATCCTGGTAAATCAAGTTGCAGCGATCGGCTTGCATGCCAAAGTCAAATCGCCGGTCGCTTTGATTCAATCAGCTAGGGAAAACCGAGTCAGTTGGAAGGCGGCGAACCAGGCGGATTCCGGATTGATTGACGATTGGCTGCAGCAGATATCGCTGGACTTGAACGAACCGTTCGAACGCATTGAAGCGGCCATCAATGAGGCACATTCAGTCGGTCGATAGTCAACGGAATGACTCGACATAAAACCTAAATTGATGCCTTCGGTGGGCATCCATTGCGAACCAAACCGGGAATATCCAGATCGGCCAGGAAGGCCAGGGCATCGATGATTCGTGAAACCAATCAAGCAGGTGACTTTGCTGCGGTGAACTCCCGGCAAATCGATTTGCAGGTCGAGCCACCAGTCGTGGCGACTATTCGATTTCCATTTCCGCCAATCAAGGTTCGCAGTTTTCAGTTTCAATCCAATACGGCCGCGCCGGCATCGATTCCTGCCAAGCCGGCTAAACCTGCCAACCAGCGGGCAGCGGTCTCGTCTTCCAGGAAAACCGCCGATGGCGGAACACGAACGGTCACTCGATTGAAACCACCACGAGACATGGTCAAGCTGGAAGACCGTTTGTTTTGCATGTTGCAACCTCCCCTGGAATCGCTACTTCAGGATTCTACGATTGAGTTTCCGTTTCCTCCATTTGCTCACCAGTACAGCGGTGTTGCATTTCTGTTCCTGCGGCACAGCGCGATCCTGGCAGATGAAATGGGGCTCGGGAAAACGATGCAAACAATCACCACTGTCCGTCTGCTGTTACGGTCGGGGCAACTGAAACAAATATTGCTGGTGTGTCCCAAGCCTTTGGTTACCAACTGGGTGCGTGAATTCAACACCTGGGCGCCAGAGATTCCAGTTTGCGTGGTCGAAGGGAATCAAGCCAAGCGAAAATACCTCTGGGACAATCAGGACATGCCAGTCAAGATTGCCAATTATGAATTGATGAATCGAGATCTGCCAGCCATTCAGCAAGCCGGAATCGACTACGACCTGATTGTGCTGGACGAAGCCCAGCGGATCAAGAATCGTCTGAGCGCAACCAGCAAGGCGGTGTGCGAATTGCCCCGGCGAAGAAGTTGGGCGTTGACCGGGACTCCCATCGAAAACAGTACCGACGATTTGGTCGGGATCTTCGAATTTCTTTCACCGGGCTACCTGTCACCCGGGATGGAGACGCGGGCCTTGCGTAGTGCGGTTCGCGATCACATTTTGCGTCGCACAAAAACGGAAGTGTTGACCGATTTGCCTCCGCTGCTCAGTCGGGACGAGCTGTTGCTGTTGCACGAGGATCAACAAACGACTTACGAGCAGGCCGAATCAGACGGGGTTGTCACCTTGAATGACATGGGCGATTCCATCACCGTGACTCACGTTTTTGAACTGGTGTTGCGGCTGAAGCAGATTTGCAATTTCGATCCAGCGACTGGTAACAGTGCCAAGCTGCAACAATTAAAATCCAATTTGGAGGAGGTGATCGCCAGTGGGCAAAAGGCGATTGTGTTCAGCCAATGGGTCAAGACAGTCGAGCGAATTGCCGAGCGAATTCCCGAAGCCAATCCATTGCAGTACCACGGCAAGATCCCTTCGAAACACAGAGACGGTGTGTTGGACGAGTTCAAAAACAATCCGAATCGTCACGTGCTGTTGATGAGCTACGGAGCGGGTAGCGTCGGGTTGAACTTGCAGTTTTGTCGCTACGTCTTTTTGTTCGATCAGTGGTGGAATCCGGCCGTTGAGGATCAGGCGATCAATCGCGCCCATCGAATCGGTTCCACGGGCAGCGTGACGGTGACTCGCATGATCTCCGAAGGCACGATCGAGGAGCGAATCAACGATGTGCTGCAGGCCAAACGAGAGTTGTTCGAGACGGTCTTGTCGGACACCAACGAACCGGCTCAAGTTGGTCTGTCTCGCGAGGAGATTTTTGGCTTGTTCGATTTGCGTGCCAACGGAAAACGTCTCAAGGACGTGGCATAGCCGATATTCCGGTCGTTTTGACTCTGTTATTCAGGCTTCAGGCTTTCAGAGATTCAGGCATTTGTTTCACTGCAATTGAGCCATTTGGACTCGCAACCCCTGTGGCTTGTGCGAAAATAGGAGCCACATTCAATGTCTGCATTTCTTATTGTTCGAACCGTCGCGTGACCATCTTCGAATGTCAGCCGTGCCAAAACCAAAAAACGAATACTGCCAGAACGGTGCAAATCCCTACCCGTTCTATTCGCCCAGATTCTGGGCGGGTATGCGCTTTGGCGACTACACGCGGATGTTGGCCAAACACCGCTTCCGAATCCACCCTTCGAAATATGCGATGACGGTGTTGGTTGGCGGATGTGCCTTGACCACCAGTTGTCTGGCGACCGCGCAGCATCTGATGATGAAACGGAAAATCCAGGCGACCGAATTGGCCAAGCCACCCGTGTTTGTGATTGGGCATTGGCGTAGCGGAACGACTCTGTTACACGAAATGCTATGTCTGGACAAACAATTTGCCTGGCCGTCTACGTTTGAGTGCTTCGTGCCGACTCACCATCTGCTTTCGCGTCCGTTGTTGCAGCCGCTGACCAAGCTGCTGCTGCCGAAGCGGCGTCCGATGGATTCGATGCCCGCCGGCCCCTCATTGCCCCAGGAAGATGAATTTGCTTTGATCGGCATGGGGTCGCCCTCGCCCTACTATCAAATCGCGTTCTGCAATGAAGATCCGCAATTTGTAGAGATGTTAAATTTACATCGCGCCAAAGACGAGGATATCGAATCGTTGCGGCAGTCACTGGAGTGGTTTTACCGCACGCTGACTTACAAACGAAACAAGCAGTTGATCCTGAAGTCGCCCACGCATACTGGCCGAATTGGTTACCTGTCGAAATGGTTTCCCGGTGCCAAGTTTGTTCATATCACACGCCACCCGCACAAGATTTTCCCTTCGACGATTCATCTGTGGCGATCATTGGCTGACGTTCAGGGCTATCAATTACCCAAAGACGATGACCAACTGGCCGCCTATGTGAACAAATGCTACTCGGAAATGTACGAAGGCTATTTTGCGCAGGTAAAGCAGATTCCGGATGAGAACATTGTGCAGGTGAGGTTCGAGGATCTTGTCAGTGACCCGGTTTCAGAAATCGAGTCGGTCTATGCGAAGATTGATCTGGATGGATTCGAGTCAGTCAAACCGGCGCTGCAGGAATTCTGGGCCAGCCGTCAATCGCATCGCACCAACAAGACCGGTATGACCGTCGAGACGGAGTCACAGATCGATGAGATCTGGTCTGACTACATCGATCAATTTGGCTATGACGGGCCAACGGTTGAGAACTCCAGGGTATCTGCCGCAAGCTAAACCGAGCACGAAGAAAGTTGAACAACGTGAGTGAAGAAACAATTGTTGCGGACATGATGCAGCGAGCCGTCGCGTTGGCTCAACAAGGCATGGATGGAAACCATGGCGGTCCGTTCGGCGCGGTGATCGCGGATGGTACAAAGGTCGTTGGCCAGGGTTTCAATCGAGTTCTGGAAACGAACGATCCCACGGCGCATGCCGAGGTGTTGGCGATTCGCGACGCCTGCCAATCATTGAACTCATTCAGTCTGCAAGGACTGACCCTGTACAGCAGCTGCGAACCCTGCCCGATGTGTTTGGCGGCTGCCTACTGGGCTCGCCTGGATGCTGTTTATTTTGCCAACACGCGAAGCGATGCCGCCAGAATTGGATTCGATGACGCCGCAATTTACGCAGAGGTCAAACGGGCTCCTGAATTGCGCAAGGAACTTCCAACGATTCATTTTCCTTGCCCGACCGCGGCTACTGCATTCGAAAATTGGCAAGCCAAAGCAGATCGCACTGATTACTGAGATCGGGTTCGCCTAAGATCGGGTCGGAACTAACGTTGCCGTATCAATCGTCTGCGGGCACTCACTTCGGGCGAAGCTTCCATGGATCGTTGCTCGTCCCGCATTTCCTGATCCGTCATTCTCAAAGCGCGACGGTTCAGTTGCCAACGGATGCCGTAGTCCAGCAAGCCCACGACGACCGCGGCCAGGCAGAGCCTTTGTACAACCGAAACCAGCCAATCCGCCAGGACCAGGCTGCTGCTGGCCAGCGGGCCTCGCCCCATACTTGATATGGTCTCGATGTCGCCGACCAAAATCCAGGCGGAAACCAACAGCAATCCAAGAAACTTGAATAAACCAAGTGCGACTGATACGAAACTCTCCGATTCGAATACGCGACTTAAATTCCGCGCGGGGCTAAGTCTGGAAACGTCGGGGGCCGCGAGTCCGGGAAAGAAGCGAAAACCACTCTGGCCCCACCAAACAACCGCTGCCACACCGGCCACGCCAGCCAGAATCGGCAACAGTCCCGACCAGAATATCGACTCGGCAGCGTTGACGCTTGATCCCAGGTTTTCGTTCGCCGCGACCGAAATGTCGGTGCTTGTCCACTGGGCAACGCCGTACTTTTGCAGCGCTTGCCATAGCGCTGATCCGAACGTAACCAGCAATGCCACGCCGGCCAGCCAGGTAACCGCGACGGCGAATTCACGGCTCCGTGCGAACTGGCCTTTTTGTTGAGCTTGTCTTTGGCGGTTCGCCGAAGGGTCTTGTGTCGATTCTTCTCGCTCTGCCACGTTGCCGCCTTCCTATCCAGTTTGCCCGGCAGAGAACTGCTGGATGAAAGTTTGCAAATGGCTCATCGTCAATTCGAACCCACCATTGACGATCCATGGTGCGGACAGCAAAACCACGGATGTCACAGTCATTCCAAAGATCGACTTGATGCTGAGTCCAACTTGCATTCCGCCAAGTTGCGGAAAGTTTCGTTGAGCCATACCCAGCACCAACGATGCCACCAACAACGCGGCGATCGCTGGCAAGGCAGCCGACATCCCGAATTCAAATGCGTAGCCGATTGAGGAAACCAGAAAGTCGACGAACGACTGATCAAAAATTACAGTGCCTACCGGCATCGCGGTAAACGAACCCAACATTCCATCGACGACTTGCCCCAGTCCGCCCGCTGCTACGAAAACGGCAACGGTCGTCCACCAAAACAGCTTTGCCAGAGGGCTGTTGCCGGCGTCGCCATCGGCGGGAGCACCAAAGGCGGCCATCGACAAACCACTGAGTCCTTCGATCAGAGAGCCAGCCAGTTGTGCGGCCGCCAAAATGACCGACAACGACATGCCTAACAAGGCACCGATCAAGGCTTCGTTGACGAGTCCGAACGCGTATGAAATTGCCGGGATCGCGGTTTGAGATGGCTCGGTGTTCATGATGACGGCTGGAATGATCAGCACCGATAGCGAGATCACAAGTGCTGCCTTGACCCGCGGCGGAACGATTTTGCCCGCGACGACTGGCATCGTCATGACCATCGCGGCGATTCGCACGACCACCGGAAGCGCCATCATGAAATAGGAGACCAGAATCTCGTTCCGCATGACCTGCAACCCTTAGCGTTGAGCGCTGTCAAAAACAGTATTAGGAATTTGCTGGATCAGGTCTCGACTAAATCCCGTGTAATGCTCGACGAACCAGGGCATGCAAATGCTGATTACTACCACTGCCGCAACCAACTTGGTCACGAACATGACGGTTTGGTCGTGAATTTGTGTCATCGCTTGCAGCACACCGACAACGATTCCGACGGCGAGTCCAACAAGCAGGATCGGCGCGGCCAGCAACATCATCAGATGAACTGATTGACGAGCGACTTCAATGGCGATTTGGGGATCCATGGCTGCGGTACTCGGGTCACAAATAAGGGCTGAAACTATCCATCAACATTCCAACGATCAGATTCCAGCCATCAACCAGCACAAACATAATCAGTTTCAACGGCAGGCTGACCATCGTCGGCGGCAACATGATCATGCCCAACGACGTCGTGACACTGGTGACGACCAAATCGATGATCAGAAAAGGCATTAAGACCTGAAAGCCAATCAGAAAGGCGATCTTCAATTCACTGATCATGAACGCCGGCAACAAAACCTGAATCGGAATGTCTTCGAAAGTCTCTGGCCGCTGTTCACGCTGTGATTCGGGCAGGTGTTTGTAAAACAGCCAGATGTCATCGACGTTCCCGGCTGTGGCAATTTGCCGACTCATGAAATTCTTGACCGGTCGACAGCCTCGTTTCCATGCCTCTGACAAAGGCATCTCGACTTCGCTGGATGTGTACGGATCGATCGCCTCCGTTTTCACCTCGTTCCAAACGGGGGTCATGATCAGGAAACTCATGAACAACGCCAAAGCGGTAACGATTTGAGTCGATGGGATTTGTTGAGCGCCCAGGGCTTGCCGCAAGATCCCCAGCACAATGACGATCCGCACAAAAGAGGTTGTCATCATGGCAATGGCGGGTGCCAGACTGATGACAGCCAACAACAATATCGTTTTGAACGTCCCGGAGATTTTGCCGGGCTCAACGAACTCTTCGACATTCAGAACGTCGGTCAGGTTGCCAGAACCTGCCGCTTGATTTTCATTCGAAATTGACGAACCACCAATCGTTGGCTGGTTGGCATTTGGCTGGGACTGCGCTGAAACCTCCACCGCGAACGCTCCACCAAACATCAGCACGACACTGAAGAACAGTGCGCTAAATGTGCGAAGTCTGGAGTTTGGCGATTTGGCGAGTCGGTTCATCGGGTCGATTGGTTCGTTGGTCGAAATACGTGATTGGGCTGAGAGGTTTTTCGCATCGAGCGATCATGCTTCCAGTAACGTGCGTCCATTGCGTTGGTTGCTGCCCAGCAAAATGCCGTTGTTACTTTGGCTGCCGTTGGCCGATGGTTCGCTGCGGCTTAACGAATCGGTGATCAAATCCATGCGGCCTGCTCGGAAAGCGGATTCGATTTGCAAGACTTCTGCCGGGTCCGTAATTTCGGAGAGTGTTTGTGAGCCTTTGGCTGAACTGGCCACCAGCAACATGCGTGTCCCTAATCGCACGAGCTGCAATTGTTGTCCATGCACAAACGGCACCTTGCCCAATACCGTCAGTACTTTGTCGCCTTTCTTCTGTCGGCCTTGACCATTTGGCTTCAGCTTCAGAGCGAAAACAAACAGCAGGAACAGACTGACCACCAAGGTGACGGTTGCACCTGTCTTGATCGCCGATTGTTTCGTCTTGGGATCTGAAAACAGATTGAAACCAGATCCGCTGGCTTCCTCGGTAGGTGGTGAAATCTGTTGGCTTAGCCAGTCCATCGTCCGTTCGGCGGAACTTTGCAAACCAGCGACTGATTTGTTGGAGACGGTAGTTGACTCTGGTGTGGCATCCTGAGCGTTCGTATGGCCGACGCAGACGCTGACGGAAAGGACCAACATGACGATGTAAATTGGCACGGATCGCAAACGTGTCGGATTGATGGGGTTCATAACGGTCGTTGTTCAAATTCGGGCGATTGGAAATTTACAGTGTGTGCGGTGGACACGAAATCAACGATTCATCAAGCCGTTGTCGATCATGTGAGTTGCGAAATCACAATAGCGTTGATGAATCCGCTGCATGTCTTCCAGTTCCACGACGGGTGCCTGGCTGATTTGAGCTCGTACGCTTTGTGCCTCGCTGGGCGAGAGCTTTGAAAGGACACGACTTACAAACGATTCGGGGCTGCACGTCAAAACCGATACGGTCAATTCGGGCGGCGCCGCTTTCAACAACGATTCCAGCGATACGTCGCTAAAGCCGACGATGTCGTGGAAGGAGATTCCGGCACGAGCTGATGTGGCGTTTGCGTGACGGTTTGGACTGAGTTGAGGCTTGCGTATTTCTTGTCGGGTGGCAGGTGGTGACGTCACTGTCTGCGTTGTTTGCATTGACCGACTTGAATGTTGTGCTGCAGTTTGTTCATCAGGTTCGAAGTAAAGGAACTCGGCGAATTCGGATACCGATGCTTCATCCGACTTTAATCCCGAATACGATAGGTCGGCCATACACGAGCGAATCTGGTTTCGAGTCGCACGGTCAAAGCGATTGAGAACCGCGTTAGCCGTTTCGCTGGAAAAGTTCACCAGCAGTTTGGCGAACCGTTCCTTTTGTTCCGTGTCAAGCTTCATCTTGTTGTCAGACATTATCCAGCCTTTCGTTCCAGCCATTGGCGAATCGTTGCCGCAGCGGCTTCAGGGTTCTCGCGACACCACTGGTCCAGTTGTGTTCGCATTTTCAAATGTTCACCAGCGTCTTCTTTTGTGGAAGCTTCCGTTTGCGTCGCCCCCATGTCCGAAGACGAAACCGTTGTTGCGACGCCCGATCGCGATTCAATTTGCGAAAGGGTTTCGGAGAGAGTCTGTGACTGACCGTTGGTCTCGTCTTCATCAACAACGGGCGAGTGAATTGGTGTGTCAAAATCTTCGCCAACGATTCGTGAAGAAACTGAGTCAATTTCCGTTTGCTGACTTCGAATGGAGACCGCGTCAGGCGATTCATTGGGTGCGGTAGACGTATTCGATTCTTCAGGAAGTCGACGCAAGCTGTGGTGGCTGTTTCTGCCGATTGGTCGAAAGAAAGCCAGAGCGAACAAGCCAGCCAGGAAAACACCGACCCACGGCCAGTGATATTTCAGGTTACTGAACGCCGCAAATGAGGACTGGTTGTTGAGTTGCGAGTTCGAGTTGGACGATGGGATTTCACGATCCAATGTGACAACGATTCGTTGAGCGTTGTCGGCAGTCATACTGTCGGGCCAAACGGGCACCAGAGGGCTGACCTTTTGCCGGATATCATTTTGCAAATGCTGGAACACTAACTTTTGCTGGTTCCGAACTTCATCGGATGTTACGTCTTGTCCAAAAATGTTCTTGTCAACGAAATATTGAACACATCGCTCCGGGATGCCAATCGAAACACTGACTTGCTTTACGGTCAGGCCAGCAGTCTCGGTGGTTTCGAAGCTGCCGTTGGCCATCGATTGCGACGATTCGGAAGTCCGATGCTCGATCGGTTGTTGATTCATCAGGTTTGACTGGAACGGGTTCCCTAACGCCGTTCGTTGTTCGTTGGATGATCCGAATGCGGCGTTTTGACTGACTTTGGCCTGGCTGTTAGCACCTTGGCCGAACACGCTATGGAAAATTGACGGGCTGGTGCCGGGGACCCGCGCGGAAGTTTCGTGTTGCCACGTTCGTTCGACCACCATCGGGGTGCCCTCGATGTTTCGTTCGTCGCGAATCCGACGTACTACCGGGTCGATGCCAACTTCGACATTTACGCGAATGCCGGGGTAAGCCGTTAAGGCACTGCGGATTTTGTTTTCGTACTTTCGTTCGGTTTGGATCTTCGTCAACGTATGTGGTTGAAGCGGTTCGGTGACCGAGGCGGTGGATCCTGTATGCGACGTGCTGGCGAAGGTGTCGATGATCGTGATCTCATCGCTTCGCAGACCGGCAACGGCACCTCGCACGGTGTCGCGAATCGCTTTGACCTGAGACATTTCCAACACACGATTTGCGGCGGGAGTAACGTTGACGACCGCCGTTCGTTGCATGTCTTCGAACGGAGTCGCTCCGCGCGTTTCGTCGTAGTCAACGATCGCTCGGTCGACAAAACGAAGCTGCATGACCATGTCGCGGATGGTCTGTTTCTTGCGATCGATCTGTTGAGCTCGCTGTTGGGCGCGAGTTTGAAAGAAGTCGAACGAGGATGAAATGGCATGGTTGGCTTGCAAGTCTTGAGGAATCGCTCCGTGGTCAGCGAGCGATTTCAGGTAATCGCCGCGGAGTGCTTTGGGGACTTCCACGCGAATGCCATTGATTTCATATTCATTCAAGCCACTCTTTCCAAAAGCGACCTGCATCAATCCAATTTCGTCACTTGTTAATTGGCGCGAATCAAACAGCGAAACCGTTTGCGTTCCAAAAATCGACTGGTTGGCAAGCCAAGTCAACAAGACCACGGCGATGATCGCAATCGCGCCCCAGCGGCTAGCCGCTGGATTCTGACGCACCAAATCGCTGACTTTCGAAATCATTTCTTGCCAGAATTTCATTAACCGTTTGCCTTGATTCTTTGTGATGGAGTGTTGGCTTTTCGAAAAGGGACGACGTAGCCGTTGTTTGTTCAGTCGAGAGTTGATTATGCGACCCGCAGATGCGATTGGGGCGGGCTACCCAGAATGTCCAATTGAATGGCGGCTCCACCCAATGGGCACCGCAAGTCGGTCGCGCGAGTCACAGGTAACAACCGGCTTGCGAACTCGAAAGCGGGTGATGAAAGGCATTCGGTGCGTTCATGTTTCTTGCAATCGCTGCCGAATTCCAATTCCATTCCATGAGACAGGCAACCAAGATTGAATTCGATCGTTGAATTCGGCGAAGCAGTGGTGGCGAACTCCATAATCAGACACCACATGCCGACAAAATCGTGGTCTCCGAATAAGTTGGCACTGGTTCGCCCAAAGCATGCTGCCTGAAACGTTAATTCGGTGGCTTCCAGAAAACCGGCCAGGGAAGAACGCAAGTCATTGACCAGATTCTCGATCGATTGGTGGGCAATATTCGACTTAACACCACAGCAAATCCCCTGGACTTGCATGAATCGTTGCTCAATACATGAGCGCAACGAAATCATCCGGGTCGGGCTACTCACCCGATCACGAAACGAACTTGTGACCGCTGCCCACATATCCATGTTTGGCAAATCAATCTGGTTACTACTCATACGAATTCCCCGACAGTCGATTGTCGAACTATCGTTTTGCGTCACAGTTGCGGCAAAACGGAGTTGGTTCTTGAGATAAAGTCGGGGATATCTACAAGAATTTGGCAAATTCTGTCAATGCCATGAAGAAGCCACCTTTACGATCAGCAACCCAATAGCTGTCGATACTTCGGTGGCGAGGTTTGCGAGCAATACAAACCCGACGTGCAAGCGAGTGGTTCCAGGCGGCGAAACCAACGCATGTTCTTTGCGCTTCTCGCTTACCTGGAAGAAATTACTGGCGAGAAGATGCTAGCCAATAATGTTTGCGCCAGACTTGGACAACTGTTCCATCATCCAATGGTTGGCGTCGCCGAACACCTGTTTAGGTAGCTGATTCTTGCATGGGTATTGCCGCAAAGTCACATCAAAACCAGCAACATGCAACAGACGCAACTGATGGCAAAGATTTGATTCAGGGAAGTGTTTTGAACCGCGGCCATGAGCCCAGAACACAGGCACATCCCGGCAATCGCGCCAATTCGACAAAGGATTCAAAGTCGAAGGCAGGCTTCCGTTGATCGACAAGACTCCCGCGAACAGTTCCGGCCTTTCGAACGCAATTCGAAATGCCATCGTTCCGCCCGCACCTTGTCCTGCTACGAAGATTCTGTCCGGGTTTATATTGAAACGGCTGCCGACGTGTTCCAACACTAGTGCAACCTGATTCGCAGCCGCCTCGATCGTGTTTGAACTTTGCAACCAGTTCTTTTGTGAACTGTGCGTTGCTGGTGACCGCTGGTCAGGACCGTCGAAAGCGACTCCGACATAGTTTCGATCGCTGAACTCAGGCATGACAGAATTCAATTGATCGCGGTTGGCTCCTTCGGAATGCAGCCACACGACCAGGGGATAGGCGTGTCCGCTCTGGTAGTGAACAGGCAAGAATGTCGAGTAACTGGGCAAGTTTTTGCCGAGGTTTCCTTCCCCAGGCACGCAGGGGGATGCAGGGAATTCGAAACCGAGTGACTGGTTTTGATCGGAATCACTCGTCTGAAAAGGTGAGTCGATCGAGGCTTCCAGTTCGCCGGTCAGGTCTGCCAAATCTGCCAACGTTCCCCGTTTCATACGATTCATATCCGCCGATCCCCTTCCCTCTACCTTGCCTGCCGCTTGCCATCCAGAGCGTTTTTAAGTCAGGCGAAACTCGAAGTCAACTCCAGCGTTATTAGTTATAATAAAGTTCGCCTGACTGGACGACAGGAGTGTGAGAGTTCGTGCGTGAAATCACAAGCGAGTAGTTTTGCACGAGATGCTAGCGAGCAGATTCAAACTCGATATCTGCTTTATTACCGAATTACAAATCGCAGAGTTTCAAATCGAGCCATGGATCAGATTCGACTAACTTGCGGAGGTTGCAACCGGCGTTACCGTCTGCCTGGCACAGCGGTTGGTTATTTTCGTTGTCGCAATTGCGATTTGGTAATGGCCATTCCTGCCGCGCCTGTGATGCTACTCAGCGATGAATCTGAATACGAAGTGATTCAGGAAGACGACTTGGACGAGATCGCGATGGATCCGTCGACCAACGAACTGGTTCATCTGACGCCGGGCTCCAGTGCCTCTTTCAGTTCCGAGGAGGTCGATCCGATTCAAGGATCGGTGACTAATTCCGAACCGCCTTTTCGAAAACACTCCAAGAAGTCGGTTGAGTTTGTTCCTGCGGATGCTGCGGCGATTGTTGTGGGAATCCTGTTGGTGCTGGGTGGCTGGCTTACGATCGTTTTGCAGTGGTTGGGAGAAGAAGGTCAGAAGGCCAGCCCGGTGGCAATCATCATTGGCACCATCGTTGCGTTGCTGGGGATTGGACTGGTTGCATATGGCCTGCGAGCTCGAAGAAAGCTGCTGCTGCCCGCCTGCATCGGTGGCGGTTTGGCGACGTTGGGTCTGTGCGGTTTTTCCATGATTCCCGGTGGCGATCCTTTGCAGAACGAGCAGATTGCCGACAAGCCGGACCAGAGAGTCGAAGTTTTTGAGCCTGACGGTGATCGGTTTGGTATTGAAAGTCAACGCAAGAAGGCCAGGGAGCGTCAGGAGAAACTGGATCAGATTCGCAAAGATGCGGAGGCAATGAAGAAGGCCCAGGAACAGAAACGGATTCAGGACCAGCTGGACGAACAGGCACGCCGCTCGAAACGTCGGTCCGAACGGGATCGCGAACGAGAAAAAAGTCGAGCGACCAACCGTGAAAGTGAATCCGAAGACTCCAATTCTGGAAACAGAGGCCGTGGCCTCGCCGACGACAATTCCACTCGAAAATCTGAATCCGCGAACCGCAACGCACGACGGGGATCGGATCGAGATTCGACGGTCGCCACGCGTAAACTGCAACAGCTTTGGGATTCTGCGGCTCCGGAAAAGCGCGGCGATTTGATAAGCAAGATGAAGAGCGTCGTCGACGAGGGGCTGGATGATGCCAGGGATGACGAATTGCAATTCTGGGAAATGTTTGATGCCCGTCTTAAATCATTGCAGCGTTTTGAGGATGGCAAATGGATCAATCTGGATTTTCGCCATGAGATGAGTGGCTGGAACTTGATGGATGAAAACCTGGTCACGGTTGAATCAAACGAAGCCGTTACGATTTCGTCGGGCGCTCAACAACGCGGTGCCATTTTGACTTCGCCAGACATGTTCCATGGTCCGCTGTCGGTTAAGGCTACGTTACAAGCGGTCAAAGGGCAGCCGGGTCCCGATGGCCCACAAATTGGCCTGGCGTTTTCCGCAGGGAAACCGACTGATTCGGCCTCTGGCGGAGACTATGTAGTTTTGTTCGATTCCAGTTTCCAAAACATCTGGACCGGGACTGCAGCCAACCGGCAAAATCCGAAACCGCTCTCACCAATTGTTTCCGGCAAACAGCCGGTCGAATTGCTGATCAATATTCAGCCTGGTTTTTTGCAAGTCATTGGAAACAACCAGTTGTTGATGGAGAAGTTTGATTCCACGATCGATGAATTACATTCGTTGCGATTGGTCGTAATGGGCGGCGATGGTTTTGATTGCTCGTTTCGAACGAGCGACATCGAAGTGTGTCAGTGGAAGGCCGAGCTGCCACCCGGTGCCGACGCAATGGTCGAAGAGGACTGGATGTATCTGCGAGATTCGGTTGAGGAATTTGGCGAATTCGGCTGGTTTCACTATCGATTGGCGTTGGCAAGTTTTGGGGCTCGAAAATTTGAACAGGCCGCCGAATCAGCACGTCGCGCTGTCGAACTAGGGATCTCCAGAGAATCGTTGGCGATCATCTTTGCGATGGAACACGAATTAAAAGGAGAAGATCTCCAGGCTTGTGCCGAATATATAAAGGTACCCGTGGGTAATTGTCAGGACTTGGCAAAGGCTTATCATGCCTGGTTCGTTTTGACTCATCCAGATGCGAGTGTGCGAGTGAAAGCAACCACGTCGTCGATCGCCGATGATGCCTTGCCAGAACGGTGGGCGGTTGAGCGAATCAGGGCGGCGTTGGCTGCCAGTCGAGGTGATTATACGAGTGCGGTTTCGACGCTGGAGAATCTCGGGCAAGGTGTTCCACGTTCGGTACGCGGCGATGTCTCCAAGCAGATTTCGGCGTACCAAAACCGCGAAGCTTATACGCGAGGGCAAGGGCGAGATCCTTTCTATCACAAAATGAAAGTCCGCTTGTTCCCGGAAGGGAGTCAGTTCGATGACTGACGCCTGGAAAATACGGAAAAGAAGTGGCTAACTAACAATCCTGAACCCACGTACTGCCGGCAGGCGTATTGATTGGCAGTATGAACGAACCGCGTCCTGAATCTGATAGTGCATCTGCCGCAAATGCTCCGCCGGAATTGGCGAGTTCAGCAATTGCCAAATCGTCTACTGGGTCAAGGCAATCACCATTTCAAAATCGCACGTTCGCGACCACTTCGTGGAGCATGGTTGTGCAAGCGGGGCGAACCGACGAAAAAAGCACTGGTGAATCCCAGGAGGCATTGCAGGAGCTTTGCCAAATCTATTGGTATCCTTTGTACGCGTTCGTGCGTCGAAAAGGACACAGTCACGCCGACGCCGAAGAATTAACGCAGGGCTTCTTTGCTCATCTGCTAACAAGGAATCGGTTGCAACTGGCGGATCAGGAAAAAGGCAGATTCCGTTCTTTCTTGCTGCGATCAATTGAAAATTTTATGGTGCAGGAATGGCGGAAAAAGTCGACTGCCAAACGCGGTGGCAAGGTGGCGATTCGTGGCATCGATTTTGATGACGGGCAACGTCGATATTCACTCGAGCCAACAGATAACATTACGGCGCAAAAACTGTTTGATCGAAAGTGGGCGATTCAAATTCTGGAGCAGGTTTTGCACCACCTGGCGGAATACTATCGATCGCGTGACAAGCTGGAATTGTTCCAGCAACTAAAGCCTCGCTTGGTTGGTGATTCATCTGGCTCGTTTCACGATCTGGCCGAACGACTCGGGATGAATGAGATCGCTGTGAAAGTCGCGGCTCACCGAATGCGGCAACGGTATCGAGCGACGCTTTGCGAATTGGTTGGGCAAACGGTCGATTCCGAATCAGGGATCGAGCAGGAGATCGCCGATTTGTTCTCCGCATTACGTCGCGATTAGGGTCGACCAGGGTTGGAGCTGTGCGGTTTTCGTCACGGGGTTGGCAGCCGTTCAAACGTGCATTTCCCGGCGAATATCGCGTAAAACCCCTCATCAAACCGTACGTAAAACAAAATTTCGGATTTGCTGTAACCAATTCTGAGTTCTCGCTTAGATACTTTATAGTCATAGCTAAGCGAACCGAAACGGATGAACATGGAATCCAAACCAACGATCTGCCCGAACTGCCAAATTCAACTGGAAACGGATGCCCCGGGTGGGCTGTGTCCCGAGTGTTTGTTGCAGGCCGCCGTTTCCGATCCCGGTTCTTCGTATCGGGAAACACTGCCGCGCAAGGGCGTGTTTAGCGCTCCGGATCCTGAAACACTCTCCAAGGCGATCGATTCTATCGAAGTCCTCGAATTGCTGGGGCACGGCGGGATGGGAGCTGTTTATCGAGCGAGGCAGGTCAACCTGGACCGTCCGGTGGCGTTGAAAATTCTGGCTCCACGACTCAGCGACGATCCGGGATTTGAGGAGCGGTTTTCCAGAGAAGCCAAAACACTTGCTCGATTAAATCACCCCAACATTGTGACGGTTTACGATTTTGGCCGCGCCGGAAAATATTGCTATCTGGTGATGGAGTTGATCGAGGGCGTCAATTTACGAGACGCCATTGTTGCCGGTGGAATTTCTGCTGAACAATCGTTGCGTATCGTGCCGGCGATCTGCGAAGCATTGCAATACGCTCATGACATGGGCGTGGTGCATCGAGACATCAAGCCCGAGAACATTTTGATTGGCTTGAAGGAGCAAGTGAAAATTGCTGACTTCGGGCTGGCGAAACTTCTGGACCACGCCGAGACCGATTTTACGTTGACAGCGACTCAGCAAATCCTTGGTACTCGCAACTACATGGCTCCGGAACAAATCGAGAAACCAACCAGCGTCGATCACCGCGCGGATATCTATTCGTTGGGCGTCGTTTTCTATGAGCTGCTGACGGGTGAACTTCCACTGGGGCGATTTTCATTACCCAGTGAGAAAGCGGTCACAGTCAACGGACAAATGGACAACGTCGTGCTTCGCGCATTGGAAAAAGAACCGGGTCGCCGATATCAACAAGCAAGCGAAGTGAAGAGTGCGGTCGAGTCAATTGATTTGAGAAAGGAATCGCCGCTGCAGCCAATCAATGGCGCAGCACCTGCACCTGTTCGCTCGGCAATGGGCGCGGCGACCGGCAAGCCGGAAATGGTACGGCAACAGCGTCGCCACAGTTTGCCATTCAAGAACGACGGTGTGCTTGGCGGGCTCTCCTGTATGCAGGGAATTGCACACCTGGATGAAGACGCGATGCAAATTGAATACCGAATGTTCCATTTGGGTGTCGCCAAGTCAGCGCGCAAGACCGCTTCAATCCCATATTCCGATTTGGCTCATACGATGATCAGTCGCGGAGTGTTTGGGTATTCGCTGGAAATTCACGGTTCGTCGCTGGATGTGTTTGGTGGCCTGCCAGGCACTTCCCACGGCAGTTTGACGATGAAGGTCGAAAAAAGTCACGACCAATTGCTGGATGATTTTCGTATCGCTCTGGACTCCCGGCTCGAGGCAGAGCACGATTCCGAACAGACCAGAGAAGTTTCTTTTGCACAGATACCTTTCAAGATCGGAAACATTAATACGGGAATTGACGAAGCGACTGGAATCGCCAATGTATCGAACTCGAAGCTGCTGCTCGATTTTGAAGTTTCCGATTTGTTCGGGAAGAAAAAGCTGGGTTCCCGAAAGGCTCAAATCAATCTGCAGGACGTCATCGCGGTCACCTACAACCCGGGCTGGTTTTGGGACACCGTACAAATTCAAACCAACGGGATCGACATCGTTGCCGGGATACCGGGAAGTGGGCAAGGCAAGTTCACGATGACCACAAAAAAATCGAACCGGTTACTGACCGAGAACTGGTTGCGCAAGGTCTACCATGCGACTGGATTGACGTTACCCGAGAGGCTGACTCTTTCAAAACCGAACCCGACTCAGCAGGCCGCCAATTTACTTCGGCAAAGATTGAAGCAGCTACGCGTAGCCTTGGGCATCTCGGCAATGGTAAACGCGAGTGTGGCCTTGGTGCTGATGTTCTTCACGTTAGCCAAGCCCTCCAACTTCTCGCCAGGGTTTCGCAGACTGCTGGTTTGGCTGGAAAATTTTGCGATGCACCCCACGCCGGCAGAATGGTGGTTGAGCGCGGTCATCGGACCTGCCGTTTACTGCAGTGTTGCCATCGTCTTGTTGTGGTTACTGGGTAAACCGCGATACTATCCAATTGTCATTGTCGGGCTGTTTTTTCTGACGCTTCCATGGAATGTCGGAGTTCTGGCTGGCTTGCCCGTCGCTATCGCTGGCTTGGTGTTGTTGTTGAACCCGGAAAACAGGCAGACCTTTTTGGGGATGGAACAGCAGTAATAGACTGTCAGCTACTGTATCCAAAGCGTTGATCTCAAAACGAAAAAACCTCGCCGATCCATGGACCGGCGAGGTCTGTCTTCCAGGTTGGTCGTTTGGTTACTTTCCAAAGCCACCCAGTTTTTCCAGGAATCCATCAACCGAAGGTTTCAGAACGTCCTCGACGCCAGGAATGTTGTAAGCCTTATCCAGCATGCTTGGCATTTCGCTTGTAAAGCCGGAGATGCCTTCGCCGATCTGCGTTTTAGCTGCTTCGGGCAAATTACCCATCATTGGTGTGAGGGTTCCAAGCTTGGTTGTGAAACCATCGAACTTGTCACGAGCCGCTTCGGCAGTCGGCACGTCGGTCACATCAGACACGGCTGCTTTTGCGCCGTCGTAGATGCGAGTGAATTGACCGGGAATAGCAGCAGCCATACCTGCACCGCCACCGCCGAGTCCCAACGTGCCTTGTCCGCCCTGCCCGCCCTGTCCACCTGGGGCAACTTGCGATGTGTCGTCAGTCTTCTTGTTTTCATCGTCGCCACCGGTTGCACCAGGCAATAGAAATTTCCATGCCAGGAAGGCCAGTGCCCCCAGCAAGATTACAGGCAACAATATTTTCAACATGTTGGCTCCGCCAGCTGCAACGTCTGCAGCCTTGTCGACTCCGCCACTCACTGCGCCACCTACGGCACCAGCAGCATCAGAAGCCGCTCCGACGGCACCCGAGGCAACGCCCTTTGCCGAACTCAGCATGCTGCCAATGCCCAAGGAATCCATCAGCCCGGAGTCCATTTTTGGCAAGTGATCTTTTTGGCTGGCCATCGCTGAAGTGAAGTTTCCGATATCCCAACCGGCACTCTTCTTTTGTTTGCCAAGAATGCCCATCACGACAGGTGCCAAAACGCTCAGTAACTTTCCGATCATGCCAGACTTCAATCCGGACAGTTTGCCAATCGTTTCCAGGATTCCGGACAAGCCACCGCCGAAGATCATTTTCAGCAAGCCTTGTCCCATACTCAGCATGCCTTCTTGCTTTTCGCCGCCATCGAAGATCCCGCCAAGATCACCAAGCATTCCACCGTCGTGCTTATCCAGAACGCCGAAGACTTCGCTGGCACCGCCGCTGGTAGATGTTTTTTTCATCATGCCACCAATCAACGCTGGCAATGCAGCACCGATACCACCGCTGGTGGCTTTTGCGTCGGTACCCAGAAGACCTCCGATCGATCCCATGATTTTGTCGGTGAGTGCGCCTTTGGCCAATTCCATAAGGTTGAATGACATTTGATAATCCTCGTATTGAATAGGTAGTTCAGGTGTGTGAAGGCATTTCCGAAACGCTCGTCTACATTTCGCAATCGCGAATGCAAATCACGGAACGATAGACAGTTACGGATAATGCTGTTTGAATCCGTCCCCTTTATTCGGGGCGCGGATCATGGTTTAAGAGGAAGGACGGGAACAAAATCCAGCGCTTCAGAATCGGTCGAATTATTGCGGGTGGGAAAAGTTTTTGCAATCTGCCATACAAGTTTTCGAGGCTTTTGGGCAGTTTGCTATTTTTGAAGGGAGGCCTGTGTTCGACCGACATATGTTCGTCGGGAAATTGGCAATATTGGGTTAAAAATGGGCGGTTTGGAAATAGGCGGTTTGGAAATAGGCGGATTTGGGAGTATGTCCTGAGCGCCTGTGTTTTAGCTGGATATTTTCGTGACTTCGTTCACCCACGCAAAGACCAGCCGCCTAACGTTCGGTTGCACCGCGATATTCGGCCCATGTTTTTGGTGTTTCGTAAACCTGGACTCGGCTTAGACGGGATTCATTTCCGGGGAACGAATCAATTTCGCTCTCCAGCAAATCCCAAATCACGACAGCGATGTTCTCGACGCTGGGGTTCGTCTCCTGAAACTCTTCGACTTCGAGATTCAGGTAACGATGGTCCATTCGATCAATGACGGTCTTCTTGACCAACGTCTCCAGGTCGTGCAAAGGGACCACGGTTCCTTTCTCGCCAGGGTTCCCCGTCACGGTCACATTCAAAACATAGTTGTGGCCATGCCCATGAGGATTGTTGCACTTGCCATACAGTTCCCGATTTTGATCATCGGTCAACTTTGGGTTGTGCAAGCGATGTGAGGCCGAGAATTCGAATTGTTGAGTTAGTTCGATCATGTCAACGTCCGAGTGGGAGATGGAGTAGTCCAAAGTTGGCGAGGCCAGTAACCGTAGTGATTCCAGTTGGCAATTGTCAGGAAACGAATCGCTGATTTCCTGGTAGGCGAATCGCAGCAATGACTCGAAACTCTCGTTCCGATATCGGCTTACCCGCGAGATCACTTTGTCGCGTAGTGCGTCATCAATCCGTTTGATGTTGCAAAGATATCCACTGGCCGGATCGATCTCGCCTTTTAAAGTGCACTGAAAAACCAGCCACGGAGCAATCGAGGTGACCGATGGCCAACCGCCCCATGAATTGGTGACCGCAGATTCGTCAGGTTGCTCAGCAGTTCCGCTGGAATCAACGATGCTGAAGCGAACTTCTCGCGTCAATCGAATCATTGGCGACTTACCTTGATGATCTGCCCGCTGCTGTTTTTCATTTCGTCACTACAAGCCACCTTGATCGCATCGGCGATTTCTTCGGGCGACACGCACTGTTCGCTGGGAAAGTCGGCAAACAGGCCTCGCAGCATTGGTGTTTCCACGGCACCGGGTCGAATGCAGTAACTGCGGATGCCGTGTTCACGTCCTTCGCCGGCCAGGGCAACGGTGAACAATTCAATCCAGGCTTTCGTCGCGCCATACATGCTGAACCCAGGGAACGGATCGACGGCTGCCTGTGACGAGATATTCACGACCAGTCCACTGCCCTGCTCTTTCATTTGTCGCCAGGCGGTTCGCGTCGCATAGTAGACTCCGCGAATGTTCAGGTCGATGCAGGTATCAATGTTTGCGTCTGTCATCTCATCCAGCGGAGCCAGTGGTGCCAGGGCTGCATTGTTAACCAACAGGTCGACACGCTCGAATTGTTTGATCGCTTCTTGCACAAACTGTTGAGCTCCATCGGCTGTCGACATGTCCATTTCCAGCGCCAACACACTCTCATCGCTGGACACGGCTACGATCTTGTCATGAGCCTCGCTCAATCGCGTCTGGTCTCGCCCGCAGATGGCGACTCGGCTGCCCGCCTTGGCGAACATCATGGCGGTTGCCAGTCCAACGCCACTGGAACCACCACTGATAAGACAGACTTTTGGAAATTGGGACAAAGTTATTTGCTCCTGAGTAAGAATTTCGACCTGGGCACCAAAGAAGGACAGAAGGTAGTGGCATCCGGGGCGTTCGAATTGATTTCGATGCTACATGGACTCTGATTCTTTGGCCTTCGCCAGGTCGGCCTCGACATCAGCAAATTTGCCTTGGGCGTCTTGCTGTTTAAACCAGGCAATCACCTCGTCGGGAACCTCGGGGGGCAAGACTTTGAAATGTTCCGCAAGGAATTCGGTGTCGCACTCGCCAGAAGCGTACATCCGCAGATTGCGCAGAGCCGTTCGTGTCAGGCATTCGTCCAAAGGCTGGTTAGCCATCAGTCGAAAGTACTTTTCGTTGGGGCTGGTCATCACCGAACCAGCGTTGATGACGTTGTCGCCAGGTGCCAGTTCTCGCCAGGTGTAATGAGGCAGCTCCATCGCCCGGAGTGATGCCGCCAGGATTCGCTCAGGCGTCAGCGTATCCAGCCGTTCAAAGCTGGACATTACGAAATAGGTTTTTTGGTATTCGCTGATCAAGTAATCCGTCGTGGCTAGCCGCAACAAGTCCTTGTCATCGGCCGGGTCGATCAAGACTCGTGAAGATTTGTCACTGTCAACACTGTAAACGGTCTCGCCGGGCGACGACAGAATCCCCGCTCCAAAATCCTTGACCTGACCGTCTTGCATCACCAGTCCGAATTCGACGGTGAACCAGTAAATACGTCCGGCGTACGTCAACAGTTCCTCGGCCCAGTCCAGAATTTTCTGACGCTCGATCGGATCCTTCGTGTTTTCAAGTTTCTCGTCCCGTTCCTGGTAAATCAGGTTACGAGCGCCACCGTGGTTTTTCATCACGTTGGCAACGGCGGGGATCGTAAAGGTAGCGACGTGGCCGGCGACGTCGTGACCGATATCAGGTTCTTCCAGGTAATCCTGTTCCAACTCACGCATGAATGTGGTGACGGGAAAGAAGCGTTTACTGTGGCACGTGAAAAACAGTTCGGCCGGGATGATCATGTTGACCGTGGCCAGTTGCCAGCCGGTCTGTTGGTAAATTCGGGCGTTCAGGATGTAGTAGTCCGGGATGACCGAGTCACCGATTTCGAACAAGTCTTCACCCGCCAGGTACTCGCGACATGCGTATCGCCGTTTGGTTTGCTGTTGGTCAGAAATCAGGCAGGCCCAACTGAGGTGTTCAATCTGTGTGTAATCTTCGTAGACCTGTTGGTTGGCGTACTCACTGAGATCAACCGTTTCGTCGCACAAAGATCCGATCCCGAATGGGACGTTTTCTTCGGCCAGCCGATAATAGGCTTCTGCTTTTGCCTGGTCGATTGGAAAGGGAACATCGCTGCGTTCCAGGATCTGACTCAGTCGTTGCAGCCGCGCGGGTTTGTCCAGCGGCTTGACTTCATCCAGCTGGACATCGTGACGGGCGGCGACTTCGGCCAGATTGATTTCTGAAATGGACATGGTGACTTCAAAAGTGAAAGGCTTTACGAGTGTGGCGAATCGACGCGACCTGCGGGAAATACAGCTCTAACTTACACGAATCCCGGGCCAGAAACCCTTTGCGCCAAGTTTTTAGCATACTAAACTCGTCTACGCGTAGGGAACCGTTGATCTTCGGTACCATTAAACACGTATTTATCGCCTTTTTAGTCTACGCCCGTCGACCCGACAGACCACCACACCTGTAAGGGGTTGCGTTGTTCGTTTCTCGCCAGGTTGTACGTCGCGAGATAGTATGTCGCGGGTAGTCAGTCGAAGGCTTGTCATAGAAAGTTACTAACGATGCCAAATTATCGCAAACTCGGGATCCTGCCACCCAAGCGGCACATCCAGCTGAAACGGGATGTCAAAGAGAGCTATCTGGGCGAAGGACTCTACTACGAACATGTGATCACAACCGAAGGTTTTGGTCGTGCCTATTCGATCATGTATCACCTGCGTCCGCCAACTCGCGTCTTGCGGATGGAGCACCTTGGCAAGATTGAAATCAAGAAAGCGGACGAGGGCGAATTGAGTCACCGTCACATCCGTAGCCAGGACTTGCCGCGTACGGGCGACCCAATTCAAGGCCGTGTGCCAATGATGTTCAATGACGACCTGGTCGCCTGGAGATGCAAGCCCGCCGAGCAACAACAAACCATTTTTCGCAACGGTGCCGCCGACGAAGTGATTTTTATTCACTATGGCAGCGGCGTGATGGAAACGGCGTTTGGCAATATCCCTTACCGCCGAGGCGACTACATCGTCGTGCCAAGAACGACCAATTACAAATTGGTCAGCGATGATATCGAAAAGGAAGATCATCTGATCATTGAGAGTTTTTCATCGGTCCGCATTCCAGGGCGTTATCAAAACAAAGACGGGCAAATGTACCTGGGGACTCCGTTTTACGAACGCGATTTCCACAGTCCGGAAGCATTGAATGTGATCGACCAGGAAGTCGAAACGGACGTCATCATCAAAGACTACGATCGACTGACTAAGGTCACGATGCCCCACCATCCCTTTGACGTGGCCGGGTGGGACGGATTTATCTATCCCTACACTTTCAACGCTTGGGATTTCGAGCCACTGACGGGTACCTGCCACTTGCCTCCACCATTCCAGCAAACATTTGAGTGCCGTGGGTTTGTGATTTGTACTTTCGCTCCGCGACATCTGGATCATCATCCGGAAGCGGTCAAGGTTCCCTACGTGCACAGCAACGTGGAAGCCGACGAAGTGCTGTTCTACGTCGACGGCGAATTCGGTTCGCGAAAAGGCGTCGACCTCGGTTCCATGACATTGCATCCCGGCGGTATTCCGCACGGTCCGCATCCCGGCACGATCACGGCCAGTATGAATGTCGACAAGACGGAAGAAATGGCGGTGATGTTCGATACGGATCGTAAATTGCATCTCACCCAACAGGCTCTCGACGTTGAGGACAAAGCCTATCCGATGAGCTGGTTAAGTGGCAACGAACCGGACTGCGGCCCGATGACGGGACCTCGATAGGTGCCGTGAAATCAGGCAGGACAAATCGAATCAGCACGAATCGAATTTCTAAAACGAACGAACCTTCATGAATAAACTCGTAGCAAACGCGGCCGAGGCCATTCAAGGCATCGAAAGCGATATGACGTTGATGCTGGGCGGCTTTGGGCTGTGCGGCATTCCAGAAAATTGCATCGCCGCGTTGGCGGCATCCAATATCAACGGACTGACATGCATCTCAAACAATGCCGGAGTCGATGATTTTGGACTCGGGATGTTATTGCAGAAGAAGCAGATCAAAAAAATGATCTCTTCCTATGTCGGTGAAAACGATGAATTTGAACGGCAGATGCTCAGCGGTGAATTGGAAGTCGACTTGATCCCGCAAGGTTCGTTGGCTGCTCGTTGCTATGCGGGCGGAGCTGGCATCCCGGCGTTTTACACTCCCGCCGGTTACGGAACAGAAGTCGCCGAGGGCAAGGAGTCGCGTGAATACAACGGCAAGCCTCATATTCTGGAGGAAGCATTGACGGCTGACTTTGCCATCGTGAAAGCCTGGAAAGGCGACCGCTTTGGAAACCTCGTGTTCAACGGGCCTGCCAGGAATTTTAATCCGGCGATGGCGATGGCCGGGAAAATTACGATTGCCGAAGTTGAACAGATCGTCGAACCAGGCGAATTGGACCCAAATTTCATTCATACACCCGGCGTGTTTGTGCAGCGAATTTTCGAGGGCACAAATTACGAGAAACGAATCGAACAACGCACCGTGCGTAGCAAGGAAGGCTAGACAATGTTGGATAAAGTCGGAATTGCGAAACGCATTTCAAAAGAGCTACGTGATGGCTGGTACGTCAACCTGGGTATCGGCATCCCGACTCTGGTTGCCAACTATGTTCCCGAGAATATGAACGTGGTGTTTCAATCCGAAAACGGAATCCTCGGGATGGGGCCGTTTCCGATCGAAGGCCAGGAGGATGCTGACTACATCAACGCCGGAAAGCAAACGGTCACTGTGCTGCCCGGTGGTTCGATCTTCGATTCGAATACCAGCTTTGCCATGATCCGTGGTCAACACATTCAATTGACTGTGCTGGGCGCCATGGAAGTCGCTGACAACGGCGATATCGCGAATTGGAAAATTCCAGGCAAACTGGTCAAGGGCATGGGCGGAGCGATGGATCTGGTCGCCTCCGCAGACAACATCATCGTGGCCATGATGCACACCAACAAAAAAGGTGCTTCGAAGTTGTTGAAGAAGTGCAGCTTGCCTCTGACCGGCGTTGGATGCGTCAAGCGAATCGTCACCAACATGGCCGTGTTAGATGTGTGTAGTGACGGCTTCAAATTGATTGAACGAGCCCCCGGTGTTTCAGTCGAGGAAATTCAGGCGGCTACCGAAGGTCGTCTTGTCGTCGAGGGTGACGTTCCGGAAATCGCAGTTTGATCGATCCAGCGTTGCCCGATTTTCAGGCAAGCCGGTTCAAACGAATAGAAATATCAAACTGAGCACCGCGCCGCTGGACAACAACACGATCATCAGTAACCCGATGATGTCCTTGATCTTCATGCCGGCAATGCTGAGTAATGGCACGGCCCAAAACGGTTGCAGCATGTTGGTCCATGCGTCACCCCAAGCGACGGCCACGATCGTTTTGTTCAAGTCGGCGCCCAGTTGCTCCACTGCCGGCAGGATGACCGGCGCTTGAACGGCCCACTGCCCTCCCCCGGACGGCACAAACAGATTGACCAGCCCAGCGCTGTAGAACGTCATCAATGGCAGAGTGTCCTCGTTCGCCCAGGTCACAAACAACTCGGAGACCTGAGACGCCAGGCCGGTGTCGACCAGCAACGCCATGATGCCGGCGTACAAGGGATACTGAATCAGGATCGGAGCAATCTTGGGAACCGCTTCTTCGACGGAGCGGACAAAAGCTCGCGGACTGCCGTGCAACAACAAGCCGGCCATGAAGAAGATCAGCATCACCGAATCCAGGTTCAGCTGAAAACTCCCGCTGCTCACCAGCGTAACCAGATAGAAAACGCCCATTCCGCCAAGCAGCAGCGACAACAAAATCGAATTCTCCAGCCAGGCGATCGGCTTCGAATTTTCGGAACGATCGACAACGTCCTCAGTCGGTTTGGCAGGCTTCACATAATTCGAAGCAAGCGGATCTCCCTCGCCGACAAACTTCAACATCAGCCAATTGACCAAAGGCAACAGGACGATCATCGACCCCAGCGCGATCATGTTAACCGAACCAAACATGGTCTCCGATAGTGGGATCGTCTTGCCCACAACGGTCTCGGTGATCTTATCGGTTGCCGTGTTTAGCGCCAGAGGAATCGACCCAGACAGACCGGCGTGCCACACCAGGAAGCCGCTGTAACTGCTGGCCACCAACACCCGGAATGGTGCGGTGGGTATCCGGCGAGAGACTTCCAACGCGACGACTCCGCCAACGACCAATCCGAATCCCCAGTTGACCCACGACGCTACGATGGCGGCGAACGTGCAAAACAAAACAGCCTGCGTTGGCGTGTTGATCAGCTCAATCGACTTCAACAGGAACCGGTGCACCGGTGGTGATTTGGCAACGACAAAACCGCCCAACAAAATCATCGCCATCTTTAACGTGAACGCGGCCAGATTCCAGAATCCGCCTCCCCAAGCCTGAATCGCCTCGGTTGGATTGCTATCGGTCATGCTGATCGACAATGCAAATGTCAGCACGGTCAACAGGATGGCAATCACAAAGGGATCAGGCGTGTAGTTACGCAGTAGTTTGTCAACGAGGCGGATCAGCGACTTCATTTCGACCAGACTCACAATTCTGTTCAGGGAAGAAGTTCGTCAGCGAACGAGGGAACCGACAAACGAAAACGCCAGTTTATCGCTGATATTGCCGCAAGCGAAGTCGGGACAGCGCCGGATCGCGTGAATCGACTCGGTTCAACAGTCGGCGATTGCCGCTGGCTAACCAAAATGCGTTATGATAACGGTGACCTGGAAATTCACTCTTCATTGAATAAACCCACAGCCAGTTCCATGATCGAGACTCGCAACACATCGTTACGTTATTGCACCGCGTTGATCAGCATCTTGTTTGTCTCCGCCTTTGTCACAACCTCGGTGGTTTCGGCGCAAACGTCCAATCAGGATGAAGCGAGTAAGCTTGCCGCCGACACGGACCAAATTAAATCGGTCGTCATCCAGGCATTTGCGGCGACTCATGAAGGCTACAGCAGTGATGAACTGATCCTGAAAACTGAGCTAAACAAATCGTTCGTGGCAGCCTGCCAGAAAACATTGCCCGACGTTGAGGCTTTCCAGTTCAATTGGACGCTCTTGAATCTTCGCAAAGCCGGGAAGCTGACGGTCAAGGCGACCAAGCGCGATGTGCGAAAATTTGATCTCGTGATGCCCGTCGCTGAAATGTGCGCGCGGATGATGGAGGACAAGCATGGCAAGTCAATTGATCGGTTAATGGCGGATCCGGAAACTCGTCAGGAATTCGACCAGGCGGCGCTGGCGATCGACGCCGACATTGAAACTTATCTTGTGCGCAAGGCGGCCTTTCGACTGCGGAAGACCCGGCAACTGAAACCGGAGTTGATCACGCGAATCGCCGATTGGGGTCGGCAGGTCGCCGAACACAAGGCCAGCGACATCGAGAAGAAACCGGATCTGATCCCAGAGTCACCGGGCATTTACATCTTTCGGGACGCCACGGGCTATCTATACATCGGCGAAGCAATCGATTTGCGTGCTCGCCTGGTCCAACACCTCGGTGGATCGGACAGCAAAACGCTCGCCGGTTACCTGGCCGATCAAGGGTCCGCCGATGTCACGATCGAAGTGCATTCGTTCGCCGAGGATTCAAGGATTAGCGAAACCATGGTCCGCCGCGCCTACGAGTCGGAATTGATTCGCAGTCGCAATCCCCGATTCAATGTGCGCCCATGAAAACCGTCGTTACGATTATTGCGCATGCCTTGTGCTTGTTTGCATCGTTCACGACGACCACGGTGAGAGGTCAAGCGATGGACCGATTTGATGATCGTGATGAGCGAAGAAAAACGATTCATCAGTTGTTGTCAGAGAGTCCACGGTTTATCGAGCGGACGGAATGGAAACCGGTGGGCCCGGCATTTGTGCGTGGTTGGCTGAAGATCGACGAGCCCGAACAGGCCCTGTTGGCGATTCAAGCGAATCTGGAGCGCGACGTCCATCCGTCGGCAATGATCAATTCGATGATCGATTACTGGCTGGAAGCGGAAGAACCTCTCAAAGCGATTGAATTCGCTCAACATTTTTTTGCCAGCCATGGTCAGCTGCTCGGCGAAAACGGACGCGACGTCCCCATCCTGGACAAGTTGACGCAATGGTACATCCAGAATCAGCAGTACGATGCGGCCAGTGAATTGGCGGATCGTTGGTTGCAACAACAATCGGCGAAATTTCGTAAGGACTATCGATTGAAGTTGGTATGGCGTTGCGCGAAAGTCGCTGCCAGCCAAAACGACTTCTTACTAGCAGAAGAATTGATTGCTGAGTGTAAGGAACTTCGGTATCCAGAAGGATTCCTGGCTCTCCAGGCAATTCGTCATCGCCGATACGAGTTGGCGATGTCGTACTTGTTTGCCGAAAATCTGAAGCAACAGCACAAGTTGATTACAGCGGTCACGAATATTTTGGTTGCACAACGGAATTGGACCGAGCTTGATCGTTTTATCGATCAATTGAGACTGCAGAACGAATCAGACACTTCGCCCGCACGCGAACTCAATTGTCGAGTTTCCGCAGTCCTCGCGATTTCCAAAGAGTTACAAAGTTTCAGGTCACTGGCTAAAAGTGGTGCCGCAGTTCCCACCACTCAAAAAGCAGAATCAAAACAGGGTGCGCCGCAGGAACTGGAATCGTTGCGAACGATACAACAGTCGTGGATTGACTCGACCTTGCTACTTGTCGCCTCGATGAAGTATTCAAAAGTTTACTATCGTTATCGTCGTGATTTGTGTGGTGTGTTGCTGGCGGTGGATCGCATCGACGACGCCATTCAGGTGGCCGAACGGAATTGTCCCACTGGACAGACGTTTTTTAGTGCTCTTGATTTGGGTGTTGGTGCTCCATTTTACCAATGGGTCAATGACGAAATTGCTGCTGGTAATGTTGAAGGCGTCATGGACCTGCTAAAGAAGATGGAAAACGCAGCGCTGCAATCCGAAGCGACTGAACACTTGGACGACGAAGTGTTCAAGGAATGGCCAACGGAATTGCGTCGACGATTCCTGGAACTCGATATCAAACACCGTGTGGCATACACGCGAAGTCGCGACGCCAAAGAAGACATACGTTTCCACTATTGGAACAATGTCCCGGAGTATTTGTTGCAACTCGGGCAATACCGTCGGCTCCAGGAACTTGGTCAGGAATTCGACATCGACTATTCCAGTTCAATACAGCAAGCGGAGTTGGTTGCGCAGATTCGGCGCGGCGATCCGTTCGATGTGCGCGAATACGTCAATGTAAACGGCGAGTTGCCAAATGAATTCGCTGAGGTGGTCGGCTGGGAGTTGATGATTCAGAACCGTACGGAAGAAACGATCGAAATATTGCGGTACGTTCCGGCAAGCCAGGCGATTTACGTGCTGAAGAACGTTCTGGACCAATCGAATGCTGATCGGGCTGCTGAAAGTCTTGCCGACGCGTTCAGTGCCGTTTACTCGAATCAGGCCTTGGTCGATATGGAATCGCTGGATCTGGTCATTTACATCAAGAAACCGCAGGTTGCCTTTGCCGTTTGGTCAAAAATGGCGGATGCGTTTCCCGAATGCGGTTGGTTGAACGCCAAGGCAGCAAAGGCGGCGGCAGCGGTTGGCAAAGATGAACGAGCGATCGACTATGCCTTTAGTCTGAAACATGATCGGACAAAAAACGCGGTCTCCTTGATCATTGCCAACCCGCATTCATCAACGCTCTCGAAGGCTTTGATCGATCGAGCTAAGGCGGAACCACAATATTCAGAAAACGATCGGGAAATGTTTTTTCTTGAATACGTTAGGAGACTCGTGGAGCGGAGTGAGTTTGAATCTGCCCTTTCCATCCGTTTAAATATGGTTGACCCCGAGAAAAAAGCCTGGGCCAGTCTGGCAATCGTTGACGGCCTGCTGGAGATCGGGGGAAGTGGGGAATAAGTTCGATTTTCATAACTTCGCCAGGCAAACTGGTTTATATTTGACTGTAACAAGTCGTCAACGGAGTTTCAGAATCACATGTGCTCAATGTCATTCGATGCCAGCCAACCGCAATTTGCGAGCGGGAATACAAGCCTGGTGTTCCGACTACGAGAACATGAACCGCATGCATGGAGCGAGTTGGTTGAGCTTTACAGCCCATTGATTTTCCACTGGTGCCAAGTCTGCAATTTGAGTCCCGCTGATGGTGCGGATGTCATGCAAGACGTTTTCGAAGTTGTTAATCGAAAGATTCATCTTTATCAGGTTCAAGACAACGGCTCGTTTCGCGGATGGTTATGGCGGATCACTCAAAACAAGATCAAGGATTTCTTTCGGCGCCAGAAAGACAAAGCGATCGCAACCGGAGGAACGGCTGCTCAGGATTTGTTCGCTAACCTGGAAGATGTCAATAATCCATTGTCTCAAGACAGCGCGCCGACGGGAGAAGTCGAATCACAACGACTTTTGCATCGAGCGCTTCAGCAGATCAAGTCCGAATTTTCCGAACGAAGCTGGACGGCTTTTTGGCGTACCGTCGTGGATGAGCTACCGACAGATATGGCTGCCAGGGAATTGGGGATCAGCGAATCCGGTATTCGTCAGGCCAAACGTCGTGTGTTGCGACGACTCAGGCTGCAATTGGGAGGTGAAGGCGAGAATGAAATTTGAAGAGCCACTGTTTTAAGACGAAATCAACAGGTTTTTCCGGCAAATCCTGTTTTGTCGCTCTGATGCGTCACGCGCCAAACGTTGTTCTTATGGTGAATGGATATTCGTTATAACGTGAGAACGATGAATTCAGAAAACTGCTACACAACAGAACAGCTTCGCGATTACCTGTTTGGAAAACTGGACGAGGCGAATTGCGAAGTAATCGACCAGCATGTTTCCGATTGTGAGAAATGCGGCGCATCCCTGGTCCAGCTGGAAGCGGAATCGGAACATGATACTTTTGTCAGAAAACTGGTTCGTGGCGACGTTGGAAGCGATGAGGGCGATGAACCTCGCGAATCCAGCCAACATTTTCAGAACGCGGTTGATCGACTAATCGAGCAAGGGCGCGAGAGCTTGCGGACCGATGCTGCCAGCCAAAAGCAGATTGGCGACTATCTGGTACTCGCTCCACTAGGTGCTGGTGGGATGGGACGAGTGTTCCTGGCGAGACACAAAAGCCTGGGCAAGCAGGTCGCCATCAAGATTCTGCCGGAACGTAAAGTAGATGATGCGGAAGCGATTGCGCGATTTACTCGCGAAATGAAAATCATCGGCAAAATGTCGCATCCTGCCATGGTCGCAGCAACCGACGCAGGCAAAGTGATGGAGTTCATTACCTGGTAATGGAACTGGTGGATGGTGTTGACCTCGGGAACGTTGACCGGCACATCGAAAACGTTTCGGTCGCAAACGCTTGCGAAATGATTCGCCAGGCAGCGCTGGGCATTCAATACGCCCACGAACAGCAAGTGGTGCATCGAGACATCAAGCCCTCAAACCTGATGCTCTGCCGTGATGGTCGTGTGAAAGTGCTTGATCTGGGGTTAGCGACGTTGGGTGGCTTGCAAGGAACCGTCGATCGCTTGACGACCGTGGGCCAGCTAATGGACACTCTGGATTTCATGTCGCCTGAGCAATGCAATGGCTATGAAAGAGTTGGCATAACAAGCGATGTCTACAGTCTCGCAGCGACACTGTACAAATTGATTTCAGGGGTCGCACCCTACCATCAGCAAGACCGGGCAGGTTGTATTTGCCGCAGATCAAAAAGTGAAGTTGCCACTCCATTTTAGCAAGCAGATTGAGCCTGTTGAATTTTCAATCGAGCGAGGTCACTACGCAACGATTCATGGTCAAGAAGTTACGATTGATATCCCGGGCGCAGTGGCCAATTTTATCGAGTTTGCGAAAGAAGAAGCAGCAATTGATCACGTAATTCGCATTTCTGCCATCCACAAGAAACCTAATGACTGGCTGAGACCACTCTTCCTATTTGACGATCCAGCCCAATTTCAGCTGCTTGTGCGGCAACCACAGGACCCTGACTCTTACGCGTTTCAATATCCTTTCGTAGTCAAAGCCCAAACGAAATCTGGCCACGTGGTATATCAAAAATTCAGCCCGATCATTCTCGTCCCAAAATCAGAATTTGATTGGGCGAAAGAAGGCTCAGCGGATCGATAGTCAGAGCCCGCTGTTTTGGCCGTTTCATTTAATCTCTTAGCGATGTGTTGGTTTTGAGATTCACAGATCATTGATGACGTGGTGTCTTGCAACCAGCAATCCTGCCAATGACAATAAGCGGCTTGGCATTGCTTTTTCGATCGACATAGGAATTCATGAAATGAATCGTCTT
>CAZPOL010000013.1:58273-66941 GCA_964588195.1 uncultured Pirellulaceae bacterium | reverse complement strand
GCAACCGAATTTTGCAACACCCAGCCATCGGGCAACGTCACACCTTTTACAATACACGCAATTCCATCGCGCACCACACAGCTTGCGTGAGTGGCATCGGAATTGTCGATATTTCGATCGTTAACAATACGAACACCTTTGCCGATGCGACAATCCTTATCCACGATCGCTTTATTGATGACGCTGTTGTCACCGATGCCGACCGGGATCAATCCATTCTTGTCGACATCCCCGTCTCGCTCGTAGAAATCGGCTCCCATGACATACGAGTTTCGAATCGTAACGTTGTCGCCGATGATACTTCGCAGCCCGACGACACTGTTTTCAATCGTAACGTTGCGACCGATCCGACACCCGTCGGCGATCAGGCTGTTGGTAATGTTGGCCTCATGAATTCTGGTTGGCGGCAAAAACCGAGCTCTGGAAAAGACCGGGTAATCCTCTTGCGTCAAACTAAACGGCGGGTCGTCGCCGGCCAAACTGAGGTTGGCGTCATAGAACGAGCGGATCGTTCCGATATCCTCCCAGTAGCCATCGAACAGGTGCATTTGGACATGGCGAGTACGGATTGCTGCGGGAAACACTTCCTTACCGAAATCCCGATAGTCGGTTTTGGTTAGCACGTCCAGCAATGTCTCGCGATTGAAAATGTAGATACCCATACTGGCCAGGCAATCACGCCCCTGGCTATCGACTCCCTGATCGTCAATCCACTTGGGGTCCATACGAACCAGGTCGATCTCGGCGTCGGTTTGTGGCTTCTCCAGGAACCCTGTCACACGACCAGTGTCATCCAGTCGCATAATGCCAAACCCGCGGGCTGCCTGGCGAGTAACCGGCATACATGAAATCGTGACGTCGGCACCGGATTGAACGTGAGTGCTTAGCAACTCGCGATAGTTCATGCGATACAACTGGTCGCCCGACAAGATGATGACGTAGTCGATGCCATACTGCTCGATGTAGTCCAGGTTTTTGCGAACGGCATCCGCAGTGCCTTCGAACCAGTCCGAGCCTTTCCTGGCGGTTTCCTGAGCGGCCAGTATTTCAACGAAGCCATTCTTGAAATGATCGAAGCTGTACGTTCCGCGAATATGCTTGTGCAGACTGACCGACAGAAACTGAGTCAGCACATAGATCTTGTCGATCCCGCTATTGATACAGTTGGAAATCGGAATATCGATCAAACGATATTTTCCAGCCAGCGGCACCGCCGGCTTGGATCGAATACTGGTCAGGGGAAACAGACGCGTACCACGCCCTCCGCCCAACACCACCGACACGACGTTTCTAAGCATATTGTTCGATTCCTGCTGCGCCAGATCGAACCGAACTCAGACCTGGCTGAGTTCAGTATTCACTGGCACCAATAATTTAGGTTCCATCCACGAATAACTCGCGTGGATTTTAGCAGGATTCTCGCGGCAATTCATCCACCGCGTGAAACGATTAGTTAACTTCTATTTCGATTTGGAATGGTTTTCTCAAATAATTGCAGAGGCCGCTGTCTGAAACACAGACATTGATCAAGACGGCTCCTTCGATAATCACCGATCCGCTGGCGTCAGGATCGACCAGAACTTCAAACTCAAAACGGCGAGTCTCGTTTGATTCCACCTCTTTTGGCAAGGGATGTTCGAAACTGCTGGTCGACAACTGGGCGTTCGAGACTGAATTCAATACGAACGTTGCAGGTCCAGCTTCGTTGTTCCATTTTGAGTTTTCACTTGGGCTAACCAAAACGTGCACGCGAGTCGCCTTGCCAGCCGTCACTTTAGCGGGCACAGCGACAGCCAGAGCACTGACCAAATCAGCATCGTCGACTTCAATTTCAATCGCCGTGTCCCAATCCATCTTGGCCTGGTTCGCCGTAGCGGTCGCAAACTCGCGAGACGGGCTGGCAATCTCGGCACCACTGATCGACACCTTCAATTCAACGGGCTCGTCACCCCGTTCGCGAATCTCGGTGGTCGCTTGCTCAACCCAATCGTAGAACGGATAAGGTTTGCCAAGGCGGGCACCGTACTGTTCGATACGACGTCGATAGATGTATTGATTCGGGTTCAGTTTCAACGCCTTACCCCAGTGATCGACAGCCTTCTGGAAATCGAGTGGATCGGCATCACGTTCGAAACGATTTCGGTAGTTTACGGCCAACTCAAAATTGAGTTTGTGATTGTCCTTTCCGTCACCGGCGATCAGCTCTTCATAAATGGTAATCGCCTTGTCCAAACCAGCCGAGTCCTCGGCAGTGTTCTCCCAGAGGAACGATTGCCTGGCCGATTCTAATTTCGCATCAACCGTTTTTGCCGTGGTCGTTTTGGTAGCAGGATCAGCAAGCTCGCCAGCCAGCCAACGATTGATGAATTCGGGCGTCGCATTGTGAGAAACAACGACTCCATTTTCATCCATCGCGATTGCCAGTGGCACGACCTTCACTTCCAGCAGATTCAAAGCGTCCTGAACGATTGGCCATTTGAACTGTCGCCATTGTTGGTACAACCGCGTGCGTTCGGCGTGTTGCTCCTGCACGATTCCCAGAACTTGCAACTTGCCTTCGTCGATCAATGGTTGCCATTTTTCATTCCACACGGGAATGATTCTGCGACAGCCAGCTCACCACGATGCGAAATGCACGAGCACAGTTTTCTTGCCGCGATAGTCGCTCAACGAAACTGCCTTCCCGTCTTTGACGTTTGGCAATTTGAAATCAGGGTGCTCGGCACCAACCAGCACGGGGTAGCGACTTTGTTGAGCTCTGCGTCTGCGTTGAGCATCAGCGACGCTCGGCCACGCAAAAGCAAGGCAGAGCGTAAACAATAAGACAAGTTGAATTCGTTTGTGCGCTATTTTCATCGCGGCCTCGTGTCAGGTAGCAAATGATCGTTATTGGTCAGACCCGCCCAACAAACTTCATATTGTTGGACGGCAATTATCATAACAGAAATTTTGGCAATTCCATGATCATGCCCGGCGCAGCGTCAAATTTTAATTCCGGTTAGCCTCTGACAAGAAAACTCAGGGAGGATCGTGACCCTGGCCTCCCCACGGGTGACAGCGTGCGATCCGCCACATTCCTTTGATGAACCCCCGCACCGCTCCGTATTTTTCGATCGCCTGGATCATGTAGGTGCTGCAGGTCGGCGTGAAACGGCAGCTGGCCCCCAACCATGGACTCAATGCTTTTTGGTAAAGCCGCACCATTGCGATCAGTATCAACCCCGGAATCCGGATAACAAACCTGATCACGTTCATTTTTGTTGCCGCTGAAAGTTGGAATCGATTCGTCGAGTCAGGTTGATCAGCGATCGAGCCAGCTTTGACGCATCCAGGCGGGCTCCTTTACGAGGTCTCACGACCAGGTCCCAACCGGTTGGCAAGTCGTTTCTGTTCAAGCGAAAGGCTTCGCGAAGCGCACGCTTCCAGCGGTTTCTAACCACGGCATTGCCCACTCGCCGTGAAATCGAAAGGCCCAGCCGCGAGTATTCGAATTTGTTGCGGGCAGCTTTCACGACCAGGTACTTGTCAGCGGAAAACCAGTCACCCTGATGCACTCGATCAAAGTCATACTGTTTGACGACACGATCAGCCTTGGTGAATCCTTGATCGGGCCGTTCACCTTGCGATTCACGGGCGCCGTCTACCATTTCAGATCTGCACGGGGATCCTGATCCTGCATGGAATCCGAAAGTTCCTGCAGCAGTTCTTTTTGACGTTCGGTCGGCTGCACCGGCAGCACAACACGCAACTCAACCATCAAGTCCGAAGACTTGCCGGCGTTGCCTTTGATTCCCATACCTTTCAGTCTAAGTCGCTTGCCGCTATTGGAGCCGGGCGGCACCGTGATCGTGACTTCGCCGTGAGGAGTCGGCAGATCGATCTTCGCACCGTTAACCGCCTCGGCGATCGTGATGGGAACTTCGACCAGCAAATTACCGCCGTGCTGCTGAAACACGGGATGCGGCGCGATCGAAACCTTGACCAACATGTCCCCACGAGCCCCGCCGTTGGGAGAGCCACGTCCTTGCCCTCGCAGACGAATCTTTTTTCCGTCAGTGATCCCTGCCGGAATCGACACGGTGATGTTTTCAACTTTGCCACTGGACCGTTGCAGTGACAATTGATGCTTGCCTCCCAGCACCGCTGTGGCAAAAGGAACTGTGATCTTTTGTTCCAGATCGTCGCCCTTGACCGGACCACGCGGCGGAGCTTGCCGGGTACCGGGCCCGCCACCGAACCCACCGGCGAATGGGCTACCTGCGGCACCGCCGAAGACTTGTTTAAGGATGTCTTCAAAACCGCCGCCACCGGGCACCTGGCCTCGCCCAAAGATCTGCTCAAGGTCCATGCCGTTTGGCATCTGCCCACCCTGGAATGGATTGCGACCCTGTGCGAATTCGGGACCGTACTGATCGAACAACTGACGCTTCTGCGGATCACTCAGCACGTCGTAGGCGTGTTGAATCTTTTGAAACATCTGCTTGGCCGCTTCCTTGTCCTCGGCCAGGTCCGGATGATGCTTGCGAGCCAACCGACGGTACGCCTTCTGAATCTCCTCAGCGGTCGCCGATCTCGGCACACCAAGAATTGCGTAGTAGTCGTCAGCCATATCTGTTTGAGTCTGTATTCTTCGAAGTGGGGAAGGTGCAGCGGCACCGGAATGAAAACGTTTTGCCGCCGATCACCAAACGTCAGTGGCATCGTGGCGAGCCGAAGGATTCTAGGCGCGAAACCACTTCATTTTCAAGCCACAAACTCCAAGTCGCCGTTAGCCGCCCTAAGACGCGAATCATCGGCTGGCCCCGACTCGCAACGCAGGCCGATCGGCTAACTCTTTTTGGCCGACCAGTCCTGACGGCGACGAGAATTGGGAATCCCCATCTTCTTCCGATACTTGGTGACGGTACGACGGGCCACCGGAAAACCGACAGCCTTCAAGCGATTGACCAATTCGTCGTCACTGAGCGGCTTGGATTTGTCCTCGGAGTCCACAATCTCCTGCAGCTTTAACCGAATCTCGTCCCAGGCGACGTCTTGCCCATCCTGAGTTTGAGTTCCGCCGACAAAGAACTTTCGCAATGGAAATATTCCGCGAGGCGTATCGATCCACTTGTCATCGACTGCCCGGCTTACGGTCGTGACGTGCACCCCGACCTTGTCGGCAATCTGCTTCATCTTCAGCGGTTTGATAAAACGCGGTCCCTTGTCGAAGAATTCCTTCTGGTGAATCAGGATTTCCTGAGCGACTCGTGAGACCGTATTGCGGCGTTGCTCGATCGATTCGATCAACCATTGTGCCGCCATAACCTTCCGCTTGATAAACTCCTTTTCTTCCTTTGTCGCCTGGCCACTGGCCAAACGCTGGCGGTAGTATTTGCTGATGTACAACTGGCGAACGGGACCCTCGTCCTGCTTGACGATCAAATTGCCTTCGTCGTCCATGTCGGCCTTCAAATCCGGCGTGACCACCTGCACATGGCGTTCGGCGAATTGAGAACCCGGCTTTGGGTTCAACTTTTTCAGTTCGTCCCAGGCGACCTGAATCTGTTCGATGCTGTAACCAGTCGCTTTTTGAATTTGCGGCAGGCGATTATCACGGAGATCTTCCAGGTGATCATTGATCAGTGTTTTTAATTCATCGATAAACGGAATATCTTCGGACAACTGCAACAACAGACACTCTTTCAAGTCACGTGCCGCGATGCCAGGCGGGTCAAGCATCTGCACGACTTTCAATGCCTGTTCGGCAACTTGCAACTGGCCTTCGGCTGCGTTGGCCGGCAACAGATCCTGCAACGCAACTTTCAGATAGCCTCCGTCTTCGGGAGCCAGCGCCGAAACGATTCGCTCGCACATCTTTTCCATTTCTTCGCTGATATCCAGTTCGCCCAACTGCATGTGAAGATGATCATGCAGAGTTACTTTGGCGTCGGCGATGTTGGCGATCATATCGTGTTGCCGACTAATGGCATCCTGAACACGATTGGAACTGGCCGATGACTTGCCGTCGAAATGATCGGGTAACTCATTGGCCAGATTCAGTAACCGCTCGAAGTCGTCTTCGTTCTTGCCGCTCTCGTCAACGACCAGCTCTTTCTGTCCAATTTCCGGTCCGTCGGTTTTCTCCACTCTCGATTCTTCAGGCAGATTGGGATCCTGTTCGCGGACCTCCAGCATCGGGTTCTCGCTCAGTTCCTTGTCGATTCGCTCTTCCAATTCAACCAGCGGCAACTGCAAGATCTCCATCGCCTGGATCATCTTCTTGGTCAGAGTCTGCGACTGCTTTTGCTGCAGGTGTTGGCCGAATGATATTTTCATGTTCACAGGCGTGTGATCCTTTTTACCTGATCTTTTTGAGCAGCAAAAAAGCACTGTTCAAAAATAGTTGGACGAGTTCGCAGCGTTAATAAATCTGCGAGAGCAATTCCGAAGGTTTAAAACCTCATCAGCGGGCGTCTAATTCGATCGATTGCAATTGTCTGATTCTACGAGTTGCGGAACACAACAGCGCGGTGCCAAACAGTTTGTTGTCGAACGTTAAGGTCCTGCAAAAATGTAACATCCATCCATGACCAATGTGCCAACAAAGTTGTCTGGCTTGTGCCAAACCGTGCTGATTATAACGGTGCTACGGACATTTATACATCAAGCTGCTCTGTTACATCATACGCAATTGCGTGTCGCCAAACGAGTTTTTGGCCACTTTCCGCAATCTAACAACAGGACATTTCCCCAGCACTACAGGGGTTGGCGACCCGAGATGGCATCGGCCAGGATTTCCTTGTTGGTGTATTCAAGGATGCTTCCGGTGGTTATCCCTCTGGCCAGTCGCGTCAAATTCACAGGCAAGTCCTGGATCCGGTTGGATATATGCAGGGCGGTTCCGTCGCCCTCGACTGTCGGATTGGTCGCCATGATGATCTCACGAAACTCACTCTCGCGAACCCGATCCACCAATTGATCGATGGTTAACTGATCGGGGCCAATGTTGTCCAAAGGCGCGATGCGTCCAAGCAGAACGTGATAGACTCCGTTGTAAGTCGCGGACTGTTCCAGCGCCATCAAATCACGCGGCTGTTCCACGACGCACAACAAAGATTTGTCTCGTTTCACGTCCTGACACACCGTACACAATTCCTGCTCCGACAGATTGAAACAGATATCGCAGTACCGAACATTCGTCCGCACATCACGAATCGCATCGGCCAGAGCGAGCGCCTCGGATTCATGCACCCGCAATATGTGATAGGCCAGCCGCTCGGCCGACTTGCGACCAATCCCGGGTAAACGAGAGAGCTGATCAATCACATCGGCGACAGACTTGGTTAACTCGGCCACTTTGGTCTTTCCTGCGGGGATTTGCTTTTACGATACCACGTGCAACCAGTGGACCGAGCGGCGGTTGTGTCCACAGGAGTTGAATTATCCTGTCGAACTAACCGCGGGTTACTGACTGGAATTCTGATCGGTTGAACCTGGAGCATCGTCGACGCCAGCCGAGGTGTATTTTTCGATGATGTCGTCCATGCCTGGCAACGACATTCCACCAGTCATTTCTTTCATCGCTTCGACATGCATCTTCTTGGCTTTGGAGGAAGCTTCATTGATCGCCGCCGGCAACAAGTCCTGAATCATTTCGCGTTCATTGTTCTCGACCAACTGCGGATCGATCTTCACGTTCAAGACCTGACCGAGTCCATTGACTTCGACTTCGACCATTCCACCACCAGCGGCACCCGTGGCACGCTTGGCCTTCAGTTCTTCCGAGGCCTCATCGATCCGACCGGAGATCCCCTGAGCATTCTTCATCAGGGACGCAATATTTCCTAATCCTTTAAACACAACACACTCCAAAAAAGTTGATCCGAATCGACATCGCACAGCATTGATGTTTTATCGCTGGTTCGTCGCTCGGTTGATTGATTGATTTTATTCGTGACATTGCCGCAAGCGGTGACGCCAATACGCAAGTCACTGTTAATTGGCCGCTTGAGTTGCCGTTTAATTGGCGGCAAAGACCCGGCCATGGCTCCATTGTTTGGAATTGGCAACAAAAAAACAATCCGAACCACGAATTGAATGGGAATCGTGGCAAATCCATCGCCAGCCACTTGAGCAAACAGCGTTTATTTTCGTTTCCGTGGAGCCTGAACGTCCGTGATTTCGGCGTCGAACAAATCAAGTGCCGTCTTAATAAACTCATTCGATTCCAGATTCCGAATCCGCTGACGACGGCTGATGTGCTGAGGCCGTGGCGCGATGGATTCTGGTTTGTCGGATAATTTGAAGTCGATTCGCACGGAACTGCCAGTCGCCGCGGCCAAGGCCTTTTCCAATCTCTGCTTCGCCGCAGGACGTTCGCACATTTCCTGATCCAACGCGGACTTCAACGAAACAGTCAGCCGCTCGCCACTCATTTCCAACGAATCGAAATTGGAGGCCGACTCGGCAGTCAAGTCATTGAATTCCGCCAGAATCTTCCGCCATGTTTCCTCCAGGTTATGAGCCTGCAGACTGGGTGGCGGCGAACTGGTGGTTCCCGAAACGGCGCCTGCGATTGGATTGGTTGCCGGTTGGGTAATCGGTTTGGCAACTGGCTCAGTATTCGGTTCGCTTACTGGTTCGACTTCCGAATTTGATTCGTTCGGCTCAGGCGGCTCAGGCGGCT
>CAZPOL010000013.1:43252-58173 GCA_964588195.1 uncultured Pirellulaceae bacterium | reverse complement strand
TGCAACTGACTCGGTTGCAGACGTCGCCGCGATCGATGGTGAAACCGACGGAGTCTCTGACCGTGGCATCGCAACCCCGACATTGGCTGGGCCTACGTCACTTTGTTTTTTTTTTGCCGTTCTCGGTTTTGCAGCAGCTGGTTTTGCCGCCGCTGGTTTTCTGGCGGCCGGCGCCGCAACATCCCCGGACTGTAACTGCTTGATCAATTGCGGAATCAGATCGAGATTCTCCAGGTGACAACAACGGACCACCGTCATTTCCAACATCGTGCGAACCGACGTGCTGTGGCGAACTTTAACCAGAGTCTGGTCCAGCACCTGCAGAATGCTGAGCACCTTTTCAACGCCCAGTGAACCAGACAGAGCCTGGAGTCGCGGCATATCGTCCGACGAACAATTCAACAACAGCTCGTCGCCACAGCCAACCAAACAGGCCATGGCATCGCGGAACAAGCCCAACAATTGGGCAGTCAATTGACCACCATCGACGCCGCCTTCAATGAATTGATGCACGTACGAAAGCGCCGCCGCACTGTCGCCGGCCACAATCGCGTCGGCGATATTGAATACCGCATCGTTGTCGGCCGTGCCCAGCAACGCGTGCACTTCCGCTTCGGTAATCCGATCGCTGGTGTATGAAAGCAATTGTTCCAGAAGTGACTGACTATCTCGCATCGACCCGCCAGCACGCCGTGCGAGCAGCTCCAGAGCCTTATCATCGGCCTCGATCTCTTCGTTCTCGACAATGTGCCGCAGTCGTTCGACGATCGATTGAGTCTGAATGGGTGGAAAGTCAAATCGCTGGCACCGCGACAAAACCGTGATTGGAATCTTTTCCGGATCGGTCGTGCAAAAAATGAATTTGACGTGCGCGGGTGGCTCTTCCAACGTCTTCAGCAAAGCATTGAAGGCGGCCACCGTCAGCATGTGCACTTCGTCAATGATATAGATCTTGTAACGGCCGCGACTGGGTCGCACGTTGGCATTGGCTCGCAACTGGCGAATCTCGTCGATCCCGCGATTACTCGCTCCATCGATTTCCAGAACATCAACGTCTTCGCCATACGAAACACTATCGCAAATGTCACACTTGCCGCACGGTTTGATCGTGGGACCGGTTTGACAATTCAAACACTTGGCAAAAATTCTGGCCGAAGATGTCTTGCCGACACCCCGAGCACCCGTGAACAGATAGGCGTGCCCGACGCGGTTTTGCTGGATCGCATTTCTCAATGCAGTCGAAACCTGAGACTGTCCGATCAGGTCATCGAAGTCGGTTGGGCGGTATCGCAATGCGACGACACGATACTTGCCATCGTCGGCTTCAGTGTTGGATGGTTCAGCGTTCATGGCCGTATTCTAACGGTACCGGGGGCGCGGCGGGAGTAGATAGCCAGGCCGAATGTCAATCGACAATCGACAATCGCCCAAATTCCGTGAATTCAAAAAGAAAGCTGTCGGCCAGAGGGCTCCGCACAAGAGTACCCCGCTTATGGCTGCTTCATATTTCAGACCTGACCCGTTCACGGCTCCCCCTCACGGAGCCCACTGCCCGACAGCAATTCGCGTGATGCGAGCAGATAGTTTTACGGGCAAGCAGCCTTTTCGTCAAACCGGAATTTTTGCCGGTCGGCCTGCAGGCAATTCCAGTCTGGTCGTGACCCTGGTTACCTTCTGGCGGCCGGCTGCCCAGCCATCCCGGCCATTTTTGGCAATGGTGCAAACATGTCCTGATGCGTCGGATTGGCGAGGATCCCTTCAGCGATCCGCTCGGCCAATGCCGAGATGGTCATAAACGGATTGCAGCCCAAGGAAGACGGGATGATCGAACCATCGGCAATATAAAGACCGTGGTGTACCATCGCATTGCCACATCGATCGGCAAAGCCACCCTGCGTCCCATCAAACACTTGCCCCCAGGCATTCACCACGCCGTCAATCGGATCGTCGGCCAGAGCACATCCGCCCAACGGATGGACCGAGACCAAATTGTCGCCGAACGCGGCCAGACGTTTGTACTCGCCTCCCTCGGCTCGCGCGATTCGATCGAATTCGGCCCACATCGCTTTACGGAAAGCAGCGTCTTTCAAACCGGGCCAGCGAATGGTGGCTCGTCCATCCGATAACTCGATCCGTCCGATCGCTCCGTCGTGCCCCATCCCCAGCATCACGGCGCTGTTGTCCATTTCGGGGTCACCCAACAAGACTCGGAACAAGTTAACGGCGCCCCTGGGAATCGCAGCGTCCTGAATCAAGAACCGGTCTTCAAGGTTCGGTCGATGTTTGTAGTTCAACGAGGTCTGTACGGTGGGGCCAATCGGTTCAATCTTGTCTTCGTACGCACCGACGCCACCGATTTTGCTGAGGCACTGTTTGTTGATCACAAACCCCAGCGTATCGCCATTGCCGGACCAGCGATGCCCGAGCGCCTTGCTAAGCGTCAGCCCCTTCGACCTGGACTTCAACAGAATCTCGGCACTGCCCGGACTGCCCGCACCCAACACAACCATCCGCGACCAAACGGAGGTATAACGACGTGTCACACCGCAATCGCGATCGTCGATGAACACCAGGTTAATCTTGTAACGCCCTTCGTGCTTTTCGATCGAGCGGACTTCGACTTGCGTATAAATTTCGGCGCCATGTGATCGAGCGATGGGCAGAAAGTTCATGGCCAGCGTGTTTTTCGCTCCGACATTGCAGCCCGTGATGCAGTCGCCACACAGCGTGCATGGTCGTTGAATCATTTGCTGTGGATTCTGCGAAAACTGGTCCAGATACCGTTCGTCATACATCACGGCCATCGGTGACAAGTCGAAGAAGCCAGGGTGTGGGTGCAACTTGTCAGCGGCCCGGCGGCGGCTGGCTACCTTGCTGGTCTGGTCGAATGGTGTGCGAATGAGATTCAATCCGGCGGCAACCCGCAGGAAGTACGGATTCAACACCTGGCGGTTAGAAAGCGCCACCGGCCATTTGAAATTGCTAAAGACTTCGGCATCGGGGATCAAGGCGATATTGGCGTTGATCAACGATCCGCCGCCCAAACCGTTACCGGTCCAGATATTGACTTCATCGTTCATGATCACGTTGTGCAAGCCGAGCGGATTGACGATAGTCCGCTTTTTGTTGCCCATCAATTGACCTCGGGCTTGCGCGTACAAATCACGAAACGTGTCCTTGTATTCACCGGGGATCCATTCGCGGCCTCTTTCAATCATGGCCAACCGCTTACCGGACTTCATACGTGGAGCCAACCGGGCGGCGGTAATCGACGCACCGTAACCGGAACCGATCACCAGCACATCGAATTGTTGGTCGACCGGTAAAGTCGAAGTGTGAAACAGCTGCTCGATCGGGCTGGATAACTGACCACCAAATCTTGCCATACTACGATGGTAGTCTTCGGCAGCACGACGCTTCAGATTGGTGTCTTCCGACGTTTGCGAACGCTCAATCAGACTGGCAAAATTGCGACTCACTTCTTGCCGGGCCACGGCCGATTTGGCCGCGCCAGTGGTGGCAGCAATGGCGCCTAGACCTGCGGCAACAGCAGTACGACGCGTTGGCTGCTTTTTTTGGGACTTGGATTTCGTTTTCGATGAGTGGTCTGAGTTGTGTTCGCTCACGGCTTATCGCTGGGCAAGACTTGAGCGACCTCGACGTCAGAAACAGACGGCCAGAAACAGACGGCCGTAGACATTGTCGCTCGTTACGAATTGAATCGTATCAACGGTCGACCGGAATTTAAGCGAAATGAGGATTGCGCGGGTATTGGCGGCTCAGGGGTTCCCAAAATCCCTGACACGCAAGAACGAACCATCAGGCAAAGCTTGATTGACACGCAAGCCTGACCGGTCTGGGAAACCTTAACGATTGTTGGAATCCCGGCGGCGGCGTTCATTCCGACGATCCCGGAACCTTTGCCTTAGGAGGTATTCCTCAGGCGGGCGTTCCACGACTTGCACTTCCAGTGTCAACGGCTGCCCGTTGCGCAGCACATCAACCTTGGCGACCGAATTTTGAGAGGTCATAGCGATCATACTGTACAAGGTGTTGAAGGTTCGCACATCCTTGCCATTCCATTTGCGAATCACGTCGCCGATTTGCAAAGGAGAATTGCTGGCTGGTCCGTCTGCCGGGATTTCGTCCACCACCGCTCCGTTGAGATCTGGCAAATTCCATCTGGAGAGATCATCTTGTCTGACCGCGCGCGGCCTGACGCCCAGGTACGATCTGGTGACTTTGCCCGTTTGAGATATCTGCTCGAACACAAATTTGGCAATTGAGCTGGGAATCGCGAATGAGATCCCCAAAAATTGTTCGCCAAATATGGAGGTGTTAATTCCAACGACTTCGCCTCGTGCATTCACCAGTGGCCCACCACTGTTGCCTGGATTCACCGCTGCGTCGGTCTGCAAATACTCGCGACTGCTCTGTTGTGATGTGCCGCGTTCTTTAGCACTAAGGATTCCGGACGTCACGGTTTGCTCAAGGCCATAAGGACTTCCGACGGCCCAGACCATCGACCCTACACTCAAGGAATCGCTGTCACCCCAATCGGCTGGCAATAGTCCGGTAGCTTCGATCTTGATAACCGCCAGATCGGAACCCGTGTCTTGCCCGACCACCACACCGTCGAATTGCCGTCGATCATGCAGGTCAACTTTCACGAAAGAGGCACCTGCCACGACGTGTTCATTGGTCACAATGTAGCCATCCTCTGACATGATGACGCCAGAGCCTTGTCCGCCGTTACCTTGTCCCGGTTCACTCGATCCTGATCCGCCCGAACTACGAATACTTACCACGCTGGGTTTGATGCGTTGAGCAACCAATTCGAAGGCTTGCGAAACATCGTGTAATGGCAATCCGTTCAACATCTCACGAGCATTGTCGTATTCCGCCGTCACACGTCCTTTCGTGGCTGCGTATTGAAACCGCTCGATCGCCAATGGGCCCAGGAACCAGGCGGCCAGAGCCAACATCGTTGTGGCAAACAGCCAGAACAAGCCGCCGGCCACTCCTGCGTCGTCATGTGTCCGATGTCGTCCAGCATGATTCGTATTTCGAGTCACCGGGACCTGCTGTTGCAGGTCCTGCCCCTGATCATTGTTGGATACGTCAAATCGTTCCGGATTGTCCATGATGCCCTTGCCTGTTCCGTTTCTGCCCGAGTCAATCATCGTGACTCGTTGGTCGTCTATCGATTATAAACGAATCGCATGAAAAGTCAGTTGGCCTGGCGGCGACAATTACATCCGGATGACCGTTTACCAGCACGGTTTCATGAATATTGAGAATTACGGCAATTAGGTGGTCAGAGAATCGGTCAGGGTATGGTGAATCGCAATCCGGTTCACTCGCGCTAGACTCCTGACCTAAACGATTGACCTTGTCGTTTGTCTGGAATGTTTGCTGGCAAGCGAATCACACACGGGCACTTTAGCGAGTGAGGCCCATCGAGAAGCTGGCTCCGTACAACCCGAAATCGCTGCCGATGTCCAACGCCGAGTCGCTACCGGCCCACAATTGGGACTCGATGGCGGAACGGACAAAGAAATGTTGGCAGTCAGAAATTTTGATGTTCCATTGGACACCAACGTGCATTTCGAAAATCGAGATCGCTTCAACCTTGCCAAGTTGCGAAAATCTCAGTGGCGTGGCGCCCGCCAAATCGAGAATTTGATCGCGTCGTCCAAACAACACTGACCCGAACATCCCGGCCTGCAGTTCCAGGTCGGTATGACCAATCGGCCGAAAATACTCGATGCCAATCTTGGGTCCAGCACCAAAGTAATCGTTGAAGTTGCGAACGACTTGCGAACCAGCCACCGGATCATCCAGACTTGTGAACAGCAATTGCTGCAACGAAATATGTCGCAGACCAATATTGCCTCGCACACGTGAAATCGGATTTTGCTGGTCTTTGAAAATCAAGACTTCGGTGGAATTGATCTTCATCTGTTGCTGAACCGTCAGTCGTGAACCAACCGCAGCGCCTTGCCCCAGAACCAGTTGATTGTCGGAGTCACCCAAATCAACTCGTGTGATCGCTGTCTGACCGGCGCCGATCGTGATGTCATTGATCGCTGAAAAATTGTTCAGTCGCCAGAAGGATGCCTTGAACGCCGGACCAGCGTTCGTCTGGAATCCAAAATGACCTCGATAAGAAACATCAAAACCAAAGTCGACCTGCTCCGACGAAGCGTTGCCGCCACTGGTGGTCGCAAAGGCATTGTTCTCCTGAAATAAAGGTTCCAGGTACAAGAAATCAATGCCCGCAAACCAGAATCCGTTGTTCAAAACAGCTTGAAAGGAATCGTACCCGCTGGTGCGTTCCTTTTTGTTTTCTGGAAACTGCGAAAACTGATTCCAGAACTGTTCGTCGTTCTGCGGAGCCGGAATGGGGCCCTGTCTGGTGTATGGACGAATGCGATTTTGAGCAATCGGCGGTTGCACCAGATTCAACTCGCTGGTCGGCATCGTAGCGAAGTAACCATTTCCGGCGATTTGAGGTGGTGGAAAATGCTGAGGTGGAAATTGCGGAGGTGGAAATTGCTGCTGCGGGTTTCCAATGGACGGACTCGGGCCGCCAGCGAATGGCTGGGCTGATGGCTGAAGTGGTTCCAAAGAGGGTGGCTGCGACAAATCGTTTTGAACTGCCGGGCCCAACTGGTCAGCCCCCAAAACCGGTTGCTGATTGGCTGGTTTCGAGCCGAGTTGATCCTGGATGACAGGCACTCTTGATGGTTCGGCAGATCGCAATTGATACGGTGCGTTTTGCACAGGTGCCGGAGGCAAGCCTTCTTGACGCGCAATGTAGGTCGCCAGCGGGTGACGACCGGGAATGGCCTGATTGCCTGGCGGGTCGACGAATGAATTGATCGGTTCCTGGTACGCCACAGTATCTAGTTGTGGTTTTTCCACGACAACCAACTCTGGCGCCGTCTGCGGACCGATGGACTCGATCCTCTGAACGGCGATTTGGTCAGCGGGTTCTTTTGGAGGGATCTGCGTCGTGTTCAACCCTACTTTTTTTTTTGCTCCATCAATCCAGGAACGTGGCTCGCCCTGCTGATGTCCCTGCTGACGAAAGTCCGTCGTATTCGGCAATTGCGTTGGTGGATTGGTGCCGGAAGGAAAACCAAAGCCTCCGTTTTGACCAGGAGCATGTTGCGTTGGGGGCTGATAGCGAACTGGTGGCGCAACACGCCCATTACCGGCAGGCGAATTCGTGTGCCGCAGACCGTTATAGGTGACTGGCGGCTGGTCCGTTCGCATCGCGGATCGAACCTGATTCACCGGCTTTGGTATCGTGCTTTGAGTTGAATTTGGCTTGGGAGCCGGTGACCGGTCAACCAATTGGTTGAATGTACGGGCACGACGTCTGGGTTTTTTCGGTTGCGGTTGCAATGCCGCAGGCGTGAAATTTTCCCGCTCGTTGTTTAGCCGTTGGGCAGGCTGACTTGCTATTTGATTTGGCGATTGAAACGCACCACCATATTGATTGGCTGCCGGTTGCCCTGCTGAGTTGTCGGACCAATTTGAGGCGTTGTTGAAACCGGGCGTATTACGATCGGCGACACGAGTTGGCTGAGCATATTCTCCACGGTTTTGGCTTTCCGTGCCCGGGATGAACGTCGGATCGATATTGGTCGGAACACGATCAACTGGCTTGCTGGCCCACCCGGTTCCTTGTCGGTTCGAACTCGAATCAACGAATTGCCGGGCCTCCGTATCCTGTTCACGGTTGGATTCGTCGAATGGCTCCAAATCAGGAGCGTGCTCGTTCATTTCATCCGACGATCGCGGCTGGTCATCAGACGACGAATCGATATTCAAAAATTCCTGATCAAAGCCACGCAACTCAGGAACAGCCGGCGGAGCGTTTGTTGCAACAACAGGCAATGGCATTGTTATCTGACCGGAACGATCGTCGGCAAAAGTCGGCAACCGTACCGAATGTGCTCGCTCGCTCCGTTCAGCTTGCTGAAGCGCCTGCAATCGCTCAGACAATTCTCTTGATTCAGGGATGACCGGTAATTGGCGGACTTGAGCTCGCTGGCCGCTGGTCTGTCGCCTGGTATCGATTCGAATTTCATTTTGCGAATCATCCAACGGAGGCAGATTCTTCATGCTTCCCGTTCGCGGCAAGCTTGTCTGCGTCGACGACTGAACAGGCGCCTCGGACGTTGCATCTTCTGCTGGCGGCAGATCACGCGTCGATTGACCGTAAGCTGAAATTGTCAGCGTCAGAAAGATCAAGGCGGTAAGTACAATCAATCGCGAAGGTTGAGAAACCAGGCTAGTGATCGGAAAGGAACGTTGCATTTTCAGCCAAAATGGAATGAGGTCAGACGTGCTTTGTCGCCGCGATCGCAACGTTGCGAATTCGGCGAACTCCGTCATGAAACTCTCATCGACCCGTAAAGAAGTAATTACGAGAATCTATGGAAAAACGGGATTCGTCAGCCTGATCAAAATCCCTTTGCTAAAGCGCAAAGTTTAACTGTCCGGCAGACTGGAATGATCCACGGAGTCGTTTCTTCGCAAAAACGCCACCTGACTCTTCGCTTCATCCGTCCATGGTCCAGCCGGTGATAGCTCGATAAACCGATTCCAATGCTTGATTGCTTGCATTCCTTCGCCAGCACTTTGCAATGAACGAGCCAACTGGAAATGCACGTCGGCATAGTCAGGGTGCAGATTCAGAGCACCCTGAAACACCGGCACAGCCAAATCCGACTCGCCCAATTCAACCAGCACGCAACCCAATGCCGCACGGGCCTCGATTAACGACTCGTCCAATTCGATTGCCATGTAATAGCGTTCCCGAGCGCCCTGCAAATCGCCGAGTCGAAACAGCAGCTCGCCGATTCGCAGACATACCTCCGGTTCGGGCCCAAAAGCCAGTTGGCAGGAACGGTAAACCTCGATCGATTCAACAAAATCGCCTGTCTCCTCCAACGCCTCCGCAGCCTGCAGGTACTGAATGCGTGTTTCAAAACCAGACGGGTGATTTTCAATTTGCGAACGGTTCGTAAACGGCAAGATCTCGGGACATGAGCCGTCGTCCGCACCAACGCTATCGATTACCGAATCCGGATCAAGTGAACTGGATTGTCGCTCGGCCGGATGTGCGAAGTCCAATCGACGTTGTCCACCCGCTTCGACCAGCCCGTCGTTTTGCCGCAGTAAAATCTTCTTGCCGTCAACCAGAACCGAAAGTTGATTCAATGGTCTGTCGACGTTTGGCATCCAGCGAGCCAGTTGTTGCAGATTTTGCTGAATCGTTGCCGGTGACATTCCAAGATCGACCAGCATGGCCAGTTGCTTGGCCGCGGAAACTTCCTGAAAGTCGAAATAGTCCAGTTTGCTAAACGTGCTGACTCGTTGAATCAAGCCACGTCGTTGCCAGCTTCGAATCGTGGCAACACTGACATCCAGCATGTCGGCCAGCATGCTTCGCGTCACCAGACGATGGACTCCGGGCGATTGCTGATCAAAGTACTGGACCAGTTGAGGATGCCCAATAACCTGGATGGCACCGTCTTGTAGTCGCTGCGCGGACTTTGCAGAAATTCGCATTCGCAACATGTCGGAGTTGACCGTTGCGGGATCGAATACGATGACATCCACATCCGCTTCGTTGGCGTCAACCAACAGAGCTCCGTCATCCACCAAGGCTTGTTGCAATTCCGGATCATGAAGATCCAGCAGCGTGACGCGAAGTTGATGAAACGAGAAACCGGAATCACCTTGTAACAACAAAGTGGCAGCGCACGCTTGATCGAGATTGTTGTCGGGTTCGTCCATCGGTCCGGTTAGCAGAGACTGGGGCCGCCTTTTTAGCCTTTCCGGATATTGTGGTCGGACATCATTCCGTGTCCAGCGGGTCTGTTGGCTTGTCGTTTTCTGATTCGACGTTTGGCTCGCTGGGTGGGTCAAGGTTCGGCATCGGTACTGACGGCCGGTCCCGACGCTCCAGTTTGGAAGGAGTGTCCTGCAGCGTCGGCTGTTGATCCGCCACCTCTGCCTGGGCTTCGGTTTCATCGGCATCTTCGGCCCGCTTGATCTGCCCGATAAACTCCTTGTTCAGATCAGCTTCTGGTTTGGGCGTCACGTCGACCAGGTCAGTCTCCTCGGTCAGTTCCGTTTCAGGAAACACGATCCGGGAAGAACCAGGAACTTCTTTCACCTCAACGCGGGGACGGGACGATTGGACCCGCTCTTCAGTCAGCGGTTCGGTTGTAACTTCTCTTCTTGCAAACGAATCGTCTTCCATCAAAGACTTCTCGCTAATCACCACCGGGCGTTGGCTGGTGTAGGTTGGTGAATAAGAAGCAACCGATGGGTAGGCTTCGTATCGCGGTGTTTGAACCGGATTGCCGTAGACATCCACTGGCACTCGCATCAAAACGGTGCGGGGTACCATTCGAGTTGTTTCGACCGGAATTCGGCGAGTCACAACCTTGGGAACTTGCACATCGCGTTCGACTTGTTCCCAACGACAGACTTGCACATCGTATTGCTCCACCCTCTCAACGGTTTCGATTCGTTGGCGAGTCACCGGGACCTTACGAACCATCTCCTGTCTTTCGTATCGCACACGCTCGACCGGAATCTTTTTCGTGATGTAACGCTTGACTGGTTTCTGAACCTGCACAGGAACTTTTCGTGTGGTGATTTTTCGCTCAGTGCGGCGAGTCTCAACAGGCACTTTGCGTGTGGTGATTTCGTCCACGTAGCGAGTCACCTGCACCGGCTCTTTCTTGACGTAGGTCTGAGGGACCAGCTCGGTGCGTTGAACCGTTTGTGGTGTCAACGTTGGGACGACGCTGGTTTGTGGAACCAGCACCGCCGTTGATGGAGACTGGACCCAGTGCAAACCACGACGTCGTAAGGCGGTCTGGCCAGTGGTCGGATCCTGGTAGAAAGAACGTGGCAACCACTGCAGTCGATTGGAAGAACGGGTCGTAGCAACGCCCCACGAATTGACGGCGGTGGCACCTGCGACGTATTGGGTTTCATCACGAGTGACGGGGCGAAGCAGTGTAACGTTTTCGCTCTTCATCATCGTTTCGGTAACCGGCTTGCGAACAACGACTTGCTCCTCGCGAAAAGTAGTCTCGATGACCGGCTTTTCTTCGACGAATTCCTCTTCCCGCATTTCGGTCGTGGTTTCCCAGGTCGTTTCTTCATAAGTTTGCTCGCGGTAACCTGTCTCGGTAACCGGTTTCAACACGGTATAAGTCTCTTGACGAAACGAAGTTTCCGTAACAGGCTTCCGCACCGTGATGCGGCGTTCGCGCTGTTCGGTGGTATAGACTGGTTTCCAGCTGGTCGTTCGCTCAGTCTTGTACTGGGTTTCCATCACCTCGCGGTAGTCGGTAACCTTCTGAGCTTCGTAGATCGTGCGCGGGATCACTTGATATTGCACACATGCATCCTGAGCCGATACCGAATCAGCACGGAATGAAACACTGACCAGGATCGCGCCAGTCAAAATCGATAACAAAAGTAGTCGATTCATTTTCTTAACCTGTTCCTTCGAATCCAATTACTGGAGAAAATTTCGTCGAGCCAAAGACCCAACTCGTCGACAGAATGATTGCCGTCAAAGCATTCCGATCAACCCTCGAAAACACAAATTGATTTTCTCGAATTCCCGATCGGTCTGCAAATGAATTGTCACTTCCAATCCAGATTAATCAGACTCAAATGTTCGCCCAGCAAACACTTACGGTTTTTCACGAACTTTTTCGACCTTTGCCGGTTACAACGGTTGCAAGATGGGCAAAATCGACCTAACACGTTCAACCAGGTGGAGTTGTGACACAATTTTACCTAATCGAAAAACCTTGCCAGCAGGGTGCTTAAACCAGACAAGTGGTAGACGAAGTGAGACATTCCAGACAGAACTGGTCGATGTGGTGAACGAAACCGAGTGCCCACCAGATATCAACCCGTACATCAAGAAGCACGAAGAACAAAGACCCAACGAACCATTCGAAAAGACATAGTGAACTACATCCGTCACACATTTGATTCCACTGCGTGCAACCTGGCCATGGACGAGTGGTTGTTGCAGCAAAGCGATTCAGCCGATCAGCCCTGCGAGTTTTTTCGGCTCTGGGAAAACCCTGTCAATGCGGTCATCATCGGTCGCAGTTCAAAAGTCGATCAGGAAGTGAACAAGGAATGGTGCAGCGGACACGGGATCGAATTTCTTCGGCGGGGCAGCGGAGGTGCGTCCGTTGTGATTGGACCAGGTTGTTTGATGTACGCCGTCGTGCTGGATTATCGTTTGCGACCGGAATTGAAAATGCTGGACCAGGCACATCAATTCGTCATGCAAAAAATGCAGCAGGCAATTCGAAATTGCGGCGTCGATGTGCAGTTCCAGGGCACTTGCGACCTGACTCTGCAAGGACGCAAATTTTCCGGGAACAGTTTGCGATGCCAACGGCACAGCTTTCTGTACCATGGAACATTGCTTTATGACTTCGATTTATCGACGGTGCAAAACTGTCTGGGAACTCCTCCGCGACAACCCGATTATCGAGCCGGTCGTTCTCATCTGGAATTCGTGACGAACCTTCCGGTGCAAGTTGAACCATTGAGCCAATCCTTGCTGGACGCTTGGGGAAGCACCGGCAATTCGGATCTTTCGTTTCAGGAATCCACCAGCGAGATTGAAACTCTGGCCCGCGACAAATATCTGTCCCGGAAATGGACGTACAAAAGATAAAAACTTGCCGGTCTACCAGGGCATTTCCATTTGGCCAACGATCTGGCTGGCGATTCGATCAATCAATTCCTGCTGAGCAGTCGTCAGAGATTGGCCGCCTTCGGGAATGAAGTCGACGTCACGTGACAAGCGCAGCACCTGCCTTTGCATCAATGGCGTGCCAGCTCGATCCGTCCAGGTCACCTCGACCTGCATCTCGTATTGCAAAGCGCGAGGATCGTCGTTCTCGGTTTCCGAAAGCACCCGTTTGCGTTCGCGAATGATCCGGCCCGACAAAACACTCTGTGCTCGATCGCTGGACGTGATCACGAAAGGCGTGTTCAATTCGACTTCCTTGACCACCGCTTCCGTCAAACGTTGCCCCAGAAAACGGCGAAAGGAACTCGATTCAAAAATTGGAATGTGAATCGATCGGATATCCAGCCGATGCAAGGTCGGAGATCCAAATTGGTAGGACTGACATCCGGCGATGCTGCTAATGCCGATCAACAGGCAAGCTGTTAAGAGCACTGGCAGCCGTCGGCAATCAGTCTTTCTGTTCCTTTGGCAATTCCAATTCATAGAGTTATCGATAGTGTTATCGCAGGATAGGTGCATCGGAATTTAACAGCGGCTTGTTGCGTTCCTTAAGCGGGAACATGTCGGCCAGCCACTCGACCTTTTGTGCCGGTACGTCAGGCAAACCGCCCAACGCGGCCACTCGCTCAGTAGCCTGACTTGCCAAAGTCGTGTCATCGTATGATTCATTGATCTTGGCGTAGTAGAAGATGGCAGCCCGGTTTTCACCGCGCCCTTCATAGTACTGCCCCAGCGTCCAATCGCGCTCGGCCAGCAATTCGCGAATTCGATCGCCTTCGCCAGCCAGAAATTCTCGTTCCTCTTCGACTTCGGTTGGAAACTGACGAATCAAAGTCTTCATCAACTCTTCCGCCTTCTCCAAATCGGTTCCGTCGTAGTTCGGACCTCGATATGCGGCCAATCGCGATTTCAATTCAAACAAGTGAGCGTGAAACTGGTGCGAGCTTCCGGGAAACGTTCGACGCAAATCTTCATAAGCGTCGGCAGCATCGGAAAACAGCCCCGCTTCGAAAAATGCATTTCCCAAAGCCAGAGTTGCATCGTCGGCTAACTTGCCCGTCGGATCATCCAGGCGAATGCGATGCAGGATCCTGCGTGCCGCTTTGCCCAACCCCATGTAGGGTCGGCTGGAATCGGCGATTTTTATTCCCGCGCCCTGCCGCTCCAGCGACAGCCAGAACAGGGCGATCTCAAGCCGGCGAGCCTCGACCAGGTCCAGCTGAGGCGTGCTGGAAAATTTACTTAACAGAATTTCGTACGCCCGATTTGCCAGGACGTAGTCGTCAGCAAAAAAGCTGGATTCACCCTGCAAGAACAAGGCGTCTTGCTCCAAAGCAGAGCCTCTCCAGTTGGCGGCGGCAATTTCAAATTTGCTGGCCGCCTGGCGAAACAGTCCGGCGACCTCGTCGTTGCGCTCCCCGGCATTCCATGAAGCCAGTGCCTGATCGTAGAGCGCCTGAGCTTCGCGAAAAACCTTTTCAGCGTGCGTACTGTTCCCTTTGCCGTTGAAACGGGACTGCAACGTGGTGCCCAGTCGCCCCGGTCCCAAATCACTCCAACGAACCCGATCCGGATTCGCTTCGCCGAAGACGTCAAAATTGTCAGCTGTATCTGGCGCGACACGCGCTTCATTGTTCGTGCCCAACAGCTGTGAAACTGAGAACAACGATTCGCCATCGCCTTGAGTGGTGGAACTGCAACCGGTCAATAACGAAGTACACGTCACCAATGCGGCGACGACAACCAGCGTAGAAAATTCTAAATGCTTCACGGGACTTCCTTGTCCAGATTGATCTAAATTCAATTATTCCCTGAATGTCTCTTTCAACCACGGTTGCATCTTTGGTCGAAAGCCAACCAGGTCCGCAACGTATTGATCCAACAAACCTCTTAGTTCACCGCGACTTGCCACGTCACATTCGATTTCTCGATGATCCGCTTGCGAATCCGACAACTGTCTCATCAACTGCAACGTTTCCGGTTGCAAGCCAACGACACTCCGCTTCCCCGCCCGACAAGCCTGGCAGTAAACGCCTCCGACCAGCATTCCAAAGGGGACTCGTTTGCGATTCCCCGGCATTTGGTCGCTACT
>CAZPOL010000013.1:30347-43152 GCA_964588195.1 uncultured Pirellulaceae bacterium | reverse complement strand
CTACTCTGGTTGTCGCTTAAAGGAGCGATCGGTTTTCCACACCCCACACAATCAAACAGTGACGGTTGGTGTCCCAACATCGCCAGCAACTTCAACTCGAACGCCAACAGCTCAACGGTAAGCAGAGTCGGTGACGGATCAGTATCGATGTCCTGGAGTGTTGTGGAAACCAAGTCAAACAATTCAGGTTGAGATTCTGCCGGGTCTGTCAGCAATGAAACCAGTTCAATGACATACAGACCAACGTAGAATCTCGACAAATCCGTTGACGCACTGCGAAACCGCCGCTGCAGTTTTGCTTCGGTCAGCAGATCCAGCTTGTCCACAGATTTGCGGAGGAACACTATTCGACAGCAAGCCAACAAGTCAATAGCGCCCTCAAAAGGACTGCGAAGCCGACGGGCTCCTTTCGCCAAAGCCGTGACCTTTCCAAAATCGCGTGTATACAAAGTCACGACGCAACTGGTTTCGCTGAAGTCAACGACTTTTAATACGATTCCCGTCGTCTTTTCTATCGGCATATGATTGCTGGCAATTCCCTGCTTGCAAAACTAGCGTCTGCGCTGGCTTGGCCATTGGATTGCCGAAAACCAAGTATCTCGATTTTCAAACAACGCAGACCATACGATCTGACGGCGCGATTAGTTCGCCGGAAAGCAGTGATTTATTTGCCCAGCAGGATATCGGTGACCATCGACAGACTGAAATGCTGCAAGTCACCAGGAAAAATCGTCTGCATCTGCCCCTCTTGGTTGAGCACCATCGTCAAGGGAAAGCCTTGAGCGGTTTGCAACTGCTTACGGAATTGCTTGTTGGCCACCAGGCAAGTGAACGGCAATGCGCCCTTCTGTGAAAAGTAGGTGGCAAGTTTGGGAAAGATCTCCTCTAGTTTTCTGGTCTTCTCGCAGGCGACGGCCAACAACACGATGTCGTCACTGCCATGCGTCTTTTGAAAACGCTTCAAAGTTTCGATGTTCTTTCGCGACTGCAGATTTCCAGTCGACCAGAAAGTAATCACAACCAGCTTGCCTTTGTAGTCCGCGGTGTTGACTGTGTTTTTCTCCATGTCCATTAGTTCCAGCGAGTAATCGACAGGGACATAATTTTCCATCTGCTCTGTAAAGGCTGCACGAGCCTTGGTCTTGAATTGTGTGACCGCATCGCCAATCAAGTCGTTCAGTTCTGGTCCGTCGACAATGGAGGCCATGTCATTGTCATTCATCAAGAAGGCCAGGTCTTTGAATCCCCAGTCGATAGCGACTTTCAAAGCGGACATAGCCGCCTCTTTGTTGTCTTTCAATGCAAGACTGCACGATTCGTTGTAAAGCATCGTCAGATTCTCCAACCGAAACGCTTCTCGTTGGTCCTCCGGGATATCGGGATAGATCTCACGAATCAATTCGCCGCAACGTAAATACAGCTCGTAAGCCCTTTCCTGCTTGCCACCCGTGGCCATCCGCATTGAGGACATCTTCACCCGTCGCAACAAGTGGATCTTGACCGCCAGGTCATTCGGATCCCTCTGGTACAAATCCTCCATCAACTGCATTGCTTTCTCATGGTCTCCCATGCGAGAGTAGTTCAGCGATTCTGCAATAATCTTGCTTTTTGACTCAGGCGCTTTGGTCTGACTGCCAGCTTCGGCGCCACCAGTCTCCTGCGCACACAAAGGACTCTCGACACATAGAACCAGGACAAATATCAACAGAAATGCAAATGCAGCTTGTCGGCGACAAAAGGAAAAGGTTGGGGTGGTCATCTGACACTTTCAAAATAAGACTCTCATACTTTCCGTGTACTTCTGAACAGGCGTTTGCGATGCAGACCGCACCAGGTAACCTGGTGGAACTCAGAAGCCAGTACGATGACTTCATAATAACATTTCTGCCGCCCAACCACACAAAAATTTTGCCAGTTACCCACGGATTGGACACTGGAATTTTCCAGGGTCGACTGTCAATTTGACCGGAAATGTAACGCCGCACACCGAGAAAACCTTGCGCGAAAACAAACTGTTAACCTCCGACGGTAACCTGTTGCCAATGCTGCGTTTGGCCGCACCAGTGCTGGCGGAAGAGACGTTGACTTTAATGGTTACGTGGACTGACTGGTTTCTTACTGGTCGCTACCTGACCTCCGGTGGGGATTCTGTCAAAGCTGCGATGGGACTAATGAGCTACACAATGTGGCTGATTCCCAGTCTGTTCGCAGCCATTGCTATCGGTGCAACGGCAATCATCGCTAGACGAATTGGGGAAGGGTCTTCCCGACAAGCACAACACACCGCCAACCAGGCCGTTCTGCTGGGCACTCTGTTCGCCATCCTGATTACAGCCGCTGTTGCGTTGTTCGGAAATGCCTACATCGATGCCATGCGGCTGACTGGCGACGCCGCCGCCTACGCTCGACAGTATCTATGGATCGTGCTGCCGGTCATCCCGTTGATTATGTTCGAGCAAGTTGGGTCGGCTTGCCTGCGTGGTGCGGGAGACACGGTCACCGGTTTCGTTGCGAAACTGATCGTGGTTATCGTCAACATCATCGTCAGTACCACTCTGGTCGTCGGGCTGTTTGGTTTCGAGGCGATGGGCTGGAAAGGGATTGCCATTGGCACGGCGATCGGGCATGCGATTGGCGGCACCATCCTGATGACTGCGTTGATCAAGGGGCGGTTCGGTTTGAAGCTGCAGTGGTCGCTGCTGCGTCCCAATTTCCAGCTGCAAAAAAACCTGCTGAAAATTGGCCTACCAGGCGGACTGGATGTGGCCGCTCTGTTGTTCAGCAATTTAATTTACGTTGCAATTATCAATAGCCTGGGTACCGCCGCCGCTGCCGCGCACGGATTGGCCGTGCAACTGGAAGCGTGTGCCTATCTACCGGCCAATGCATTTCATGTCGCCGCAGCGACGATGGCTGGTCAGTTTCTTGGCGCTCAACAACCCGATCGAGCGGTCAAGAGTTCGCTGTTTTGCATCGGCACATCCGTCGTCATCATTTCGGTGACTGCAATCGCGATGTACCTGGGCGGACACCATTTGGCGGCTTTTTTCACTGGCCAGCCGGAACACGATACGACTCAAACTGTCGGATACCTGCTGAAAATTGTCGCATGGGCTCTGCCTTCGCTGGCCGTCGTGATGGTAACAACGGGCGCCCTGCGTGGTGCCGGCGATACTTTCTGGCCATTGTTGATCACGTTGGCCGGGTTCTATCTAATAAGAATTCCGTTTGCCACCTGGCTTGCACTGGAAACAATTCAAATACCATTTACGAGTTTCCAATTGACCGGTTTTGGCTGGGGAGTCGCCGGGGCATGGACGGCGATGGGAATCGATCTGGCAATTCGTAGTATCCTGGTGTTGTGGCGATTCTTCAGGGGCAACTGGAAAAACAAACAGGTCTAGGCCGACAGGGAAAATCAAATGGGAATGCGGCAAGACAATCGATTGCACTGGACGCTTCTGGCGATAGCCCTGGTCTCATCGATCGCAGTGACGATTTTTTTGAGCCTGCCACCAGCCTCCTCGGACAATCAGTCGAGCACTGGAAATTCGCCGCCAGAGAAGGGAACGCCATCCGACACACCAACGACTCCTTTAGATCGCGGAGTCGCTTTTTTGATGAGCCAACAATCAGACGACGGACTTTGGCGCTCCGAATACTACGGCAACCTGAAGCAAGGCGCGGCCATCACCGCATTCGTTCTGTCGTGCATGCCCGACGCCACCAACAAACTGGCTCTGCAATCCGCCGTCACTGCGTTGCTACCCGAGATACGAAAAAACGGCTACGTCACAAACGCCGATGGACCCGATTACTCGAACTATGGATCTGCAATGTTGTTGCTGGCCGACAACAGGCTGGAACTGGAACTACCAGACGCCGTGAAACAACAACTGGTCGATTACCTGGTGCGTTCCCAACTGAATAGCGAAGAGGAATTTCAAGAGTCAAACGTCGACTATGGCGGCTGGGACCTCAGCGGCTGGATGACCGGCGCTCGGCGGACAACAGGTTCCAACACGTCTGTGTCGGCCAGCGTGTTACAAACACTAGCTCTTTTTCGAGACCAACCCAAAGTTGCCGAGGCAATCGAAACGGCCCAACTTTGGGCCACACGAGTTCAAAACAAAAACGGTGACGGCGGATTCTACTTTCACCCCAAACGCGATCACGATGGCAACAAAGCCGGCTGGGCTGACGACAATCAACGTAACGACACTCGCAGTTACGGATCTGCGACCGCCGACGGCTTGCGGATCCTGCAGGCACTGAATAAGTCTGCTTATGATCCGGCGGTCGTGGCAGCAGTGGCCTGGTTATCCGGGAAGACAACCGGCGAATCCGACCTTGGCCAAGTGCCTGGATTCTCGCATGAAGCAGGCGAGCATTCATGGTCTCACGGTTTACGTTATTATTACTTCCAATCACTTAGTCACTCGCTGCACTTATTCCCCACCGAGGATGGCCAGCGAATCGCCCGCTCGATTATTGACATTGTGACGACGCAACAACGCCAGGATGGCAGTTGGGCAAACAGCAATGCCAGAATGCGCGAGGATGACCCGATCATCGCCACCGGCTTTGCTATCACCGCCCTGCGCAATTGCCAACAGTTCCTGAACGAATAACCGATCAAGTGCCGACAATAGAAACATGATTGCAACTCCTGAAAAAATTGAATCCGCCAATAAGCCGCTGGTTTTCTTCGTGCATGGATTCCTCTCCAAACGGCTTTTGATGAAGCCGCTGGAATGGCAGGTCGCCAGTTTCGGTTTCAAGACGGTTAGCTGGGGCTATCTCAGCTTCGTCGGTTCTCTGAAGCAACACGCCACGCGACTTAGGCCAACCCTGGAAAAGTTGTGTGCCGAGAACGAGACGGTCAACATCGTCGCGCACAGCATGGGCTCGATCGTGTTGCGACTGGCCATGCAAATGGGACCACTACCCAACCTTGGTCGCATCGTGTTGATGGCGCCACCTAACCAGGGAACCCCAACGGCTCGCATCGTCAATCCGTTGTTCTGCTTGTTTTGCAAAGGAGTCTCGGAGCTGTCGGACCGACCCAACAGCCTGGTGAATCAAATCGAAACACGGCAGGACATGGACCTGGGAATCATCGCCGGTCACTACGACTGGATCGTACCCAAGTCGCGGACTCCATTGGAAAGCCAGCGCGATCACATCTGTTTGCACTCGACGCACAACACGATGTTGGTGATGCCATCCGCCGCCCGGCAGGTTGCCGAGTACCTGGCACATGGCGAATTTGCCAGATCAGCCAGATCGTAGATGCGGCAAGCTTAGTTTCTGGGTAAGCCGTTTTGACGATAGCCACGGTTTTCGAATGTTCAAACCGGGTTTGAGCTGCAGAAACGCAGTCGCCTGCGGCTTGCCGTTAAACGAAAAAACACGAGCCAACTAGCTTTTTGAATCCTCAAAAAACTGCTTCACCACTGGCCGAGCATACACGAACCGATTCACATGCGGTCGTTTCTCCAGCAACAACGTCTGCGCTTCTTGTGGCGTCATGCCCTTGTTGCGAATCAGCCAACACATGGCCACCGTGGCACTTCTGGCTCGACCTGCTTTGCAATGGACGTAGACTGTCCCGCCATCGGCAGTTTGCTGGCCGATGAATTCCACCGCTTTGGTCACGCTGTCCAGCGTCGGATGAGTAAAATCAACGGTAGGCACCCGTAGCTGCTCGATCCCGTGTTGTTGATATTCCTTGACCGGACCTTCGTATTCCTCGCACGTGTTAACGACGCAAGTCACACCGGCCTCGGCCAATTTCGGAACATCCTTGCCGAAGGGCAGGGCACCCACAATCATCGTCTCGTCGACTCGATCCCACCAATTGCGGACTTTCAGCCAACGACCGAGCAACATATTCCAAATCAATGTGGGCACGAATACGACAGTAGCCTTGATGCGTTCAAACAAGTTCTGGTTCCCGGTTAGATCAATTTTTCATGCGTCTGGAAAATTTCCGCAAACTGTAATGAAAGCGAAAACCGACATCAACACTGCTGCAATGCCAACAGGAACCCACCCCTGTCGTGTTTCGTTAACCCAGGCCAAGACGGTCCAGACAAGATTTACCAATACCGAAACAGCAGTCGCGAACAGCAGATTTGGCCAAAGGTGAAACCAAAGAGACCATAGGTCCGATCCAGATCCTGCTAATTGCCGGACTGTAGCTCCACCAGCAATCAGGAACACATAGGTCATCAGACACGCTGTTATTGATGGAACCACATGCGACATGAGAACGCCAAATAGAGGCAGTCGTTTTCGAAAGGTCCAGATATGCACCGCAATCAAATAAACTGCCCATGTTCCAAGGAAAGCCAGCAATAGCGTTCTGTTTTCCATTTCGGGATTCCTGTTTGAAAGATAACTAATCTCGTGTCGTTTGCGGAGATCTACTCAATTTCGCAAAGTGACTGGCTTTTGCTTCTCGCAAAGTCTTGGGTTTTGTGGCGGATCTGATTTTCAACCAGTTGACGACGGTTGGCAATCGTGAAAAATACGCTGCAACAGTTCAAGTCAAAACTAATTCATGGATCGAAGAGGAAAAATCATGTCGGAATCCATCAAATCACTGGTCGCCAGCGGTACAAAACTTTGGCTCGATTCGATCGATCCCGACTTGGTCGTGGAAAACAAGGCGATGGGGGCCAGCGGAGCCACCAGTAACCCGATCATTATCGCCAACCTGATCAAAACCGGCCGCTTCGACGACATCCTGCAAAAGTTCGCAGCCCAGCATCAAGACAATTCGGACATCGCCTGGGCCATGACCAATCAACTGGTTCAGGACGCACAGGCTTCCTTTCACGACGTATGGAAGTCTACCAAAGGCAACGACGGATATGTCAGCTTTGAACTCGATCCATTGCTGGAGGATCCAAACCAGGGACCATCGCACGAAGAACGCGTTGCCGCCTACATCCAGTCAGGCATTCATTGGAACGAGAATCAAGACAACCGAATGATCAAAGTACCGGCGACACCTGCCGGTCTGGATGCTCTGGAAGAATTGACGGCCAACGGCATCAATGTCAACGTCACCCTGGTATTTACTCAGCGACAATACGAATTGGCTCGCGACGCCGTGTGGCGCGGAGCCCAACGCCGCGAAAACCTGAACAACTTCAAGAGTGTCTATTCGATTTTCGTTTCGCGAGTCGACGTTTACACCGAAAAGCACTGTGGAAACCTGTCGGCCGAAGCGCAGGGTTTGGTTGGCATTCTGAATGCCCAGCGTATCCGCCAACAGAACGTCGACTTTTGGGCCGACAAGAACTGCCCTCTGCAGCAAGAAATCATCTTCGCCAGTACAGGCACCAAAAAAGAATCGGACGCGAAATGGAAGTACGTGCAGGCGTTAGCCGGCAGCGACATCCAAACCAACCCGCCAGCAACTAACGCTGCGGTTGCCGAAAGCGGAGTCAGCTTCGAACGACTAGTTGATCAATTGCCACCAGCCGAAGTGATCGCGGACATCGACAAACACGTCAACTTCGCGCACCTGGAAGAAACGCTGATGCGTGAAGGCATCGCCAAATTCGCCGATCCGCAAATCGCGTTGCTGGAATTAATCGGTACCAAACGGAGTGAAATCGCCAAGGTCTGATCGGCGGCTTCTCGCAGATATCGATAATGCTCTAAAAACTAAATGCCGTGGTACTTGGCGATTTGGTCCCAGCATTCCTGCGGGGTCTCGGCGAATGTAAACAGCTCCAGATGTCGATCCTGAATCACGCCTTCGTCGGCGAGGAACTGGAAATTGATGATGTTGGACCAGTAATCCTTGCTGTACAAGATGATCGGAATCTCTTGCATCCGCTCGGTTTGTCGTAACGTCAACGTCGTGAACAATTCGTCCAGAGTTCCGAATCCACCCGGGAAGCAGATCAACGCTTTGGCTCGCAGCAAGAAATGCATCTTGCGAATCGCGAAGTAGTTGAAATTGAACGCCATGCCCGGAGTGATATAGGAATTCGGTTCTTGCTCGAACGGCAAGATAATATTCAGCCCGATCGACGGCGCTCCCACGTCATGCGCACCGCGATTGGCGGCCTCCATGATCCCCGGTCCACCACCGGTCTTGATTACGTACTCGCCTGGGCCAATCGCCTTGGCTTTCTCTGACACGATTCTCGCGAACTCGCGACACTCGTCGTAGTACTTCGACTTGGCCAGGAAATTCGTCGCCACTTCGATACGACGTTTGATCTCGGCGTCATTGGGACTCTTCTTTAAATCCGCTTCCGCCCTATCCAGAATCTGTTGCGACTCTTCGCGATCCTTGATCTGCGTCCCGCCGAAGACGACAACCGTAGAGTTAATTCCTTTCTCTTCCAGCAACATCTCTGGCTTCAGAAGTTCCAACTCCAAACGCAATGGACGCAGGTCGTCTCGGCGAATGTAGTCCTGATCAAGATAGGCCAGCCGGTAGCTGGGATCGTCCATGATTTCCTTCAGACGTGCCTGGGTCGCTTCGTCAGTCACTCGCAGTCTCTCCGTTAGCTTGGCGGTGTATTAATTCCTTGCATCTTGTGTAGCCGGTTTCAGCGATATTGCCAATATGAGTGAACCCGGTGACCACCTGTCCCTGGCCAACGACCGTCCGATTGGCCACATAAGAAGTCTAATATGTACTGCAAAATAAGAGTCGCTCGGAAAAAAAGAACGCGAATCCACTCAATCGGGACCATTCCGCTGATTGTTTACTTGCTTCCTGCCGAACTTAGTGTAATATTAACACTAAGAAAATCGGCATCGCAACCAACAACGGAACAGGCAAACAAACGCGACCTGCTCAAGAGGTCGAGCACACGATCCTTCAGGACAGACGAATGAGCGAAAACCTGGCACTACTTACCGATTTGTATCAATTGACGATGGCTTATGGGTACTGGAAGTCCGGCACGTCCAACAAGGAAGCCGCCTTTCATCTGTTCTTTCGTCGCAATCCGTTTTCCGGTGGCTATGTGATCGCGGCGGGCCTGCAACCCGTGATCGACTTGCTGAAAGACTTTCATTTTGACGAGTCGGATATTGAGTACCTGGCGACGTTGACGGGTAACGATAACCAGCCGTTGTTCCCATCTGAATTTCTGCAGTACCTTGGGCAATTGAAACTGGAATGCAACATCGACGCGGTTCCCGAAGGCACCGTCGTCTTTCCACACGAGCCGTTGCTGCGAGTCACTGGCCCGATTGTTCAGTGCCAAATTATCGAGACGATGTTGCTGAACGTTATCAACTTCCAGTCGCTGATTGCAACACGAGCCGCCCGCATCTGTCAGGCAGCCGGCGATGATGCAGTGTTGGAATTCGGGTTGCGAAGAGCCCAGGGTGTCGATGGTGGTATTGCCGCCAGTCGCGCCGCTTACATCGGTGGCTGTGCGGCGACCTCTAACTTGTTGGCGGGCAAGCGGTTTGGAATTCCGGTCAAGGGAACTCACGCGCACAGTTGGGTCATGTCGTTTCCAACCGAGATCGACGCATTCGAAGCCTACGCCTCGGCGATGCCCAACAACTGCGTCTTCCTGGTCGATACTTTTGATACGGTCGAAGGAGTCAAGCAAGCGATCACGGTCGGCAACAAACTTCGCAAACAGGGTCACGAAATGGCGGGCATCCGCCTGGACTCTGGCGACCTCGCCTGGTTAAGTCGCCAGGCCCGCCAACTGCTGGACGAAGCGGGTTTCGAAAAAGCGGCCATCGTTGCCAGTAACGACCTGGACGAACATCTAATCGAAAACCTGAAGCTGCAAAACGCCTGCATCTCCGTCTGGGGTGTTGGCACCAGACTGGTAACCGCACACGAGCAACCGGCGTTGGGCGGAGTCTACAAACTCTCAGCCATTCGCGAACCGGGTGGACCATGGCAACCGAAAATAAAACTGTCGGAACAAGCGATCAAGATTTCGAATCCGGGCATGTTGCAGGTGCGACGCATACTGGAAGACGGAATGTTAATGTCGGATGTTATCTATGACATTCATGACGGACTCTGTGACTCGCGACGCATGGTCGATCCAATGGACGGCGGCCGACAACGTGTGCTGCCAGAAAACGCGGAAAGCTACGACTTACTTCAGCCAGTCTTTCGCAATGGGGAGCTCGTTTTCAATTCACCCACCATTCATGAGACACGCGAAAGGGCCCGGGCCCAACTTGCGTTATGCCACCCGGGAATTCGCCGCTTCAAAAACCCGCATCAATTCCCGGTTGGACTCGATCACAAACTCTACCTGAAAAAGAAACGGCTAATTGCCGAGAACCGCAAACTACCCGCCGACTCGTTCTAACGATCAATGAACCATTCATACAAATACGCTCGACCAGCGCTTACCGTGGACTGCGTGGTATTCGGGTTGGATAAAGACGACTTGAAAGTCCTGTTGATCCAGCGTGACCTTCCGCCGTTTGTCGGACGATGGGCTTTGCCGGGTGGATTCGTGCATGTCGGTGAGTCAGTTGAGGATGCTGCGAAGCGTGAACTGATTGAAGAAACTGGCGTTAAACGAGTCTTCCTGGAACAACTTTACACGTTCGGCGATCCCGGGCGAGACCCTCGCGAACACGTCGTAACCGTTGCCTACTACGCACTGGTTCGATTGTCCGAGCATCGTTTACAGGCCGCGACAGACGCTCGCAACGCCGCCTGGTTTGCGATCAAAGAAATCCCAAAACTGGCTTTTGACCACCGCAAGATTTTGTTGCTCGCCCACAAGCGACTGCAGTCCAAGGTCCGCTACCAGCCAATTGGCTTCGAGCTGCTGCCGAACAAGTTCCCGCTGCGTACGCTGCAAAATTTTTACGAGTTGATTCTGGAACGGGATTTGGACAAACGAAATTTTCGCAAGAAGATCCTCAGCATGGACGTACTGGAAGAATTGGACGAGATGGAAACGGATGTGTCTCATCGAGCCGCCCGCTTGTATCGATTTGACAAACAGAAATACAAAACATTGGTCCGCGACGGATTTAACTTCGAAATATAGACAGCAGCCCAAACAACCGCTGAAAGGATGAAAAACGATGTCTGCCAAATCGATTGTCGTCGAAGCGCCTCAGCAGCCGGACCTCGGTTCCAAACCAAGCGTTTTTCTGGCTGGTGGAATTTCACATCGCCCCAATTGGCAAGCACAGGCGATTCAGCTTCTGGCCGATTTTGAAGGCGTGATTTTCAATCCGAGACTTGCTGAATGGCCGGACGACAACGAAGAAATTCAGCGGCAGACAGTCTGGGAACGAAATTACCTGGGACTCGCGGACTTGCGTGCGTTCTGGTTCCCACCAGAAACCGATTGCCCGATCACTTTGTTGGAGCTCGGATTTTCGCTGGGAGCGAAATTGCCAATCGTGGTTGGCTGCGATCCCGCCTATTCCCGAAAATTGGACGTCGAAATTCAAACTCGATTGTCGAGGCCTGAAATTCAAATCGCCGATTCTGTCGCCGAACTCGCAACCAACGTATACAACTATTTCAATTCAACAAGCGGTGCCAATCGATGACCAAAGCACTAATCCTTGTCGACATTCAAAACGATTTTCTGCCGGACGGCGCACTGGCTGTTCCTGATGGCGATCAAGTCATTCCTGTTGCCAACCAATTGATTCCCAAATTCGAATTGGTCGTGGCGACGCAGGATTGGCACCCGGCCAACCACGGCAGCTTTGCTTCGATGCACCCGGCGCATCAACCAGGCGATTTGATCGAGCTGCACGGGCTGGAACAGATCTTGTGGCCAGATCATTGCGTGCAGGAAAGCAAAGGTGCCGAATTCGCAACCGAACTTAACTTGCCAGAATCGGCACATGTGTTCCGGAAAGGAACGGATGAATCGATCGACAGCTACAGCGGCTTCTTCGACAACGGACATCGAAAAGCGACAGGACTTGGCGACTTCCTGCAACAGCGGCAAGTCTCAGAAGTTTACATCGTCGGGCTGGCCACCGACTACTGCGTCAAGTTCACAGCACTGGACGCAAGGCAACATGGCTTCAACACACACTTGATTCTGCCAGGATGCCGTGGAGTGAACCTGTGCGATGGCGATGTTGATGCCGCAATTACAGAACTTAAACAGACTGGCGTGCTGGTTCACGATCAACAACCACTATTGAAATAACAAGAACGACAAATCAAGCGGACAACAACTACCAACGAAAAAACAATGGACAAGAAAAGACAAAAACGAATCAGCAAGTTCCTCAGCCTGGTACTGCGGCATCAACCGGACAAGATCGGCATTCAACTGGAAGAATCGGGTTGGGTCGAGGTTACGACGCTGCTGGAAAAGCTAAATGCAAATGACAAGCGACTGGAACTCGATCTGCCGACATTAAAACTTGTTGTCACGGAAAACGACAAACTACGATTTCAATTTAACGAATACGAAACGAAAATCCGGGCGACTCAGGGCCATTCGGTGGACGTTGATCTTGGTTACGAGCCCGCTGCACCGCCAGAGATCCTTTGCCACGGTACGCCCGAAAAATTCGTGGCTCCGATTAAGGAACAAGGGCTGCAAAAACAGGCTCGCCACCATGTGCACCTGCACCAGGACGAAGACCTGGCCAGCGATGTAGGTGGCCGACGCGGCAAGCCGGTGCTGCTGAAAATCCGCGCCGCCGAAATGCACCAAGCTGGGTTTCAGTTCTTTGTGACTCCCAACGACGTCTGGTTAACCGATCACGTGCCACCGGAATTTATTGAATTCCCCGAGAGTTAACTCGAACGGGCTCCAGTGCTTTGCCTCTTCATTTAATTATCCGTTTA
>CAZPOL010000013.1:9597-30247 GCA_964588195.1 uncultured Pirellulaceae bacterium | reverse complement strand
TTATCTGTTTAGTTATCTGTTTAGTTATCTGTTTAGTTATCTGTTTAGTTATCTGTTTAGTTATCTGAATAGCGAGGCCAGATGACCCAGTCGCCATTGACACCGTCAGGACCATGTTTGCTAAACACTAAACTGTAATCGCTGGCAGGCATCGGTCTAAGGTCTTCTCGTTTTTTTGCACCGTCCACGTTGCTTTCAAATGACCACGCACCGTACTGGTCAACCAAAACTCTGCGGCCTTGATCGTCGTCTTCGTCCACGCCGACGCTGTAAATCTTCAGCCCGCTGTCGTCGCTGCGAATGTTTAGTGGATTGCCGGTCATTTGATCCACTGGGATTTGTTCCAGAAACTCGCCCACCAGTTGATTCATTGAAGTTGGCCAGCTTCCCGTGCTCAGCCGGTAGCGATGAGCGGCAATCGCGGCCAACATTCCGTCACGATTCATGTTCATTCGTCCGCGAGCATTGTATTTCGATTCGTAAATCGGCATCAGCCGCGCCAACACCGGGAACCGCTCCGCTTCCGACGCAATCTGTTCTTCAACTTCCCAGGTTTCGTCGCTCTGCCAAAACGGGATCTCGAACTGAGCATCGACTTTCGACATGTACTCGTCCAGCTTTTCCACGACTTCTTTTCGGCTGGCGCGATTGACAAATGACATCGGCCCGGCAAAGGCCTTGAATTCCAGCAACTCTGCAAAAATGCTGGTGTCTTTTTCGTCACCCGGAATCACGACCCTGCCTTGATAAGCTGCCAACAAGTCCAGCCCCTGCGATGTGATTCGCCCATCGCCCTGACCATCGTCGGTGTAGACTCGCTGGATGATATCCAGAATCAAAAGGCGTTCGCCCTTAAAGCTAATCATCTCGTCCGTATTCGTGGCCTCGATGGCTGCCTGGATTCTTTCCAGTTGTTGCTCGGTAAAGTAGTCTGGATCTTCAGCCAGCGTCTCTCCGATCAAATCGTATCCCATGTTGGCGACCGCGAATCCCACCATTGCACAAACCAGAAACTCCGGTTCGGAAACCTGGCGAGCGTGGGCCATGATCGTCTCAATATTTTGCGTAACCCGTTGCCGGTCGTCCTGTTGAACTGCCCAGCGAGAATCCACGGTCAGGATCAAAGCTGCTTTTCGGAAACTCTGGATGTTCGGTAACAGCACGCTGAACATGGATCCTTCGAATAGTTTTTCCGTCTGAGGGAAGTCGCTGGCATTGAAAACGATTTTGGCATCCGGATCATCGTCGGGGAACAAGGCGGCCCGGTCGGCTCTGGAATATTTGGCTGGATCAGATTGAAATGCGACACCCAACTTTGGAAGCTTTGCACCCTCATGAAAACTGGTCAGTAACTTTTTGGAGTCCTGCAGTTTTTGAACAGCAGCATCCCATCCGGCGTCGCCGGGTCGAACCAACCTGATTGCAGACTCATCTTCCGGATCACGATGATAGATCTCTTCGAATTTGCCTTTTTGACCATCACAAAAACCGAATTCAGCCCACACATCGCGATAGACCAACCAGGCTTTTTGATCGTCAGGAACACTCTCGGCTTGCTCGTTGAACTGAGCCATATAGTCCGTCGACGGATCGGGCTTTCCCAGGTTGAACAGGATCAGGGCGATGATGTAGGTAGCGACCACTCCCAATCCAAGCATCGCTGACACGCGGCCAAATTTCAGTAACATCGGTCTGTTCCTCATTTTGCTGGTTCGAATTAATTTGGCTGTATCATCGGGATCGCCAAAGTCATTGATCAGTTCATCAAAACTGCGCCCACACCGATTTCCGTCTTCGAAGTGAGCGATCAAGTCGTCGACGACCTCCGCTTTTTCGTGTTTCAACAATCGCGATCGTTTAGCGATTCTGCTGATAATGTCCTGAACTTCCGCAGGTAAACCGGATGCTCGGAGTCGACGCTGCCAATCCACGTTGATCGCGGACCGGATCCGCATCCATTTAAAGAACCCGTTGGCGGGACTGTTTCTTTTGGTGACATTACTCATTTAAGGTTTAGACCCCCGGTGACAGTCGTGGCCGCTGGCGAGTCACCCCCAACGCGCCCATCCCTTTGACCAATGCGGCCCACTGTTGGCGATCCTGCTTCAACTTCTTCTTGCCGTTGGCCGTCAGTCGGTAGTAGCGTCGCTTGCGACCGTTGGGCCCTTCCTTTTGTTTGGAGACGACGAGATCCTTGGCCTCCATGTTGTAAAGCATTGGATACAACGTCGATTGGCCCAATTCGAAGACGCCTTTGGAACGAGTCGTTAGTGCCTCGACAATCTCGTATCCGTACATCTCTCCTTCCGACAACAATTGCAATACTGCCGTCGGTCCGGCCCCTCGCATCATTTCTCGCTCGAGTTTCATGAGCTTTTCACCTGTTATCTTCGGTTGTGTTGCACTGCCCTTCATTGGTATGCCATACATAGTATCGGCAACATAGCAGTGGGTCAAGCAGTTTTTTCGCGATTGCAACGAGGGCGCAAAGAGGCTTGGAAAAGCGGCTTATAAAGGGGCGGTATTATTGGGCCGGGCTATTTGGAAAAGCGGTCGCGAATCCACTCCTTTGGATAATCCGCGATGTCGCCGGGGCTAATGGTTTCCAAAATTTCACCTGTTTCAACTGAAACCCGGAATACTTCAAAGTCGCCAAAGATGCTGGTACCGCCCATTCGCCCGCCCAGGAATCGAATCCGACATGCCACTTCGTTTCCTTCCGGATCCCAGGTGATTTCGCGAGGCGTATGGCTGTTGAAGCGAGCGTCCAGTTCGGGCAACTCCAGCTTCGTCAACTTACCGGATTCCACTTCATAGAAACTCAGCCTGTTGACGGAACCGAACGCCAGCGTCTCTCCGTCCTGACTCCACGCATGATCGGTCAAGTAATCCGGTGATTCTGTCACGGTCTTTTTCTCGTCACCCTGTTCGATAACCAGCATCGAATTTTGTGCTCGACCAACTTTCGGTTGCATGACTTTCCAGGCCAACCAACCTGTGGTTGAAACGGAGGGATCAACGGCGCCCTGCGTCTCCCGAGTTAGTTGGGTTTTAACTTTTGACTGACAATCCATCTCGAACAGCTGGGTCTTTTCGAAACTGTTTCTGGCACAGAACAGAATCTTCTCGCCGTCCGTCGACCACGTAGGTGACCTGGCATAGAAGTTCTCCTCGTTGATCAACTCAATTACATCAGTGCCATCTGTGTTTGCCAGAAAGATCGCATTTCTCCTGGTCGCCCTTTTGGCAAAGGCAACTTTCGTTCCATCCGGAGAGCGGACGGCATTGACGAATTCACCATCGACTTCCAACCTGATCACTCGATTATGAAACTCGAAGTTCTGCGCACTAGCCAATTCGGCAAAGGCTGCACCGAAAACCAACCAACCGCACACTGCAGCAACCACGAACAATTGCCAATTCATTTTTCTTCCGCCCACAGTTTTCTCCTGTTAAAAATTGCCAATCGAATATAAAGCGACAACATTATCACTAATTAAACTCCGCCAGTCTTTCACGAAACATTGTAACGATGATGTAACGGGTGGCGTTCAGGTCGCGGGGGTGAATTCCGATCTACAGAAACTTTGCCAACGGTCCACCACGGCTGGCCATGGCGTCCACGAATGCTGTCGTTTCCGGGTCCTCGATCAAAGGTGGTGCATGATGCGGCTTGATGCGGGCGTCAATGATCAGCGATCCACGACACCCCCAGTGCTTGTCATGAACGAACGAGTCGACGCCATGGATGTCGGAGGCCGGATTGCTGCGAGTAAACACCGTCCATAAAAAGTTGTTCAGTGAATCCGCACAGAAAGCTGAATCGTCAACGACAACGACCAGCGGAATATTCGCAACGTCCAGCGTCTTCGCCAAGCCAGACTGCAACGACTCGATTGACGCATCAGAATCCGCTTGAACAGCCAACACACCTGGCAGGCAAATTCGCGGCTGCTGAAAATTCGTTGGCAGCGTCAAGTCGCCAGGCACCTCGGTTGCTAACTGTCGAATCGCAGGACCGGCCGCTGCGATCACCACCTTGGACCCTTCGTTGAAGCCGCTGCCGGAATAGTCCAGCGTATCGATCGTTGTGCGAGTTTGAAAATGCAAGTCGCGTTGCCAGTCGACTCGTTCCAGCACTCGCACCAAAAAATTCTCGATGTCGTGAATATCCAGCGACGGGTCACACGCTTCATCGACAATCATCAAATACTTGGCCAACGACAACTGACCTTGCCCCAGAATGGCATTGGCCTGCGTCAACAATTCTTGTGGTCCATCCGACTTTTGCCACGGCACGTATCGCTCGCTACCAACCGCCAACAACAACGGATGGACGCCTGAGGCATCAACCGCATGAACGCCTCGCACGCCCGGCAGGACGGTTGGGATGATCGGACCAGTAAGCTCATGAATCAACTCGCCAAAAATCGTGTCTTCCTGAGGCGGCCGGCCAACGACAGTGAACGGCCAGACCGCATCATCACGATGCCACACATTATCGATTTCCAGTGCAGGAAAATCATGTTGCAAACTGTAGTATCCCAGGTGATCGCCGAAAGGCCCTTCGGGCATCAAGTTCGGCTTGACGGTTCCGGAGATCACGAAATCGGCATCGGCGTAGAACGGCAAGTGCCCCGAGTTTCGCTGCATGCGGATCCGATGCCCGGCCAACGCTCCGGCAAAAGTCAGTTCGCTCATCCCTTCGGGCAATGGCATCACCGCGGCCAAGGTCATGGCCGGCGAACCACCGACAAAAATGTTGACTCGAAAAGGCTGATTCCGTTCGATCGCTCTTTTGTGGTGGACGCCAATGCTGCGATGAATCTGGTAGTGCAAACCAATCTGTGAATCCTGTTGGTATTGATTCCCGGTCAACTGAACCCGGTACATCCCCAGGTTGCTATGTTTCAAGCCGGGATTGCTAGCATCCTCGCTGTAGACCTGTGGCAAAGTCACGAACCCGCCGCCGTCTTTGGGCCATGAGATCAGTTGCGGCAGTTGCCCGATCGAAGTCTTGTTCGCCGAGGCCGCGCTTCGACTGACCAACTTGGGACGCATCGCCAGTGCGGTCAGTGGCGCCTTCCAATACCGCCAGGGTTTTTGAGCTGCCTGACCGGGATCGATCTTTAATTCGATCGCCCGCCGCACTCCTTCGATCGTGTCCCGAAACATGAATCGAGCCCGCTCGATCGTGCCGAACAGGTTGGAAACCATTGGAAACTGGCACGGGTGGCAATTGCTGACGACATTGCTGAACAGAACTGCCGGACCACCGCTCAGAAAAACGCGACGCTGGATTTCGGCGATCTGCAAACGGGTATCCACCGCTTCAACTACTTCGGTCAGATGACCATGCTTTTTCAGGTCAACGACACATTGCCTTGTACTCCGATAGCCCATTGTTTGTTTGCTGCCTGTCTTGCGTTGCGGGAAAGAATGCGAAAAAGGATACGAAAAAAAGGCGATGAAAAAGTCGGCGTTAAATTAGGAAAGGTCTATGACCAACCGTTTCAACAAGTCATTCACAACAATGGGCAACGAAAATGTCCTCTACCGGCAGCGAAAAACTCCTCTAAGGGCAACTCTGCTATAGCATTAAATTCAAATTATTAGAAGATTATTGGCACTGTGATTTCTGAATTCGTTGACGAATCCAGCGAATCACATCCCTCCTACCACCAACCTATTTCAAATAAAGGAAGTTAACATGGGAATGATCCAGGACTTTAAGGACTTTGCATTCAAAGGCAATCTAATCGACATGGCTGTCGGAATCGTAATGGGCGGAGCCGTTGCGGCCATCGTCAAATCGTTCCTCGACAATATCATCATGCCGTTGGTCGCATCGATCGCAAAAGTTGGCGACATGAGCGAAGTGATGAAAATCCCTTTGGGCGAAGCAGGAAATCCTGAAACAGCCTACATGACGGTTGGTACATTCCTTGGAGAGGCCATTAACTTCACCATCCTGGCGTTCGTAATTTTCATCGCCTTGAAAATTGCTTCTGCCTGGATGAAAGCGGCTGAAGAAGAAGCCGAGCCATCTGACGAAATCAAATTGCTGACCGAAATCCGCGATTCATTGGCCAAGTAACTCTGGTTTTAGTCCAGACAATGATTCCTGTTTGAATCCAAATCAACGCACCGTTCTCGCTGACTGCAGCGAGAGCGGTTTTTTTATAGGCCGGATGCTTGTCGTCGGATTGCCTGATCGTTTGCCTGACCTTTACGACCTTTACTTCTTTTTGCGAATCGCAAAATCGACTTCGCCGGTGTTATCACTGATCAACGACATTCGCTCGCGGCAACGCACGTACAACCGGCCATCTTGCGTGGCCGTAAAGTCCGGTTTAACACCCAGATCAAACTCGTCCGACAACTCCAGCTTGTCATTTAGAATCACACCTATCAAACGACCATCGCCATTGCTGTCACCGTCCGCATCGGTTGCCTCCTCCCCTTCCGCCAAAGTCCATTTCCCCTTGGCTCGCGTTTCATAGTCAATCCCTTTTTCGACCAGAGCCCCGGTTGCTTGCCAACCGCGTGCTGCCTGAATCTTTTTTTGCACCGCCCGAGCGTCGCCGGTTTTGCCAAACTTGACATTCCACTGCCAGGCAATCAAGTCGGCACGCAATCCCGATTCCAGGTGTTTCAGAAAGTGATGATATTCGAATGTCAATTCATTTGCGGTGCGCCGGTACGTATTAACAAACGAAGCGCCGCGTCCGCTTCGCATCAAGCTGATTCCCAACTTGCGAAAATCACTGGAGTAGTTCGGGTTGAACGCAAGGAAGTGGCAGAGCGACCAACGCCAGGCGTAGGCCTTCCAGGCTTCGCCTTCGATATTCGTTGCGTTGATCACGCCGTTCAGCGCCACCGGCTTGCGCGACCGCAAGTATCCAACGACCGCCGGTTCTGCGTTGACCGACAGATCATTGGCTTGCCAGTACTGCCCCATCTCGGCCATCCCTTCGGCGTACCAAAGCGGTCCGGTCGATTGGAAGGTCAGGTAGCAGAAACCGTGCAAGGCTTCGTGCTGAACCACATCGTGCTTGCTGGAAGAGTAGACAACTGCGTTTTGCACACCGCCTGTTCGACGCCAAATCGTGAACCCTTCACCATCCTTCACTTTTTTGATACCGCGTGGTTCCCAGTCACTCAAATCCCATTTGTTGACATCGTCCACGACAAACAACTGCAACAAATCACCAGGTTGCCGTCCGTAGTAGTCGCTGACTTGCAGAAACATGTACTCCAGCTTGTCCAGCAACACAGCCGCCTGACGATCCGAAATATCGCTGACCATCAGGTAGTGCTGGCTGCGAAATTCACGTGGCTCGCCAGGCTGATTCGATTTCTCGATGTGCTGCAACTGCAACTCTTCGTCAACCGTCAACTTCAAGTCGGATCGTTCGCCAACCAGATCGACGGACATGCGTCGCACGACTGTATCACCCGTCGAAACATCGGCTGCGTCGACGCGGGTTATCACGTCGCCGACTTGCAACATGCCTAGACTGCCTGTGATGTATTCCATCGTTGGAATGTTGGCAGATTCAATTGCCAGCGTCTGGCGAGGCACAAGTTTATGCCGGGAAACACTCAACACGATCCGCTTGTCATCCAGTGACTTGATTCGACCTTCGACCGTCGCGTCTACCAATTCTCGACCGTCCGGCATCTGTTCGACCGCGATATCCCCGGGTTCACTGCCAATCGGCAACAGTGCCGCGGATTGAATCGATTCCGTTTTGCCTCCCGCGCCCAACTTGCATTTCAACTGCAGGACCATTCCGGGTAGCAAGACTGTTGGGCTGACCTTCGCATTCACAGAAATATCGGCTGGCTGCTCCAAAGCAATGTCGCCACCGGTCAACCCGATTGGCTGATTTCTTGCCGCTTGCACTCGCAGCTTGAACATCTTGCCATCGACGTCGGTCATCGACAATTCATCGCCTATTAATCGCTGAAACGATCCTTGCAGTTGAATTTCACGCACAACCGAAAGCTGCGCTTGGGCAAATTCAACAAACGATAGCGACGCAAAAATTCCGCTGCACAGAATGATGCTCAAACAGCGAAATTTGATACCGGTAGAAAAAGCTGAATTCCGTGCCATTAGCTGCCACAAACCTGAATTGAGATAAACTGTTCTTGCGCCCCGACACAACAGTCTATCGGGTTGGCACGACAATCCAAATCCGCACCAGGTTGTTCCAGACTACCCAAACCGCAAAACACGAGGATTTGTTGCCCCACTCGCAAAAAAACGATTTCGAGGCAACTCGGTTGATACACGACAGTTCGCCATCGGTCTATAATCAGTGATCGATCACACTCAGAAACAGGCGGGCAGGTCACTGCGATTAAAGAATCGGAAACTGACTTCGGGAATAGAAGATGGCGAAATTACGTATAGAGACACGATCGGAAAACCAAAATGGATTCAGGACCACAGGTCGATGGTGGTCGATGGTCGCTTGCTGCGGCATGCTGTTGACTCTGTCGTTCAGCAGTGAACTTGCTGCAGCACTACAGGAAGAAACCGAGAAGGCGCCGGAAGGAACCGCGTTCGTCGACGAAGCCGAAACAGCCGAGGCGACAACGACACAAGAAGACGACACCGCCAAAGATTCGGACGCCGCAGCATCAGATGATAAAAAGAAAAAGGCCAGCAAGAAGAAGCCGCCGAAAACCGTACTGACCAAAAAAGGACCGATTCAGGAGCTTGCCGAACCATCGGCCAAATTGTTTGGTATGACAATGGCGCAAGGGCAGTTGAACTTTGCGATTCCTACCAGCTACCAGACAGTGGATCCGATCGTCGACTCGATTCGCGAAGTTGCTGGCTGGGGCGGAGGGTCATCTTCGGGAGGCAACGGATATAATTTCGGCCTTAATTCTGAAAAGATCAGTGGCTACATTCGTCGCGCGAAGGTTGACAAGACTCATGTTTCCAGTGTGCTGTACCAGGAAATCACGAAGCCAAACCGAAGTTTAAATGTCAAAGTCTCCGACGATGGATCGACGCAGATCACGATTAATTCCAGCGAAGAAGCCTTCATTCTGCGGATCCGCCAAGCCAGCGACGGACAATTTTTGGTCCAGCAACTTAACGGAACGGAAGTCTTCGCCGGTAGCGCTGGCAACTTCGAAATGTTTTGTCGCCAATACCGGGAATACTCTGCCCAACAACTCATTCCTGCTTTCAAACATTTTGGCTTGGGACAATTGATGACACCATACAGCCCGGAAGTTCTCGAACGGGTCACCGAGTTGGTATCGCCCTGGCAACCAGAAGAATTGACACGCATCAAGGAACTAACGGCAGCGCTGGACTCCAATGTGTATGCCGAGCGTGAAGCCGCCACCAAAGAACTCGACAAAAATTTCAAAGGGAACGAAGCACTGCTCGCAAGAATGGTGCTGGATCGCCGGTTTGACCTCGAGGCCCGAGTGGTGGCCCGAAAAATTGTCCACGACAAGACCGACAAGGATAAATTGGCCAAGCTGGAATTCATCGAATCGTTGGCCGGTAACCTGGACGCTTCGTACATGCTCGACTTGATCAAGGCACAATCAGATGAAAAGAAACGAGACGTTTTGATTCAGCGATTACGCGAATTGGAACCGGATTTACTGGATCCGGAAGCCAGCAATTCCGACGTCGTGGCCATGGTCACAAGCCAGGCGATCAATGCGTGGGCCAGTGAACAAGTCGGCAAATCAGCCACCGAATCAGCGATCGATCCGCTGACTGAAAAAGGACACTTGCAAAAAATTAGTGCTCATACCCAACAGTTGTTAAGCCTGATTTGGAAAGACGACCAACTGGTTTTGGATCATGAACACTGGAAGAAGCCTTTCAATGGTCGCAGCATCAAAGAGCTGTCCAAAGACGTCGAAAAACTAATGAAGGAAAACAATCTTCCCAAAGCCTGGTTCAATCAGGGCGGCCCGTCACATGCCGCCAGCAGCGTCCATCATCCGCATGTCTTGTTTGAAAAGATGCAAGAAGACTGTGGCTCTCAGACTCAGAACTCGCATTACGCTCAATACTCCCATCATTACAATGGAAACAGACAGCTGAATCGCTCTTTTGATCTTTCTCATTTGAAAGCCGACATGGCTTTCAACAAAAGTGGTGGCGGCGGGAGCGCAAGCGACCTTGAGAAGCTGCCGTTTCAATTGGTGCTGACCGAGCAGGAAGGCCCGATCCGCACGCTGCAATTCAACAAGAGCAAGGAAGGCGACCTTCGCATCATGATGGCCGGCGACAAAGCCAACTACATCGTCCAGCTGATCGTAAAAAAGGATCAGGCAATGATTCAGGACGTTCGCGGCAACGCGGTCCATGCCTTCAAAGCCGAATCGTTTCGCAAGCTTCAGGAAGAACACGCTGAGTATTTTCGCGAGTCATTTTTTCCTCTGCTGCGGCACTTTGGCGTCCTGGTCGCTCCGGATATCGATGCAGGAGCGGACGCCCAGGAAACGACGCTGAATAAAAGCGAAAAAGAGCTCACGGATCAGTCGAATGCAATCGCCAGCGGCAAATAATCGCGAACCTGCCGCCGCCAGCGACGTCTTGTTCCATAGTGGCCCACGTTATTTCGGCTCGACTTTTTGTTCGAAATGATTTGGTTCGATTTCATTTGATAATCGGACTAGCCAAATCCTGTCTACTTTTTAGAATGATCGGGTAGTCAATCGGGGCGATAAGCAATCGCCCAACAAACGTGGTTCAGGTCGACGACGACGCAACACGACCAAAAACCAAACTCTTGCCGGAGTGGTGAAATTGGCAGACACGCTAGATTTAGGATCTAGTGCCGCAAGGCGTGCAGGTTCAACTCCTGTCTCCGGTACTAAAGGCATTTGAGCCTATAAATTGCGGAAGATTCAACGTAGTGACGACCTGCCGATGGTCGGTAGCGAAGCCGTATCTGGATACTCTAAAACGGGAGTTGAATTATGCCACGCCTTACGCGCTCGGTCCCCAAGTGCCGCCAGAAGTCTGTCCGGGAAACGCTCTAAAGGTCGCTCTTGATCACCTTCAACAGACCTATGGTCTAACCACAGCAAACAAGTTTGGTCCCTTGACGCTTGCAGCGATACAGGACCGCTTAATCGCTCAATGAAACGAAACAAACTGTCGCAGTTGGCGCGGGTGGAGGAGGCGCTGCCGCAGTTACGCCCCTATTGTTTGGATTTGCATCTTGGCACTCGAGGGCCCATCTCCACCTAAAGTCAAGATGCCTAAATAAATGACGCACCGTCAAACGTTGATTGAAGAATTTGTTACTACCACAGGTCTTCGAAATTTCGAACAACTTGTCGATTCGCTTGATGAAACCAGCCGGCCTTTTGGGCTAATCGTCTACCCGGCAGGGCTGGGTTCGTCGGGTGCTGTGCCTTCCCAAAGGATGAGGTCAATTCTCGCGGACAGGAGGATTTCCAAGCTCTACGAACTTCTCGGCGAAATGGATCCAGAGTCAGCCTCGGTCGCTGCTCTCTCCATTTTCGAAAAGACTTTTGAAAAATACAGGGCTAGATGGGAGGTGGTTCTTGATAAGCGGAATGGGCTCTTGGTGGAATGCCAAGCCTATGCAACCTCGCCAGCACTTTTTCTATGTTGGGCATTTTGTACCGAAGAAAAGTTTTTAGCGCGAGTTGACCAATGGCAAACGTGGTATCAAGACAACAGGATCAAAGGCCATCAGTTTTACAAACACGGAGGAATTCCGCCGCAGTTCCTTTTGAATCTTTATTGCAACACATTGGTACGAAACGGCGAATCAATCGAGGCGGTCAATGTTGTTTTGGCCAAATCATGTAAAGAACTTGGATTTGGAAAGTCCCCGTATTTGAATGAGGCGGCGTTTCCAAGGTGGGATTCCCGTCGGAGAATCGGTGATTCTGAGGAAATTGATACGATTCCTGTTTTTACTGCTCTGCCAACGAGAATGTTTCTGGAACGAAAGGAAGCTGACTTGGAAACGCTAGTTGACCTTTTCCGCGTGCTAATTAGTACGTGACACTTGCAAAACCAGACTGGCCTGAGTCCAACTGAACCCAGCCCCGGCGGGTCCTTTTCATGCGCCTTCAAAGCAATTCGGGGATAACCTGTCGTTCCTCCCTGATCGGGTCGTGACATTGGCTAGTGGCTTAGGTACCAACCAATCTTCAAGTTCAACCCAAATCTGACAATGGGGATGAAATTGCCAAGTCGAGTATCCCGGTGCCAGGTGGTATACTCGTCGTTTAAGACGAGTATCTAATAGTTATCCGTCTCTTCCCCAGACCAACCTGAATCAACAAATGTTTACATCATCCGACTTCTCCACGATTCGTACGTTGCTGGTAATTGCTGCTGCGCTGTTCTTTGTTTTTCGCATAGCAAGGGCAGGAAACAGGAACACAAGTCATGCAAACACAACTGAGAAGCCAACGGACGAAGATGTTGTTTACTATGCATCCAGTTTGATTTCCGACGGACACGCTTACTTCCCCGATTGGTCGGTAATGATGTGTAGAGAATATGACCATCTCAACGATGGCGACTTGCAGCGACTTTTTGACCGGGCGAATGATGTTGCCAAACATCCAAAACCAGAGTGGCATCAGAAAATAAGAGAAAGCTTAACAGAATAGTTAAGTGCAATCGCCAGATGACCTGAGACGGATAACAATACGTTATGCCGATTGGCTTCCTTCAGAATTGAGAAACGGTAGTTGCCGTGTTTTACCGCTTCCTGACGACGCTAATTAAATCACTTCTATTTGGTTCGCTTTTCGTTCCCATCTCATTGGCCGTTGTTTTCGGTGTGGCATTTTTTCGTTGGCTTCTGAATGGGAAATGGGACGGCGACTGGATCTGGACGGTCGGCAACCGTGCCTGGCCCTTTTTTCAATCTGATTCGTCTTGAGAAATTGCGCTTCATCGCAGGCTCCGAATCGCGTCATGGCCAATGGGGAGTCTTTCTGCCCCTACTATTTAAGCTTAATCATCGCGCTTCATTTCTATCGCCGGGACGACCAACAGTTTTGAGAATGACGAAATGTAAAAGTTGTCGTTGGCGAACGAGATTGAACTCTGCAGCATCTGTGCCGTCTCATGCATGTGGATCTCGTCAGTCATCAACGTGCTGTTCAGCGGAATCGAATACACCACACCGTCCTCATCCAGTACGCTGATCGTATCGCCCATAATTAATGGAGAACCCCAAATCGCCGCATACGTTTTGTAACTCCAATGCCGCTCGCCTGTTTTCTCGTCCAGGCAGTGAACATTCCGTGTAAATCTGCGACGATCGCCAGCCCGTTGGCAATTGACACAACACCGAGAGAAGAGTGCATCACGTTTGGGTTTTTGCTGTCGGCTTTCCAACCATCATTGCCCGACGCAGAGCCCGTGAATTCCCAAACCAACCCTGACTCGGGGTTGGCTGAAATCTTCTTATCTTCCGTTAACAGCTCGACGCTAATATCGCCGGTTTTTGATGGGTCAATACAGCAGACCCGTCCCGTACTTGAACCGAACTCATATTCAGCACCTCCCACCAGAAATAATCGCTCTTCGTAAAACACTGGTTCAGCAATGGCTTGACGCAAGTATCCATTGAATTGCCACTCCTCACCGAATTCGAGTCGTGCCGATTTTTCGTTCATGTCAAATTTCCAAATCAGTTCTCCTGATTTGCAATCAAATGAACGAACCCACCCATCACCCTGTCCCATAACCACTTGATCTTTTCCGCCAGCGCGAATAACCGTTGGGTTGTTCCATTGAGGCCCCAAGACCTGGTTGCCGGGCGAGTTGTCAGACCACTGCACATCGCCAGTGTGCCGATTGAAGCAAATCAGCGACGGAGCTGCGGGTTCCCCTTTAGGCAGATCTTTCTGCTGGTGCTGACGGACGGAGTGAGTTGTATTGACGTAAACAAAATCTTGCCAAACCGCTGGCGAGCAATGAAGATGGCGAGATGCAATGTGAGTCGCTCCTGGAAAGACTCCAAACTTTTCGACCATGTCGACTTTCCAGACTTCGTTTGGCAAGCCCGTTCCATCGATCAACGGCTTGATATCCAAACAAACAATCTCACAGCGATTGGTACAAAAATAGAGTTTGTCTTCTTCGATCCAGGGCGTCGAAGCAATTCCATAACTCGGCCAATCAAAATTCCTGCCTTCTTTGCGACGGGGCGACACATGTTGGTAAAGCAGCGTTCCATCCGATTCTCGAAAGCAAAACAGGATGCCGGCGTCTTCCGTAAACTCTGGGTCGCGTGGACGACGATTGCTTCCACCAACCATAAAAGAGCCTCCGGGCAAACGGAAAAAAAGGCATCAAACGGTGGCCTAAATTGGCTGGCTTGCAGTGTCTAACATCAATCCGTCGTCTCTCTGCGACTTGGCGGCTCCGCGAGCCATGTGCTGCCACCCCATTCGGGGTTAAAGTAAGTGCCGTTAAAAAACCTCCGGCACTAATGGGGTCCAACAGAATGGATCCAGCAGGATAACTTAATGGGCTCCAATTCACCTCGGGTGGCTCGAAAAAGCCGCGAGATTCGGGCAAGAAAAATCGTTCGCGGGATACTAGAACCACCTGCGAGCTGATTGTCATTGAGTATTTTCCATGGGCGAAACCAGGTGTGAGCCATCAAACGGTTATTCTGTATCAGGTAGGGTTGTAATGATTCCCAATTGGTTTGATTCAGAATTCCGCCATTAAACAATTCCGAGGACAAGAAGTTTCCTTTTTTGTGTCGTTTTTCTTTTCGCTTCAAATTTGGCGCCCGTATGCTTGAAGTGAGAAGTCGTGTAGTTAGCATGGCACATGACAAATCCCCCACCGTTTCGATCTGAACTGGAATCTGCGCTGATGCGATTGGCTGGAAATTCTTCGATTGGCGTTGTGCTCACGACCTTGATTTGCGTGACTCTGTTTGCTCAGAGTTCCGTTGTCCTGGGCCAACAGGATACAGCCGACAAACCTGTCGTGCTGAAAAATGCGACCATCTACAGTATGGGAGCCGATGGAACATTCGTCGGATCTATCCTGATCATCGACGGAAAAATTTCCGCGATCGGTACGGATGATTCCAAATTCGATATCCCGGACGATGCGACTGAATACGACTTGACCGGTTGCTACATCACGCCTGGTCTGATCGAGAGTCGTAGCAAACTCTGGTTGACCGCCGGCGCCGGAAACGAAGGCAACACCAAAGCTGAACTGAACGCCGTTGATGCCATTGATCCCTGGTCCAAAGACTGGCAGGAACTGGCCTCGCAAGGAATCACCTCTGTCTATGTTCAGCCCGCCTCTTCCGGATTGCTTGGAGGCTATGGTGCTGTGCTGCGTGTTGGTCCCGCCTCGTCCAAGGACGAGATTGTGCTGAAAGGCGAAGCCGCCGTTCAAGCGGCCATTGGAGTCAACACTCCTTCTTCGCAAACTCGTCATACTCAGATTGGCCAATTGGAAAAGCTGCTGACTGACACCAAGGCGAAGATGGAAAAGGACGAAAAGGACGACAAGAAGGAGGCCAGTAGCACTAGCGACAGAAGAAGGAGAAGGCCAGGCGGCAGGGCAAACAGAAGAAGACCGCGTGGCAACGACAGGAACGACAAGGATAAAGAAGAAAAGAAGGACGGCGAAGATAAAGGCGGCGACAAAGACGACGACGAAGACGAAGAAAAAGAGGACAAGGACAAAAAGGACTCTGATAAAGATTCCAAAGACGCCGAGAAGAAAGACGAAAAACTGACGCCCGCCACGATCGCGTTGCGAAAAGTCCTGAAGAAAGAACTGCCACTGTTCGTCGAGGTCCGTCATTCGGATTCTCTGCAAAAGGTATTGAAGCTGGCCGAGAAGTTTGAGATTCGCGTTGTCGTGGATGGCCTGGGTCGTTCGGCAAGCGGAATCGACAAGCTGGTCGAGTCAGGATTGCCGATGGTGGTTGGTCCACTTTTGGGCGGCACTAACACCGGAAATCAAGTCTCGAAGCAGGATCCGCGACAAGAATGGTTGCCGTCGATCGGCGACAGCCCGTTCTCTTTGTCCGGTTTTGCCCGTTCCGCCCGCTCGTCCAGAATGCTGCGGTCGCAAGCGGCTATGGCGATTCGCATGGGCCTGGATCACGACGATGTAATGGCCGCAATCACAAGTAATCCTGCCCGTTCGCTAGGCATTGGCAATCAAGTGGGCACGCTGGAAACCGGCAAGTCGGCGGATATCGCTGTGTTCGCCGGAGATCCGCTCGATCCATGTACTCGCACACGCCTGGTTATCAGCCAAGGACGAGTCACATTCGAAAGCGAAGTAGAAAAAGCCAATCCGATCAGTACGGCCAAGGCAATCGAACTTCCTCAGCGACTGCCACGAAGATACGCCGTGAAAACGACTCGCATGTTGCGAGACGGCAAGCTGACTGCAGGAACGATCACTGTCCAGGACGGCAAGATTGTTTCGGTAAGCGATAAAGATTCAGATGAAGATGTTCAGCTATTCGATCTGGGCGACACGATTATTACGCCCGGGTTGGTGATGGCCAATTCGACGTTGGGCCAACAGGCAGCGATTGTCGACACCAATGATTCAGACACGTCGCACTTGCGAGCGGTAGACGCCATCGACCCCGGTCATGAATTCGTCAAGCGAGCTTTGCAAGGCGGCTTTGTTCACGTCGGCGTTTCGCCAGGCACGGCCAACACATCACCCGGCGTCATGGGACACGCACGTTTGGGTGCCAGAGAATTTATCGTTGCCCCGGCTATTGCTAGTCAGTTCGTTTTGCAAAATTCGGCGCGTAGAAACGGTCGCTATCCTTCATCCTTCAACGGTCAATTGCGAGTCATCAACGATTTGATGGAGGGGCAACCGCTTCCGTCTTCGGTCTACATGACTCAGTTAATGCAGGACTTGCTGGCCGAGGAAAAGACGGACAACATTAAAGCGGTTTCCAAAGGTGACCGCCCGGCGGTTCTGGTGGCAGGATCCACTCTGGAAATTCGCTCGGCAATCGGACTTGTTAAGGAACGTGGCCTTCGCGGTGCGATTCTGACGAACGGTCGTGTTGGAGAATTCGCGGAACAGTTGTCCGAAAACAAAATTGGAATTATCGTGCCGTCGCTCAACGGTAGCGAGTTTGATACACAAATGGATCAGATCATTATGGCTCAGCAAGCCGGCGTTGCCCTGGCATTCGCTGGCGAGTCGCCTGATGGAATCCGCTTAACGGCTGCTCTTTTGGTCAGTCACGGGCTGGATCCACAAGCTGCGCTGCAGGGTCTGACCGAAGGCGGTGGCCAGTTGGCCGGCATGCAGGATTCCGGACTTACGAAAGGTGCTCATGCCGATTTCGTTGTCTGGAGTGACATGCCATTGAACCTGGCAGCCCGCCCCCTGAATGTGATTGTTGATGGTCAAGTTGTCTCCCAAAAATAAGCTCATGCAAAATTTTCGATCCAGATTTCCAGCACTGTTAAGTGTGGCAATCGTATTCCTGGTCTCGGCAGTTTCACTGGCGGACGAGAGTACGTTGTACAAGGCTGGCAAAGTCTACACGATGGACGGCGAGCCGCTTTCGCCTGGCCAGGTGCTTGTCGTTGACGGAAAAATCAGTGCCGTCGGTGAAACAATCGACCTGGGCGACCTGGATCCGCAAGTCGTGGACCTTGGCGACGAGTCAGTTTTGATGCCTGGATTGGTGGACGCCTATTCCCAGTCAGCTCTGGATGCCAGTGGTCGGAATGAGATGAGTGACGAGGTCACACCGGATTTCCTGGTCTCGAATGCCGTTGATTGGGATCAAGCCGCATTACGTCGACAGCGTGAACAAGGAACGACCACCATGTGTGTCTGTCCTGGAACGCAAAACGTCTTCTCCGGAATCTCAGCGATCATCAAGACGCGGGAACACGACGAAGCAATGCTGAATGGTGATGGCCCTCTGTTGGCAACCATGTGCAGCGACCCGTCCAGAGGCAATCAGGCACGGGCAAGGCCCGACAGTGTTTTCGTCCGCCAACCAACTAACCGCATGGGTGTGGTTTGGATTCTGCGTAGTACTTTTGACAAGTCACAAAGAGAAGACCAGGCCAGCAACAAGAAACTTGAACCAGTTCGCCAGGTCCTGAAAGGCGAGCGACCAGTGATGATGGTCTGCCGTCTGTCTTATGACATGACGTCTGTGGCAACGCTGGCCGATGAGTTTGGGTTCTCGCCGATACTCGTGGGCGGGCAAGAAACATATAAAGTTCGCGAAACGATCGCGGAATTAAATTACCCGGTGATTCTGCAAAGAACTTCGGTTGACCAGGTTATCGGGGCGGAAGGTTCCGAACTGGTATGGAATCAGCCCGGTGTCCTGGCGGATGCTGGAATCACGTTTGCGTTGTCCGGCAATGACTTGCTGGAACAAGCGCGATTTGCTCATCGGCACGGATTAGACGCCGAGCAGGCTTTGGCAGCGGTAACATCGACGCCTGCTGCTTTGCTGGGTTTGGAAAAAAGGGTCGGGTCCATCCAGGTTGGAGCGGACGCTGATTTGATCGTGCTCAATGGAGAGCCCCTGGAAATGACAACTTCGATTCGTCAGGTCATCGTCGACGGCGAGTCCTGCCATCAAGACAAGGAATAGTATCGTGTTCAAAAAGACAACTTTCATTGCCTATTGTCTCATTGCCTGGGGCGCGACGGCCGGCTTGGCATTTGCCCAGGCTCCGGTGGCGATCCAGGGCGGGACAATTTACACCATGGCCGGCGAGCCGATCGAGAATGGCACCATTCTGTTTCGTAACGGCAAGGTTGAGGACGTGGGCAAGGATCTGAAGATCCCGGTCGAAGCGCGGGTCATCGATGCCACGGGCAAGATTGTGATGCCTGGGTTTATCGAGTCGCATAGTTCGTCCGGCATGAGCCAGGCCAATGAAACCAACGCGATCGTGCCTTACGTTTCGGTGCTTGATTCGATCGACCCCATGAACAACTACTTCCGCCAGGCACGACGCAATGGCGTGACGACGGTAGCCATTTCGCCAGGCAACTCGACGATCATCGGTGGACAAGCTGCTGTTATCAAAACGGCTGGCGAGTTTCTGGACGAGATGATTCTGAAACCCGATGTCGGAATGAAGATTTCCTTGCGACCAATCCGTGGCAGCCGCATGAGTCACATGGCCCAGCTTCGTAAGGCACTGGACGACGCCAAAAAGAAAATGGCTGACGACGGAAAAGACAAGAAGAAAGATGACGACAAGAAAGATGACGACAAAGACGAGGATTCGGATGACAAAAAAGAAGACTCGGATTCAGAACAACAGAATGCCGGTGCTGCTGCCGCAGAGGTAACCAACAACGAGTTGAACGAAGCCATGTTTGCCATGCTCTCGGGCGACCTTCCCGCGATCATCTATTGCGATCGAGCGATGGATGTTGGGCAGGCACTGCGGTTGATCGAAGAATACAAACTGGATGCCACTTTGGTACTGGGTCGTGATTGTCACAAAGCTGCCAAGCAACTGGCAGACATCGATTGCCCGGTGATCCTTGATTCGTCGCTGGTCTACTGGGACGAGGATGCTCGAACCAAAGAAGAGACTCGAATCGTGGTTCCCGATGTTTTCCGCGATCAGGAAATCCCGTTCACTTTCCAGGTAAGTCGCGCAGGCGGTGCCACACTGGGAAGCAGTTACCTGTGGTTCCAGGCGGCCACTTGTGTCAAGCACGGAATGCCGCGAGAGGACGCGTTGAAGGCGCTGACTACTTTGCCAGCGGAGTTTCTGGGCGTTGAAAAGCTGGTGGGCTCGATCGAAAAAGGCAAGGACGGTGACGTCATCATCCTGTCCGGCGACCCGCTGAAAGTCAGCACCTGGGTTGAGAAGACTCTCGTCAATGGTCAGGTCGTCTACGATCGGGACGAGGACGAGCAACTGAAACGATTGCTTGGCGAAGAGTCCAACGAAAACTAGTGTACAGGAAACATAACATGACATTTGTTCGGGCAACATTGAGTTTCGCCATCCTGGTTTCGGTCGCATTATCGTTGACCAGTACCGGTTTCGCTCAAACCCAGCAATCCGATATTTACTTTGCCAGTGAAATCTGGACGGGAGTCGGCGCGCCTATCGAGGACGCGGCGATGCTGGTCGTAGATGGCGAGATTGTGGCAATCGGCTCACGCTCTGAAATCCAGGTTCCAGCCGTTGCGACTCAACATCAACTCGGTTCGCAGATCATTATCCCAGGCCTGGTGGCGGTGCAAACCAGCTTGTCAGGTAACCAGAGCGAGGAACGGACGTTGACGCCCGGCATCCGAGCTATCGATGGTTTTGACTTCTTCGCTGAACGCGACAGGTTGCTGGAATCCGGCGTTACTACCGCACAAATCTCACCGTCCAATTCACGTTTGCTGCCAGGAATTGGTGGCGTCGTTCAACTGGATGACGGTGATATCCTGGACCGCATTCTTTCTGAACAGGAGAGCTTGCGAATTGTGCTGAGCGAAAGTGCTCGTAACCCGCCGCGAATTTACGAACCAGCGGTTGGACCGGTTTCACAAGACCGCCCGCTGTTGGCTACTCGACCTCAACTGGCAAAGTTGTCGTCATCACTGGCAGGACTGCGGCAAATTTTCAAACGTGCAAA
>CAZPOL010000013.1:1917-9497 GCA_964588195.1 uncultured Pirellulaceae bacterium | reverse complement strand
TGGCAAAGTTGTCGTCATCACTGGCAGGACTGCGGCAAATTTTCAAACGTGCAAAGTCCGGAGAGAGTTCCGGTTCGGGCAGCGAAACAGACGAAGTAGTCGAGACGGTTGCGGCGCTGTTGCAACAAAACGTTCCAATTCGTATTTCGGCCCAAACCGCTGCGGAAATCCGCGGCGCGGTCGAACTGGCTCGCGAATTCGACCTGCAGATTGTGCTGGATGATTGCCGGGGACTTGAGCCCTTTCACTCGCAACTGGCCGATTGGAAACCGCACGTTCGTGGTGTCATCCTGCCAGGTACAACGCCTGGTCAGATCGCCAACCCGTCCGCGGCAGAACTGGAATCACGCATCGCATCTTGGGAACACGCCAGGGAATTGCTGGATGCCGGTATCCCGGTGGCAATCCGCAGCAACTCCGACGCCGACCTGACACAAATGTTTTTCGTCGCCGGCCAATTCATGCAGGACGATTTGACGGCGGTCGAGTTATTGGCGGCTGTTACTTCCGCTCCCGCTTCGTTGATGAAAGTCGCGGATCAAGTTGGCGTACTTGCCAAAGGTCGTCGAGCGAACTTCGTGGTCCTTAATGGCCAACCCTTTCAATTGCACACAAAGGTCCAGGCGACCTACGTCGGTGGCAAAGCCCAATTCGAACGCCAGCAAGACAAAGCGACAACGGTTGTGCAAGCCGCCAGAGTATACCTGGGCGATGGAAAATATCTGGACGACGCCAGTGTTGTCGTCAAAGGCTCGACCGTTCGCGACATCGGTTCCGGTGTCTCGGCACCGGACAACGCCGACGTGCGAATGTTTGAAGACGCCGTGATCGTTCCCGGTTTTGTCGATATGGGAACCGGCTTGGGACTCGGTGGTCCGCTTAGTGGTAACATTCGCTTGCAGACCAAGCTGGGCGAGCAACTCTATGCGGATGACCCAGCCATCGCGTACGCTCGAAAGAGTGGCATCACCACCGCGCTACTGGCTCAATCCTCGGCCCAGGCAACACCGGTCGTGGCATTCAAATTGGGGCCCGACGCCCGAGTGCTGGGCGACCCCGTGGCGATTCGCTTCCGTCTAAACGGTGACACTGCCGCCGGCATCACTTCCAACGAACGCTTGTTGAAAGCCGGAAAGGCATACGCGGATTCGTGGACGAAGTACGAAAAAGACCTGGCCGATTACCAGGTCAAGTTGAAGGCATGGGAAAGCGAAAACAAGAAGAGTGGCTCGTCAGACAAGGCGAAAGCCGATGCGGATAAGAAAGCCACTGACAAGAAAACTGACGACAAGAAGACTGACGAAAAGAAGAAGCCTGCGGGCGACGACAAAGGGACTGACAAAAAGAAGGACGAAAAGAAAGACGAAAAGGACAAACCGAAGGACGACGATGACGAGGCTGCGACCGATCCGATCACCGGCACCTGGGAAGGCACGCTGGAATCGGAACGACTGCCCGCGCAAGCTCGCGCGTTCAAGTTCGAATTGGTTCTGGAAGGTGATTCCGTTTCTGGAAGCGTGACGATGTTACGTAACACCACCGATATCTCCGAGGGAAGCTACAACCGCGAATCGCGAGAGTTGGTCATTACGATCAGCCGCCGAGGTAGCGCAGTCGAAATTAGTGGCAGCCTGGATGACGATGGGAAGTTCACCGGAAGCTTCGATTTGGGCCGCATGGGTGCTGTCGAAATGACGGCGACTCGGACCGAGGACAAAAGCAAAAAGCCGGAGCCAAAACCTGAGGACAAGGACAAGCCAAAGGACGAAGAGAAGAAAGAAGACAAGAAAGAGAAGCCGGCTGAGGGCGAGGACAAGCCCGAAGAGAAAAAGGACAAGCCGGAAGATAAAGAAGACAAGTCAGACGAGAAGGCTGACAAGTCTGATGACGCAGACAAAAAGAAGGATGATTCCAAAGAGGACAAGGACGCCGCCAAGGCCAAAGAAGCCGACAGCAAATCAGCTGAGAAGCCCAAGGAGCCGAGGAAGCCCCGAGCCAATCCGGCCCTCGAACCTTATCGCGCCTTGTTCGCCAGCAAGATTCCCGCCCTCGTGGAATCTCGCGATTCGAATTCGATTAAGGCCGCAGCCGAACTGTTCTCGAAACAATACAAACTGCGAACGGTCATTGTCGGTGCCGACGATTTGTCCCGCCAACCAGACTTGCTGGATGACTATTCAGTTTCCGTTTGCGTGGGACCTCAACTTTCGGTGAACGTTGACAGTCAACCACGAAACCTGCCACAGTTACTGGCCAATGAGCAATTGCAATTTGGTTTCCAGTCCTCTGGCACAACCGGTTCCGGAATGTTGCCCAGCGCGATTCAGTTTTCGGTTAGCCGGGGTTTGTCGGCGACTGATGCACTGGAAGGCCTGGCAGCGAACCCGGCGAAGATGCTCTCGGAAGATATGAATTTTGGCCAACTGGCTAGTGGCAAGGATGCGGACCTGGTTATCCTGAGCGGTGCGCCCTTTGAATACTCTACCAAAGTCCTGGCGGTCATGATTGACGGTGTCTGGGTCTACGAACATGAGGAAATAAAGTGATTTCAAAATCCCTCGAATTTAAGTTACCGTTTGGAAACCAGACGATTCCCTGGCTGGCCAGTTTGGCGCTGACCATGTCTCTGTTGGTTACCGCCGTTGCGGTTGGCCAGGAGGCTGAAAAGCAGGAACAGGATCAGGCTGAGGAAAAGGCGGAAGCCGAAGAAAAGCCGCGACTGGCCATTCACGTTGGGAAAATCCTGACTTGCGCCGGCGATCCGATTGCCGATGGAACGATCCTGATCAGCGAAGGCAAGATCGAAGCGATCGGGCCACGTCGTGAGATCGAAGTTCCGGAAGGCTACGAGGTCATTGATCACTCCGATCGATTTGCGATGCCTGGACTGGTGGAAGCACACAGCCACGTAGGCGGTTCGGGTGACTTGAATGAAATGGTTTATCAAACGAACCCGGAACTGCGGAACTGGGATCAGATCATTCCACATAACGAGCGGCTGCAAGTCGCCATCGCTGGCGGCGTGACCACCATCTGCTGCATCCCGGGAAGCGGAACCAACATGGGCGGGTTCGGTGTATTGATGAAAACCGGACCGGGTACTGCCGAGGATGTGATTTTGCGAGCACCGGGCGTGCTGAAGATTGCTCAGGCAGGTAACCCTGAACGTCGAACTGGCGAAACCGGATCGGGTCGCATGGGTATGAACTACGTTTTGCGGCAACAGTTACGCGAAGGCCAATTGTATGTGCGGCAATGGGATGCCTACGAAAAGGGAGAAGCACCCAAGCCCGAATTCAATCTGCGACTGGAATACTTCAAGCCTCTGTTCCATCACGAAATCCCGGTTGTTGTGCACACTCAACAATTCCAGGTAATTCAATCGACCGTTCGCATGTTGCATGACGAAATGAACCTGAAGGTCGTCATCGATCACGGTACTTTTGACGCATACAAGATCGGCAAAGAACTGGCCAAACGTGACATTCCCGTGATGGCCGGGCCTCGAGCTTTCTTGCTGGACCGCGACAAAGGACAAGTCGTGGGAATTGTCAACGAATACGAAAAACGGGGCGTCAAGGTACTCGGCGTCAACACCGACGCACCGGTCATTCCACAAGAAGAATTGTTTTTCCAGGCCACCATGGCGGTTCGCTACGGTTGGTCAGAAGAACGAGCGATTCGCGGATTGACCATCGAAGTCGCCAAGGCACTGATGATTGACGATCGAGTCGGATCTTTGGAAGTCGGCAAAGACGCAGACATCGTGATCTCGACTGGCTCCATTCTGGATCCACGCAACTACGTCACCCATGTTTTTATTGACGGAAAAAGCGTTTACGACACACGAATAGATCGCCGTAGATTCTAGGCGGAGACTCAACCGCAACGACGTCTGTCATCAGGGCAGACAATCGACGGTCAGAAAAGGACAAGTTATGCGAAGTGATGATAACCAACGATTGCGAACGGCATGGACCACGCGTCTGCAAGTCTGTTTGTGTTGGCTGCTAATCGTTGGCAGCGGCACGATCGTTTCGGCACAAACAGTCGCCTATACTAATGTGACGATCGAGTCGCCCAATTTATCAGAGGCGATCGCCAACGGCACGTTGGTCGTTCAGGGCGACGAGATCATTGACGTCGGCGACGAAGTGCAGATTCCTGATGACGCCCGCGTCGTCTCGCTGAAAGGCATGACCATTATGCCGGGAGTCGTTGATCCGTATTTTGTATTCAAGCGGAGTCAGGGCGCCACGCGAACGGTCGTATTCCAGGGACGCACGATTACTATTCCTGCCAGAGGAGGCGGAGGATTTACGTCGGGAAGCTTTAACTGGATCGGTCGTTACTTCGTCCCGCATTCGTTTAACTTTCGACCTGCGATGCGCAGCGGTATCACGACTGGTAACCTGGTTGCCGATGGTCGAGGCCTGTCGGCGTTTTCCAGCATACTGGGCGAGCCCAACGATGAAATGGTTTTCAAGAAAGAGGGCTTTCTGTTTGCTCAGTTGACCAACCAGACAGCCGCCATCGATATCGTTCGCAAGCCGTTAGAAAAAGACGCCAAGAAACCAGCCGCCTCTACTGGGGCAGCCGCTGCCCGAGGTCGCGCTCGTACGACCGCGACCGCCGCCAACGACCCAACCAATGAATACTGGGATGCTGTGCGAAAAGGCGATTCGCCCGTGTTCGTGAACGTCAACAACGGAGCGGGAGTCGCTCACCTGTTGCGATTGGTTAAGGAGCATGAAAAAGTCCGACTGGTGCTGGTCGCCACGGGTCCCAATCTCTTTCAATCGCTTGATGACCTCAAGGCAAACCCCAACGTTACGGTTGTTCTGCAACCTGGTATCGATCAAGTTCCGTTCAAGAGCGACCAGATGAACGTTTCACGGATGCTGGCTGAGCGTGAAATTCCGTTTGCCATTTCGATGTCGCTTAGCAACGCACAGTTACAAGCTTCCCAGGACGACCCATTTTTTCCGCTGGCAATGCTGGTGCGAAACGGATTGGACCGCCAGAAAACGCTGAAATCGGTTACAATCGAGCCAGCCAAATTGCTGGGAATCGAAAAGTCTCACGGTTCTCTCGAAAAAGGAAAGAAAGCAAACTTTCTGGTCTTCGATGGCGATCCACTGGAGACAGGAAGTCAGCTTAAACAAGTCATTCTCGACGGGAAATTGACCTATGAAAACTAATCTATTCGGTCGTACCGGCCTTGGACTGTTATTGCTGATCGCGATTGCTACCGCGCCTCTTTCGGCGCAGGAAGAATCGAAGCCGAAAGCGAAACCAAAAGCTGACAAGCAAACCGAGAAAGAATCGGACAGCGATAAATCGTCGCTGCTGGCGATCGTCGGCGGGGATATTCATACGGTCACCGGTGCGGTGATTCGTCAGGGAACCGTCTTGGTACAGGACGGCAAGATCCTTGATGTTGGTCAATCGATTACCGTTCCGGATGATGCGACTGTGATCGATGCCACCGGAAAAACCATTACACCTGGCTTCGTAGCAATCAGCATGCGTGGCGTTGGGTTACGGGGAGCACCCGGCCAAAGAGCCAAGCTTGCTGATGCCCTGGATCCTTACGATCGAAACATTAAGTATTCGTTGGGAATCGGAATCACATCCGGCTGTATTGAAATGACGACCGGTCGTGGTCGCCGAGGACGACGAGGCGCCATAGAAGGTGAACCAGACGAGATTTTCCCTGGTCTGGAAGAACCGATCGAGGAATACCTCACGGAAGAGATGCTGGATTACGGTGATGAAGACACGGCACTCTGTCCTTGTTGTGGTCTGCCGGTGATTCCCACCGAGCCGATTACTCCTGCTCCGCCAACTCGCGCTCAACCACGAAAAATGGCTGTGCTGAAAATGAGCTTTGGCAACCTGGACGCGATGCTGATGAAAGAGAACGCCTTTTACAGCCCGGCACCCGGCGCCTTGAACGGAGCGATGCAACGACACAACTGGCGAGTTGAACTTCGCAAAACGAAAGAGGCGATCGAAAAAGAAGCCAAGGAGAAAGAGAAGAAGCCAAGTGCCACAGCTGGCAGCAGGAGAGGTGGAGGAGATGGCAAAGCGGCCGCCTCCAATTCCGGTGCTACAGCGAATCGTGCCGCACGAGGTACCCGCAGCCGGGTGAATCAGGAACTGGTGAAGTTGCTGAAACGAGAAGTCGCAATGCGAATCCGTGCCAACACGGTCGATGAAATTCGTGACATGGTCGATATGGCAAAAGAACTTGGATACGACATCATCATCGAAGGTGGAATTGAAGCCTGGGTGTTGGGTCAGGAATTGGGTGCTTCCGATGTCAGTGTGATTTACACGCCACGGCAAAGAAGAAGTGCTCAACCAGGCCGCAAGGAGAATTCCGGTAGCTTCATCGAATCACCGCGTATCTTCCAGGAGTCTGGCGTTCCTTTTGCAATCGCCACACTTGGCAATACGATCAGCATGGGCGGTTTGGCCGGGCGAGACCTGACCAGCCTGCCATTGGAAGCAGCTTTTTCAGTCCGTGGTGGAGCCGACGAGCAAACAGCTCTGGAAGCAATCACCATTGTGCCGGCCCGCATGTTGGGGCTGGACGATCGAATCGGCAGCATCGAAAAGGGCAAGGACGCTGACTTGCTAATCCTGAACGGATCACCGCTGGATTACCGCACGTACGTCGAGCAGGCCATTGTCGCCGGCAAGGTCTCCTACGAGCGATCTACCGACCGCATCTACCCTGTAGATGACGAGTAGGTAACGCTGCTGGATATATATATCCGGACCCGTTTAACGACGAGCCGGCAGGCGACGGCTTTTTCATGCATACAGCCATGCGCCTACGCCTGCCGGCTCGTCGTTAAACGGGCTCATCGCTTTTACTCAGGCTGCCAGTATTCACTGTTCGGGTGAAACACTTCCCAAGCACTGATGAAACTCGGGATCCCAACCAGCGGCTTTAGTCGCTTCCCTTGCAGCGAACCCGCCAAGGCAGTCCCCGATTGCAAATCCCAGGTACTACCCGTTTCAACATCCGTAGCCCGGTGGGGTTGTTTATTCGATTCCGAACCAGCGGGCTCCTGTGGCTGAAAGGTGAGTACTTGCTCATCAACCTGGCGATCGAACAGAAAGGGAGTCCCGGTTTCCTTGTGATACCAAACAAGAATCTTTTCATCAGCGATGGCATCATTGACCAACGGCTGGACGGCCAAGTCTGAAAACCTCCAGGCTCGCGACTGCTTCATATTTGTCCAGCCGACCAGAAAATCCGCCGGGTCGCGATAGAGTTGGCTTGTGAATTTTTGGCTGGTGCGATCCATAATCAACGAAGTCGAATTCGGATGGAGCTCTTTCCATTTATCCCAGGTCGTCAACAGGGAAGGGATCGTTTTCAATTGCGAGTCCTGCATCTCGCCCTCCATCGACTTTCCCCACAAGTGACTCCATAAACTTTTCGTTTCCAGGTCCTTCATCACCAGACTTTCATTCCATAGCAAGCCGGAAACCACAAACGTAAATTGCTTTCCATCCAACACTCGGTCATACACGATGCCGTTGTGGCAAAGATGTCACCAGGT
>CAZPOL010000013.1:0-1817 GCA_964588195.1 uncultured Pirellulaceae bacterium | reverse complement strand
CGCAATTCAGGCCAACTTGCTGAGTTAGAATACTGGAGGATCGTGTGCAGCGGACTCGCATTCGAAATCAACTTTCGGTATCGTCAGGTGATGCATGGCAAGAAACCGAAAATTCTATGGCTTGATTGTATTGGCGGCCTGGTCGTCGGTACGGTCGTGTTGATTTTAGCCGGGCCACTGAGCGACTGGGAAGGATTGCCGAAGACAACGGTGCAATTCATGGCGATCGCCAATCTTGCATATGGCTCGTATTCATTTTATGTCACAACGCGTCGACAGCGACCGCTCAGTCTGGTGACGATTTTGTCAGTGGCAAACATCGTGTGGTTACCCGTTTGCATTGTGATCGTCGCGTTATTCGCGAATCAAATAACGGGTTTGGGAATGTTGCACTTACTGGGGGAAGGCCTCTACGTCGCTGGCCTTGGAGTGGTGGAATGGCGAATGCGTGAAACTCTGGCAACGACTTGATGCAAATACAAGCACGAAGCGCAAGAGCGCAAGCGAGAGGTCCGAACCGAAAACCGACTCGGTTCCGCGTCCTCCCGACTTCGGCAAACTGAAAAAACCATCTTTCCAGCGACGATTTTTTTGCAAATAATGGTTCAGCATTGAAACGCGTTGTAGAGCTGATCAGGCAGACTTCACAGGGAGCCAATAACGATGCCAAAAAAGAAGAAGCCACCCATCAAGCATACTCTGGCAGCAATCGCCTTTTCTGCGTTCATGTTGATTTCTGTTTTCGGATTCATTGCAATCAGCGCGTTTAGCGGACAAATGTCATTCTCCCCTGCCTATTCAGATGTGGCGGACGAATCGAATCAGTATCCAACATACGGCAATTCGATGGGAAGCATTCAATCGGAGTCCGATCGGATCAGGAAACGGATGCAAGAAAGCCACGACGAAATGCGCAGACGACAAGATAGTCTTCATCAGAAAGCGCGAGAGTCGATGGATCGTTTCAATCATATGCCGGACATGCCGACACTGCCTTCTATCAACCATCCCAGCCCACCGAACTTTGGCGGCCGCAGCATTTTTCCGGGACGGTGATCAAAAAAGCTGTCGTGCGATTGCATACTGGGACCTGGTTGTTCTGGTTCAAGGTGAGCACGGTGAGATATTTACCCAAAGAATCATCTCACTGGCGCCAAACGATAACCGCATCTTTGTCATAGACCTTGAATCGCCAGACGACGATTGACCCTGGAACACAAACTGGATGTAAGGTTCTGCATTTTAAATTTTCGCAGAACCTTTTTCATGCGCCGTCCGTAGATCAGAGTGTGGCGAAATGCGCTGTTTTGTGAACGACAAAACGATAGCCGTCACTGCATGCAATCCGTTTCTTCAATTTGTACTCTTTTTCACTACGAGGCTGTTGTGCGTTCCAGAATTCTACTTATCGCAGGCTGTGCAATTTTCGCATCGCTGTTGGCTTACGAGTTGACCGTCACCAAGTCGAACTGGAACGATAAATGGTCGCAACTGGATGAGATGCAAACGCTGGTCGAAGGACAATCCGGGTTGGAAAAGAAGGGCGATATGGATGGCGATGGTTTCCTGACGAACGTGGACGTATCGCAGATTACAGGCAAGGCTCCCAAGGCGACTGTGCAAGTCGGTGAAAAATATGTTGTCGAGACCTATTCATGGCGCCGCTCGTTGCCGTTTATGTCGTACGACATTCATGCGATTTACCGAAAAGGCGAAGAGCGGAACACGTTGTACGCTTTCCAAAAACAGGAATTCGATGAGTCCCGATTGCCCGCAGCCACCGTCATCGGTGAACCCGGCTCGGTTCCCAATCCAAC
>CAZPOL010000012.1:64975-67041 GCA_964588195.1 uncultured Pirellulaceae bacterium | reverse complement strand
AAAAAGAAGTAGCAGTGGAGGGATTCGAACCCCCGACACGCGGATTATGATTCCGCTGCTCTAACCAACTGAGCTACACTGCCGGATTGCGTTTTTGGTGATTGGGCAAAGTAGCAAATTGCTGTCGGCTCGACAAGTCAAACTGTCAAAAGCGCTGGATTCTATGGGCTGTATTCTCGGGAGCTCTATGCCCGACCGTCGGCAGTTGACCGGCAGAACACTGCACAACAAAATAGGGACCTGCCTGGCGAGGAGGCAGTGCGACTGCGGCAAACGATTTTGCCACCTCGATTATCTTCGAGCGACTGTGATTCTCCTTCGACCAGCCAGTTCATTCGCTGACATCAGGCATATAGGTTTGGAGGTTTCTGATGTCCCGTGCTGCCCGCTCCACCTACCGCAAACCGAATCTGGAATTCTATCGCAACAAGGCTCGGAAGCTGGTCAAACTGCATCGCGATTGCGAGCCCAAAGCGTTAAGCCAAATCAAATACAACCACGATCGCTTCATTCAGTTGACTCCCGCTGATATCGCCGAGCACAAGTTCCTGATGCGGGACGCTCAAACCGTGATCGCCAGAATCGATGGTTACAAAGACTGGGCGCAGCTGAAGCAACATGTCCAGGTTCTCAACGGCGATCGTAACAACGAATCTTTGCTGTTCGAAAAGGCAGCTGAAGCAGTCGTCCAGGGGCACTACGAAGTGCTGGAGAGGTTACTCGACCAACACCCTGAACTGGTTCACACCAGGTCCAGTCGCGATCACGGTTGCATGTTGTTGCATTACATCGCTGCCAACGGGATCGAACATCATCGACAGAAGACGCCAGCCAATGCCGTCGCGATCGCGGAGTTACTCTTGCAACGCGGTGCAAAGGCCGATGCCTTGGCCAACACTTATGGCGGAGGCACCGCACAAACGACATTGAACTTGCTGGTCTCCAGCGGTTGGCCTCACGCCGCCGGACTACAGGGGGACCTGGTGCAAATGCTCTGTAAATATGGCGCTCAGCCCGACGGCTTGAATCGAGACGGATTGCCACTTGCAACGGCTCTCGTGTTTTTCTACGGCGATACCGCCAAGGCGTTAGCAAACGCGGGCGCCAGCACGGATAACCTGCTGGCCGCTGCGACGATTGGAACTCCGAAAGACGTCGACGCTTGTTTCACCAAGGCGGGGCGTTTGCGAAAAGGCAACTTCGTCTACATCGGTTTCGAATTGCGAGCACCCAGGAATCGCCTGGAGATGTTCGGGCAAGCCTTCGCCTATGCTGCGATGTGTGGCAACCTGCCCACCATGAAGCGACTTCACAACCAACACGATTGTCCGGTCGATGTTGCCGCCGATCGCGGAATCCGAGCCCTGCACCTGGCCGCTTACATGGGTCACGCCAAGGTCGTCCAATGGCTTATCGGCAAAGGAGCAGACGGCTTGCTGCGCGACAATCAGTGGAATTCAACGCCCGTTGCCTGGGCCTGGCAGACCGGTCGACGCAAGATTCGCGATCAAATAATCGACTCGGTGAACCTGGACCTGCACTCGGCTGTCAGCTTCTTTCGGCTGGGCGATGTGAAGCGTTTGCTGAAGTCGGATCGAAAGGCTGACTTGGCCGACTCGGGCGACGGCTCCACCAACGCAGTAAACCAGCGGAATTCGGAGGGCCTGCTGCCAATCCATTGCTTGCACGATGACACTCAGGATGGACAGGAGATCATCGAATGCCTGGTCAGGGCAGGGGCCGACGTGAACGCCCTGGATCCAGACGGGCGGACCAGTATCGATCGACTGCGAGCCCATGGCCGTCGCGACTTGATCCAGGTCCTGAAGCGGCTAGGCGGTAAAACGGCGTCGGAATTGACGAACAAATCGGTTTGAGAATCAATCCGGGCCAGACTTCAGCAATTGGTTTCAGAACCAGGCGAAATGTGACTTGAATCCAGGGCGGCAATGAATGACAATTGCCCCCGATGGAGATGTGCCTGAGTGGTCGAAAGGGCCGGTTTGCTAAATCGGTGATGGGGTCAAACCTATCCGCAGGTTCGAATCCTGTCGTCTCCGCTGTTT
>CAZPOL010000012.1:63622-64875 GCA_964588195.1 uncultured Pirellulaceae bacterium | reverse complement strand
CGCTTTCCACTTTCCAAAAATCGCTGAATCAGAGATATTTGGTGCTCACCAGTCGCTCACCAAACCATACCCCGTATCGAGATCAGTTTTTGCATCCCACGACGATATTTCTGAGCGTTCACAAGGCGGCGTCGACGTTTCTGACCGTCGAGATGGCCGATGCGATGACGCGGGTGTTTCCTGAGTTGACCCATGTCGCGCTGGCTCAGGAAATTGTGAATGGGAAGCGAATTGAAAGCTTGCCGATCGCCGCTACTAACATGGTCGTGACTCGGGTCTATCCCGATCAATACGAAACGCTTGTCGAATCGCCGGTACCCGAGGCCGGTCGATTTGCCGACAAGAAACTGATCATGCTGCGACGGGATCCAAGAGACGTTGCGGTGTCACTTTATTACTCGATTCGATTCAGCCACACGACCAAAACACGCAACAAGAAACACTTCCTCAGTCGCAAAGCGGTGCTGGCTGACCTGGACGTGGCCAATGGCATCGCCGAGATCACTCACAAACCATCGATCAAACAGTTTCAGGCGACCGAGGCCTTCCTGAAAAAGCACCCACAGACTTGCTTGACCACGTACGAGATGTTGGTCGGTGATCTTCCCGCCTGGATCGATCGAGTCAAGAACCATTTGCAGTGGACCGATGATCAAGCGGCATCAATCAGTAGGGGACTTGCGAAAGCCGTTAAGGCTCCCGCGAAGGCTGATCCGGCGCGTCACAAACGGCGGGTAACACCCGGCAACTGGAAAGACGTATTCGATGACCGGCTGCGGGAAATCTACGACCGCTTAATTGGTCCGGAACTGGAAGCCGCCGGCTACCTGTGGGAATAACGCGCGATCAAAGCTGGCTGCAGCTATCGTTTGCCAGCGTGTCCTGGTTCACCCCCGGTACCTTGGCTGGTTTTACATTTGTCGCCTGAAGAAGTCGCCGGAGGAAGTGGTAGCTGAATCATTTTTTCGCTTGAAAAAATGACTCTAAGGCAAAAAAGTCATGACTGTACTCGCCTGAATTCCAATATGATGGAGGTTCTCTTCAGTGAGTCGTCATGCTCTCATCGCTCTTGAATGTTAGACGGACCGCCAAACAGACATCGAAGTGGTTATTCAGGTGTCGAATCGGTCACTGGGAGCGGGACTTTAACGGTTCTAACGAATTTAGTGACCCCGTAAGAGTCCTGGTTAACATTCCCCGCACATAGCCAGTTTTGCTACCCAAAATCGGTTTAGCGATTATCATAGAGGCCT
>CAZPOL010000012.1:41683-63522 GCA_964588195.1 uncultured Pirellulaceae bacterium | reverse complement strand
CATCCACTTAATCCGATGAATCGAACTGGCTTGTGCGAGGAGACTCGTGCCAATCCATCTACAACTGCACCGACGACATGCGAGATGCGAGAACAAACGCGCGTCGCCGTGTCGGTCGTCGTTCCTTGCTACAACGAGTCGGAATCGATTGATCAGCTGAAGACAAAACTCTTTGAGTTGATCGAGTTGGGAAGTGATCGATACCAACTGCAGTTCGTCCTGGTCAACGATGGCAGCACGGATGAGACGTCCCGTTTGCTGAAGCAACAATTCGGAAACATTGACGGGTTCCGAGTGATTGACCATGAACAGAATCAGGGAATTTCGGCGGCCATTCGAACTGGAATCATCGCCTGCGAATCCGAGATCGTTTGCTCGATCGATTCGGACTGCACCTATCCTCCTGTATTGCTTTTGAAGTTGATTCCGATGCTGGACGAAGATGTGGCGATCGTTACAGCTTCGCCTTATCATCCCGATGGAGCAGTAAAAAATGTACCCGGTTGGCGCGTTTGGCTTTCGAAAACAGCGTCGTCTGCTTATGGTATATTGCTACGCCAAAACATTAATTGTTACACCTGTGCATTTCGAGTTTACCGTCGCTCCCTGATTGCCGCACTTAGTCCTGGTTATCATGGATATGCCGGAACCGTCGAATGGGTGTGGTTGGTATCGCGAAAAGGTTATCGCATCGTAGAACACCCCGCCACTTTGGATGTCCGTCAATTCGGACAAACCAAAATGCGAACTCTTTCGGTGGCAAGACGCCACCTGCGACTGATGACTCGCATCATCGCATCCAAGATTTTCGGATGAGCTGGCAGGAACCAGCAAAATTCGAGTCTCCCCTTCCTGACTAAAGACTATTCGAACTGAACTTAACTGAAGATATTCAACATGAATCCTGCATCCCAGTCCATTGAAAAAATTACTCTACCAAACGATCAAAACAGTTCTGGCCGAACGCTTGGCGCTGAAGAGATCGAGATGGTAACCCAGGCACTGAAGAGTGGAACACTCACCAGCACCAAGGGTACATTTGTCAAACAGTTCGAAGCTCGCTTTGCAGAGATGATGGGTGTTAAAGAGGCTTGGTGTGCGTCCAGCGGTACCGCCGCGTTGCATACCGCCTATGCCGCGTTGGACCCGGAACCCGGCGACGAGTTCATCACGACGTCGATCACCGACATGGGTGCCCTGACTCCGATTCTGTACCAAACCGCGGTACCAGTGTTTGCCGATGTCGATCCAGATACGTGCAACGTGACGGCCGAGACGATTGCCAAGGTGATCAGCCCACGTACCAAAGCGATCATCGTGACGCATCTGTTCGGTAACCCGTGCGATATGCAGCCGATCATGGATCTGGCCGCCAAGCACAACATTCCTGTAATCGAAGATTGTGCCCAGGCATTCATGGCGACCCAGAATGGCAAACTGATCGGCACCTTTGGCGACATTGGTTGCTTCAGCTTGCAACAGGGTAAGCACATCACGACAGGCGAAGGCGGCATGGTCGTCAGCAACAATGCGGAACTTTCTCGCCGCATGTTCTTGTTCATCAACAAGGCCTGGGGATACGGTGACCAGAATCCGGATCACTACTTCATCGCGCCCAACTACCGCATGAATGACATTACTGGTGCCGTCGCACTGGGCCAACTGGACAAGCTGGAAATGTCGGTCAATGCTCGCGTGCAAACCGCCGATGCTCTGACCGCAAAAATAAACGATGTCGCTGGAATCAAGACACCAAACGTTTTGCCCGGCTCAGTACACACCTACTGGAAATATTGCCTGAACGTTGATGGTGATGTCATTCCAGGCGGAGCGGTTGGGTTGGCGACTGTGTTGCGAGAGCAATATGGAATCTTCTCGGCACCTCGCTACATTCAAAAGCCTGCCTTCCAGTGCCAGATCTTCCGTGACAAGGTGACCTTTGGCAAAAGCCAGTTTCCATTCACCGAGGCTCGTCCGGAAGCAGTCGATTACTCGCCCGAGAATTTCCCGGGTACGTTCGCAGGTCTGGAAGCGATCCTGGTCATGCCATGGAACGAAGCCTACACCGACGAGCACGTCGATTATATCGCCACCGCTATTCGTGGCGCAATCGAGCAACTGAAACAGGCGTAAGCCATTTCGGCTTCGATGCAAACAAGGGCCCACAACGGGTGCGGCCCGCGTTGATCGACCAAAACAAAAACCCGCGAGCCAACGGAATGCTCGCGGTTCTTTCGGCAAGGGCCGGAAATCTGCAGGACGCATCAACCAAAACTCAAACCTTGATCTAAACTCAAACCCTCTTTTGATTAACTCCATCGAGACCTATCAGCCATGACTCATAAAATTGAACCTGTTCGCGTTGCCCTTATCGGTGCTGGTGCGATTTCCTCAGCATACAGCCTGGCATTGGAAGCCATGGATCAGATGAACCTGGTTGGCGTTGCTGATGTTAACCCACAAGCCGCCAGCGATCTGGCTGAGAAACACAACTGTGCTTCTTTCGAGTGCTTCGAAAAGATGTGTGACGAGACGAAGCCCGAGGCCGTCATCGTTTGCACTCCTCCGGCGACTCATCGCGAGATCGCCGTATCCTTGATGGATCGCAGCATTCATGTGCTTTGCGAAAAGCCGCTGGCCACCACTCCTGAAGATGCCTGGACCATGATCCGGGCGGCCCAATCCAATGAAGTCATCTTTACGATGGCCTCGAAATTCCGATTCGTACCCGATGTTGCCAAGACGCGTGAATTGCTGTCCGAAGGTATCCTTGGCGATATCATTTTGTTCGAAAACAGCTTCACTGGTGTTGTCGACATGTCGACACGCTGGAATTCTGATCCCGCTCTATCAGGTGGCGGCGTATTGATTGACAACGGAACTCACTCGGTCGACATCATGCGATTCTTGTTGGGGCCTTTGTCCGAGATTCGTGCGGTTGAGGGTAAACGCCTGCAGTCCATGAACGTCGAAGACACGGTTCATATCTTTGTGAAGAGCGTCGAAGGGGTTGTGGGCAGTATCGACCTGTCGTGGAGCCTCAGCAAAGGCTTGCCAAACTTCATTAACATTTTTGGTTCCAATGGAACCTTGCATGTCGGATGGCGTGAATCAAAATACAAACTCAATGGCGATGACGACTGGACAGTCTTCGGAACCGGCTACGACAAAGTCGCGGCATTCCGAAACCAACTTGTCAATTTTGCGGGAGCGATTCGTGGCATCGAGCCACTGGTGATCGGACCGGCAGATGCGATTGCATCGGTTTACACGATCGAGGCCGCCTACCAGGCAATGAACAGCAACGATTGGCTGCCAGTTACTCTTTCCGACAAGATTTACGAAGAGACAAAGTGACTCAAGAACAGGATCAATCCAAACCGCAAACGGGCCCCGTGGAACGTTTCCCAAACGCCCGGGTTCACGAAACCGCCATCATCGAGGACGGTGTCGTTCTCGGTGAAGGCACATCGGTTTGGCACCACGCACACATTCGACACGATGCACGTATCGGCGAAGAGTGCATCATCGGTGGCAAGTCGTATATTGCATACGAGGTTGAGATTGGAAATCGAGTCAAGATAAACTCCAGCGTCTACATCTGCTTTGGTGTGACGATCGAAGACGGAGTCATGGTCAGTGCCGGCACGATCTTTACCAACGATCGATTGCCGCGAGCTACGACTCCCGATTTGTGGCAATTGCGGCCGTCGGATCCCGATGAAGAAACCTTGCTGACGAGAGTTTGCCAGGGTGCCACGATTGGTGCCGGCTGCACGATCGGCAACGATTTGACGATCGGTCAGTTTGCCATGATTGGCATGGGCAGCCTGATCACCAAGGACGTACCGGACTTTCATTTAGTGATGGGCAGTCCAGCCAAAAGTGTTGGAGTCGTCTGTCGCTGTGGAAGAGTGCTGCACCGATTCAACGACAGCAAACGTCGCGGCGGCGACCTGAAGTTGAATTGCGACGAATGCGGCTGCCGATTCAAGGTCAATGGACAAGACGTGACCGAACTGGCGTCGGCGATCTATCCCGGTGACACTCAAACAGAATCCGGTCAAAACGCGAATCCCGCTGACCCCACAACATCTGGAATCGCAGCATCCGTAGCCGCTTCGGGAATTGCCACTGGCGCGGCAAACGGAAAGGCACCTGCTGCATCTGGCGATCTTCGTCAAAAAAAAAACCTGAAAACGATTCCTGATCGAGCGGTAGCCAGCGTCTCCCTGGACCTGGACAACCAATGGTCCTACATGAAAACACATGGCGACGATGGCTGGGAATCATTCCCAAGTTATCTGGACGTCGTCGTGCCGCGCATCCTGGACTTCTTTGAGGCCCGGAATCAAAAGATCACGATATTCGTGGTGGGTCAGGACGCTGCGATCGAAAGCAACCGTCCGGCGTTGAAAAGTCTGGCCGATGCAGGGCACGAAATTGCCAATCACTCGTTCAATCATGAGCCATGGCTGCATCTGTACTCTGATCAGCAACTACTGGAGGAGTTTCAAAAGAGTGAGGATGCGATTTTTGAAGCCACTGGTCAAAGAACAAACGGGTTCCGCGGTCCCGGTTTCAGTTTCAGCGATCAAGTCCTGAACGTGATGGCCGACCGAGGCTACGCCTACGATTGCTCAACCTTCCCAACCTTCCTGGGACCAGTTGCCAGAGCCTACTACTTCTTCTCCAGCACTTTGAATCGCCAACAGAAGAAAGAACGCAAGGAACTGTTTGGAAAATTCTCCGAAGGCTTCCGACCCAACAAACCGTTCAACTGGAAAATTGGTGATCAGCAACTGCTGGAAATACCGGTCACCACCATGCCGTTTTTCAAAGTGCCAATCCACGCCAGCTACATTTTCTATCTGGCACAGTTTTCAAAAACGCTGGCCAAAATGTATTTCTGGAAAGCGATGAAACTCTGCTGGCTGACGAAGACGCGACCATCACTCTTGCTTCATCCCCTGGACTTCATGGATGTCGACGATGTGCCCGAGCTGAAATTCTTCCCGGCGATGAAAGTCAGCTCTGACAGGAAACTGGAATTACTGGATTCCTGCCTGGACATGATGCAGAAGCATTGGGAATTGGTGACAATGCAACAACACGCGACGATTGCGATGGATCAACCGCTGGCTCAACGGTCTGTTCGCGAACACGACATTAGCTAGAACCCGGAACCGATTGCGACACCGAATGGATTTCAAAAGTCGTAGATAGAGTGGCAACACTTCGGGCTCAACTGTCCCGCCGTCGCTTTGGCCACTAATCCTTGCCACTACCTTGGCATGCAGGACACATTATGTTGCCCGACATGCATCCGCAAGAAACGACGACCTGGCCGGCTTGGCAATCGCATGCGACTCGTCCGTTTTCGCACGCGCAAGTAATTCGGCCACGATTGCAATCGCCACATGGTTCGTAGGCATTTGCCGAGCTGGCATCGGTGTATTTCTGCCCTGATCCGCCGCAGGACTTACAACTGACATTACCTGTGCCAACGCATTGTGTGCAGTTGACCTGACTGGTTCCCAGGCATCGCCCACAGTTACTTTGACGTTGCCCAGACCCATCACAGCGTGGACAAGTTGAAGTTCCTGTTCCAGTACACGGTTGGCAATTCAATTGACTCATGCGACATCCCCGAATGCGGCGCGACGTTGGTGACCCTGAGTAAATGTATTCGCTTGATAGATGCAAATATTGGCGAATTGAGTGTTCAGAACTGATGGCATCTTTTGCAAGACCCACCGCCAAAGCTACTGAGGCGTCATTTTGCCGCGAGGATTTTCCTGATCCAGCACCGTAGCTTTCAGGTATTCACGATTCATCATACCGATAAACTTGATACTGATTTCTTTCGGGCACTGAGCTTCGCATTCGCCGTAGTTGCGGCAACTGCCAAAGCCTTCCGCTTCCATCTGCTCGACCATCCCGCGCACTCTTTGCCCGCGTTCGGGTGAGCCTTGAGGCAACAATGCGAAGTGAGAAACCTTGGCCGAGGTGTACAACATCGCCGAAGCGTTTGGACACGCGGCAACGCAAGCGCCACAGCCGATACAGGACGCGGCATCCAGAGCCTCTTCGGAGATTTCCGGTTCGATGGGAATCGAGTTCGGTTCGGGCTTTGGTCCGGAGTGGACGGTCACGTATCCGCCGGCTTGCATAATGCGATCAAACGCCGAACGATCGACGATCAAGTCGCGAACGACCGGAAACGCTGTTGCACGCCACGGCTCGATGGTAATTTGTGCGCCGTCCTTGAAGTGCCTCATGTACAACTGGCAAGTCGTGGTGGCCGGTTGCGAACCGTGTGCCTGGCCATCGATCACCATACTGCACATGCCGCAAACCCCTTCGCGACAATCGGAATCAAAGGCAACGGGATTCTGGCCATCCAGCGTCAACTGGATATTCAGGGCGTCCAGCATTTCCAGGAAGGAAGTTTCTCCGCTGATATTATCGACAGCGTAGATCTCAAATTTTCCCTTGGCGTTGGCGTCGTCTTGTCGCCAGACTTTCAAATTGAATTTCATATTGCTATTTCTTGATTGAGTCGTCGCGTCCGTGAAAGATTTGCCCAGACGTATCGGTTTCGGTATCGGTTTCGGTATCGGTTGTTTTCGTATCAGGTCTTGTAGTTACGTTGAGTCGGCTGCAATTCCTTGAATTCCAGTTCCTCGTGATTCAGTTTGGGTTTGGCGGATTCACCCTGGTATTCCCAAACCGAGACGTTGGCACAGTCCTCGTCATTGCGTAACGCCTCGCCTTCGGGAGTCTGATGCTCCTCGCGAAGGTGACAACCGCAAGATTCATCCCGTGCCATCGCGTCGTGACACATCACTTCGGCGAATTCCAGGAAGTCGGCCACACGTCCAGCGTGCTCCAGCGTTTGATTCAGTTGCTGGCCCGTTCCGTTGATCCGGACGTCGTTCCAGAACTCGTCTTTCAGTTTCGGAAGCTCTGAAAGGGCTCGTTCCAGTCCGGTTTTGGACCGTGTAATTCCGCACTCGTCCCACATCAGTTTGCCCAACCGGCGATGAATCGATTCGACGCTTTGAGACCCGTCGATCGAGATCAACTTGTTGATACGGTCTTCGGCCTGTTGCACGCCCTCTTTCAACAAACTGTGATCGGAGATGTCGTCGGTTTCGTGGCGGCTGAGATAATCGCCGATAGTGTTGGGGATGATGAAGTAACCGTCGGCCAGGCATTGCATCATGGCACTGGCACCCAACCGGTTGGCTCCGTGATCCGAGAAGTTGGCTTCGCCGATCGCGAAAAGTCCAGGCACCGAGGTCATCAGGTTGTAATCGACCCACAGGCCGCCCATCGTATAGTGCGGGGCAGGGTAGATACGCATCGGTTTGTCCCACGGGGATTCACCGGTGATCCGCTGATACATCTCGAACAAGTTTTCGTAGCGGGCGGCGATCGTATCGTGACCGTGCTGCTGGATTGCATCGCGAAAATCAAGATAGACGCCCAGACCGGTTGGGCCGACACCCAAACCCTGGTCGCATACGTCCTTGGCGTTTCTGGATGCTACGTCACGCGGAACCAGGTTACCAAATCGCGGGTAGCGATCTTCCAGATAGTAGTAACGCTCGTCTTCCGGAATATTGTTCGGGTCTCGTTTTTCGCCCTGGTTTTTCGGCACCCAGATCCGACCGTCGTTACGAAGTGATTCGCTCATCAGCGTCAACTTCGACTGAAATTCACCGGAGGCCGGAATCGCAGTGGGATGAATTTGGTTAAAGCATGGATTGGCGAATCCGGCACCTTTCTTGTAAGCACGCCACGTCGCGGTCACATTGCAACCTTTGGCGTTGGTCGAAAGGTAGTAGACATTCGAGTACCCACCAGTGGCCAACACAACGGCATGGCCCCAGTGCGATTCGATCTTGCCGGTCACCAGGTCACGAACAATGATTCCACGGGCTCTGCCATCAATGACGACGATATCCAGCAACTCGCGGCGAGTATGCATCGTGACATTGCCGGTGTGGATTTGTTGAGAGAGCGCCGAACAGGCTCCCAGCAACAATTGCTGTCCCGTTTCGCCGCGGCAGTAAAACGTTCGTTCAACGAGTACACCACCGAACGATCGGTTGGCCAGCATGCCGCCATATTCGCGAGCGAAAGGAACGCCCTGAGCAACGGCCTGGTCAATGATATTTGTACTGAGTTCAGCCAGCCGCCAAACGTTGGCTTCGCGGGCTCGAAAGTCTCCACCTTTTTGCGTGTCGTAGAACAGACGGTAAGTTGAGTCGCCGTCGTTGCGATAGTTCTTGGCACCATTGATTCCACCCTGGGCTGCGATACTGTGCGCCCGTCGCGGACTGTCCTGGAAACAGAAACTGTCGACTTTGTAACCCATTGCTGCCATGGACGAAGCCGCCGAGGCGCCGGCCAGGCCGGTACCCACCACAATCACTTTGTAGCGAGGACGATTTCTGGGACCGACCAACCGCATGTGTTCGCGGTGACTGGTCCATATCTCGTCCAGCGGTGCGTCCGGAATATTCGATTCCAGCTTCATTCTTTTTCCTCTGTTGAATCATTGGCTTCAGTCCCCGCCTCGATGGCGGTCGGAGCCTTGGCGATGCCAGTCAAAAATGCCGTAGGTACCGCAATGAATCCAGCGAACAAACCAACCGCCAATACAGCAGCCATTCGACGCAAACCACGGTTGCGATCCGGGTTATCGAAGCCCAGCGTCTGAAACAGACTCCAGACTCCGTGATAAAGGTGCAACGCCACAATCGCCAGGCTGACGACATAGAAGGCAACCCACAACACGTTCGTAAATGATCCGTGCAGGTTCTGATACACCTTGCCATGTTCGAAGTTGCCAAATACGCCAAACGTAAAATGCAACAAATGCACCACGATGAACAACAACAGAAAGCCGCCGGTGTACATCATCCAGCGAGCCGGTGGAGTCGCTCGCGAGAACTTGCGACTGGAGTAATCAACATTCCGCGCTGCCAGATTGGTCGTCGCCAATTGCATCACACAAATCACATGCGCCACCAGCGCGACGATCAACCCAATCCTTGCAATCCATAACAGGAAGGCATGAGGAAAAAGCGGCTCGCCTATTTTTCGCAGGAAGTGAGCGTAGTAGTCGATGTCGGGCTGGCCACCATCGACTGGCGGAAGAAAAATTTTCAGATTGCCGGCAACGTGCCCCAACAGGAATCCAAGCATCATGATTCCAGTCAAGGCAACGATAAACTTCTTGCCAAGCGTGCTCTTGTATAGGGCGAGCAAGCGATTCACAGGCCAAATCCTTTCCGGATCGTGTTGACGGTTAAAGCTTCTTAGGCTTCGGAAATTTTACCGTTGATTCCGGCTTGGCTTAATTGCAATTCTTGCAAAACTTGCAAATCTTCCAATTCGCCAAAAAAGCGGATTCCTGGAACTTTATTCGGCGGTTGACGCCCAATCAGTTAATTAAAGCCACGGTCTACCGCCAATTTCGTTCTCAGAAAGAGCCTCCAGCCATCCAACCCTCGTTTCCCGTACCGGTTTGCCGACGCACGAACAGTTGGCAGGGCCACATAAACTTCGACTCAAGCCAATGCCCGGCAAATGAGATCTCGATCCGACCGGTTCGAATTCACGCCTGTTCCGTCTCTGCCCGCAAATTCATTCGCTGCAGAATTAACGCGGCGACGTATCCGATCTCCATCTCGTCGCGCCCGTGCATCATCTTGAAATTTGCCTGACCCTCGCATTGGACCAGCAACACCATTTCGACTCGCCCATTCGTTCGAACGCCACTGTCGGCAACGGAAACGTCTCTCAAGCTTTCGCGGTCGACCTGAAAATCCTTATCCGACCATTTGCCTCGCCTCTCGATCCTCAACATACGATCGGTTACATGCACGTGGAATCGCCGCGTTCGGTAGATCAACAGCCAGACCAACATTCCCGCGCCGATCAGAGTAGAAAACAAGGGGACGATCAATCCAAAGGGATCAAATCCGAACTCGATCATCAAACCGATCGCGACAGGGAACGAGAGAAACGTTAATGCCAGTGCTACGGCCATGAAAAACCAGACACTACGCAGACCCAATTCCGGAACCTCGATCGTCGTGTCTTTGGCTGTCTGAATCACAGCCACCTTGCTAGTGGCTGGCGGCGTCAGTTCCTGGTCAAGATCGAAACGATTCGTCACCCACGCTTGACGATCGGAGTCCAAATCAAGTTCCGTACGAAGTTGATGGGCCAGCCATTCCAATTCCGGATTCGACAACTGAGAAAACAAGCCAACCTTGTCTTGCTCCGCTGGAAAGATCTGCAACTGTTTAACGGGCACATCGTTTACCTCCACGTTGCTGTTGCCAACTTCGATCGAAATGACTTGATCCGAATCGAACTCAATCCACTTGGTCCCGAAGATCGTCTTGCGTTCAATAAACAACCGCTCGTCACGAACACCGACCATCGCACTTTGTTTGGCGATATAGAATGCACCCACCATCAAGCCGATCCCGATGATCCAAAACAAACTGACAAACAAGACCATGAACCACTCTTCGGAATTTTGAAACGTCAAACCGGCGAACATCACGCTCGAGAACACCGCCATGAACCCATTCCAAAGTAACGCGAAAGCAAACAGGCCGTGCGAGCCTTTCCACAAGCCACGACTCGGTACGCGATAGACGGTTGCGCCATCCAGATCCGTCTCTTCCAGATCGCTGTCTGCCGGTAACTGCGGTGAATTCTTCCTGGTAGCACCTGACAATGCAGAGTTGGAAGCGGTAAGGCCGGACCGCCCGTCCTCCGTCGCGACATTGCTTAAGCGTGAGCTTGTGTCGATTGTTCTGTCGACGATTGCGATCTCCGACATCCCTCTTGATTGCAGTTCGTGTCGCAACAGTCCTGCGAAGTGACGCACTACATCAATTTGATAACCACTGGCGATCGGTTTCGACTCCTCGTTCAGATTGATCTCCATCAAATCGTCGGGCAGCCAGGTCAATCCGAAGTCGATGCTTGCCTTTCCGGACTGGCGGTCGGTATCCAGGAATGCTTGAGAAATTTCAATTGCCTCCATCTTTGAAAATGGAGTCTTCGTTTTAAAACGAACCCAACCAAGGCGCTCGAAACAAATCAGTTCGTCGTCGCCAATAATGACTTCTGTATGTGACCGATTGCGTAAAACTGAAATGCCGCCGGAAAACGCCTTAAATGCGACGAACAATCCAATCAGTCCGGTCATACCAAACAGAATTCCGATCCAACCGAATTTAATTCCCCGTTGAAGATCTTCGATTCCGGAAGAAATGGGACCGTACATCCAGGCGAACATAAACAGAGTCATCACCGTCCCGATGACGATTCCGATCCAGCCAAGCCTGGCGGCGGCCCCCAGATCTCGTGGCGGCAAAACGAATCGCGTCCCCTTGGGAACCCGTTCAAGTTTGATGCCAAAATCTTTTGTCATCGGCTAATACCTGAGTTCAATTCCATCGCGTATTCAGGGGATCATTTAACCGTCGTCTGATTCGCTGCCTGGCGGATCACTCTTTTCTTCTTTCTGATCGGCAGCATCCTTAGCTTCATCGCCGCCCTTCATCTTCATAATCGTGATCTCCATCGATCCTGTAACTGGCTGGCCATCCTCGGTTGATGTTTTCTGCAGCTTGACCTTGCCGTTGATCATCTGCATCCGGCCTTTCGAATCAACGAAAGCGTTGTCGAACATCAGAATCCCGCCAATTTCGACGTCGCCATCGCCAGTGGGGTTAAAGTCATCATCGGCAACACTCATTCCCAACGTGATCGTCTTGCCGTCTGACTTACGTTTTCCAGTCACGACAATCGCTGCCGGTTTGACTTTCTCTGGTGTAGGCCACTTGCTCCGTTCCGAGTACGCGCCCACCTGTTCGAACTCGATCACCTCGCCATCCAGAGTCAATTCGATCGTCACATCGCCAATCTCCTGCCCCTTACGAGGAGTCCGATCGTACCAAACTGTCGAGAATTCCAACTGGGCTGTTCCAATCTCGTCAAAGTAGATTGGGGTGCGTTCCCGGGACCTCAACTCTGGCGGACCCTTTCTGAATTCTCTCATCAACGCTTTGCGTCGCCATGAGACGAAGTCGCGATTGCGATCGGATCGTTCCTGAAAGCCAGTGTTCTGCTCTTGAACTTCATCCTTCAAGAAGTCCTCCAGTCGCTGGATCTCCGCCAGCAATTCGTCTTCGTTCCAATGATCATCCAGAAACTGCATCAGCGTTTCCTGGTAAAGCTCTTGAATCTCCGGAATCCGGTACAGGCGATTGCAGAGAATTGACTTGGAGTGCACCGACATGGGGCGGATTCGATACGGCGGAAGTGGTGTCGTCTTGGAAAAGGACGAATCAGTCCCCCATGGAATGAAATAGAATTTCTTGTCCGTCGGGTTCCGGTAAACAAAGAAGTTGTTTTGATTGCTGCAATAGCCATCCCAAAAACCGATCAAGCTTTCCATTGCCCAGAAGCGAACGAACGCCTGGACGTCGACCACTTCTTTCAATTTTTCCAAATCAAGCGGATCCTCTGCCAGGATTTTAGTGAGCTTCTTCAGATGCTTTTTCTTCGCCTTCTTGTTCTTCTTCTCAAACCGGCGATACCAATTCGGCATAAAGTCGGTTAATGTGCCTTCCCACAACGCGCCGGATCCGTCTTCGAATGCATGCGCCAACATCGGCTTTCGCATCGATTCGACGTGTGAATAAATCCCCAGGTAGTCACCGTTCACGGTTACCTTGGCAAAGTTGCAACGCGGAGCAGGCGTGCCGGAATCGCGAAACAGCTTGTAAGAAAGGTACTGACAGTAACGCGCCGGATCTTGTTTGTTGTTGTTCAAAGTCACACGATCCATCCCCTCAACTGGATCCTGATCAACGTACTCGTCGAATTTGATTTTCAGTGACGGACGCGTTCCGTCCAACGAACCGATAAAACCTTTCTTTCGAATGCCGACGTTCTCGATCAACCGGCCGTCGATGGTGACATTACCTTTGACGTATTCGAAAGGGGATTCCGGGGACTCCTTTGACAACGCTTCGGTGAACTGACGAGACTGCTTGCAAATCTTGTCCCAGTCGGCGGGAGGCAGTTCAATCTGCACATCGACCAAATGCTCGGCTTCAAACAGTTTGTCGGCCGACAGCACGAATTCGGTTGCCGGGGCGACCTTTGACGATTCGTTTTTCTGGTCTGTACCCGTTTGTGCAGACAAATCGCCGGCCAGGAAACCGATCATCAACAACGTTAGCAACCCCGACAACTTCATCTTGATTCTCCGAAAGATTGTTCCTGACACGCGGCTAACATTTGAATATATCAGCTACCTCATTTTCGCAGAGGCACGCACAACATCGTCAGTAAAACTTCCGATTTCGCTGATTTGTTTCAAAATTCAAAAGTTGTTACCGCGATCCTGCAGGGTCAGTAAACAATCGACGGCTGAATGCATGGCCTCGGCAATCTTCCAATTGGCATGGTCCCGGTCGCCGGCCACATTTGACACACCACGAACCACGGTTGTTTTTAAGCCGTGTAGTCTCGCGGCCAAGGCAACGGAGAAGGCCTCCATGTCTTCGGCGATAGCCTCAGGAAATTTTTGACGCCGCAGTTCAACTTCGCCAGGATCGTTGGCGGCACTGCAGACGGTTAGCAACAGACCTGATTGCAGAAGGGTGGATGAGTCGGCCTCATCTTTGGCCTCACATTTGGCCTGACATTCGGCCAGCTGCAATGCTTCGAAGCACTTCTCATTTCCGATCGTCAACTGCGGGAAGCCCAACTCGCTGGGCAACTGAAAATTCGGCCCACCGCCACTGCCTACTCCGTAGCAACCGACTTGGGCAAACGTCGTTGCCTGCCCGACTGGCAAACGTGTTGGATCATAAGTTCCCGCGATCCCCAACAATATGACTTGTCGATACTTCCCGGTTGCCAGTAACTGGCTGGTACGAATCCCTGACGCGATCGGACCAAACCCACAGATCTCGACTGCAAACCGATCCGTTAAACGATCTGAGACATGGTCCAGTTCCAACTGAGTCGGCACTAACAGCAACGTCTTCGTCGATTCGGTTTCGCTCATGTTCGTATCAGGCCTGCATTTGGTTGGCTCGAGCGCTGAATCTTTTCCGCCACGTTAACGCCTCGCGACCAAACAGGTAGCATCCGAGCGCTGTGATTCCAAACATAATGCCACACCAAATCGTTGCTCTCGATTTCATGACATGTGGCAACTGAAGAAAGCTGGCGACCGTTCCATTGCCATCGTCCAGTATCAATGACATTCCTGTAAAACCGTAGACACACGTCACCAACAACAGGAAGCCGGCGAGCATCTGCAGCGAGCTGAAATCCACCAACTGCATCGTGTAAATACCATAAAGAAAATGAACTGCACCCAGGAAACCGATGATGTAGGCCCATCGGGCAATGGCTTGCACTCGGTCAGGTTCGCCAGGTATTTGTTGGCCGGCCGTGGTAACCCAATAGTAGATGGCGGGCAAAATGGTCAGCATCCCGATCATCATGACGCAGATACCAAAGAATCGCGCCAGCAAGATATCGTCACTGCGATGTTGTTTTCGAGAGAGATCGATCTCGATCAAGATCTCTTCCTCGATGATCGGAGCGTTGGCCTCGGGCACGAAACCTCGCAAGGCTTGTTGCAGGCTGGCGTCTCCGCCGGAGTCCGCATCATGGTTGCTCGTATGATCTTCAGACATGGACTCGCGCGAATCACGCTATCGAAAACTGTTGATAAATCCTGCCAACCAAATTCACAACTGGCTAACTGGTGGCCGACGGGTCGTCTTTAATGACAAATCCCTTTTTAATTGCCTTGTCGATAGATTCAATGTATCCACCCATCAAATGGTCACTGAATATATCGATTTGCCATTTTCCAAGTCCGTAGACCATCCCTTTCAAGCGATCTGACACTCGCCGCCACCCATAGATTTCCTTGATGTCACCATTTCGGTTGATGTAGAATTCCCGCCCGGCATGTCGATAGCCAAGCCACATTGGTGGAACGCGGGTCACCATGTCGTTGTTGTTCACCCATCGATACAAAGGGACCCGAACATGATTGACGAAGCGTTTGTTGCCGACTCGCGGACTTCCGTAGGTGTAGATTTCGACCGGTTCGGACTCGATATGTGACAGGAAACAGCGACCCGCACAGATCGCCGCCATTGCACCACCCAGTGAATGACCGGCGAACCACAGCGGCAACTTGTTCGCCTTCAATAATTCTTCCAGGTGATGCCACAGGTCATCGACCTCGGTTTTGAATCCGCGATGCACTCGCCCAACCGTTTGCGCCATCGCCATCAAGGCATACAAGTCCGCTTTGATGTCATTCCATTCGTTGGGTTCCGTGCCACGACAAACGACAACGCAATCCCACTCGCTGGAAAACACATAGACCTGGGCTCCATTGCTGTTCACAAACTTCCCGGACGTGAATCCGAACCGTTTGGCCACCGCCGAGCACTCCTTGGGGTGCATGTAGGAGACCATCGAAAGTTCTGCAAACAACAACGAACGCTCCAAAAACGACTGTTCGGCCAGCGGGCCGTTGATGCTGGAGCGCAGCTGAAATTCCGTAGCACTTTTTTGCGAGTTGTTCTCGGGAGGTTTTTTTTGCTTGGCCATTGTCACGTTTCTGGTTCATGTATTGACAGAAACGTGATTCTAGCGACCAGCGTGTTGGAACGGTAGCACGGAATTAATTCCATGTGCGAACCAAAAAGTAGCGGAGGTATCTTGCCTCCCGACTTAAACTCCGGCCGAAAAGTCGGAGGCTGGAAGCCTCCGCTACGATTACACGCGTGAAAAACGGAACGGAATGAACTCCAGAGCTACGGATCAATGATCTTGAGTGCTCGATCCAGAACAGGATCTTCTCGGCCAATGAAGTAGCCTGCAGTCGGCTGAACGACCTCATCTGGTTGCACTCCATTCGAATCGTACATCTGGCCGTCGGGTTGGAACGAGGCCATGGATGCGATTTTCACCCGGATACCCGAATCGGGAATGCTGAATGAAACGGAACGAGCACTTCCTCCGCCGCTGGCTGTGCCAAGCAACGTTACATTTCGCCAACCCTTCAAACCGGCCAGAAAAATGTCGGTCGCACTAAAACATCCTGAGTCCATCAGTACAACGACTGGTTTGTCGTAAAAGAACACATCCTTGTCACTCGAACGATTCAGTACCATATAGTGCCAGTCGCTGAACTGATCCTGTGGCGGATCCCATTCCGGCTGAAAATCCTTGCGGAAAGTTGCGATGGCTGTCTTCTCGGCATCTGACCAGTGGCCGGAGTCCTCAGGATACAAGTATCGAGAATCCAGGTGGCCGGTGCCAAAGTCAGGATTCAAACGATGCTTGGCAACATTGGCGACTCGTGGCAAATCGTCCGCGGACATCAAATAGGCGGCCAGCTGACGCAGTGCATCACGAGTCCCGCCTCCGTTGCCTCGCACGTCGACGACGAGTCCTTTGGTTTCCTTGAATTGTTTCATTGACATGGCGATTGCCGACGATCGTTCGGGATCCATGCCTGGAATTCTCAGATAGCCGATTTCGTTATCCAGCATTTTCGATTCCTGACGTGGCCAATCTCCGTACATCGGTTTCTGCGGAATGGTCGATAGTGACTTTTCAATCGACTCGCCCGACTCGGAAGAGAGCGTAACCTTTAGCATTGCGTCCGCAGCGACGCCTCTTTCGGTCCGCCAATAGTCGATGTGCCTGAGCAGTCTTTGCGAGCGGTCGCGTACCAGTTGAGGTGCACCATTGGCCACCAGGACGGAAGCCTGCTGGCACCAGTCATCAATCGAAACTCCGTCAATCGAATCGATGAACGGGTGATCGGCGTCGACAAACGCGTTGCGATTCGGGTTCACTGCGACGTAGTGGTCGCCAGCAGTTTCGATCAGAAACGGCAGGCATTTTCCGGAAAGACGCCAACCCCGAACACTGGCATGCCCATCAATTCCTTTGGCAATGACTTTTTGAAGTTCAATTAGCCCTTTGTTGGATGAATCGGCGGCCAACTCTTTTGTCGCCTGCTGAACCTGTTCTTCGATTTCGGTTTTTGTTGGATCGTAGTAGGCCCATCGAAGTTTCAGTTGTTCATGAAAAGATTGCACTATTTCGGGCGACACTTTTCGAGTCGACATTTCAGAAGTTTCATCCTTTCTGTTTCGCCAAACTGAAAGTCGATTCGCTTCGGTCATTGCGGCTTCTGCGATTTCGACCTCTTCACCTGATTCGGTGTTCAGCAATCGCAACGCCACGCTTCTGCCTGGTTCATGATCCATGCCTGCCAGGACTTCCACCAGGTCTTCGGCAATTCGTTTCTGCCAGCGACTGGCACCAAACTTTTCTTTTGAATAGGCAACAATGTCATCGACGTCTAAATCGTCCAGACCCAGCCACTGCCAGGACTTGCCGTCGAATTCCACCATAATTTTGTCTTCGACGAATTCAACTTTGGTGAAAGGTGACAGTTGGTCGAAGTTATTTTCTCTTCCACCTGAAGCAGCTCTTTTGCGCATGGTTTCTTCAAACGCAAGAACTATATCCTGGTTGCGATCTTTCCAGACTTGCCGGCGGTTTTCGTGTGTTACGGGTGCGGCGGCAATCTGTGTCTCTTCGTCTGTTTCGAGGTTTCGCAACCGAAGCTTGGCGGTCTGGCCTACCTCGCAATCCATTGCGGCCATCACTTTGATCAGGTCTTCGGCGATCCGCGTTTGCCAATCATCACCAAAGTGCTCTTTGGCAGACGTTGTGATTTCTTCAACTGTAAATTCGTCAAATTCCAGCCATTGCCATGACTTGCCTCGATATTCGACGAGGATCTTTTCATCATCGAATTCCATTTTTGTGAAAGGCGAACGTTCCTCGATACTAGTTTCCTGCATCACGGCATAGCAAACTCCGCCGACAACACTTACCAGAAGTACTGCACAGGCGACGATCCGCAGCCAACTGGTTTCGAGACCGGATGGAGCTGAGTGGCTTGCAACCTTTTCTTCAACCGACAAATATCCTTGCGCCAATTGATCGGGTGTGCCAAAGCGTTGTACAAATCGTTCGTAGGCCGCTGATTCGGAGGTCAATCGGCCGACGTCCATTGCACGGACTTCGTCCATCAGGAATTCGTCGGCATCCTGTATCACTTCCGCCTTGATGTCATTTGGTGCTGCTACGAGCGCCTTTTCCAGATTTCTTCGATACTTTTGAACTGCGTTTTCTGCTTGCTTGATCATTTCCGCTCTCCAGGATCGTATCAACAAATTGTTTTGTATCGCTCCACGCCTGTCGCCAATGCACAAGTGTCTTGCCGCCTGTTTTGGTCAGCTTGTAATACTTGCGAGCTCGGCCTTCCTCTGACAACTCAGTGTGACTCACCAATAATCCCTGTTTTTCAAGAGACCGCAGAACCGGGTACAACGCACCTGGTTTCATAGGTAGCGAGCCACCATTGCGAAGCTCCAACTCCCGAGCAATTTCGTATCCGTACATCGCTCGTCGCTGCGAATCCAACAGCGCGAGCAGCACCAATGAGCTGGCTCCACTGTTAAGTTGCTTTTGCAACGACTTGCTGGAATTGTCCGTTTTCACTTGTTTACTCAGGTAATGGTGTTTCATTCTTGTGCAACCATATATGGCTGCCACTTACTACGCAGAAAGTATTACTATTAAGTTAATAGCATCAAGGGGGAAAATCTGAGAATCGTACATTTTTTCCTGGTCGATCCTTTTCTACAAAACTAAAAATACATCTTGACCCCTGATTCTACATCGCTAACTTCTAGTTAAGTAGAAATTTAACGCGATGGGGAACCAAATTGCCACGACCTGCATCAAACTATCCGACTGAACTGGAACTGCAGATTCTCAAAATCCTGTGGGAAAAGGCTCCGCAAACTGTGCGAGAAATTCGTGATGCACTGGCCCGAATCGGCCGCGACCTGGCACATACCTCGGTGATTACCTCGCTGGGCACCATGGTGGAAAAAAAACAGCTGAAAAAGCTGCCGCCAAAGACCGGCAAAGCGTTTCTGTTTGAACCAAGATTGAAAAAAGAAGAGGTCTCGCAGGGAATGTTAGGCGATTTGGTTGACCGTCTGTTCGACGGCTCAGCGGAATCGTTAATGCTGAATTTGTTTGACAGCGAGGACCTGGATGAGGCCGAGCTGAAACGACTCAGGCAACTACTAAACAAAAAGCTTAGGGAGCAAAAGTCATGAGAGAATTTATGCTTGCCATGACGGACTGGAATCACCTGTGCCATTCCCTTGGGATCACTCTATTGCACGTTTTGTGGCAGGGGTTGGTCGTCAGCGCGGTGCTGTTAGTTGCCGGGACCCTTTTGCAAAAGGCGAAAACCAACCATCGCTATCTGTTATTGTGTGCCGGGTTGTTTGCGTTGCCACTGTTGGCTTTGGTCACTTTTTGTGTTGTGCTGCAAAACGAACCGGTTGTTGTCGCCAGTGAAAGCTCGATTGGATCTTCGACAACCACTATCGATAGGTCGACGATTGTAAAACCAAACGCATCGACCGACCGGCCGGACCAAGTCTTGCAACCCGCACCGGCGAACAACAATAGTATTACAAACCATCCACAGACGATTGGCAGTCAAACAGGCAATCAGGTGAAAAGCGAGAATGATAGCGCCGGCACGTCGCTTTTCTCTGTTTCCATGTTGGCCTGGTTGTATTTGTTGGGAGTCGGTTTCATGTTGGTTCGCTTGATGCGGGCCAGCTACCAGGTTTCCACGCTCCGTTCCCGTTCCAGCAAAGTATCCGAAAATTCGATAAGCAACCTGATTGCCCGCTTGTCGAAGGAAATGAACCTGCCACGATTGCCGGTTACTAAACTTCCTTTTCATCCTTCATTCATTCGCCATCCATCCGCCATCCAAAACCGCAGGATCTTTAACAAGATCCACTACGTTGGAACCAACCAATTATTTCTGTTGCAGTGAAATGTAGCCGGGCCAGTCGGGCGGGGCAGTGCGGTTGTGTTGAGCGATGTAGGCGGTCAGAAAATCCTTGGCCTGGTCAGTCGCAGGAACCTGATGGAAGATGTCGAAGGCGGCCTGCCAGTTGCCGGCTGTGAATTCATCGAGTCCGCTTTCGTAGAGCGCTATGTCGGCGTCGGAGAGTGAACCCTCCAGGGAATCGCTTTGGCCAGACACGGGCAACACCTGGCTGACCTTGATCGCATTGTTCATGCCGACCGGTTGCACCACCGCCAACCGACGCACTCGCAAGTTTTCGAGTTCGCTTCCGGCGTTCCCGGCTCGAATTAATTCGTCGGTCCGTTCGTCGACCAGAATTCCAGCCCGCAACTGCTGCGTCATTGTTTCCAATCGGGCAGCGACATTCACGACCGGCCCAAACACTGTGACTTTCACCTGGTCCTCGGTACCAATTCGACCAGCAACGGCATTGCCAGTAGCGATTCCCAGCCCAATCAGAAAGTCGTGCAACGGATGATCTGGCTGAGACGTGAATACTGAAAAGTCTTTTTGAATTTCCAACGCCGCATGACATGCACGCCATGCGCGGTCGGGTTGATCCAGCGGCCAACCCCAAAAACCCATCGTGGCGTCTCCGTGAAAGTCGCCTACGACACCGCGTTGAGCAAGGATCTCACGCGTCGTAACACCAAGAGCTCCGCTGACTCGATCCAGCAATTCCAATAGCTGATCAGCGTACCGTTCGCTGCGCATCGAAAATCCGCGAAGATCACAGAATAGAACCGAGACCTCGCATTCCCGAGGCGCGAGCACTTTTTCCGGATTCTGATTGGTCGAAATCGCATCCAGCACGACCGGCGAAAAGAACGAACGCAAACTGGCTTGCTTTCGTTTCAGGCTACTGACGTGGTAGGTGTTAGCCAACGTGGTGGCAACCAATTCCGTGAACTTGATGTCGTCGTGCAAGTCCAGCGGATCGCTGCTGGGGTCCGAATCGATTGGCATGTCGTAGTTGCCCGCGACGTAAATTGCCATGCCGGCCGCAGCCTCACCGACCAATGGTGACACGAATGCCCAATCGCCATTACGTAAAACCGTGATGTGCTCGTCGCCAAACTGCCCGCCGGTCTTCCAAAGGTGCAACACGGTTTCGGAGGACTCGACGGCCCGGCGAATCAATTTGCCGCTGGGCTGAAAATCTCCGCCGGTCATCAGTCGCTGGTCCCAGTGAATCACTTCGGCAACCGCTTCATCGGAAGAAGCGATGTTTCTGACCAGGCCGACGGTCGTGGCGCGACGAATTCCGGAAAGCAAAATGTTTACGATTTGCACCTGCAGGTCGATCTCGTTGGAGGCTCGTGAAATCACGTTTGGTAATTGGGAGAGTACGGCGATCTTTTGTCCGGCGTCCCGATAGTTTCCACGGCGAAGCTTCTCGGCCTTGAAATTTCGCTCGGCATCGGGCGAGGGCAGATCCATCGTGACGTGTACGTTCTCGGCGACTAACAAGAAACGCGTTTGTCCGATCACAAAATGATCGCCGGGCGAAAGGATGAACTCCTTCAGCTGTTTGCCTCGAAAGAAAACCGGATTGGTAGTGTCTGGCAGGTTTTTGACTCGCAATCGTCCCTGATCGAGGATCAGTTCGGCATGTTCGCGGCTGATTTGCGAATCCCATTCGACTTTCCAGCCCCGATCACCACGTCCGACAACGACCGCGCGGCCGCTCATTAAACGGCGACGCCAGCGTTGTTGCGGCTCGGGACCTTGGGCAACCAGGTAAAGCATCTTATGCCAG
>CAZPOL010000012.1:29805-41583 GCA_964588195.1 uncultured Pirellulaceae bacterium | reverse complement strand
ACATCACAGCCAGGTGAACCTGGTCGAGAGCCACCAGACGATCGCGGCGACCAGCAGCAACAAACCGACGCCAGCCGTTTGCAGGCGGCGTGAATAGAATCCGCGAGTCTTGTGCTCGGCGGTGCAGTACAGAAACAACAGCCCCAGCCCCAACAGAGTCGACATCAACATCAACCCGGTTTGCATCGTACGACTGACGACCAGGCAGTTCTGCCATTTCTCGCTAGCCCACAATTCAAAATCCTCATCGAATCGCAGCAGGGCATAGCACTGAAATGCGTCGCGGACGGCCGAATCCAGCTTGTTCAGGTTTTCTTCCGAAACTGGCCAACTGCGAAGCTGCGTGTAGATGCCTTGCGAGTCACACTCAACGCAGGGTTCCAGCAGATTTTCGCGAACGTAATCGATATCGATGCCGATCGCTTCACAGGCGTCCTCACCAAACATGTCATCCAGTTTTTCGCGAACCGCTTCGACCAACCGTTCTTCCAGTTCATGCTCCGCCTCCAGCTGTTGCAGAAGCTCGTGCGAATTGACGAGTTTGAATTCCGCTTGCTGAACTTCGTCGTAATGACTGCCTTTGGTGACCCAGGCAGGTGGCTCCATCACGGGAGTCGAGAATGACTTAAACTTGCCCGCTTCATCGACGTTGTCAGGCGTCAGCTGATCGATTTCGTCTGCGGAAGGTTGCTTCTTTTGCTGTTTTGTTTGCTTCTCAGTCTCTTCTTCCGTTTCTTCGCTGGCTTCCAATTGGCCTGAATCGGACTGAGGCAAACCGTCGGCGTAAAAACCAACGTTGGCCAAGCCAGAGGAGCAGGGCGGTTCGGCGTGCAAACTGGAACCGGTCTGGAACGCAAGTAATACCGAGAACAGGACCGAATACAAAATCGAAAACAGGGACGCCCGAGGAAACGCAAACAGGCCACGAACAGAACGCTGGCCTGAACGCTGGCCTGCGAGCTTCGTGACTCTCGATTTTTGGTTTCGTCTGATCATTTTGCACCGATGAAGGTGACGACTATATCGAAGCTGGCTGATCACCCTGGCTAGTGGCAACCAGAACGTGTTTGCGTTGCTCGACGGAGAGCCACGGCGCGGAAATCTGGGCAGCCACGGAAATCATCACGGCAAGCAGGCAACTCCACGGCAGCGGGTAGTGGAAAAACTGACCGATCAACATGCCCCATACCAGGCAAAGGCCGACCGACCAGATACTCAATCGAGTCCTGCGTACGGGATCCGCCAATCGCCACCAACGCAGTATCAGAAACAGTCCGCCAAAGAACAACACAGATCCCAACATTTTTGGCGCGCCCTGCTGTTGCAACATATCGATTGCGAACGGAGAAATTTCCAGCTCGTCAGCCCAGACTTGAAGGCTCCAGTCCAGTTTCAGGAATAGGCTGGCACCAAACGCCACGACACCCACGGCGACACCCAGCATCATCATGACGAAGCGTCGTACAACGGGCTCGCCCTTTCGATGCTCCCAAATTTTGTTGGTAAGCAGGATCGACCAGCTGGCCACAATAGCCACCACGACCGTCCATGAATAAAACGCCCATTGCTGGGACTGCGTCGTCGATAAATCATTGGTCGCGATCAAGGCAAAGAAGCCGAGCACAGCACAGATCAAACCGGACACGACCAGCGATCCGATCGCTTCGGTGAATCGGTCGGCGACCGGGCGAGTGGCCAGACCTAATCTCAACTTTTCATGTCTCTGGGCGCGAGTTACTCGTGGCTGCTTCGAATCATCATCGACATTCAGCACGGATCGGATCGTGTAGTAGATCAAATACAGCAGTCCCAGGCCGATCGAGATCGGAATCAACCAAAAGCCGTTCAGCAACAGCAGCAAACCTGCTCCGCCGAGTATCAAAACTTTGACGGGAGTCGTCAAATTTGCATTGGCCCACCAATTGGTCGTTGAGTGCCAGCCACCGGAAACCGCGCGAGCAATCGGCTCGTTCGGCAGGTTCTTTGGCAGAGCTGCCGCAGCTGCATTTTGAGCAGTCGCGTGTGCCGGCTGACGTCCGACCGGTTGAGCCATTATCGGTCGTCCAGGCCGCGCGGATTGTCTCAGTTGATCGTTTGACTGCGGCGGGCGGGCGGCTCCGTTTTCGCGTCCGGAACTCGAATTCCGCAATTCACCAAAACTGATCTCCGAGTCGGTCGCCAGGTCATCACCGATAAACATTGGCTGGACTGGTGGGATCGCCGGACGCGAAGTCTGCTGGTTAACTTCAATTTCTGTTTTGCCATTCAACGCATCCATCATTTCCGGAACGTCGCTGAATCGATGTTGAGGATCTTTGGTCAACGCTTTGCGAATAATCGACTGGTACGGTTCACGAAGACCGCTGACGTCCGGATCGGCCGTCAGATGCTTCATGATGATTTCCTGGCTGCTTTCGCCTTCGAACGGAACACGACCGGTTAACATTTCGAACAAGATAATGCCCATGGCATAGACATCGATCTCCTTGCCATAAACACCCTTGCCGATTTCCGGCGCCATGTAGTGAAACGTACCGACCGATTCAGTCTGGCCATCGCGATTGCTGCACGAGATAAATTTGGAGAGTCCGTAGTCACCGATCTTGATGACCTGTTCATCGTCGTCACGAAAGATGTTACCGGGCTTCAAATCGCGATGAACGATGCCGCGATCGTGCAAGTAAGTAACACCGGCGGCAATCGAATCAAACCAGTGCCGCAATTTGTCATCGGGCATGCCCTGGGGATGTTGCTCGACGACATCTCGCAGACTGTCGCCGGGAACGTATTCCATCACCACCCAACTTTCATCATGTTCGTTGGTGCGGATGTCCCATAGTTTGATCAGGTTGACATGTTTCAGGTTCAGGCACTGACGCACTCCGCGCAATTCGACATCCAGATTCCTCTGGATTCGTTTCAGAGCGACCTCTTTGCCGGCATCGCTGAGCGCAAAATAGACCTCACCAAATCCGCCAATTCCGATCCCGCGTTTGATGGTGTATCCATCCAACGGGCGCGAGCCGCTGGGATGAGTAAACCTCAAGCCCTTGGAGCGCTTCGGTGGCCCGTCATTCTTGAAGGGCGGTCGGTTGCCGTGTTGGGTTGGTTGCATCTGTTTCTCTGGTCGTTCGCTTGTCAAAGTCGCGGGGCGATCATCCATTTCACTACTCTATTTTAGTCTATTGAATCTCAACTTCGCCTGCTGGATTCCCGAATTGACCACACCATTTCATACCGCCCGCCCGGATAAATTGTTTCATTTACCTCGTTTAGCGGCCTGAATCGGCCTCCAGGCCCATTTCCAGTCGCTCACTCACTCTCCTGCCTCTCCTGCTTTCTCCGACTCTCTCGTCCTGCTCTCCTGCTCCTGCCAACTCTCTGCCTTTTTCTTTTTGCTTGTTTCTTTGCCAAAACCGGATTATGAAACCTCTTCGCAACTGATCGAAAATTCGTCTCCTGTAATTTGCAGGCCATCCTGCAACAAGATGTCTTTTGCCTGAGCTACCCCATCGACTTCCAGCCGTGTTTGATCGCCTTGCGACCGCAACAAGATCTGATTGCCACGTCGATAAATCACCAGCTGATCCTTCCAGCGGGAACAATAAACATGGTTGCTGCGATCGGGTCCCATCAGGATCGCATCTCCCAACAGCAACACCGCATCGGACCATGGTTCGGTACGATGCCGACTGGTGAACTCAATCCGCGCACTGCGACCGAGTGGATGAGTTTGCTTGAAGCGAATCTCGACGCCGTGTCCCAAATCGACTTGCTGGTCATCGGCCAACAATTGCCAATCGATTTCGCCTTCGGTGGTTTCGACGGATGGCTGGCTGACCAGATATTGCGTCTCCAGCCGTTTGATTTGCAAGTGTTCACGACGCAAGTCAGCCTGCACTGGAATATCAATTCGGGCACCCGGCTTAGCTCGTCCAATGGTCACCAGCGGGTTGGTACAAACCAGGAAGCCTCCAACTCCGTCGATCCACAGCATGAATGATTTCATCAGTCGTGAATCGTGTTCTCCTGAATTGTCTTGGGTCGGTTTTTCAGTCGACATAGCAGCAGCAATCTCTGGTTGCACAAAAAATTCGTCATCTGATTCTGTCACAGAACTTTCTGCCACAGCTTCGTTTGGCCGGCTGGTGTTGGTGGTCGAATCGTAACGCGTCTCGTTCAGGGACGGTTTCGTGTCATTCGGCGTCTTGGCATTGGAATTGGCACTGGTATCCGTCTCGGCCGCAGTCCCGAAATCCGTTTCCGTTTCTGCGTCACCTGTTTCGGCGTTCGTCGCCGAGTCAGGTTGGCTGCGTTTTTCCAGCATCCTGAAAATCGAGTTCTTTTCGTCTGTCGAACTCTTTGGATCGTCCTCGTTCAACCAGCGAATTGATTTTATCGCATTCGCCTGTTTCGTGTCACATCGGCGCTGGGCGTCCAGAGCGACCTGATGGTTGGGAGCAATCCGCAGAATCTTGTTTGATACCTCCTGGGCACCGCCCCAGGCGGATTGGTTGATGGCGAATCTTAATTCGGTCGTCAAATCGGATAGCTGGGACTGCTGGTATCCAAAGTTACGAATCCTGGAATCCAGGAACGTCAGATCCGGTCGCAATTGTTTTGTTTCGCAGAGCAGGCTGGTGGCGTCATTCAGTTTTCCCATGGCGGCCAGTTGCTCGGCTTGTGAGATCATTTCGCAAACCTGTGTCAATTCGTTTGCCCGGCGGTCCCGGATACTTCGTGTGGAAAGCAGGTTCACCATCTTGCTGGCGCTGGTTGGCTTGCCCGCCAACAGCAAGGACTGGGCGAAATCGATCGTTCGATCGACGAGTCGACTCTTTTCGCGTGAAACCAGATCCGCGTATTTTTGGGAAGCGATCGAGGAAGCATCGATCAGATCTTGCCATGCTGAATTCAGATCGCCGTTCAAAGAAGAACGACCGGCCCGATCCACGAGCCGGTCGATCAATTGTTTGGCAATTCGTCTGCCCATCGTGGAGTTGTTGAAATCGGTTTGTCGCGTGATACGACAGGCGAGGTTTAGCTCGCCGCGTCGAATCAGTTGCCTTGCCTGTTTCAGTTGTTTCCCGATGAATAACATCTCTATTCCGAACCCCGCGTGTTCCACCATGGAACAGGCTTGTGGCCAATCGCCGGAATCCGTACGCCCAGACCGGGCGACCGATTCCTGGTTGACAACGAACCTGTCCCACGGCAAGGAAAAAGAAGGGGCACGGGAAGGCCTCCACCTCCCGTACCCCATTCGGCCTTGGTCGTTACTTTTTGACTACATCGTCGCTGGCAGTGGTGCCAAAGTAGGCATCGATCTGCTGCATGATGTCGCCGCTTTCGCCTTCCAGCTCATCCATTGGGATGTCGCCAGTCAACTGTGGAGCCATTGCCAGTACGGTTGCTCGTGTGTCGATCCGGGTCTTGATCTGATCGATCATGTCTTCGGTGCGAGCCAGTTCGCTGTTATCGAACTTGTTGTACTTGCTGGCCGTTTCAGCCACTTGCAACATCTGGGCTTGAGCTTCCAGGTTGTCGATTTGAGTCGCCAAATCAATTCGCTTGGCGTGAGTTGCCTCAAGGTTTTTCTGAGCAGCTGTCAGGCCGTTTTGACGGGCTTGCAGTGTCGCACGCAAGGCGCTCAACTTCTGCTCTTTCTGCTTGTAGTTTCGGAACGAACGCTGCAGGTTCAAACGAACTTGCTCGCTGCTGTGGTTAGAACCACTTGTCGAAACATAGACAGAGTCGCCGGAATCAAGGTGATCACGAAGCTTCATGATGTGAACGTGTGAACGAGTCAATGCATCATCGGCCTCGAGAACCTGCTCGGCCATTCGCTCGACTTCTACCTTTTGACGGGCGATGTCGTAAACCATTGGCTCGATCCGATCTTCCACTTTTTCAAGCAGACCACGAGCGGTCTTGATCTTGTACTCGGTGTCGACCTGGGAATCGGCCCAGTCTTGAGCGGAGCTAACGGCGGTACTGGCATACGGGACAAGGTTGCGACCAAACAACAGGCCAAGAACCAACAGGCCTCCCGCACCAACAAAAATAAGTTTCTTGAACATGTGATATTCCTCCAACAAAGAACTTGTTTTGGTGTCATTCCAAAGGACGGACGTAAATTGCTTAGGGGGTTGTTCGTTTGCTCGATTGAGCTATTGGAAAAATTAGGCGTTTTTTTCTGGAGAAGCCGAAAAGCACCGTTTTTCCGCACAATTGGCGGCGGTTTTGTGTCCTGGCGGGTCCGAATCGGGCTAATTGCCTGAGATTTTTTCGTTTGGATACCAACCGGATACCGCGGAATACCAGCACGTAGCGCCAGCGAGTGGTTCTGTGACGCACGCGTGAATGTCAGTTGGCTGGGGAAGATTCGAGGAACCTCTCGCTTGCGCTTCGTGCGGTAACGGCAAGCCGAAGGCGACACTGTCCGGAGCCTCAAAACGCAGACGCCTGCGGCTTGCCGTTAAACGATGAGATGGGAGCTTGAAGGGGTCGGGAATCTTTTCTTTGAATTGACATTAACCTGTCAAATCAAAAACAGAGATCATCAAGTCAGCCAAGCCAGCGCCACAAGAAAAGATTCCCGACCCCCTCCACTATCCACCGTAAGGAAAGCCCGTAGTTTGCCGTCGATACGATAGAATCGCCGTCCAATTGGCTGCACCTCTCCAAATATCAGGAACCAAATTGAGTATCAACCAAAACATTGGCGGCTTGGCTGAAATCGCTTTGCGAGTTAATGATTTGAAAGCGATGAGCCACTTCTACGAAAACGTCGTCGGGCTGGAGGTTATGAGCCGCGACGATCAAATGACGTTTTTCAAGATCGCCGAGGGCTTTGCCGGACACACGCAGATCCTGGCATTGTTCGATCGTTCGCAGGGCCGGCTGGCAACCGGGCAAACAACTGACAAGCCATACGTCGCGCCGGCAGCAGATCGTTCCACGATGGACCACATCGCCTTCAGCATCGCCAAAGAAAAATTCGCATCGGAAAAGGAACGGCTGGAGGCGTTGGGAATGGACGTCGTTGTCAGTTTTCACGAGTGGGTCCAGTGGCGTAGCCTGTACATCGTCGATCCGGAAGGCAACTCCGTCGAATTCGTTTGTTACGACCCACAATGACAATGGAATCGCTTGCCGCGGAACCACTCGCTTGCGCTCTTGCGCTTCGTTCATGTATTGGTATCGCGCTGGCGAAACCTCTCGCTTGCGCTTCGTGCTTGTATTGAAAATCTAAAATCATCTTGCAAATTGTCCGGCAGAAAAGCTTGCGAGAGCTTCGCAATCCGACATCGAAAAATGTCAAGTCAGGTTATGACAATTACCAAAAGAAAAAAACTTTTTCGCTTGTTTGTTATTGAAACACCCGATGCACAATATCAATTCGACTTGAAAAAACATTTCTGTGTTTGAAATTTTTTTTCTCGCGTTAACACAATTATTTTACTTTCGGGCGAGTTGTAAAAAGTTCCATATCTGCCGCTACTTTCGCAGCTATAATTCAAACGTGGCCTGTACCTGAATCACAGACGCAGGTCACCAACGCGAATGGCTCATTCGCAAAATGTTCGTTTCGTTTTATTCGTAGTCGCGAGGTGTGTCGTGTTAACCGTTCGTCCTAAAATCTCGGAGCTCGCTTTCCGTGTATTTGGGCGCTCGTTGCATCCGGAGCTCTTCCAGACTTGTTTGTCTCGCACCATTATCCGCGAGCAGTACAAGCTGCAAATCGACATCACCAGTTCCGGCCACTTGATCACCTGGCAACGCCACGGTTTGATTCTCAGTGAGGTCGCCTGTTCGTCCCACCAACCGCTACCGTCTGGCTTACAGTTGTATTCCGACGTTGCGGGTCCTTCGACCAGCAAACAGATCCAACACCACGACGTGCTGGATTACAGTTGCGATTTCCAACTGGAACCGGCCGAAGCGGGCACGTTCACGATGATTCAAAACGAATTATTGAAATCGATACCGTGCGAAGGGATGCTGTTTCAATTCCAGTCCAGCGGTCGGATGGACGTCGGTGCGATCAGCTACGTGAACATTCAGTCACGACAAAACTCGGTTCGCATCCGGGCCTTCCACACTTTCCCCGATGCCTACATCGTGCTGAAGAGTGAATCGGTGTTTCAAATTTCCGACGCGGCACAACAAGATTCGATTTAGTTGCTGCCGTTGCGATCTTACCGAAACAGGGTCGGCATCTCGGACAACATCATCGCGCTGCGATATCGCACCAAGCCGCTTTGAATCTCTTTCGACCAAGGCGCAACCCGCAGAGCTCGCTGTTGAATCGCAATCGCCTCGTCCATTTTGGATTGTGAAAACAGAGTGGCGGCCAACGTATCCAGCACATGGCTGTTGCCGGGCGAAAGCCGCCAGGCCTCGCGAGCCATACGCTCGGCCGATTCCAACGCGACGCCGGTCTGGCTGGCCAACCAGGCATACGAGTTCAACTCGCTGACCAGCATCTCGCGATGCAAACGTGCGTGACGTGAGTCTTTACTCGTCGTCATTCGCAACGACTTGACCCGATCCAATCGACTCTGCAAAGCCAACTGGACCAGCTCGTTTGCCATCGCCTGCCAATCCGCAACCGCTACGGGGTCCTGTTCGATTTGCTGACGTGTCTTGGAGAGTCTTACCGCGGCAATCAACAAATCACTTTGCTCCGGTGCCTGCTGCAGCCCTTGCAACAACATTTGTCGCGCGGTCTGCCAGTCGTTATCCTCCACCGCCACGAAATGCGAGAATAAGCAGAAGCGAGTGATGATTTCGTCTTTCGCCAAAATCGTCACTGCGTCATCAGAAATTTTCTGCAGTAGATCAAGCGCCAATGCCAGAGTATCACGAGCGTTTCGATGTCGGCCCTCGTGAAATTGCAACTCGGCCAGCAGCGTACTAGCCTGAACCCGAACTGACGTCTCGACTTTCACGTCGGCAACCAGAGCTTGAAACTGCCGATCGGCCCAATAATCGTAACCCGCCAATTGTAAATTGACTGCCAGCTGCAATTTCGAAATGTTCTCGTCTTTGGGATAGCTGATTTGGTCGACCAGCTGATTCGCGGCGACTGAGTTGCCCTGGACTCGCAACAATTCAGCCTTCCGCACGATCAAACGCGCATCGCTGGGGATCAATGATTCAAATCGCTCGCAGACTCGAACTGCACCGTCGAACAATCGATATCTGAGTAACCAGTCAAACAACTCGATAACATCTTCTGGCCGCTGGTCGACTCGATCAACCAATTGCGTCACGGCCCAGTCGACCGCCGTCGATTCTGCACGCGACATCGATTGCTCGGCATACCAGCGAAGTAATCGACAGGTGCAACCCGGGATTTCATTCGCGAACGCTTCACTAGCCAGGTGTTGCATGGGCGAATGCCAGGCGGCCTGAAAGTCCGTGGAACGAAAACTCTCTCGCCCCGCATGCGTGTTCGCGTGAGCCCGCAACCACTTGGCACCGACTCGAGGACAAGTCTTTATCAACGAGCCAAGTTTCGGAATCGGATCTACACCGCAGCTAACCAACTCGATGGCTGCAAAGCGAGACAACACCTCGTCAGGTTCGTAGCGAGTCAACAAAGCCAAGACGGTTTGTTCATTGGGACCGCCAAGATGGCCCAAAAGAATGATCGTCCGGGCACGCTCGGCATAAGTTAAATCCTGGTAATTCGAATATTCCGGCAACCAGCGAGCCAGATGGTCCTGGTAAGGAATCTGATTGAGCAGACGACTGGCGCTCCTTGCCAACTCAGGGTCTTTGGAAATGGACGCAATCGCTAACAGGTCCCAGACCTCATGCCCTGCTTTTCGCAATTCACTTTCAGCATTGCTGCGAACCTGAAAGTCTCTGTGCGTAAGCTGCGGAATGAATCGCAATTCCGATGGCAGATCGTCCAACACAGCCGAAAGAGCCAGTTGCTCGGCAGAACAGTGCGGCGTCTGGGCCGCGACGGCGTGGTTGATCCAAAACAGGATCACAGCCACCATTGCCATCAGCAATTCGTGTCGATTGGGTTTCCACCATTGTCTATCAAACTCGAACAACGACATCGCCAGCCTCCTTGCCAGGATCGTTCGTTTTGGTGTCGAAGGTGCGCAATTCCGGCCGCACCAACGTCCTCATCGGATTGTTAACTGGACCCTAGAATACCGACGTGCATCGCTGATAGAGCAATTCGGCCCTGCCATCAAACCAGGAACTGCGAAGAGACAGCCAAAAATACCAGCACGAAGCGCAAGCGAGTGGTTCCCTCCAATCTCTGGCTTGCCGAATTCGGATTCAGAGTAAAAAAGCCTGCCCGTCAAAGTGCTAGCCCGCTAACCGCCGCTAGCCCCATCGCGATCCCGAGTCTCATCTTCCATTTCACAGATGTATTGTCGCAGACGCTCGTTTTCATCTGAGACATGTTTGAACTTCAACATGTTCTCGACCCGCTTCAGCAACTCTACCTTGTTAACAGGCTTGGACAGAAAGTCATTCGTTCCAGCATCGATCGCCCGTTCGATGTCACCCAGTTCATTCAACGCCGTGACCATCAGGATCATGATGCCATTAGTCTCCGGGTTACCTTTCAACTGTTTGCACACCTCGAACCCGCTGAGACGAGGCATCATCACGTCCAGCAAGATCAAATCGGGTTTCTTGGCCGCGACCATGGTCAACGTCTGCTCACCGTCTTCCGCAAAATCGAGTTCACAATCGAGCCCTAACAGATGAGCCTCCAGAAGTTCCCGGTTGGCTGCGTTGTCGTCGACGATCAGGATTTGGTGCTTGTGTGCGTTCATGGGATCAAAGATCTAGGATCAAACTGGATAATTCCGAAGTCACAAGTTTATGCCGGAAGCACGCCGTATGCTACGGCAGATCTCCATCAGATACCTTCGCCGAATCTTCAACGATCGACTTTCGAAAGCTCCAGGTCGATCTGCCAAATGGCCGAGCCCACCCCTTCGCTGGACAGCAACACCGAATTTCCGTCCTCGGAAAAACAGACAGCCTCGCCCTGCCTTTGCAACGGCAACAGCGTCCCGGCGGGTGGCGTCGCAAATGCCTGTTGCCAACCTTGATCGGCATCCCGTTGGTAGATCCACATCGACGTGTAACTACGCAGCACCGCCAAACGACCATCCGGCGAGATGTCCATTCCTGTGACCATCGAATGGTTGATGTCGGTTTCCAGGCGAGTAGCAACCGTCGGCTTGCTGGTCGATTCCAACCGCCACGGCACTGTGTGCAACATCAGTCGTTCCGTTGCCGTACGTCGTTTGGAAACCAGCACGATGGTTCGTGAATCGTCGTCGACGGCCATTGCTTCGCAGTCCTGTGGACCATCGGGATAGGAAAACTCGATCGTTGCTTTTTGTTCGACTTTGTGCCGCACTGGCTCGTCGCTGACTTCCGACAAGTCCAGTTCTGGTTCCCGAAAAACATGTAATCGACACGTCTCGTATTGCAATGCGTTGTCGCCAACATCGGCCAACGTCAGATACGATTGTCCATCGATCCGACAAACATCGATCGCCTCCCAATCGCGAAATGGAGCATCCGCGATCTGCACATGCGCTTTTAACTTTCCCGATTTATCCACCAGGAACAGACCACCGACTTTTCCGTTGTCGTTGTGAGTCCAGTAGTGTCCGGGAAACCGCAGGCTCGCCGCCAACCCACTGCTCTCGTTAATCACTGGCGAATCAAATCTTCCCAACGTGCGTCGTTGCCCAAGTTCGATCTTGATTCGCTGCGCGGAGT
>CAZPOL010000012.1:0-29705 GCA_964588195.1 uncultured Pirellulaceae bacterium | reverse complement strand
TCCCGATCGGATTCGCTCAGCCGATCGCGTGATTCGCAGCCCAAAAAAACAGCGGCCAGCCAAACCGACGTCAGAACCAGTATCACGCATCTGGATAATCGCTTACTCATGCTGGATCGATTCGATGCCGGGCCAAATTTCGGGTTGATTGAAAGCACCCAACAACCGCCGGCCTTTATAAATACAGTAGGCCAATTCGTTTCGCGCGGGCGACATGTCCGCGTCGGGCGGAAACCAAAGGACCTTGTCGCGATCGACCACAAAAGTGCCTTGCTGTTCATCAATCGTGGCCGACACGATCAAAGATTCCTCGCCCATAAACAGACCCAAAAACAGCGGTTCGCATTCGTTGATCGACAGGCCGTCTACCATTTCGCTGGACAAGCGGGACATTAGACGTTCGACCATTCCGGGACGTTGCAAGCGTGCCTGAGGAATCGACATCTCCATAATTTCATCATGATTGCAATGCCAGCCGGCGAAACATGCGTACATGTCGCAAATGTTCAGGTGCTGCATGTTCATCGAAAAAGCATGCACCAACGGTCCTGCGATGCCAATGTTTTCGATTTTCGAGCTGGCCAATTCGTAGCTGTATCGAAACAAGTAGCACTCGGTTGGATCGTCGTACCCTGGCCAGGCCAAACGTCGCTCGTCCAGGATCTCCAGTCCTTTGGGCGCCAGCCCCATGTTGGATGGATGGGCCAACCACATCGCCAACTGGCTCTCCGCCCGCGCCACCTCGGTCGTGAATTCGTCATCGATGTCGTCGGACAAACCAAGCTCATCGGCATATTGCAAGACTCGTAATCTTGTGACCGGCTCGGCCGCCAACTTCACCAATTCTTCGCCCGATGATTCCTGGCCAAGACTGCACAACGCCGACAACGCTTCGGTACGGATTCGGCGGTGCTTCAATTCGGCGGCGCGGTTCAGTTTTCCGATCGCGGCCTCGTTCTTGATCAAGGAAAGGGAATCGCAGAGCGAAGCGATCAAGGAAACGGTGTCATTAACCATCCGGCTGATATCTGGCGCGGACTTGCCGGCCGGGATCTTTCCTTCTTCCAGCATCGCCAATTGCTCGGTCAACATGCCCAGCATTCGAATCAGTGATTCGCTGTGATCGGCCGCGGGGTGTTCGGCAACCCGTTTCTCACGAGTCACAAAATTGGCAAGGTCCAGGATGGCTGCGGCGATGCTGGGGTGCTGCAATCCGCCCAGCAATTCAGGAAACAGGTAACTCGTTTCGAATGGTTTGTTGTGCTGCAACAAGGGAGCGAATGCAACGACGATGCTGCTGGGGCAAGTCGGTGGAGCCTCGATGCACAATTGGCAGAACTCCAGCAGCGCTGCCTCGCTGGTTACGGTTGCTAACCAGTTCAGCAGGTAATTGCGAGAGCGGGCTTCTGACGGTAAGGCCAGATACAACTTCCGAATCGCTTTCAAGCGACGAGGGTCGTCGTGTGGGTTGGGAGCATCGATCCCCGGCTTGTCGGGCGAGGCCAGGTTTTCGGCGGCGTTGCGACCCAGCCGCCGCACCACGATCTCCAATCCACGATCCAGAATGTTGGGTGAGATCCCGCCAGCCAATTCGGCCAAGCTACTGATCATCTGGTCGATATCGGCGTCTTCTACCCAGTTCAACTCTGGCGCCAACGTCTGAATTCGCTGCAATTGCTGGTTGTCGTCATCCAATTGAGCGAAAGCGTGCAGGATATTATCGACGTATTGGTTCATGAATGACGCTCGTTGGGGTGGGCAGGCCACCATGTTTTCTGTGTTTCAAGGCAACACAATCAGGCGAAACAGGCAATTCACGTTGACCTGCTTTGGGCAAATAAACTAGCTTAACTGCTTCGAGGAAGCCGCCAAATCGTTGTTGCCACATTTTAGCCATCAAAATTTGTTTAGAAACCTGCCGCTAAAGATCGACAGGCAAGAAATGTCATCTGCCTCAGTTCCCTCCAGGAATACGAAACGTAAAGTCAAACAGAAGCTGTGCTTCGAATCACTTGGCCTGTCCGAGCGCCGATTGGAGATTCTGGAAGCGATCGGTTACGAGAAACCGACACCTATTCAGGCGGGCCTGATCCCGCTTGTCCTGGAAGGCATGGATCTGATTGGCCAGGCACGAACCGGAACCGGCAAGACAGCCGCCTTCGGTATCCCGATTGTCGAGTTGCTGGAGAAGCAAAAACAGGAAGCTCGCAAGAACTCACCTGGCAAGAAACAGTCGCGTCGCCCCAAGGCGATCATCCTGGTACCGACCCGCGAACTCTGCCTGCAAGTCACGCAGGAGATCCAGCGAATTTCCGGTGACGAAGTCGAAGAGCCCGGTGCGGACGAAAACGACAAACCGAAATCGAAACCGAAATCAAAAACAGCGGACGACCTTGTCAAGTCGGTCGCGATCTACGGTGGCAAGTCGATTCGCTGGCAAATCAATCGGCTGCGCGAAGGCGCGGATATCGTTGTGGGAACTCCCGGACGAGTCATCGATCATCTGAATCGAGCGACACTGCAAGTCGACGATATTGAGTTCGTGATTCTGGACGAAGCGGATCGCATGCTGGACATCGGTTTCCGACCTGACATCGAACGAATTTTTCGACGTCTTCCAGAAGATCGCCAGAGTCTGTTGTTGAGCGCTACACTGCCCAACCCAATTCTGGAAATCGCCAAGCGTTTTATGTTCCAACCCAAGCTGATCAATTTTTCAGCCAAGTCGGTTGCTGCCGACACGATCGACCAGTTCTACTTTACGGTTCGCGAAGACCAGAAGGATCAACTGCTGTTAAGCCTGCTGGACCGGGAAGAACCAAAACAAGCGATCGTGTTCTGCCGCACTCGACTAGGTACCCAGCGACTGTTCCGCAAACTGTCCAAAACCGAAAAGTACCATCAAGCCAAGGCGATTCATGGCGACATGACTCAGCCGAACCGCGACAAAGTGATGGCCTCTTTCCGCAGCGGCAAAACACGGATTTTGGTGGCTACCGATGTGGTCGGCCGCGGAATTGATGTCTCGCACGTTTCGCACATCATCAATTTCGACGTCCCGGAACTCAGCGATGATTACGTCCACCGCGTGGGCCGTACCGGTCGCATGGGACGCGAAGGCGTCGCCTATTCTTTGGTCACTCCGCTGCAACGATCTCTGTTAGCCGGCATCGAAAAACGCATCAACAAGGAATTGCTGCTGGACACGATGGAAGGCTTCGACACCACCGACGTCAAGGAACGCAAGGCATCCGGTCGTGGACGCCAAAAACGTTACCGCCGCGGCTTGTAGACATCCAGCATTGAGGCTTGACTTAATTTTTGGGTGCTATGTTCACGCTTGCGTGAACATGTTCCGATAAAGACTCGCGTTTCGATGGCAGCCCACCCGAAAGCTGAGCTGAAACAGAACACTACTACGTCAGGTTCAACATTTGACGCAAACGAGCACCCGTTTTTTCGACTGACTTCTGTTGATGGTCCGCTCGAAATTCGGAGAACTTCGCTCCGCCTGATTCCGTCTCCTCGATCCAGCGACGAGCGAAATTGCCGTTCTGAATATCGGCCAGCACCTCTTTCATTTTCTGCCGCACTTGTTCATCAATTAGCCGGGGCCCGGCAACGTAGTCGCCGTATTCGGCCGTGTTGGAAATGTGATCTCGCATGAATGCCAACCCACCCTTGTGCAACAGGTCGACGACCAATTTCAGTTCGTGCACGCATTCGAAATAGGCGACCTCTTCGCGATAGCCAGCCTCGACCAGCGTTTCGAAAGCGGCGATTGCCAGGTGGCTGACTCCACCGCACAACACCGCTTGCTCGCCAAACAGATCGGTTTCTGTTTCTTCCTTGACCGAGGTTTCAATGATCCCTGCGCGGCCGCCGCCGATCGCTGCTGCGTAGGCCAAAGCCATCGGTAAATTTGTCTCGCGATCAGTCCCCGGACCTGTCGCCGCCAAACAAGGCACACCACCTCCCTTTGCGAACGCGGATCGAACCATGTGACCGGCTCCTTTGGGTGCCACCAACAGACTGATGACTCCCGCCGGCGGCTTGACCGTTTCGTACAGCAGGCTGAAGCCGTGGCAACAGAGCACAATGTCTCCGTCGTTCAGATGAGGCAGGATCTCGGATTCGAAAACCGATCCTTGAATTTCGTCGGGCAACATCAGGCTGATAAAGTCCGCTTCACGAACGGCCGTCTCGATCGGCACAGGCTGAAACTGATCTTTGACCGCGTGCTGAAAACCGGCTCCCGGTCGCTGACCGATAACCACATTCATTCCGGAATCACGCAGGTTCAAAGCGTGGGCCGTACCCTGAGCTCCGTAACCAACAACGGCAATTTTCCGTTGCCGCAAAAGTTCCAGGTCGATATCGGCGTCAAAATATACGGGGGTGTTCATTGCAAACTCGTTACACAAAGCGGGATTCCTGGATACGTATCTTCCGGCACATCAATTGATTGATGACGGAGCTGGAGAGTAGAATAACCTGTTGTTTCAGGTTTATCGATCACATTCAAGATACTCAACCGTTCAGATCCATGGCCAAGCGTTTCAAGTCGGCAAGAGTGCAGGGCATCGGGTTCATTTACTTGATGAAGCTGACGGTATTGATCAGCGTGCTGATGATTGGCAACAGTTACCTGGTAGGCAAAGTTGTATTTGCCAATGTGGGGTTTCTCCCAGACGTGCTGGACGACGTGCGGCTGTACCAGTTCTTTCAGATCTTCGTTCCGATCATCCTGGTTTGCATTCAATTCTGGATTTACGATCGCTGGAAAGACGGAGTGATTCGACGGAGCCAGGCGTAGACGGATTCGCAAAAACCTGTCGGGCGTTCCATCGGCCTTCTGCCGACTTTCTAGCGTCGCTTGATCCTTAATTCGCTGGCGCCCAGTGCGTATCGTTTTTGCTCGGGCTGCTGCAGATAGCCACGAACCACACAACGACCTTTGGCCCAATCAGGCACCTGCATTTCGACACTGAATTCGCCCGCCGGCACCTCCAATCGCTTGGCCGTGACCGTTCGCTGATTGGATCGCTCGTAAACGTTCCGGTAATCGTCCAGCGAGGCGTCATCCCATTTGAACTCGGGGCGACGCGGTGGTCGTTTGTGAAATCGATCCCGTGAATAAACCAGCTCGACAACCATCGTCCCTGCAATCGGCGACTGTCCGGTAACGGTCAGCGTCGAATGGTCTTCGGATGGCTCGACCGCTAACTCAATCTCTTGCGGGCGTTTGACTCGCAACAGCGGGTCGCCCAGCAAGTGAAACAGGTGCACATGTTCCATCGCTTCAAGATTCAGGTCTTCACCTGACGGGCTGAGTGTTTTTCCCAGTAATTCGATCGTGTCGCGGAAACGCGAATCCTGATCGTCTGAATCAACGGGCATGGCTTGCGGCTGGACAGCGGTCGCATCCTTGACGACCAGCTTTCGTTTCGCCGCCATAAATATCTCGCCCAACGTTTGCTTGTCGCCGCTGAAGTACTCCTCGATCAGCCCCACCGACAGCAGGCTCATCCCGGCCGGCATCGTGACACGCGAACCGCAGATCGAGGCGATTGGTCCGCCCGGTTGGTTCACCATTTTTTCAGCCAGGCAGTCTTTCGGGAAATCGAACGCTCCCGTGTAGCAAGACAACATCAATGCGATGGGTTGGCCCTTGTCACAGTTAATCGCTGCGACGTCACGGTCTCGAAACATTGGAAAGCCACCGATCGGCGTTCGTACATAGTCCAGCCGATTCGGGTGTCCGTGTCCCATGTAGACCCAAAACAACGAGCCCTCGTTTAATCGATTCAGAGTCACCGGAATGAACTGGCGTGGATCAGGACAATAGGCGCTCGACCAGTTGGCGTAGGTCATCGTGGTGGAATATTCGGGTGGAATGAGATCAGAGATCAAGCGACGCGAAGTCTGCTCGATCACCGAATCGGACAGCTGACCGAAGCCACCTGTTCCGGCGACCAGATTGATTCGACGTTGCCATTCGCCGCCCGAGCTGGCTTCGTAGTTTATGATTTTGCGAATTTGTTGCTGCAATGCCGGGACGGAATCGACCGTCATTCTGCCAATCGACAAATCGGGCAAGCCATCGTCATCGATGTCGGCGAAGGTGTTGTCGGTTGCGATTTCAAGTTCCGGACCAAATTTGGCGATCACTTTGGCCGGAATGTAATCGGTGGGAACGGCGCGAAGCATGCTGCGTGGGTCGGCCGATGGAGCGTCGCCAATCAACACGACGTTCTTCAAATTACCATGAGCTGCGACTCTGCGAATCTGTTGCTTGATTCCATAGGCCGTGGCGGTCGGCGTGATGACCATGATTCGGTGGCCCTGTCGTCCACGGTAATCGATCCATGGTCGTAAAGCGGTGTGAAAGACACCTGGACTGATCACCAGAGTATCAGCGGTTCGTTCGGTGGCCGCCTGCAAAGTGGAATCGTTTAGAGTCCGTTTAACTTGTGGCGTTCCGGAATTGTCATTCTCGACACGTATCGTTCGTTGGCCTTCGGCAATCGACATCAACGATGTCACGCTAACGAGCAACGCAATGATGAGAGGAGCAATCGTTTTGAAAAGAGTCTTCACTGCACATCCTAAAAAAACGGCGAGCAAAAGAAATGCGGCTTGGCTTTTGTCCTGCACCTCTGGCAACAAACGGCAACCAAATCGGATTTTTCGACAGTTGCCCACAGGACTTTAGGGACTCCAACCGACCAGGCAAAGGCGAATTCAGTCGCCCGGCAATCACCCAAACTGCCAAGTTCCATTTCCACGGCTCATTCTACTCTTCCTGGCCATTTCCATGCGGCCCGAACCGCAGTGCATGCACGATTTATCAGAATCAGCCATGATCCCCGAAAAACAAATGACACGATCTGTATCCAGAACCACCAAAATGCGAAAAATACAAGCACGACGCGCAAGCGAGTGGTTCCACCAGGCAGGAACTTGCGCGACAACGCTTGGTGTAAAGGAGTTTGTTGGAAACAATGAAAGCCAAGACGACGTAGGATGGGCACTCTTGCCCGTCTTTGGCAATACGTCGGGCAGGAGTGCCCAACCTACGTTTCCACCGTTTGCTACTTACCGGCTTCGGCTGGCGGTTCTGCCTCTTCGGTTTTTGGCTGGTAGCCAGAATCCAGCAACATGTAGCCGGCCCAGAAATAGGGATGCTTGCCGGTCATCGGTTGATCCAGCACCTTTTCGCGGAGTCGCGGTTCGGCGGTGTTATCGATCTCCGAGTCCTTTAGCAAATCTACGCTTCGCTTCCATGCCCGGGTCGCTGATTGCTTGCCAAGTTCCAATGCGAATTCGCGAGTCAGATCCAAAGTCGTTTGACCACCGACACGCCATCGACTGATCAGAATCGTTCGCGTACCACTGGCCATCAAACCCATCGACGAAAGAAACAGCTCCGAGCCGTTGGCGCGAGAGCGACCGGAACCTTCGATGGCCGAGGAAACACCAGACAGAATCATCTGGTCAACGCCCCTCCACGGTAACAGCATCCATGACTCCAGAGTCGAACCCGGCTTGCCTGAATCCAGTTGGAACGGAGCAAATCCGAAATTGCCATTGGCCTTTTCGCTGCTCATGTGCCACACCACCAGCTGGTCCACCGTTGAACCGACCAGTGCCGAGACACCTTGCATTGTTTTTTCGATCTGTTCCATTTCAGGGATCGAAGCCTGCAGGTCTTTCAACCCTTGAGCCATTCGATTGGCATCGTCCTTGATAAAGTTGCGATCAACGACCACACCGGCACGACGAAACCGCTTCGGCACTCGTTCGTCAGGCACAGCCAGCGCCGCCGTCGGAGCGTAACGAACTCGTACTTTGTCACTTAGATTGGTCGTGTTGCCGGCGGCACCGACTTGCAGAACCTCCATTGGCAAGTACCAGGTTTTGCCGTCGGGCACAAAGACGATCTCGTTCATGCTGTCGATCGCTTGCGGTTGCGTCTTGGCGAAGATCAATTGCGAAATCTCATGAGCGATTGCTCTCCACTTCTCGTCCTCGAAAACTTCGGGGTCCAGGACGGTGGCCTTGTCGCCAACGTTCAGAGCCTTGATCAGTTTCAGGATTTTGTTGTCGAGTACTCTGGCCTGAATCTGACTCTCGATCGTGTAACTTCCGCCGCCCAATTTCATGACGTAATAAAGCTGGCCAGCTCGCAAGATCGTGACTACGACCTGTCCGGGTTCCAGTCGCTGCTGGATTTCGGCGATCGTCATTGGTTTCGGAAAAGCCAATTCACAAGGGTCGCGAACCAGAGCAATCGACCGCAAAAACTTTTCCTGACGACCCACAGCACCTGCCAGGCTTGCCATCAGTTGTTTCTGCTTCACGCCTTCCGGTGATTTTGGATCCGGTGAGATCGGTAAATCGTCCAGCTGCTGTCGCAAGTTGGCGGCTTCGTCCGACAATGGTTTGTAGTCCGGGTACTGCGTCAACAAAGCCTGTTTCTGCTGCCGTGATTTTTCGGACAGCGTGGAATTTGGCGCTTCCAGAGTCCATCGCAACGACAGCATCCGTCCGCCCATCGGCAGGGTACTGAAGAATCGATGACGTCGAATCAATTCGGCGATTCCGATCGCTTTTTCATCGGCCTTCCTGGAAAGAGCGACGGTGAACCAGCGTTCCATCGGTTCGTAATGCGGCGTCATCAGGAACGCCATTGTCTCTTCCGGGCGAAATTTCCAATCGAAATCGGTGGGCTCACGTAACAACATGTCGTACAGGTTTTCCGATTGACGTTCCGACATCACGTTGGCGCGAATTGCGTTGTCGGCGAGTGCAATTTGGTAGAGCCACAGCGATGTGTTGCCGGCCGCTGCCAGGTACCTTTGAAAATTTTCGTCGCCACGTTTCTGGTCTTGTTTCAGGTGGCTGACCATGGCGTTGACGTATTGCCAGCGGGTCTGGATATTGCTGCGGCTGATATCGTTGCCGCTCATTTCCCTTCGCGCGTCACCCAGCAACTTTGCCGCCGCGTCGGCATCTGCGGACTCGGCAGCCAACATCGCCGCAGTTGTCAGCAGCGAAGCTTTCAATGTGTCCCTGTTCCGCGCCCAGGCGATGGCCGCCACCAAAGGCTCGTAAGGCTTCAACGTTCGGCCCGAGGCATGAATGATCGCGCCATAGCGAAGTGCTTCTTCGACCAGGTCATATTGATCGTAGGCGGCCGCCGCAATTGATGCTTCCAGGAACAGCGTTGACGCATCTGACAACCGATTTTGATTGATCGCAATTTTGCCGAGTGCCAACAACGCGGTAGCCGTCAGAGGATGATCTTTACCACCAATTTGCAAACTGCCTGATAGCAATGGAACCGCGCGTTGCAGGTCGCCCTGACTCATGTATGACAAACCTTTGGCAATCCCGGACCATGATCCCCTGACCGTGGCACCGCCAGTTCCGATCAAATTGGTACTGAGCTGGCGGGTCAATGGATCGATCGTGGCAATTGGCCCTTTGATCATTTGACGACGGTACATCGCCAGTGAGACGCAACGCATCACCTCGGTGATATTCACAGGCAACAAAACCTCAGGATCAATGACGCCTCCATTTCTGGCAGCGAACTCATTTTCCTGTGGCGTTTTCCCAAGTCTCACGTTCATTGAACCATAGGCGCCGTAGCGAGGCGTACGCGTCGAAGTGGCCCAAGGCACCTGAGCGTTTCTGGTTGCCTCCTGGTCATCCAGAATCTCGCGGGGAAAGTTCGTTCTCTGCTGAAAGAACCCCTGGATCGAAACGTATAGAGACAACGCAGATTCGAACTGCTCAAGTGCCAAATCATATTCGCCCAGCCGGTAACAGCTTTCGCCGTACATCGTCCTGTAACAGACCGCATCCAGAAAACGGACCTGCACATCGCCTTGGTAGACGAGCCTTCCTTGAAAGCCATCAACAATAGCTTTGGCAGACCGGAACTCCCCCTGATGCAACAGGTTGATGACCGGGTAATACGTCTGCGCTGGCACCGTATTGTTCTGGGCGGAAGCTGACTGAATCGTCGATGAAAGCACGCCAACAACGGTGGCCGTCATAACGAATGCCACCAGGGCGATTCGGCGAAACAACACAGGCGTATGAGAAGCTTGGTTTACCACGGAAAGTTTCCTTCCAGTTTCTGGTTTAGCAGGCGCGGGTAACTTGAAATGAAACGACGCCAAATGAATGAGGAGCGGACGGAGCGCAAGAATGCTGTCATGGCACTGCTGTGCTTGTTCATCATCCATCTAGTTATTGCGTCGGCATTTGAAATCGGCCGAGAACACGCTGACTGCCCGCCCCTGTGTATCTGTTAAGCATACCGGTTAAGGCCCGAAAAGACGAGCTTTTTACGACAAGTGCTGTCGGTGAAACGGCTTACTCGATTTTGTACGCGAACTCCGGGAAAAAACTCAATTGTCTCAAAGTCCGGCGTAACCTCTGTCGATACAACCTTTAACGGTTAATCCGATTGTACGCCCAAACCCTGAAAACATGGCATCATCGTCAATGATCCCATGTACCCGCGGCGAAAATGGAGTCATCCAAGATGAAACGCAAAAAGACAATTAGCTGGATCAATGGAATCATGTGCGGAGTAATGCTGGCCTCGGCCGCAGTATTCTGTGGATGTCAGGTCAGTGTCGGTGGCCAAACCCTGCCCAGCGCCTACTACTTCAAGGATGACATTCAGTACTTCAGCAAAGGTCCTGAATTCAAACTGTCCCGCGAAGCTGCTGCTCTGGAAGCTGCCAAGGCCAATTCCAGGATCGACGGCAGATAGGCCAAATGCATCCCGCCCGCGATCCGCACGGCTGGAAGCAAGCACGTCATAGAACAAGCCACCACGTTTAGAAGCGTGGTGGTTTTTTCGTCGTTTAAATCGATGAACGGCCGGGACAGTCGTTCAACTATTTAAAACACGCAAAGCCTTGTATCCGACTTGTCCAGGCACTTGCTTCAACTGCGTCGCCTTGCGTGACAAACAGTCAAGCGCCTGCACGCCCGCGCTACTCAACTCGATCGTATTCTCATTGACGTACAGATCGACGTGAGCCATCAACACCTGGTCGTCGAACTCGTCGGCGTGCTGTCGCATGAATGGCAAGGTTGCTTCGCGGTTGGCCAATCCGTAGCGAATCGAATCCTGAATCACTTGCTGCACTTTGCCAAGCAAGTCGGTGCCCAGGCGGGTTCTGGCAAGGATGCCACCCAACGGCAATGGCTGTGACGAATCATCAAGCCACGTTTGCCCCAGGTCGGCAACTTTGAACAACCCGCTTTGCTGCCAGGTAAAACGTCCCTCGTGAATGCAAACGCCAAAGTCTGCCGTGCCGTTTTTTAGCGCCGGCATGATTTCTGAAAACACAACCTGTCGCAGATCGCAAGGTTGCTCGTAAAACAGTCGGTACAAAAGAGTCGCCGTGGTCGTTTCGCCCGGACAGAGCACAATTGGCGGACGCGACGAATCGACGAAGTCCGCCGGCGTTCGGTCTGGATGGCGGGACAAAAGCAACGGCCCGTTACCGAATCCCAGAGCGGACCCGCTGGGCAAAACGACCGTCTCGTCGGCCACCAACAGCGCCGCGTGGAAACTCGCTTTGGCGACGTCGAATTCGCCGGCAAGCAGCCGATCGTTTAACTGCTGGACATCCATCAATTCGACATCAAAGGTCAAGCCACGCAAGTCAACTTGATCGTTGATCAACCCGTAAAAGGCGAAAGTGTCGTTTGGACAAGTCGAAATGCCCAGGTGAATCTTGTGCTGGTCGGATGCTGACATGTTTTTGGTGATTGATATTCGGTAGTAATTCTGGTCCGTACGCCGATCTGGCCGACGAGACATTGCCGCAGCCAATGAGATTGGCTGAAAGAATTGTAATATGGCGAAATACCAGGCCTGAAACCGTTTTCACAATTCACAATTAATTCGTCATCACTAACATTGATGTTCTGCGGCCCCCGCTCTTGATTATCCAGCCGCCTCATTCAGGACAACGCTTAATGTCAAATACGTGTAACTTCCGCGGATCATCGTGGACCTGGCTTTGCTCGATCGCCCTGGTAACGATCTTGACCGGCTGCCAACAGGGCGTGCCGCAGAGCAAGGTGCTGGCGGAACAATCCGATCGACAGACTTCATCTGCTGGAAACAGTCCGTCCAATTCCGCAGGCGACTCGTCCGACGGCAAGCAGGGTGAACAGAAAAAAGAAATCAGTCGACCGGTGGATGAGTTTATCGTACCGCAAGCCGAACCCAATTTGCCTCGACCACCCGGTATGGTCTGGGTACCAGGCGGGCGATTTGTCATGGGTGGTGAGTTTGCGGAATCGCGAGTCGATGAAGGGCCTCCGCATGTCGTGCAAGTCTCAGGCTTCTACATCGACGCGTATGAAGTGACCAATACCCGCTTCGCCGAATTCGTCGCAGCCACAGGCTACGTGACGACCGCCGAAAAGAAACCAGACATCGAAGAGTTAATGGCCCAACAGCCAGAAGGATCGCCACCTATCCCCCCAGAGATCCTGGTTCCGGGCGCTGTTGTATTCCAGGCTACAGAGCAGCCCGTTTCAACCACAGGGCCGGGCCATTTTGAGCAATGGTGGAAGTGGACACCCGGTGCCTCGTGGCGAAATCCAGGCGGCCCCGATACAGATATCACCAACATCGAAGACCATCCGGTCGTTCATATCTCATGGTTCGACGCCGTCGCCTATTGCGAGTGGGCGGGCAGGCGTTTGCCAACCGAAGCCGAGTGGGAATTCGCCGCGCGTGGCGGCCAGAACCAACAGCCTTATGTTTGGGGGCTGGAAGACGCCTCTGATTTCGAGCCGCAGTCCAACATCTGGCAAGGAAATTTCCCAAATCAAAACGATCAGATCGATGGGTTTGCTACGACGTCTCCCGTGGGGACTTTCCCGGCCAATGACTTTGGTATTCATGATATGGCGGGCAACGTATGGGAATGGTGCAGCGATTGGTACCGAGCCGATACGTATGCCGAGCGAGCGTCCAAAGGTGTTGCCTCGAATCCGCAAGGCCCCGACCAAACCGACCATCCCTACGAACCTCGTCGCGTGAAACGCGGAGGCTCATTCCTATGCCACCGTGCGTATTGTTCCAGCTACCGGCCCTCGGCCCGTTCATCGACCAGTGTCGACACCGGCATGTCGCATTCCGGGTTTCGAACGGTAATGTCCGAAGCGATGTGGAAGAAAAAGCTGGAAGAAAAAGATTCCGCCAAGTAGGTATCGATTCAAATCCGTTTGCTTTTTCCCGTTGCCCGATGACATAATCAAAACGACTTTGATCAGGTCCCGACGCGTGTTCATTCAATCCATCAGCGGAGGCAGCATTCACGATGCCAAACATCACCAGCGAAACTCAAGACGACGTTCTGAAGGTCTACCTTCGCGATATCCGTTTGAGTGAAGATGGGTTGGTCGAATCGGTCGGAGCGGAACTGAACACGTTGATCAATTCCATTCAATCCAAAAAGATGCTCGTCAACCTCCGCGACGTCTCATTCATGAATTCGTCGATGATCGGAAAACTGGTTCAGTTGAATTCGCGTTGCAAGAACGAATCGATCGAGTTTCGATTGTGCGAAATGAACGACAACTTGCTGGAGGTCTTCAATTTAATGCAGTTGCCGAAGATCATGCAGATTCACCCGAGCGAACAGTCGGCCTTCGAATCCTTTGCAGACTGATTCTTTTTATAGAGTGAACACCAAGCGAAGCGGGAACACCAGGCGGCACTAATCTTCGCTAACATGCGTTGTCGAATCGGGTAGATCGTCGCGTGACTTTTTTTGCGACTTTTTTTCTGGCTTCGTGCTTCCAAAAGCAGCCACGCCAATCGTGATCGCGAAGCCCAGCAACACCAGGCCAATCGACACGGCGATTTCGGTTCCGCCCGGACGGAAGTATTCGATCGGCCAATCCTCCTTGTCGATTTCGGCAATTGACTCGACCGTTACGACTTGGCCTTTGACGACATCGCCTGCTTGCGGAGCCACACCTTGCTGGAATGGCCAGAGCCCTACGACGGAACCGATCAACAATCCCAACAGGACTCCCAGAGTCTCCTTCTCGTATCGTTGCAACAACCACTTCAGCAAATTGCCAACGATCACGACCCCTGCCACAACACCGATGCCGACCGGAACGAGGACTGAAAATGCGGGATCCATTGCCGCTGTGATGTCTCGCGCCTTCAAGGCCTCTTTGAATTGATCGACCGCCGACAAAATCGGTACGTACTGGCCCAACAATAAAAGCAGGTAACCACCCGACAACCCTGGCAGAATCATCGCACTGGCGCCGGCCAAACCGGCAGTGAACAACATGAACAAGTTCGAACCGCCTGACCCCATCACTCCGTTCACTTGCAACAGAGTCAGTCCCACCATCGCCGCAAATGAACAAACGCCAGCGACAACCAACGAGGGCGAAGTCTGCTTGACCATCCGCCAAACAACCGGCAGCCCGCCCAATGTTAAACCGATGAACAGGCTATACATCACCCAACGATGATCCAAAACGGCGTTCTTGAGCGAACCCGCAAAAAACAAAATGCCAAGTCCAGCCGCCGCCACAACACAACCCAGCACCAACAGCGAATGCCAACGGAATCGAAACCGTGTGACATCTGACAGTGCGTTTATAAAGTCAGGGTAAATACCCGCTGCCAACAACATCGTTCCACCGCTGATTCCTGGAACAAGATTCGCCAGCCCCATTAACACACCGCCGAACAATGATCGCGCGACCAGGACCGGATTGGATGTTTTATGGACAGGCTCCTCGTTTTTGAATTCAGCCATCTGACTCGGTTGCTTTCGTTGTTTCGCGGATACTGGACGGGTTCGTAAGGTGTTTTGCGATTGAGCGGGCTTGCATCACCGTCAAATCAGGGGATTAGCACCCGGATGTAAAGGTAGCTAATTTGACAACTTTATAGTCTTCGTCCTGATTAAGTCATCGGCCAAACTCGAATTGCACACTTTTTTCGTTTGTAGCGAGTTCTTCGTTGTATTACTTGATGCGGTTGATTGAAACGAGTTACGCCAGGCGGTAGACTACGGACGCTTACTGTTGAATAAACATCACGATCAATTCATGGCATGGATGGAAGTACTGGCTCCAGCAAAGCTTAATTTGTTTTTGGAGCTTGTCGAACAACGAAGCGACGGATTTCACGAACTGGAAACCGTCATGACTTCGGTTAATCTGTTCGATCGAATTCTTCTCCGCAGACGACCAGACGATTGTTTGTTTCTTTCGCAGGTGCCTATTCCTCCGAATTACAACCTGGAAGTGTTTTCCATGCCGAGTGATCGAACCAATCTTGTCTGGCAGGCGATTGACCTGTTGAAGCAAAAGACTGGCCGACGGTTCGGACTCGATGTACTGATTCAAAAGAACATTCCCAGCCAAGCCGGCATGGGTGGTGGTTCCAGTGACGCCGCCGCGACGCTGGTGGCCGCCAATCGCATGCTGGACCTGGGCCTATCCAAACAACAGTTGGTCGCACTGGCCAATCAACTCGGAAGCGATATCGCTTTCTTCATTGATCGCTTCTTTCCTGAAAACCGATCCGGCTTTCAAACGTCGCGATGTTTGGGACGAGGTGAACTGGTGGAACCGCTAGCCGATCATCGGATCAGTCACTACGTCATCGCCATGCCGCCCAAAGGTCTTTCAACGGCCGATGTCTACCGCCACAGCGAACTGCCTGAAAAGCGTGTCAACAGTGACGCTCTAGTGAAAGGTATCACGACCGGGTCGTATCGCCCTGGAAAGTCAGGCATCTGGAACAGGCTGCAGATCGCTGCCGAAAAATTGTCGCCATGGGTTGAGCGTCTGAAGCACGAATTCCAACGGACAGGCTGTGGCGATCATCAATTGACTGGCAGTGGCGCTGCCTACTTCGGGATGTTTCAGAGTGCCTTGTGGGCGAAACGAGCGAATCGAACTTTGGCAGCGCGGCTGCCCAAGTGTTCGGTGTTTTTTGTAAGTTCCGTTGGCAATGATGCCAACCTCATTCGCTATCGCGCCGAGTAGGATGCAAAAGGATTGCTGGTATGGAAGTTACAGAAGTACGCATCAAGCTGATGGAAAATTCAGAAGACCGTCTCCGCGCATTCTGCAGCGTTACATTCGACAATTGCTTTGTAATCCGTGATCTCAAAATCATTGAAGGTAACTCTGGACCGTTCGTCGCCATGCCCAGCCGCAAACTGACGATGCACTGTCGTAGCTGTAACTCCAAAAATCATCTACGAGCCCGGTTTTGCAACAACTGTGGCAAAAGACAGAACAACGACAAACTGGATGTTGACGATCAAGGCCGCGCCAAGCTGTACGCCGATATCGCTCATCCGATCAACGCCGAAAGTCGCGAGATGATCCAGAATCGGGTCATTCGCGAATTCCACGAAGAACTGGAACGTGCCAAACAACCTGGATACGTCTCTCGGTATGACGATGAATACGGCGAGTCTCGCAATCGGCGCACCGATTCGCGACACCGTAGCGGCGGACCGCATAAGGCACCAAAAAATACCAGCGGAAAGATCGGTGGCGGTACCGAGGAATCTTCCAACGAGGACCCCGCCGATTTCGGTCGCGGAATCTTCTAAGTCCTTTGCACCTGTTACAGTTCAATCCTGCAAGCGTACGCAATGCCCGTGCAACACTTGCCTACGAAGCCAGGGTTTCCAGTAATTCCAACAGGTGACCTGGAATCGGACGGTGGCTGGCAAAGGTCTCTGCAAACGGAACGCTGACACATTCGTCATTGCGAGTTCCCACCATCACGCCGTTCTCTCCGTTCATCACAGCATGCACAGCACCGTAACCCATTTGCGCTGCGCGGCGGCGGTCCTCCGGGGTTGGCGTTCCGCCCCGCTGCAAATGCCCCAACACCACGACTCGCGTACTGAATGGGCAATCGTGTTTCTTCAATTGTTCGTTGAGTATCTCCGCGCCACCCTCTTCGTCACCCTCGGCCACAATCATCATGATCGAAGACTTGCCACGGGTCTTTAGATCTTTCAACGTCGCCACGATGGCGGGAAAGTCGGTTGGCGTTTCCGGAATCGCCACCACTTCGGCTCCCGCCGCGATCGCAGTGTACGTCGCGATGTAGCCACTGTGTCGTCCCATCACTTCGATCAAGAACATACGATCGTGGCTGTTTGCCGTATCACGAATCTTGTCCACGGCCTCGACCGCCGTTTGGACCGCTGTGGAAAACCCGATCGTGTAATCGGTGCCGATCAGATCATTGTCGATCGTGCCCGGGCAACCGACGATTTGGCCATCCCAGACTTTTGCCAGAGCCACCGCGCCGTTGAAAGTGCCGTCACCTCCGATCGGGATCAGTGCGTCGATGTTGTGTCTTCGCAAGATCTCGGCCGCCTTGGCTTGGCCAGCCGGATCGCGGAACTCGGAGCTGCGGCTGCTGTGCAGTGTGGCCCCACCGGTCGTCGACCAACCGGCCACACAACGCATCGTCAGTGCTGGCTGGCCAGCCGCATTGACGTGGAATTGCTCGTCCAGCAACCCCTGGTACCCTCGTTTGATCCCGACCACCGTGTGGCCATTGCTGATAGCGGTCCTGACAACCGCCCGGACACACGCATTCATGCCCGGTGCGTCGCCACCACTGCAAAATACACCTATTTTCACGAGCTACCCTTCGGTTGGTGATTTATTTGGTTTTGTCTTGATCAAGGCCGATGATGGTCATATACTCTTTGATTCTCAAATGACGAACAAGGGCCGATCTGGCCACCTAGCATACTAAACGAGCCGAACCAATGACTATCGACAAGAGCCTGAAAATCCGAGCTGGATCCGTAAAGTCACGCAATGTGCTGACCCGCTCGGAACGACTGCTCAAACTGATCGAAACCGATCGCTGGAAAGAAGGCGATTCGATCTACGGACTGCCGAAAGTTCGCGTCCAAAAGATCTCGCTGAAGAAAAAGAAGAAGGTCAAGAAGGTCGACGAAGCCGACGATGCAGCAGCATCCGACGCAGACGCCTCCTGATTTGCCAGCGTGCTTTTCAGCAAACCAATCAAAACAGACAAAGCCCGGAAATATACCGGGCTTTTTTTGTGTCGTTTCTGCGGACTTGTTTCTGCCTGGACCTTAATTGGCCAAGCAATAGCTGCGCGGCCTAAGCGGCGCGGCTGGTGTTGGCCTCACTCGGATTGGTTACCGCATCGTTCGATGAATCGGTGAAAGATGACGGATCGGCAAGAGCCAGCGTATCTGCCAAGCGGCCATCGCGACGCACTTCCATCGTCAGCTGATCGATCACCCAAACGGCCTCCACTGAACCGATACAGAATCGGTATCCGTGCAAACAACCATCCTTCAACAAGATGGACTCTTTCCATTGCCGTTCTGCCTCGCGACTGGCATGGGTTTTTACCCAGCGTTCCAACCGCACTCGAACTTGCTCTAGGTTTTTCTGCATTGATCACTGACTAAAAGAAATCCGGGGTAGCTCCTGAAGTACATCGTCTAGTGGTTCCAATAAAATCGAATTTGACCGCTGCTAGCTGGTAAACTCGGCTGTCCCGTCAAGAAATCATGTCGATTCTGTCCGGAATAAGTGAGGTTGGCAGGATTCCTGCCCATATTCGGTGGTCAGCCGCGAATAATGGTAGCGAAACCCACACCACCTGAATGAACTAATTTGGAGCGAACGATGGCAACAGGAGATCACCTGGTCGTCCAATTCGGAGCCTACACCCATCACGGCATCGATTTGGGAGACGGCAATGTCATTCACTTTGGACGAGGACTGCACAACAAGGTCAACGCGCGTGTTGAAATCGTGGACCGCAGCCAATTCGCAGGTCAGGCACAAATCACAGTGCGTGAATCGGCGGCCTGTTTCGAGGCAGAAGAGATTGTCGAGCGAGCCAAAAGCCGACTCGGCGAAACCGATTACCACTTGCTGGACAACAACTGCGAGCACTTCGTCAATTGGTGCCGTCACGGTGTTGCCAACAGCAGCCAGGTCAACATCGTCGATTCCGTTTGTCGTCGAGGCAGCGCGGCGGCGGCCAAACTGGCGTTTCCAAAATTGGCCAGTCGTTTCATGGTCAAGGACGTCGCCGCCAAAATCGCATCGCGATACGGGCTAACGGCTGCACTTGCCGGCGACGCGGTGCAATTGTCGGCTGAGGTCATCTCTATTAAATCCGGCAAAGACCAGGCACAAACAAAGGACATCGGACGCAAATCAGGTGCGTTGGCATCGGGCGGAATTGGATATATGCTGGGTGGGCCGGCCGGGGCTGCCGTGGGATTCGGCAGCTGGTTGTTTGGCGAAGTCGTCGGCCAAACGGCAACGGCAACCGCCTCGGCAAATTCTGCCGCCGCCTCAACCTGCGATCCCTGCGACGTTGACGAAAATGAGTCCAGCAAAAAACAGTGACTTGAAAACCCTGATCGTCATCCCCGCCCGCTTGGCCTCGACACGCCTGGAAAACAAGCTGCTGTTGGCGGAAACCGGTCAGCCGCTGATTCAACACACTTATCAAGCCGCCGCCAAGTCCCAACTTGGTGACGACATTCTAGTGGCAGCCGACGACCAGCAAATCGTCGACGTCGTCAAAGGTTTTGGCGGAAATGCCGAGCTAACAAGCACCGACCATCAGAGCGGCACCGACCGCTTGGCAGAAATTGCCGAGCGACACACCGATGTCGACCTGTTTATCAATGTGCAGGGCGACGAACCCGAGATCGATCCCCGCGACATCGATTCGGCCGCTCGCCTGTTGTTGGACAATCCGCAAGCCGACATGTCGACGCTGGCTACGCCTCTGACCGACCCCGAGCGAATCGCTGACCCCGCCTGCGTCAAAGTCGTGTTCGACCAACAGGGCAGGGCACTCTATTTCAGCCGTAGCCCGATCCCGTTTACGCGAGAAAATGTCCAAACGGGTGCCAACGATATGGCGACTTTTCACCAGCACGTTGGGCTGTACGTCTACCGTCGAAAAACTTTGCTGGAATTAACCAAAACGCCTCGCCCCATCAACGAAATTGCCGAATCGCTGGAACAGCTTCGCGCCCTGCATTTAGGCAAGTCAATCCTGGTCGGGATCACTCCGCGAACCTCTTGCGGCATCGATACACCTCGCGATTACCATGCGTTTGTCAGCCGTATGGCGAGTTGCTAGAATTGCCCGATTCGGCTTTGGCGTTCGGATGGCAAAGCTCCTGCGATGGTCCGACAAAAGACTCGGCTTTCCTATGGCACAGCTCACCAATTCATTTGAGACAACGATCTCGGGGAAGGAATCTCGATGACAACTAAATATATCTTTGTAACCGGTGGCGTCGTTAGCTCTCTGGGCAAAGGCCTGACCAGTGCCTCGATCGGCATGTTGCTGGAACAACGTGGCGTCAGCGTCCGCATGCAGAAACTGGATCCCTACATCAACGTCGACCCGGGCACGATGAGTCCCTTCCAACACGGCGAAGTCTATGTGCTGGACGACGGCAGCGAGACCGATCTGGACCTGGGACATTACGAACGGTTTACCAACAGCCCTCTGACCCGACACTCGAATTACACCACCGGCCAGATTTACCAGTCGGTCATCGAGAAGGAACGTCGCGGCGAATTCCTTGGCAAAACCGTGCAGGTGATTCCTCACATCACCAACGAAATCAAGGACTGCATTCGCAAGCTGGGCGATGACGATTGCGATGTCGTGATTACGGAAATCGGCGGAACAGTCGGCGACATCGAAAGCCAACCATTCCTGGAAGCGATTCGTCAATTTTCACTGGATGTTGGCAAGCAAAATTGCCTTTATATTCACCTGACACTGGTGCCTTACCTGAAGGCCGCCGGTGAAATGAAGACCAAGCCGACCCAGCATTCAGTAGGCCAGCTTCGGCAAATCGGTATTCAGCCAGACATCCTGATCTGTCGTACCGAGAAAAACATGGCGCTCGAAGAGCGTGAGAAAATCGCCTTGTTCTGCAACATCCCGCTGGAAGCCGTGATCGAAGAACCGGACAAGGATTTCTCGATCTACGAAGTCCCGATCAGTCTGGTCGAACACGGACTGGATGAATTGGTTGTCGAACGACTCAACATGAAAACCGATTCGCTGGACCTGAAAAAATGGCGAGAATTGATCCATCGTATGCGCAACCCGGAAACGGAAATCAGCATCGCGGTGGTGGGAAAATACGCCAAGCACAAAGACGCTTATAAATCGATCTACGAATCGATCGATCACGCCGGCATCGAACATCATGCTCAGATTCGCGTCGGTCGCATTGATAGCGAAGAGATCGAACGCGAAGGACCAGAACGCCTGTTATCCGGATTCGATGGCATTCTGATTCCTGGCGGGTTCGGAGAACGTGGCACCGAAGGCAAAGTGGATGCGATCCGGTTTGCTCGTGAACGCAAGATTCCGTTTTTTGGTATCTGCCTGGGAATGCAATGTGCCGCCATCGAGTTCGCTCGGAACGTGGCCGACTTGCCGCAAGCCAACTCGACCGAATTCGACAAAGACACACCCGACCCGGTGATCTGTTTGCTGGACGAGCAAAAGAACATCACCTTCAAGGGCGGTACGATGCGACTCGGCGCACAGATCACCGATCTCGCCGACAATTCTCGCAGCCAGGATTGGTACGGTTCCAAAACTGTCAGCGAACGTCACCGTCATCGATACGAATTCAATAACGTCTACCGCAAACAGTTCGAGGCTCATGGCATGTTGTTCGCCGGTACCAGTGACAACGAACAACTGGTTGAAATCATCGAACTTCCCGACCACCCCTGGTTTGTGGCCGTGCAGTATCACCCCGAATTCAAATCCAAGCCGACCAAATCGCACCCATTGTTCTCTGGATTCATTAAAGCCGCCATGCAACGCGACAATGTTGACGCGAAAATGGCCGTCACCGATTAACTGAATAGACCTGGATCATCATGAACGATTCTAGCAACGAAGAACCAAAGATCATCGTCGACGACGATTACAAATCACGTGTCGCTCAAGAGAAAGAGCAGCTGCGTGAAAAGATGGAGGCCGCTGCCGACAATGCAGCGGCGGCCGACGGTATGGAAATGCCGCCCGCTTCGATGCCAATCCTGATCACCACCATGGCAACTCAGGCGTTGTCAAACATGGGACAGATTCCCGACCCGATCGAAAACAAGCCGGTCATTCGAAAATCGGTTGCCAAACACTTCATCGACACACTGGCCATGCTGGAAGACAAGACCAAGGGCAATCTGACCGACGAGGAAACAGAGATGCTTTCCACGACGCTGCACCAGCTACGTATGATTTTCGTTTCGGTTCCCGATTCGATGCCAGAACCAGATGCAGCCAAACCTCCGGAATCTTCTCTGGAATTACCCTCGTAGGCACGCGGTATCGTGGGGACCGATTTGCGCTCCCGTTGATATCGCTGGCGATATACGTATTTCGACAGGTCAAATTGGTATAGGCTGCTTCGTCGCGTGGCCATTAGATTAGTACGTTGCGTTTCGCTTCTGTCCTATTCCATTACCCATCATCACCATGATTTGTCGAGCAATGTCTTGTGCACAAAAACGACTTGTGCTGTTTGCAATAGTCTTTTGCGTGGCGATGCCCGCCTGCAATAGCAAGACGGACCTGACCACGACGCCAGGCACAGAATCTGGTCAGGAGAAAGTCGAGTCTCAGGGTGGCATCGCCGATACGATCCGCTCGCAGCGAGACCACAACGACGTGCTTGTCGAAACGGAACCGCTGCCTGATAACCTTCAAGATCTGATGAGCTATCTCGCTCAAAAACAGGCTGAGCAATTGCGCCCACGAGATGAATCCGAAGGATACAGGATTCAAAAACAGCGTGCCGCCGCTTCTGAAAAACTGCTGGAAATGGAGATCAATGGCGAACAACGATTCGAGTTTGTGAAGATTCGCATCGACGCGTTGTTGAAATTGCTGGGGGCGGGCGACCCTACCGCCAAGCAGGAATTGAAAGAGGTGATTTCCAAATACGGCGAGCACCGTCACGTCAAAACCCGGCAAACCGTGGCGATCGGCGGACTGCTGCTGGACTTTCGCGAAGCCATCGCCTCCGTGGACCAACCCGGCACATCCCCGGATCTTAGCCCTGTGATTTCTGCCGCCACAAAAGTCGTCGCTGACTACCCCGATAGCTTTGATGTTTGCAAGGAGATCGGAAACATGTCTGACCAGTTACTGCAAACAGGCCATCGTCAGGCATGGAGCGAATTTGCACAGGTTCTGGTTAACGGCTATCGCGATTCGTCAAACGCCACTTGTCGCAAGTATACCGAGCGACTGAGTGGCCAATTGCAAGTCGCATCCGCCAACCTGGACGTGATCGTCGACCAAATACACAAGAGAGAATCAGGTGCGATCGAAGAATACCGCAAAGCGATCAATTACCTGTTTTCCGATCCTAAGATTAGCCTGAGTTCGTTGCAGCCAATCGTCGGTTCTCTGGCATGGCTGGAAGCAACCGGCATGCAACGTGAAACTCTGGAAGCAAATCGAATCGTCATGGCAGCCAGCATGAACATCGCCGACAGTAATGTTCGCGATCACTTGCGAGCGAGTTGCGAGAAACGAGATGCCCGGATCGAATTGATCGGGAAACCGTTGCTGATTTCGGGACTGATGGCTGACCAGGAACAATTGGATTGGAACACTCTGTCCAAAGACCACCCTGTTATCGTAGTCTTTTGGTCGCCCGCCGAGCCAGCATCCGTGAAACTGGTAGAAACGATGGCTGGCTACTTCGAACAGCACAAACATCAGGGCCTGAAATTACTGGCGGTCAATTTGGCGAGCGACAGTGACTTGTCCAACCTGTTCAGCGATACACCTCAACCTCGAGAGTGGGTGATCGCTACCAGCAACGCCGAATCAGGCGAGGCCAGTGGCCTCTTTGACCAATTTGGAATCTCCAACGTGCCGCAATTGGTTCTGGTCAACAACAAGGGAATCGTAACTGCAGTCAACCCGACGCCCGCTCAGCTGTCATCCCGCCTGGATGAACTGACGCAGTAGATGAACTGAAGTGTTGCCACGCTTAACCTAGTTGAAATCTGCCTGGCCATCGAACACTCCCAGTTCCGCTGGGAACACCGAGTACAACGTCCGGGTGAAGTACAATTCGACGGCGTCAGCGATTCGCAAAATCGGAGTCTTGGGCACCAGCACGATATCGCCGTGTCGCAACCAGATTTCATCCGATGGCAATGGTCGATGACCGTGCAAGCCACCTGCCAGATCCAGTTTGAGTGCCATCAATCGCCAGTTCTGATCCCGGCGGAAGACCACGATTTGACGAATGTTTCCACCGACGTTCCAACCGCCGGCCAAAGCCAGTGACTGCATCGCCGTCGTCGGGCCCGTCAAATCGACTTGCCCCGGTTCCGCAACCTCTCCCAAAACAAAGATGGACCGAGGAGCACGCTCTGTCAAAACAGGCGTCACTTCGATTCCCTGTATCCGTTGACGATACCGCATATTGATCTCGCGACCTAATTCTTCCAGAGTCAAACCGATCGTTGGCACGGAACCGATCATCGGCAACTGAACCGTGCCATCGGGTGACACGGTTGCCAGTCGCGATTGACCACCACTTCCGAACCTGGCGTCGACGGCATTGATCAAGTCCTGCAAACGAGTATCTGTCTCTACGCCGCTTACCACGATCGCTGGATCTGTTTCAAAGTACTCGGCGTATCGTTCATTGAGTTCATCTTGCAGTTCCTGAATCGTCTTGCGAGCGGCAATCACTCGACCGATAAGACGAAGTGAAAGCGAACCGTCCGACAAAATTCTCAACCCGAATTCTTCCGTGCCTTGATTCAGTTCCTCGTCTGCTGATGAACTGATCCGGATCGAATCTCCAACCGTCAACCGATAAGGCTGAAACGTCTGTTCGCGTGTTGCCTGGTAAACGACCTCGATTTGATCGTCAACTCTCAATCGGTATTGAGGCACATGGGGTGTGCGATGCGGACCAATGTATTCACCGTAAGCAAAAGCTTCCCAAGGGATCATTTGCTGGTCTTGCCACAAGGCTTCGCGAACCAACGGGCGGGGGCCACTGCCATCAACACCGCAGAAGTACTTGGTTTGGCCGTTCCCGCCGCCACAGTTTGCACATCCTGGACAGCCACCATTGCCAACGTGGCCACCATGATTTGCGGGCGGCACATCGAAAACGGGCTGGCCGACCTGATACGATGCTGGCTCAACATTTTGCACCGGGACCGGGGTGACGACGGAATGCTGGGGCGTTCCGGCATGCTGGTGCGATCCTGCACGTTGGTGCGATCCGCTGGGAATTTCCCAGAGTCCCTGGTGTTTTTCTTGCGCGAGCAACGTCGACGACGAAATCAAGGCAATGACCAGCACGCCCGAAGCAACCTTGATTGACCAATTCATAATACGTCCTTGTAAACTCTGTGCTTTTGTCTTGTGATGTCACCGAACTTGCTTAGTCCAGTGCAGCGGATTTGATTTGTAACGTTACGGATCCAGGACCAATGGACCTAGAACCAACCTTTGACCTTGTGCAAGATCCCTTTGCCAGTTTCTGGTTGCCGGGCAACGTTGGCGGGAACCGCTGGTTGCTGACCGGTTACCCTTCGCTGCGTCAACTCTGGCATCGCTGCCGAACCGTTGAACTGCTCTGCGGTGGCCCAATCTTCCGATGTAACAGCCAGCATCTGTTGACCATGGCTATAGCCCAGCCGTTGTGATTCCTGAATCGCCAGGCTGGCCAATTCAGTCTGTGTTCTTCGTTCGCCAGGATCGTTACTTCGCTGAGCGATTTGCTGATGTGCTCGTGCCAGGTTAGTCCAGGTCGTTGGAGTTTGTTTTTGCTTCAAACTCTCACTGAACAAATCGGCCGCTTGATGCCAGCGACCGTTTCCAGCCAACAATACGCCCAGTTCGTTCGCACTGCGGTGGTTCCCGGCATTGGCGGACAACGCAACCTGGTGCATCACCATCGCCTTGGTTTGATCCATCGGTTTTCCGTTGGCATCATAGCGAGCGGCTGTCGTCAACAACTTGCCCAGTGAATGCAAAGCCTCACTGGCCACTTTCGATTGTCCAACGGCCTGAGCCATTTGGGAGCCTGCAAAATTGTAATAGACTTGCATCGCTTGAATCGGCGACATGTCACGAGCATGCTCTGGCCGAATCAACCTGGCGGTATGCGACTCAATAATAGTGCTGACATTCATATGCAATTGCTGCTCGGAATCCACTGAAACAAAGTCATCCGATTCAGTGAGTGCCTGTAGAGCATCAGCCAGTTTGCGAGTGTAAACCATCGATCCACTTTGCATGTCATGGGAATCTGCAATCAAACGCAATGCCTGGATGAACTCTTGCCGAGCCGCAAATATTGCTCCTCGACGTGCCAACGAATTGCCGTACTGGATATGATTCTGAGCTCGCTCCTCCACAACCGGAGATGCAATCATTATGGGTGCCGGCATTCGGTGATTGTGAGGCGCTTGAACGTTACGGTTAGAATATTGATTTCCAGCCGGCGTTCGCTGCACTGCCGGATTTTGTACGACTAGCGGTTTCGTTTGTTGGCTGGGTGCCACTCTTGTAAATGCTTGTGGTGTCATTGCCCGGTCTGCGTCATTTGCGATCTCAAAAGACGGTGCGACTGCAGATGACTCACCTGGCATACCTTCTTCTGGATTGACCGCCATCAAATTGGCAGAGTGCTGAACGGCCGCTGAATCTGTTTCAATTCCTGGCTGCCCTTCACCTTCAGAATTGAAGAAAGGATTTTGCACTTTCGAAGATTCAACGACCTGGCCGGTAATCGACATCGGCTCATCTTCGACCTCTGGCAAATTCTGAATCCGTTTCATCGACGTATCATCCGTCATGGCAGACCGCTCTGGCATCGCCACGTCGCCTGCATCCCAATCCGTAGAAGAGGCTGCATGCGACTGTTCGAAATCCAAATCGAACGAAGGTGGTTGCTCTTGCGATTCGTGCGATTCGATCGAGAATTCGCCTGCAGCATATTCTGGCAAATCAGCGTCGTTGCCCAAGCTTGCCAGCGAAGCCTCGGACGTTGATTCCGAATTCGCGTCAGCAACAGGCTGCCGGTTTTCGACCGGCTCTTCCTTGACTGAATACCAGTGATCATCCTCGGCCGGACTGTCTGCTTCATCATTTACAAACAGCAGGCCGCAAAGGAACAGGCCAATCCCTGATATTCCAAAGAACAGGAAAAGTTTCGAAATTGATTTCATGCCCCAAGGCTCCCAAACCATTCTTGTGGACGCACCTTCTTACTTCCGGTACTTCCGAATCATCGCAATTTTCTTATCGACCGGTTTGGTCGGAAATTAACGGCAATTCGGATATTGAGCGTGCCTGCAGCTTGAATCTGCGATCACAATCGTCACAAACCGAAAAGTCAATCAAATGGAGCCGCCCCAAGCCGGAAAACCCGACCAAACCAGGCAACCCGCAAAGTTTGCCAGACCGAAAACACTTCCGCCAAACCCTCTGGCAAGAGGCCTTTTTAAGTCCCGACACACCATGAAAAAAAGACCCCTGACAAATGAATGTCAGAGGTCTTTGATTCTTGTTTAGCCGGGTTTGCTCGGGCTACTCGATCTACTCGGTTGTTTTCACCGACTAATGGTTAGCTGCTGGCAACTGGTTTTTCATCTACTTTGGCGGCATCTTCTTCGCTGCTGGCAGTTTCAACGCCTTCACCGACTTCACCGTCCACACCAGCTTCTGCGGCCAGTTCTTCAGGAGTCTTGCCGTGCGAGCCGTCTTCCATTTGCTCCAGCACTTTCGCGATCCGCTGGAACAAAATATCGCCAGTGTTTCCAGCCTTCTTCTGCACCTGTGCGGTCAAAGCGACAGGTCCTTCGTAATTGGATTCCACCAACCACTCCAGCGTCTGCTGGCACAACGAGTTCGAATTTTGGCCCGGTTCAAGCCGCTTCGTACGATCGATATTGGAAGCATCGAAGCCATCCTCGGGATCAGCCAATCGAACTTCGAAGACCTTGGAAAGATCCAACTCTTTCAATTCGGAAAGAGTTCCACCGGCAACTTGCCAGTTCCAGGTATCCAGTACAAAGCCAACGTTGTCGTGACCGACTGTTTTGACAAGTGCCAACACTTCGTCCGGTTGATGAACAAACCGCATTTCATCGCCTGCCGTTCCACCGGCAGCAAACTGGATTCCGATTTTCGTACCGACTTCAGCCAACTTGTCAGCGATCGAAGAAATACGGGCAGTGTGCTTTTCGAAGTTCTCCTGGTAGGTCAGTGTCGCATGGGTCGGCTTGACATTGATGTAGCAATGCTTGGCACCAATCGACTTGGCCAATTCGCAAACCTTGTCCAGTTTGCCCGATTGAGCCTTGAAGTCTGCTTCGCTGGCACCGAAATCGATTGGCAATTCAAACGTACTGATATCGACGTTCGCTGCGTTGACGAACTGAGTCGCAAATTCGTCGCCCATCTTTTCGGCTCGACCGACCATGTCATCCATGTCGATCTCGATTCCCTTGTAGCCGTAAGTCAGCGCCAATTCGATCAACTCGTTTTGGCGGATCGATACTCCCAGTCCGTCAGTGCAAAGGCTTTTGTACATGTTTTCTCCCATCAATTATCAATTGCTTTTTATTCGATTTGGTTGTTCGATTACGTTTTATGTTGCGCTTTTCATGATGCGCATTTTATTCGCCGCATGACATTGACCCGTTCAGTCCACTGTTGGTCATCGTGGTCCCGACTGGTTTTTGGGCTCGGATACGTGGTATCCGGGACGCGAAGAAACAGTCGGGCATCAGCGAATTGCTGGATTCAGCGATTTGAAGAAGCGACGATTATGCAAAAAAAGCCCGGATTTTCCTAGTGCCAATTGTAAAAGGTCGCCCTGAAAAACCCGATGAAAACCGGCCAAATGGCAGCATTACCCCGGCAATATCGGGCTCATTCATTGATGTCGGGTCTCCCGCATGACGATGACTTGGTAGATTGCCAAACCGAACTGCCGAATAGAACTGCCAGCCCGAATGCCAAACCATGCGCTGGCCTTTTTTTGACAGGCTACGTAGGATTGGTGAAGTTACGCCCCTTTTTGCCGGAACCAACGACTCGATCAACTGGAATACACCAGTCGATCGGTTTGCTTTGGATGCTTTGGACTTTGGAATAAAAAGGGGCGGTTGAGTTGATAAGCCAGGTGTGCTGGTGCTTTGAATGCCGGCACACACGGGCCAACACTATCGGGGGCGAATTGGAATCGACCGGATGCTGGAAGCTTTGGTGGCGTGTCGTGGTTGATCAGAAGGCCACGTAAAAATCTGATCACAAACCTTAATTGCAAACGATAACTTTGCATTGGCTGCCTAGAGATAGAAAGCCCGGGTTGATGGTTTTCTCCAGAGAGACCTGAAAACCCGTCACCAATTCTGGATCGCAACGAGTCACGTCGGACACGCTTGTTGTTAAATAAAGTTTCCGTCTAGTCTGACTTTCAGTCTGTCGATTGACGGCTAGTCAGGCGAACCTCAAATAATCGACTACACACGTAGAAGCCAATGTGGAAATATCGCGGGACGCGGGTTCGAACCCCGCCGCCTCCACT
>CAZPOL010000011.1:9236-77491 GCA_964588195.1 uncultured Pirellulaceae bacterium | reverse complement strand
GTTTGAAGGCGTCGATGCGGTCACTTCCAGCGTGATTCGCGACACGCTGGCCGGTTACATCTCGCGCGGTTCGACCGTCTTCCTGACTTCGCATGTTCTGGAGATCGTCGAACGGCTTTGCACGCATGTGGGAATCATCGCAGAAGGAAAGCTCGTCGAACAAGCATCACTGGATGACCTGCGGGGGGCGGACATGTCGCTGGAAGAGTGTTTCCTGGCGAAAGTCGGCAGCACCGACGCACCGACGCAGAAACTCAGCTGGCTGGAAGGCGATGAAGCGATTCCGGAAGAAGGCGGCGAGTGAACTTCTCTCATCTAAAAACAATTGCCTGGCTTCGTTGGCGGCTGATTCGAAATCAGTTCAGTCGAGTCGGCAAGACAAGCCGCATCTTCACCATCATTATTCTGGTGGCCGGTTTACTGATATCGATCGGGATGTTTTTTGGTGCCTGGTTGGCCAGCGGATCCTTTCTGTCCGATGCGCCCGCCGAATCGATGTTGCTGGTCTGGGGCCTGGTTGTCGGCGGATTTCTGTTCGCCTGGTCGATTGGCGTTTTGACGGACTTGCAAAAGAGTGAACCGATGTCGCTCGCGAAATTCCTGCATCTGCCGGTCTCGCCGCGCGGTGCCTTCCTGAGCAATTTCCTTAGCTCCTTCATCAGCTTCTCGATGATCATGATCTTCCCGTTGATGCTTGGGCTGTCGTTCGGAATGATCAGCCACTACGGTCTTCGCCTGGCCCCTGGAGTGTTCCTGTTGTTGGCGTTCATCTTTCTAATCACGGCAGTCACCTACCAATTTCGTGGCTGGCTGGCGGCACTGATGGTCAACAAGCGGAGACGTCGGGCGATTATCACAGGACTGACTTTTTCGATGATCGCGGTTTCGCAACTGCCGCAGTTAATGAACATGAAGACGTTTCGCGACGCGGACAAACGTGGCGGAAGTATTTCGCAAATCGCCCTGGAAGCCAGAGGAGTCGCCCAAGCCGAGTTCTCAGACGGCACCATTGACGAGCAAACGTATCTGGCTCGGCTGCAGGAAATCGAATTTGAAAGGCGGGCGAACCGCAAGCAACTGGCCCGCGATACAACGGCATTCGTTCGTCCATTCCTGGTCTTCCTGCCCGTCGCCTGGCTTCCCCTGGGTATGGAGAGCATGGCGGTCGGCGGCAGTCTTTCCAACTTGCTGGGCGTCCCATTCGCCTGTTTCGTACTGATGGTCGGACTTGGCATCATGAGCCTGCAACGATCCTACGCCACAACATTAAAGATGTATCGCGGTGAACTGGCTGTCACAAACACCACCAGCGTCTCCGAAAACGCAGTACGTCAACCCAGCTGGGTCAATCGACTGCTGGAAAAGAAGCTTCCGTTACTGTCGGAGCAACAGTCGGCGATCGCGACCAGCACCATGGCGACGATCATTCGTGCTCCGGAAGCCAAGATGGCTTTGCTAACGCCGTTCGCCATTATGATCATTCTTGGAATCAGCTTCACGTATCGCTCACCCGAATCCGTTCCCGTTATGTTTCGTTCCTTCACAGGCATCGGCGTGATCACATTCGCGATGTTCGGAATCATGCAACTGGTCAACAACCAATTTGGTTACGATCGGGATGGCTTTCGGTGCATGGTCCTGTCTCCCGTCCGTCGAGTCGATATTCTGATCGGCAAGAACATGGGATTCCTGCCCTTCGCCGTGGGGATTGGCATGATCGGAATTGTGGCAATGCAAGTCTTTTTGCCGATGCAGTTCACTCACTTTCTGGCAACGTTTGTCCAATTGTTCAGCGTCTACCTGATCACGTGCACGGTTTCCAATCTGATGTCAATCAAGGCGCCGCTGGCAATCGCCTCTGGCACGATGAAGCCGCTGAACATGAACTTGACAATCATAGTGATGCAACTTCTGATCACTTTCCTGCTTCCGATCAGCTTGATTCCAGTCATGATTCCGCCCGTCATTGAAATTTTCACCTCCAATTTCATGGGAATCGATCAAATACCGGTCTATCTGTTACTGTCATTCGCGATGCTTGCGGCTACACTAATCTATTATCGGATTGCTATCCGTGTTCAAGGACGAATGCTTGAGGAATCCGAAAAACAGATTTTGGAAACTGTGACCCAAGTTGGAACGTAGGCCCAAACAAACAGAGGTAAATTATGAGGAAGAAGCTTGTTATTTCCTTGCCCTCTTCTATCGCGACGGCGCTTGCCGTTGCCTGCCTGCTGGTGGTGAACCTGGCATTCGTGCCTGGAGTCAGTGCTCAGCAAACAGAAGTGTTGCAAGAACAGTTCGACGAGATTACGGCGACCTTCAAAGAAGGCGTTGAAGAGGCGGAAAAAGACCAAAAGAAGATTCGGAAGCTGCGTGCCGAAGCCAGCACGAAATTGCTGGAATTGGCCGACGAGTGCGACGACGCCGAATTGGCAGTCTCCATGCTACGATGGGTTGTTCAGCAAAACTCGAACAATCGAAAATCAAAGAAGGCTCTGGAAATCGTCGTTGATCAATACATTGATCAACCAGGAATCGCGAATTTGTTTACCGAGAAGACTTCGGCAGACATTCTTGAAAAGGCGATGGAAGCGAATGAAGACCCGGATGTTCGGGCAGTCATCCGTTACCTGAATGCCATGGCCGACGAAGACGAACAGACTCGTGAAGAGACTTTGATCGATCTGCGTGACAACCACGGCGACACTATGTATCGCGGTCAGAAATTGGCCAAATTGGCGGCAGGCCCACTTAAAATGGCGGCCTTTCAAATCGGTAAAGTGGCACCGGATATTACTGGTCCCGATATCGACGGCGTTGATTTCTCACTCAGCGATTACCGCGGCAAAGTCGTCATGATCGATTTCTGGGGTGATTGGTGACCTCCCTGCAAGGCTATGTATCCACACGAGCGGTCGCTCGTGAAGCACCTCGCAGGCAAACCATTCACTATCATCGGCGTCAACAGTGACCGATCCCTGGACGTCCCCAAGAAACTCGTTGAAGAAGGCACCGTCACATGGCGAAGCTTCCAAAACGATGGAAACGAAACCAAAATTTCGGAAGACTGGGGAGTCACCGGTTGGCCCACGATCTACCTTTTGGACGCAGAAGGCAAGATTCGCTACAAAAACGTTCGCGGTCCGAAACTGGACGAAGCGATCGCAACTCTGATGGAAGAGATGGGCGAAGAGTTCCCGGCTGACGAAATCGCAGCAGAAGTGGAAAAAGAGAAGGCTGAAAAAGCCGCCAAGAAAGCTGCGGCTCTGAAAGCCAAAGTAGCTCGTGAAGCCAAAGAAAAGGCAGCAAAAGAGAAGGCGGAAAAAGCCAAGCAGGATAAGAAGGACGACGACAAGTAGTCCCTTATCCCGTCTGTAACCGGGCAAATCGCCCATCGGCAAACATCAGGAGGCGTGACCATACGAACGGTCACGCCTCCTTTTTTTTGTAAAGCAACGGCCAATCATCCCAAGTGTCAATCGACAGCACTGACAACTTCCAAACACTTTTTCCCGACCGTCAAACAGTGCTGGCGAGACTTGCATGCAATGGTAAAATCATTTCACAAAATCCATGCGGGTTGCTGTTGGTCATTAACTTCGACTGAAATAGAATGCCGGGCTGCATCAAGGAAGATGCTTGTTTGTAAACGCTGAATTACGTTGACCGACCCAGTCAACCAGCGAATACTAAACGCCCCGGTCGCAAGGAAGCGACGCAGACTTTCTCTTTCAACAAGGCCAAATGATTTGGCTTTCGAGACAGCCTTGCTCGCGTGACCTTACATCAACGTCCCGCATATCTGGAGTGTCCCGCACGTGAATTTCGCGTACGACGACAAGGATCGCGTCAAGCAAGCCACTGACATTGTCGACTTGATCGGCAATTATCTGCAACTGCGCCGCCAAGGCAGCATGTATGCCGCGCTATGCCCATGGCACCAGGACAAGAAACCCAGCTTGCAAGTCAATCCGACGCGGCAATCCTGGAAGTGCTGGGTGTGCGACGATGGCGGAGACGTGTTCAGTTTCATGATGAAACGCGAAAACGTCGAGTTCCGCCAGGCGTTGGAAATGCTGGCCGAACGAGCCGGCATTGAACTGAAGCAGAACAATCGCCCCAAAACAGTTGCCGGCAATCCAAACGACAAGCCGACTCTGTTCCGCGCCATGGACTGGGCAATGAACCAGTACCACCGTTGCCTGATCGATGACCCAGCTGCCGAACCAGCCCGACGCTATCTGGCCGCACGAGGCATCAACGAAGCCGCCATCTCGCAGTTCCTGATCGGTTTCGCTCCCAATTCATGGTCCTGGTTGCTCGATCGATCGCGGACGTCCGGATTCTCTCCCGAAGTTTTGCAGGCCTGCGGGATCGTCGCCAAAAGCGAAAACACCAGTGGCTGGTACGAACGATTCCGAGGCCGTGTGATGTTCCCGATTCAGGACACGCAAGATCGCGCGATTGCTTTCGGAGGTCGCGTGCTGCCGGAAATCGCCGAACGTGAAGAAGCCGAAGGCGGACGAACATCGGCCAAGTATATCAACTCGCCCGAAACCAGACTGTACTCAAAAAGCGATAACCTGTTCGCTTTGAATATCGCTCGCAAGGCACTCAGCACCGAACGCCACCTGATCATCGTCGAGGGATACACGGACGTCATCGGGGCCTGGATTGCTGGAATCGAAAACGTTTCAGCCGTTTGTGGCACGGCCTTGAATCGACGACACATTCAAGTCATCAAACGATTTGCCGACCGGATCACATTGGTGCTGGACGGCGACGACGCCGGTCAACGCCGCACCAACGAAATCCTGGAACACTTTATCCAGGCCGATGTCGACCTGCGAATTTTGACGTTACCCGAAGGCCAGGACCCTTGCGACTTCGTCCAGCAACAAGGCGCCAACGAGTTCCGAAAGCTGATCGAAACCGCCCGCGACGCACTGGAACACAAGATCGTCATTGAAACCGCCGGCATCGATTTGATTCGTGACACGCATCGCGCCAATCAGGCACTCGATCGCATTCTGCAAACGATCGCCAGCAGCCCCGTGGCCATCAGCACCACGTCAGAAAGCCGCTTGAGAACCCAACAAATCCTGACCCGCCTGTCGCAACAATTCCAAATCGAATTGCAGGGTCTGAGAGACCGAATCAGCGAACTACGCAAACGAAAAAAGAACAACCAACGATTCGATCCCGGTGATTCCGGGGGGCCTGGCAAGTCGGGATCGAACAAAGTGAAATCACTGAAACCGCTGGAGTGTGAGCTGTTGCAAATCCTGTTGCGCAGTGGCGAGTTAATTGATCGGGCGATCGAAAACATATCGCCTCACCAATTTAACGAAGGTCCCTGTCGCGAAATCTTCGAGCTCATCTGCCAGTGTTATCATGATGGCGAATTGATCAATTTCAATTCGCTGATGCTGCAACTTGAAAACCCGCAACTCAAGCATCTGCTTGACACGCTGGACGAAGAGTCGCAGTTGAAAGTCGAATTGTCGGAGGTCAATCTGTCCGATCAGTTGAACGACGTTATTTCAGGTTTCGATCGTCAGGCCATGGATCAGGAAAAACGCCAGGCGATCTCCAACTTGAACCAACCCGAACTTGATCAACAGGAGGAAGCTCGGATTTTGGAACAACTGTTCCAACAAGCCAAAGAGCGTCAAGGCATTCAGTAGTCCACGGAAGGAATACTACCTGAGACGCGACGATCACGATCAACAAACGCCAGGCGACCGCATCGCCGTTTGCAGCAATGCATCGTTTGCCTGATTGCGATCACCAAAACGCACGCAAGTGCATGTGCATTAGTGACATGGAAGTCACAGGAGGGCACCGCCATGGAATTTCTGGAAAAAGATCTTCAAACACTCATCGATCAGGGCAAGAAGCAAGGATATCTGACGTTCGAACAGGTCGTCGATTACTTGCCCGATGAAGCCAACACACCGGAAAAACTGGACAACCTGGTCTGTGCCGTCGAAGCCGCCGGAATTGACCTGTGCAAAAAAGCACCCGCTAAACCCAAGTCATTGGAAGGCCCAACGGCCGATGATCTGAAAATGGCTGAGGCCGAAGTCGCCTCCCTGAACACCACCGCCTTGGCGCCGCTGCCTGAAAAATTGACGCGCCCCAGCGATGACCCAATCCGCATGTACCTCAGCCAAATGGCCGAGATCCCCTTGCTGACTCGTGACGAAGAGATCGCGCTGGCCAAACGGATTGAGATCGCTCGCAAACGATTCCGCCGCTGCGTTTTGTCCTGCGACTACTCGCTGCGAAAGACCGTCGAGACCCTGAAGAAAGTCTACGCCGGCGACCTGCCCTTCGATCGGACGATCAAGGTTTCGTTGACCGAACGATTGACGAAAGAACAGATCACGGCTCGCATGCCGCATCACTTCCGCACCATCGACTACCTGTTGCTGGAAAACCAACGCGACTTTGCCGTGTTGATCAACCTGCGTTCGACTCAGGAAGAAAAATCGGCAGCCCGCACGCGGTTCGTGCGTCGTCGTGGAAAGTTGTTGCATCTGGTTGAGGAACTGAGCCTGCGTTCGCGTCGAGTCGTGCCTCGCATCGACGAACTGGAAAAATTCGCCAACCGCATGAACTGGTTGAAGACCAAGCTGGACGAGGTTCGCAACGACCCCGCTCAACAACGGATGGCTCAGAATCTGAAGACCGAGCTGAAAAAGCTGATGCTGGAAACGATGGAGAGCCCTCGTGGCATCCTGCAACGGGCCCGCAATAGCCGGAAGTATCATCAATCGTTCGAAGCAGCCAAACGCGAACTGTCCAGCAGCAACCTGCGACTGGTCGTTTCCATTGCCAAGAAGTATCGCAACCGTGGCATGAGTTTTCTGGACCTGATTCAGGAAGGCAACACCGGGCTGATGCGTGCCGTCGACAAGTACGAATACCGTCGCGGATTCAAGTTCTCGACTTACGCCACCTGGTGGATTCGCCAGGCGATCACTCGAGCGATTGCCGACCAGGCCAGAACGATTCGTATCCCGGTTCACATGATCGACGTTCTGTCACGACTGAGAAATATCGAGAAGCGTTTGCAGCAAGAAACCAAACGCATCCCGACCACTGAAGAAATTGCCAAACTGGCCGAACTGCCGATCGAAGAGGTCCGTCGCGTGATGGACATCGGTCGCCACCCGGTCAGTCTGGATCGTCCGGTGGGTGAGGGCGACGATTGCAGCTTCGGCGAATTCATCGAAGACGACACGACGCAAAGCCCTGTGCGAAACGCGTCAAATTGCATCCTCCGTGACAAGATCGACGACCTGCTAAAGACGCTGACCTATCGCGAACGTGAGATCATTCGCTTGCGGTACGGTTTGGGTGATGGATACACCTACACGCTGGAAGAAGTCGGGCGAATTTTCCGGGTCACCCGAGAGCGGGTCCGTCAAATCGAAGCCAAGGCCGTTCGCAAATTGCAGAATCCGGTCCGCAGCAGCGCTCTGGAAGGCTTTGTCCAACCGGAATTCGCGATGTAAACAGAATCCCCTACTTCGCCAGTTGGTTGAAATCGGGACTGTACTTTTCCCAGTCCTTTTCGACCGCTTTCGAAGCGAGACTACTTACGGTGCAAATACCGCTATGCGTAGAATAGGAACCGTCAGGTCAACATTGGCCTGGCGGTTCTTTTTGCATCACCCCGATTTATCGGACTAAAAAACAACAATGACAACAGAAGTCGATACCGAGTTGCTGCGAACGCTCCACCGAGTCCTGCAGCAACAAACGGATTTGAATAGCCGTATCGAACGTGGCCCGGCGCGAATCAATATTGCCAAACAAGCCGAGGCCCAATTCGAAGCGACGCTGCAACAGGCGATCGACTTGCGCAAAGAAACCAAGATGGGGGCCGATCGCAAACAGATGCAGTTGTCCGAACGCGAGACAAAAATCGAAGAGCTGAAACAAAAACGCAACTCCTGCGATTCCAATCGCGAGTTCCAATTGTTCAGCGATCAAATTGCCGCCGATGAACAAGCCAACAGCGTGCAATCCGATGAAATCTTCGAGCTACTCGAAAAGCTGGACGAAGTGACGGCCAGCGTAAAACAGGCGGAAGAGAACCTGGAAAAAGGGAAACAGGAAACCGCCAAGGTCAAAAAGTTGGTTGCCGAAGATATCGCCAACCTACAGAGGGATCTGGACGCGGTGCAGGCGGAACTGGCCGCCGCCGAAGGCAAACTGCCTTTCGATTTGGCCAAGGAGTACAAACGCCTGGTCGCCGCCATGGGCGAGGAAGCACTGGCAGAGGTTGCCGACAACTGTTGCGGGCACTGCTACACCACTGTGACGACGCAGTTGGTCACCGAATTGATGATGAAACGCGCCACTTTTTGCAAATCATGTGGCAGCCTGCTGTACCTGGCAGACCAGTCCGTTGACTCTTCCGAAGACGCCACCGTCTAGACTCGGAAATTGGATAGGTAAACGGCCACTCTTCCGCCACAGTTCGCCAAATCGGCTTGGCAACGCAGGGTGCTTCCGGGCAGTGTCCCGTCCAGCATCACGGCAAAGTCTCGATAAAAGCACCCTTGAAAAACCCGCCGGATTGCGGGACTTTCCCCCCTTACCAGCCACGATTTGCCTGCCAGGCCACGACTGGCTTTACATTGCAACGGAATGCTGGACAATAAGTGCATCAACAACGGCCTGCGACCCTTCATTGGACAGGCCGTGATTTTTTTGCTTCCTCACGGAATGTGTTTTTTCCGAAGCTGTTGTTTGTCTGCATGGTCGGACACCGACGAAGCAAAATTAATCTCAAACTGCTTACAGGAGAAACGCCGTGACTGAACGATTACCTATGTCACAAGCGGGCTACAACAAAATCAAAGCCGACATCGAACGCATGGAAAATGTCGAGATGCCAATTATCGCTGAGAAAATCGCCGAGGCCCGCGCCGAAGGCGATCTTAAAGAGAATGCCGAATACCACGGCCAGCGTGAGGCTCAGGGAATGTTGCAAGCCAAGATCAATCAACTGCGAGCCAAGTTGGCGGCTGCCTCCATCGTCGACATGTCAAAAATTGACAAAAGCGAAGTCGCTTTTGGGGCCACGGTCACCGTGCTGGATATCGACATCGACGACCAGGAAGAGATCACACTGGTTGGACCCGGCGACGAAGACTACGACAAAGGCCGCTTCCTGATTACCAGCCCCATCGGTCAAGGCTTGCTGGGAAAGAAGGTCGGCGAGGTCGCTGAGATTGATGTCCCCAAAGGCAAGATCAACTTCAAAGTGCTAAACATCAACTACGCAGAACTGACGTAGACCTGATCATTCATCCTGCCCAACATTATGTTGCACGGTATTTGGCTGGCCTTCCCTGCGCAGTTCGCTACGAAGGTAAGACTTCCGCTACAAGCCTGCGGCTTCTTTCAATTCATTCAGTTCATACTCGTAGCCGCCCGACAGGATCGGGAATCGGCACCAGGTCTTGGGGTCCAGACTTTCGTCGTCCACATGAAAGGATGGCGCGAAACGTTCTCGCTTCCACTGGTTGCGACAGAACAATCGAAAGAACCGCACGATCCACTCGGCCAGTTGTTTGGGTGCCTGGTCGGGATAATCGCTCGTTAAACGTGTATGCACTTCCAGTGGTAACAACTTGTCACGAATCGCATACTTCTCGATCACATCCAGAATCTCATAAGGCATCAAATCGCCTTCGTCGGTTTGGTTTGAACCCGCCGGTCGCAACTCGGCGGTTGGCTGTTGATCGTTAACGGCTTTGATTTCCGGAAGCGGACCAAGCCCTTCCGGCCCGTCAGTCTCAATCCACCGCAACCACTGTCTGAGAAAATGTTTGTCGATGCCGGCAATCGGAGCCAACCCGCCCGAGGTATCTCCGTCCATCGTCGCGTATCCGACTGCGATTTCACTACGATTGCTGGTGGAAAGTAACAGAGCATTGTTGATGTTCGCCAGCATCCAGACGCTGGGACTACGCACGCGAGCCTGAATATTCTGCAGTGCGATGTCGTCGGTGTCCCAGGCAAGTTCCCGACCCAGTTCGTCGCTAACGATCTTCTTGTAGTTCTCAACAATATTGTCGACATCAAACAACATATGATTGGCGCCGACCGATTTAGCGACTTGTTCCGCAGCATTCCGAGTCACATCGCCGCTACACCTGGTTGCCTGGTACACCGTTGTCAACAGTTTTCCGGTTACTTGCTCGGCGTCAGACGGTTGCGCATTCATTGGCAGATTCTTGAACAGGTCGCCGGTCCGCTCATTGAACTTTTCGAGTCCCAATTCGTTGATGGCGTATCGAAACATCAACCCGCACAACACAACCACTGCCGCTGAATCGACTCCGCCGCTCAACGACACAACGAATCCTCGCGAACGACTCTTTCGCAGATAATCGAACAGACCCAGCGTGATGACGCGAGTGAATTCTTCGTACTTGGCCATTACCGCGTTCTCGGGCTCTTCGTACAGAATCTGTTTCGGTTCTGGTTTGCATTCCGGGTAGCTGAAATCGACTGAAAAGACGTCCGACTCGTCACCGTCCAGTTCCGGTTCGAAGCTACCGCTACGTGCTCGCGACATTCGTGTGGCCTCGATGTCGACCGTCGCCGAAACCAGGCATACCGGTTCGAATGAGAAACGTTGCCCGACCGCCACCAATTCGCCATTGACCGCCAGCATCGAATCACCGTCGTAGATCGCGCGGCCCGCTTCGTTGCCCAACAAATTCGCGTAAACGTAGGCGACGTGAAAAGCTCGCGAGCCTTCCACCGCAAACTGTTTCCGCACCGCATGTTTTCCAAATGAGAAGTGACTGGCACTGGGGTTCAGGATGACGTTCGCGCCACGTGCCGTACAACGAATTCCTGGTCGATCGGCAACCCACGCGTCTTCACAAATTTCGAAGCCGATACGCACGCCACCGACATCGAAAATAATATCGCCCAGCGGATACTCCTTGTCACCAATCTTCGTCTCGGCGACGATCCCTGCCGGCCATGCTTTGAACCAGCGAGGTTCATAGTGAATTCCGTCACCAGCCAAATGCTGCTTGCCGACGAAGCCCTGAATTTCACCATTGACGATCAGGCAAGCCGTGTTGAACATACCGCCCGCATACAAAATGGGCACTCCCACGGCGACCGAAATGTCGGTACACATCGCGGCGACTCGTTCCAACATCACCAGCGAGGTTTGCTGGATGCCGCGCGAATGAAATGCGTCCTCGCAACCGTACCCGGTGATCGACATTTCTGGCAGACACAGTATCGAAACTTGTTGCTCACGTGCTCTGGTTATGGCAGTCTCAATGTTCCGCAGATTGCCTTCCCAGTCCAACGGTGTCTGGTTGAGTGCTGCAGCCGCGATCTTGACGATTCTCATGCGAAGCCCAAGTGGATTACTAAAATTGATTTTGGAAAATGACTACTATCGCCGACGTTCCATGAAATAATGGTGTCAGAAAAGCGAATAATGCTTATCTTACAGTGGTGTCGCCGATGGTGACATGGACATTGGTGGTCGGCCGGAAAACCAACAGAGCCCGACCATGCGACGTTTGCCGGGCTTTCCAGCCGGGATTCAAAACCAACGGAAACCCCAACAGCAAACAAACGAAAAAAATCGGCAATCGCTCGAACTCGGGAATCAAGGTGACGGGAACTCATAACGAAATTCGTTGTCCGAAGTGTGACTCATCAATCTTCGTAACGGCCGAACAGGCTGGTGACAAGATCAGCTGCCCGAGGTGTCAAAATGCCATCCTGGTTCCAGGCAACAAACCCGCTGCTAAAAACGATGTCACCGTTGATGACCTGATCGATATCGATGACGACATCATGAATCCGACGCCCAAAAGTAGCGAGTCGGATGGTAGTGAAATCGTCGCCAAAATGATCGACGAGCCCTCAGTCGACGAAGCCATCGCTGTCACGCCTGACGCCGTTGAATTGCCCAGTGATCTACAGCTGGCTCCCGATGTTCCAGATCTTGAACCGTCGACGACTCCGCCTCCCGAGCCGAAATCAATCGACAAGCCGAGCGATTCGAACGATGACCTGGGCGACCTGATCGACATTCCTGTTACCCAGCCGATCAAGGAAGACGAGGATCCGTTCGAAGTCGACCCGGACGCGGACCTGGTGGTCGATGGTGTCACTCCCAGCGACGGACAATTCGGAGTCGACTGCCATCTTTGCGGCTCACTGCTTTACGCGCGAGTCAGTCAGGTGGGAACTGAAATCAAATGTCACGATTGCTACTCGCTGGTTAAAGTCCCCAAGCCAAAAACCAAACCGCAGCCAATCGAAACCCCGGTGCAGGAAAAAGAAGAGAGCTCTGGCTACACGTTAAGTGATCCATACGAACTGGAGGCCGTTGACACTTCCATCGACATTTCGCTCGGCAAAATCGATTACGACGACGATGAGTTCTTCGAAAAGAAGCGGCAACTGGAAGGGCGGGCTCCGGCAGCGACTGACCAATCAAAAGATGACATCGTTTCAGTCGAAGAGGACATCGTTTCGATCGAAGATGCAATCGCTGGAGAGGACGCAATGTCCAGTGACGACGATGACGGTCTGCAACTTCAAGACGATCCGGACGAAGTCGCCGAAATAAAAAAGCCTTCGGCCTTTGACCGCATAGACAACCGCGTGAAACCGGCCGCCTCAGACGCAGACGATGACGACGATGATTACAATCTATTGCCAATCCCTGACAAATTGCGTGACGCAAAACCGCAGGGCAATTTTGGTTCGTCGACCAACATCTCAAACCCGGTTTCAATCGAACCGGAAGAACCGGCCTCGGCAAAAAAAACAGCTAAACCAAAACAAGCTCGCTCGAAGAAAGCCAATGATCATCGAGATGTCGCTGCCAAGGTAGTTCCCGAATCAACTACCGATGGCGGTGATGAAGAGAACGATAGCGCAAAGCCGGAAAAGCGAACATCAAAAACCGAATCTGGATTGGATGTCGATTCAGTTTTCGGTGGCCTCGGTACCTGGTTCAGTAATGCCACTCAACCGGTCCATGGCACGATGGGACTGACTCGTTGGGCATTGGTCACGTTATTCGTGGGCAGTTGTTACTTCGTAATGGCTTACGGTTCAGGGCTGATGAGGGGGGATGGCGATGTCAATTTCCAAAAGTTCGGTGGCTTCCTGCTGGTCGCGCTGGGCGGATTGCCACTGACCGTGATGCTGTTCTTCCTTGGAGTCGTTTGCAATTCGATCGTTCGCGTCGCAATTGAAGACAGAGGGTCATATACGGAATGGCCTGAATTCACGATGGCGGATTGGCTGAGTCAGTTTATTTACGTGGCGACCAGCTTTTGGTTGGCAGCCATCCCGGGTGCGATTTTTGGCAGCTTGATGATGCTTTTCACCACCGAACCGATATGGCTCTACTGCATTATCCCAATCAGCTCCTTTGTCCTGGCACCGTTTTTCTTGTGCTCCGTAATTTACAACGAATCACCCTTTGCCTTGATCACAGCCGACGTGTTCAAAACTTTGGGCGTGATGCGTAACCGCTGGATTCGATTTCTGATTTTCGCATTCATTGCCAGTGCAATGACCGCCGTGTTGATTTACCTGATTCCATTTAGCATTGCATGCTTCATCGTCGCCGGCATCCAGATCTTGCTGCTGATGATGTATTGGTGGACGCTTGGCGATCTGACCGGTCACGTAGTCCGTTGGTTGGTCGACCAAGCCGAGTGATTTAAATAGTTGCACGGCGGTCCCCGCCGTAGCGGCCTTGTGGTCTGCCAGAACAACACCCAACTTCATCAGCCCTTTTGGCGATATCCAAAACGGCTGACTCCAACACGCTTCAATAAATTAACGGAATCAACATGCTGGTCGCGATCCCGTTATGAATCGCATGCATCGTCATCGGAGCCACCAACGATCCTCTCCACTGCCGAACCAGGCAAAAGCCAACCGCCAGCGTGGTCAGAACTGGAATGCCGGCCAGCCCCTGAGGGTGAATGGCGGCGAACACCAGGCTGCTGACGAGTGCCGCAAAGATGATACTGCCCCAACGAGCCATTCGATGACTGGCGTCTCGCAAGTGCCGATACAGTACGCCTCGAAACATGATCTCTTCCGTTATGGGAGCCAACACGGAAGCGATAAAGAAGATCGTGACCATCACGGACACCAGATCTCCACCGAACGCTTCATTGGCGATCGGATGAGGCACACCCGTCGGTGCGAACTCGTGCGACCCCGGACCCTGCAGTAAACTCATTACCAACATGACGATTACCGAGGCGATCGCACCGGCAAAAATGACTGGCATCATTGCCAGGTAACCTACGATCCCGGCCCCAATCTCGACCAACGGATTCCCAACTCGCAATCCAATGTCATCCATCAAGTCAGAATTGGGTACACCGCGAATCACCGGCCAGATTAGCGCCGACAAAGGAACCAGCATCACCATGGCGGTCACAGAAATTTCCATTCCGCCACGACCCTGCAAGGCGACCGCCAGGGAGACACCCAGAAACAACAACATCCAGATGGCAAATGTCTCGATGTAAACCGGACCATAGCGAGAGTTATCGACGACCCGATGTTTCAAACCGGACCCGAACAGCTTGGCTGAAAACACAAAAAACAGGACGCAACCCAGCAACAACATCAGAATTCCAACAATCACCGCGCTCATCGCCATCATCACCGAGGTCTCGGCGCGGCCGATCAGTGCCTCGCGGCCAGGTGATTTCGACGCTTCGGTGTTTAGAGCCAGGTCACCAAACCAAGCCAACTTGTCCTTCAAAAACTCAGCATCGCTGTCAGAGACTTGCGGTGGCGTTTCCGTCTTCACGTTTTTAAAAATGTTCTTCAGGATCGATTCCAGACGCACCTGTGTTTCATTGTATTCCAGATCGATCTTGGCAACCTGTTCTCGCAAGCGTTCCAATCTGGCCAACGCCTCGTCCACGCCCTCGAATTCATTCAAGGCAATCGAATGACAGAACCGTTGTTCGATCGGCCCCGAGTCCAGCGTTTTCACGAAGTCGGCAGCCTGTTCGCCAAACGGTTCCAAACCAGGTGTGTCGCTAAGTTTTCGCATGCCAACCGCGAACTTGCCGGCATAGATCGGCTGTAGCAACTCGCCCTTCGACATCTCGGCGACCTTTTGTTCTTGCTGCGACATAATGTTGCCGAACAACAAAAATCCAGTCAGCCCCAACACCACAATCCAGGCCAGCCAGCTGAAGCCGCGAATCAGCTTTCGATGTTTCGTATCGTAGGCCCCAATTCCTCTTCCAGCCTGCGTTTCGCCAGCCTGCCGCGGCCTTTGCCATTGTCCATCAATGAACAAATCGGGCACACGATCATCGGGATTCGGCATGTCGTTGTTTTGATCTCTTGGCTCGTTTGGCACAGGCTTAGGGTGTGGAATAGAGTTTTGGAATGGTGGAAGGCGGATGTGGTCGGCGGATGTGGTCAGCGGAATCGCGAAAATTACACGTCGTCGATCCCGGCCAGTTTGCGAGCCTGCTGGAACACATCGTCCAACATCGATTCGGTAAGCCGCCCGGTAAATGTATTTTGCTGGCTGGGATGATAACTGCCAAGCAGGAAACGCCGATTGGAGAGAGAAACCTTTTGGCCATGCCCGAATTTGGGTCGAGGTTTTTGGTTGATCCAGTCGTTTTGTTCGGCGAATCGGATCGTTTGCGTCCACGCCAAACCGCCTAACGCCACCACGACGACCGGTCGACTCAACTGAAAAGTCTGCTCCAGCCACGGTCGACAGTTGGAAATCTCTTCGGCATTCGGCTTGTTGTCGGGCGGGGCGCAGTGGCAAACGGCCGTAATTGCGCAGTTTTTCAACTTCAATCCGTCTCGCCGCCCAGTGGCCTCTGGCTGATTGGCCAAGCCGGCGCGGTGCAGGGCTCGGAACAACCAGTCGCCGCTGCGATCACCGGTAAACATGCGCCCGGTTCGATTGGCACCATGAGCCCCCGGAGCCAGTCCCACGATCAGAATCGGCGAGCGTGTCGCTCCCATATTAGGTACCGCTTTGCCCCAATATTTCTGGTCGAGGTAAGCTTTGCGTTTGACTTCAGCGATGTTCTCACAGTGACGAATCAAGCGAGGGCAACGGTGACAATCGACGATCAGCTTGTTCAACTCGCGCCAGCTGGCCATTGCCGCTCCTCTGGATCAATCCTGATCGGTTGACTTCCGATGCTGTTGATCTTCCAGATACCGGTTCTTGGCTTTGCGATATTTCAGCTCGATGAACATCACGCCGATCACCAACAGCAAGACCCCTGACATCTTCAACCAAAACGAATCCGGCCCAATCCACTCATTGATCTCTTTGGCAAAGAAATACATCAGAGCATTACCCAGCAGGCTGCCGCAGACGACTCCTAACACTGTTCGAAAACGGCCAAGTCCAAGTAAGCGGCCGAAAATGGAACCGCCAATACTTCCAGTCGTTGAAGTCGGAAAGATTACGAAACCAACCAAGGCAAAGAAGGCTAGCCGCCGCAGCCAGGGTTGTTGCTCCATGATGAATTTTCCATCGGAAGCCAAACCAGCAATCTTCTGGCCCAACCAGGGGATTCTAAACAGGTAGCCCATGTGGAAAGTGACGAACAAGGCGATCAACACATCCATATAGGTGACCAGCCCAAACAATTGTTCGGGAGTCAAACTTAGTTCCGAAAACCATGAGGATGCTTCGGCAATCGTTTGACCATCTTGTCCGACCAGAATGACGAACCGACCAAACACAAAGAACGTCGCCAGGGACCCCCACAGGTAATTCCTTGGTAGATCCCAACCTTGCCCCAAGCCCATCAATACCAGCAAGGTAACCGTCAACAGTACTGGGCCGATCAACGTCGCACCCCAAATCAATGGGTACTGGCGGCGAAACAAACGCTCGAATTCGGTGATCGAATGAATCAACGAGGCACGCAATTCGTCGGGTGCCAAATCATCTTTCAGCAACTCTTCTAGCGCGCGTTCCTTGTGTTTTTTGGAACTGATCTGGGGAGAAGTCTTGTCCAAGTCGCTGTCGGTCGCTTTCGAGTCTGTTGATAATGGTTCGATGGAAGGGATGGGAGGAACGACGTAAAAGTCATCTGACACAGAAGTCATTTGTTCCCCAACTTCTCCAGAGCGACTCATTTTAGCTCTCCAAATCCAACCGTCGATGCCACTTTGATCGGTTGGATCGGCAACAAAGGATGAAGTTTTGACTTGATTTCAGGCTTCAAACGAGCGTTTTGCTAGCCCAGCACTCAGGGACTGTTCCGTACCCAACCAGAACGACTGCCAGCGACCAATTCCGTAGGCACTTCCAATTGGTAATTCCGGTTGGACTTGAAACGTGGTAATCGCTAACCTTCTGCCGCAATTCGTCGGTCGAGATCCGACCACAAACCAACCAACTCCGAACCAAGGGACTATGCAATGCCTGCAAATCGCCGCCAATGGATTCAACGAATAGGGTTAGCCGGGATCGCCGGCTGCTTGTGCGGTTGCCATTCCGCTCCCTTGACCGGTCGGAAACAGGTAATGCTAATGCCCGAGGGCCAGGAAATGGCTCTTGGCTTGCAAGCCTACAATGAAATTTTCGAGGAGGAATCCGAGTCGCAAAATCTTCCGCTGACCCAACTGGTCAAACGAGTCGGACAGGGGATCGCCAAGATCGCAGAGCGTCCGGATTTCGATTGGGAGTTTCGCTTGATCGACAGCCCTCAACAAAATGCATTCTGTCTGCCGGGCGGCAAGGTCGCCGTCTATTCCGGGATCCTGCCGGTCTGTGAGAACGAAGCCGGTTTGGCCGTCGTTATGGCGCACGAAGTCGCGCACGCGTTGGCTCGCCATGGTGGCGAAAGGATGAGTCAGACGATGATCCAATCGGGTGCTCAGGATATCATCGGACGAATCGCTCAAGCCCAGGTGCCCGACAAGGCCGACCGTTTGATGCAAGCCTACGGAGTCGTTTCGGAATATGGCGTCATGTTGCCATACAACCGGAAACAGGAATCGGAAGCGGATCATATCGGCGTCATGCTGATGGCTCAGGCAGGTTACGATCCAAACGAAGCTCCGGATTTTTGGAAAAGGTTCGGAGCGATGGGTGGGGATAAGCCATCAGAATTCATGTCGACTCACCCTTCCGACCAGCGACGGGCAGCCGATCTGTTGGCCCTAATGGGCGAAGCCGAACAACACTACTCGTCCGCCCCACAGAAATTCGGCCGCGGCCAAACCATCACTCGCACAACCGGCTAATTGCCAAGCTCTAATACAAGCACGAAGCGCCAGCGAGTGGTTTCTTCCACGAACACCAGCACGAAGCGCCAGCGAGTGGTTTCAGGTGTTGGTTGTTTATATCGTTTGAGATGGAATTTGTGAGTCGATGAACCACTCGCTTGCGCTTCGTGCTGGTATCGATGTTTGAAAACCAATCCACCTACCGCTCACACTCTTTCTTGATGTGATTCAGCACATGCAGGTGGATATCGTGGACGATCTTTTCGGTCATCAAACGCCAGTACCATTCAGGCCCGATATTCAATCGATACCAGGTTCGGCCTTCCAAGCGAGTACGTCCATCCGCCAATTCGACCAACCGGAATTCGCCGCGCACGCTTTCGAAAGATCCTTCGAGATGTGGTGGGTGCACGTGTCGGTACGGAGACAACTCGGTCATTGGGTCAGGTTGCTCGCTGACATCAAACCCTAGATGGAATGGTGGATTCCAAACGGTGATCGGTTCGACGAATGACCCCGTCGTGAATTCGCAATATCGCGTTGCACCGACCCCCGCACCATCGATTCGAGCACGAATTGGATATGCGATTCCGAAATCAAAATAGCCACCGGGCGCTTCGGCGATCTCAGGAAAGGCCACAACCTTCTGCCAAATTTCATCAGCGGAGGCATCCACAATCACAGACGACTCGACGACACGCGGTTCAAGTATTTGCGAATCGACGACATTGGATTCCGCCCACATTGCCAATGGTAAAATAAACACTGGCGCATAGATCGACTTGAACGGTTGCCTTCCGACGTTGGCAAGTGAGTAGCCGAGTACACCTCCGAGTGCGCTGACTGGAATCAACAAAGGCCACGCCATCAACAAACAAATTACACCTTCGATAGCGAACAGCAACATACCCAGGCAAGCGAATACCATGGCGGAAAGGCTGACACCGATCGATGAACTGAAACGCCTGCGTTTCGGCAAATTGAATTTGTAGGCGGCGATCATACCGACAATCACTGGCATTCCAAGAAACAATGCCGCGCCATAGCTGTTAATCAAGAACACGCTCAGCAAGGTCAGGATTAATGACAACACGGTGCCGTAACCAATCGCGACGGTTGCCGCCAATCCTGACGACTCCGGTTCATCACGGTCGCTGGAATCGTAGGGATTGCCATCCGTTTCCTTCGCGTCACCCTCTTTCTTTGCTGGCGAATACTTCCTCGTAGCCGTCGGCAACAGGCAGAGTATGCAGATGATAAACCAATTGATAACTGGAAACAGTACGGACAAACCCAACCAGGGCGATTGCAATGCGTCCAATGACCGTCTAACGCTTAAGTTCACTGCGATCCAAAGGAATGGCAAACTAAAGAGGATGTGCGCCCAACTAAACCATTCTGGCATTTGCGCAAAAATTGGTTCGCGGAGTGTAAACGACGGAATCGCGAACATCAGCGGCGAGTAGAACAGGCCTGTCATCGCGGCAATAACAGACGCCTCGATGCCATACTTCAACAGCATCAAGTAAACACCTGCCACGAAGAAAAATCTTCGCTGTACTGGCGCGCCGAAATACAACAGAGCCTTAAATAATTGCATGAATTCCCAATTCGATTGCAAGGAAGAGATTCATCTCTGAGAGTGGTTCTCAGTTGAACCGATTTCCGCAAGGCAATTTAACAGTAATTGTGTTCAGCGAGAGAGCGCACAAAGCAATACGAGCACGAAGCGCCAGAGCGTCTGCGAGTGGTTCATCGACCCACACACTCCATCTAAAACGATAAGAACAACCAACACACCAAAAAAATACTCGCTTGCGCGTCGTGCTTGTATTGGTGGATGAAACCACTCACTGGTGTTTCATGCTGGTAATTCTTGTTCTTCAGAAGACCTACAACGCGGCCCGCCAGACTTTCCACCAGGCTTTCTTTTCCTGTTTGCGGGAAGTCGAGCCCCATGGTTTTCCGTTCGTACCGATGCTGCCCTGCAGTTTTGCATAGGTGAAATCGGCACGAGCAATAATCGAGCCCGTCATATCGGCCTCTCTCAAATCCGCCTTGCCCAAATCGGCGCCTGTGAAATCGACGCTGTAAAGATTCGATTTGGAAAGATTAGCTCCAGCAAAAACGCCTCGCAATTCTGCAAAGCTGCAATCAGATTCCGAAAGATTGCCGCCTGAAAAATCGGCTCCATTCGCCTTACAGTGTCGCAATTGAATCTTGGTCGCGTTGACGGAAAGCAACAACGCACCATCCAAAATTGCATCTGATAGATCGGCCGATCGCAAATCAGCTTCCGCAAAGTTGCAACGCTTCATGACACAATTCTGAAACTTCGCATTCGCGAAGACTGCAAAACGGCAATCCGCATCTGTAAAGTTGCAGGCCTTGAACATCGCCCCTGAGAAATCGAGGCCGGAAAGATCGGCTCCCGTCAAATTGGCGCCAGAAAGTCGAACGCCCTTGGGCGAATCAACGGCGAGTTCCATCAGGACGTTCCCGGAACCCTTTTGTTTAATTACAAGCACGATTTACCTCCGCCGGCTGTTGGAAATGGTTGGTCCAGCCTTGCTGCATAATTAAACGTGCCTGTGTCGCTCAGGTGTTGCTAATTTTCTGAAAAACCCTCGGCACGTCCTTGCAAGTTCTCTCTCTCGATGAACCACCAACTTTGCGCTGGGAACGCATTCTGGTGATTACGTGGTCTGATAAATCATGGAACCAGAGACGATTTCGCAATGCCTTGCGTGTATGTTCCTAATCCCACGTTCAATAATAGTTTTTTCGTCGACGGAAAGCGAATATTTTGGCCAATTGAAATTTGCCCTGCTTTTTATTCGACCAGAGGTGTTAAGGGATCCGAAGCACCCCGCAATCACCCAAGGCAGTGAGTTAGGGAGAAAAAAACCATTGTTACAGGGAAGCAGAATTCGATTTTCACACGCGAAAACGACTGTGAAAATAATGCCGCACCAATCGAACACACTGTAAAACAAGTCGGTTTGGCAAGCCAGGTAAACTCGTCCGGAGCCTACCGATTCGTCGACCCATCGTTTGTTTGCTGCAAAGCTGGGGCTGTTTGCTGCAAAGTTCTGTATTCAGAAAGCGTCACCTCTTCGAATTCCATCCAATATCGTTTTGCGGAAGCGACACGTTGGTGATCTTTTTCGGACAGTTGCCAAATCACGTTGTGTTTCGTTTTCAATCTGATCTGTTCCGTATGCGATTCCAACGAAGGTACCAAAGTCAATTCGACCTCGTCAGGAATGAATCCGAACTTCTTGAGTGAGTGATTTAATTTCAGCCGAGCGAACGGTGGCATCCGACGTGGGTCAGTCGCATTCAAACGCGCGAACTGGCTGATGAATTCGAAGTAGCGAGGCAGGACGTTGTCATCGTCCGGCCGATGGCCCTTCACGTGATAACTCAACTGCTCGCTCTCCAGGCTGAGCAGCCCGGACGATGGGTCGTATGTTTCATCGAATGTTGGGTGAAACAGAAAATCGTTTTCGTCTTCCCCAATGTTTGAACTCTGCATGGCAGCGATGATCCGCAGCACATCGCCCTCCAACACAAACGCCTTGGTCTGGCGGCGAGTATCCAACAACACAAATTGCTTTTCACGCGATTGGTAAACCACAATCTCTTCCGGAAACCTCGACCGATCCGTCGGCAGCATGAAATCCAGAATCAGGTTCCCTGAAAACAGCGTCAGGTTTTCGGAGATCGGCTCAGTCGAATCGCCCTGAAACACCTCCGTCTCAATGCGAAAATCCTGGGCCACAGCCGGGCTGGTGAGTGTCGTTGAAAGCAAGATAATCCCCGTTAGCAAGAATCTGATTGGCAAGGTTACCGTTGGCAGCTTTCCTGTTTTTAAATCAATGCGCATGGCTAGACCTTTTGCGACGTGTGATCGTGGCAGGCGCAGGCAAAAAATTTCCCCTGCAAGATAAGTTCTGGCCGGTAGACTAGAAACGTGTTACCAACGCGTCCAGTCGTGTTTTACCGGATCACAGCATGTGGCTTGCTAGCGTTAGTTGAAGCTACGGCTGCAGCCGATTAATCACGCAAGCCAGGGGGCAGGCCGTCAGGAAAGAACTCCTTGATACGGTCTTCGATGTATTTCTTGCGATTGGCCGGTTTTGGATGAGTGCTCATCATTTCCGGCGGACCACCTGGACCGGCCGAAGCCGCCAGGATATCCATCACGCCCAACATGGACCGAGGGTTGTATCCGGCCAAGGCCGTCAGCATCACGCCCCAACGGTCCGATTCCAATTCGTCATCGCGTCCGTATTCCATCAATTTGAAATCGGTGACCATCTTCGCAATTCTCGCTGTATTTGCGTCACCGCCGAACACTCCGGCCGCACCAACAACTCCTTTGACGAGCCCTTGCTTCGCCATCCGTTCGGCACCATGCCGTTCGATTACATGTCCAATTTCGTGTCCCAAAACACCAGCCAATTGGCCCTCGGATTCCAGCTTGTTGTAAAGTGCGTAGGTAATAAACACTTGACCGCCAGGTAAAGCAAACGCGTTGATCGTTCGTTCATCGGCCAGCAAATGGAATTCGAACGGATAAGGGATCTCGACGTTTTTCTTGGCTAACTCGCTGCTTAACGCATTCAACAATCGAATCCCGACCTGATCAACAATTTCTTGAGCTCGCCGATCTTGATACAAGCCACCGTGTTGCTGGGCCATCTGTGGAGCGGCTTGCAAACCCAACGCGATCTCCTGGTCCTCGTCCATCGACACCCGCTGCTTCTCACCGGTCACCTCATTGATGTCCGACTTAGTCATATAGCTGATTACCGAGAAGGCAACGATACCGACCGCCATAATCAGACGCAGGCTAATTCCGCTTGGTCGCCGACGTGATCGTGGTTGATGTTTCTGTTGCTTGCCGTATCCGTAACTCATTTGCGCGAGACTCCGATGCTTCTTGATGGATGACAGGTTCTATCGTAATCGTCCTGGGCGATTCGGAAAAGTTGGGACCCGAGAGTTGACAGATTTTCCAACTGGAAACGCCTCTAATCGGGAATCTGTCGAGCCGATTCGATCTCGGCTTGAATCGCCTCCACTGAATGGCGAGCCTGATCGACCGTCGCCTGCGCGGCCGCTGAATTTGCTTGAGCAGCCTTCAGCGCCTCGTTGACTTCATCCAACGATTTCTGTTTTTGCTGAACGACTTGCTCTGCTTCTTGCTGGCGTTTGGCCAAAGCTTCCAACAACGCCACGAATTCGATCTCGCCTTGCCAGCGAGTGACTTGTTGCTGAGCCTGCTCGGCACGTTCCGTGGCGGTCTGCAATTCACTGCTTGCAGCATCACGAGCTTGCGACAACGGAGCCAACTGTTCAGTCAATGCAGTTACCTTGTCGGATGCCATCTTCAGGTTGTCGGTCGCCGCCTTAACTCGCTGATCTGTCGCTTTCACCTGAGAAGTCAATTCAGTTAAGGAGGCCTGCAAAGCTGCCATAGACTCTTTCGATTTGACAATCTTCGCTTCCATCGCAACAACACGTTGATTCAATTGAGCCACTTGAGTTGTCAAGGCTTCATCAGCAGGCAACTTTTCCGACGCTGCCGACATACTGGCCAACGATTGATCCAGCAACGGTTTTACTTCCTGCAATTCCGTCAACGTAGAACTGGTTGCCGCAATTTGTGTCTGCAATTGACTGGCTTTCTCATTTGTTTCAGCCAAAGCATTTTGCACATCGGTAAAGGCTGTTTGAGCTTGCGTTTTCAATACTGTGGCAGCGGCCAACTGAACATGAATAACCTGCGCCGCATCATTGGTCGATTTGGCCTTTGCAGTCAGTGGTGGCAGAAGCGTCGACCGTTCGGCATAAGCAGCCTTGGCGGCAGTCAATCGATTCTCCAGCGTCGGAGGGTTCGCCGACAAAGTTCCCAACTGAGTTCCGTCGTCCGACTTCCAAACACGGATCTCACCATTAAAGTCACCGGCGATCGCTCGTGTTGTTTCGTCGCACCAGGCGACTGCGGTTGCCACGTCGTTCATCGCCGGAAACGCCAACTGCTGCTTCCCGTCTTGTGCAAAGATCCGGGTGACTTTGTCAGCGCCAGTCGAAACGATCCTTGCGTCACGAGTGAATGCGATCGAACTGACTCCGCCGGCATGCGCGTCCCACGTTTTGATTTGCCGACCATTATTCAATTCCCATAACCTGATCGACTTGTCCTTGCTGGCCGAAGCAACCACATTGCTGTCGCCACGCCAGGCAATCGATGCGACCGTCGCCGAGTGGCCTTTCAATGTCAGATAGGCACGTGCGGTCATCGATTCCCAAACGTGCAACCCGCCGTTTCTGTCGCCGGTTGCCAACAACACTCCGTCGGTACTGAATGCCAGGCTGGTGATCCAATCGGTATGCTTGGCGATCACATGCAATTGCTCACCCGTGCTGGTGGAATAGATTTTTACCAGTTTGTCACTGCCCCCGACAGCAACCATCGAATGATCCGGGCTGATGTCCGCGGCCAGCACGGCATCCAATTCGTCGCCGACTTTCGATATCCGTTGCCCAGTGGCGACATCCCACAACACCGCCACGCCTGAACTTCCCGCCCGCCCTCCGGCAGCTAACAAAACCGACCCACTGCGGCTAAAACGAACGACGTTCACTGAGCCTTCCGGGAATGGCAACAAGCCAATGATCTCAAGAGTCTTCGTATCATACAAAATGACCTGGTTCTTGCCCGCCACCGCAACGATCGGAGCCCACGGACTGGTTGCAATACTGGCAGCCACCGGAGCCCGCGCCGTTTGCTGAACCGGCTGTAACGAAATTCTTGGAAACGACGAAACCACCTCGGGCCGCACCATCGGATTCTCGCCCATCGCCACCGCCGCCGGCTTGCGGCTCATAACCGCTTTGCTGCCCTTGTTCTCCAGCGCTCCACCGTCAATCCATTTTTTGATCAAGGCAATTTCTGCGTCCGGGATCTTGCCTCCCGGCGGCATCACTGGTTCGTCTTCATGCGTCACCAGGTTAAATAGATAGCTGCCATCAGAATCACCGGGCTCAATCACACTGCCCGACGAACCACCTTGCATCAGGTTTGTAAAGTTGGTGATGTCCAGATCACCCTTCTTTGAATCTGGTCCATGGCACGAGGCGCATCGCTGACGAAGTATCGACTTCACATTGTCGTCAAAGGTCGTCTTAGCATCTTGTGCAACGGCACTCGGCAAGCCACCGATCGGCGCAAGTACCAACAGCAGGAAACCGAACGTCAATACGATCGAAATTCTGTTCGGCCTTCGTTCAGTTGAATTCTGGCCCGACCAGTAAAAGCCGGTTGCTGTTTTATCCAGGTGCAAGTTCATGGTGAGTGTGGAAGAGTGTGAGTGTCAGAATATTTCTGAATGCGTTTTTATGGAGGGAAAGGCTTAGTGGTTAAAGACAAATTCCTGGGAATTCAAAATCGCCCAGAAGATGTCCTCGAGCGCCGGCAGTGGTGTGGGTGACTCGGCCACGTATTGCAACATCCCTTTCAATTCATCATCGGTGGGCTCGCGAGCAACACATCTCAGATACAAATCTTTGATGATATCAATCGGTTCCACATTGGCGTCCAACTGTCGCTTCAGCACGCCACCAGTCTTGATCTTGCTTTGCACCGTCACACCATTGATCAAGTGCAAAGCCTGCGAAAGATTGGGATCCATTTTAACTTCGCATGAACAAACAGTGTCTCTTTTAGTTCGTCCAAATGTGGTCAGGAAATAGGTTGAAGTGTTCCCGTCTGCGATCTGAACCGCTCTGGCCCCCAACGGCAAGCCGCGAAACTTGTTTTTGGTCTCGGTTACCTGACTGATCACATCCAGCAGCACTTCGCTACGAATCCGCCGCAGGAACGAGTGCGAAAAGTTCGTCTCGTCCGTTTCGTTAGTGGCGTTCGTTCTGGTCGCCAGCTGATACGTTCGGCTGTTGCAGATGTCGCGAACCAGTTGCTTGAAATCGTATTTGTATTCGGCGAACTTATTGCCCAGCTCGTTCAGCAATTCCGGGTTCGATGGCGGGTTGCTGACTCGAACGTCATCGACTTCGTGCACAATTCCTTTGCCAAAGAAGTGAGCCCAAACGATGTTCGACAGATTCTTGGAGAAGTATGGATTCTCTGCTGAAGTGATCCACTCGGCGACGACTCGACGACGATCCTTCCGTTTCACATCCGGAGTCTCACCGCCCAGAAACTTGGGCGCCATGTTTTGACCCGTGACCGGATGCCTCGCTTCGCCGCGACCCCGATCGTAGACCAATTGTTCGCGCGGGTCGTTGTTGGTTCGCTTGCGGCCGATCTGCGAAAAGAATCCGGCGAAACCGTAGTAGTCGTCCATCGTCCAACGGTCGAATGGATGATTATGGCATTGAGCACATTGCAGCCTCATGCCCAGAAATACCTGCGCCACGTTTTCGGTGACCTTCAACATATCACGCTCGTTCTCGTAGTAGTTGGTCGGCGGATTGGCAAATGTTCCGCCTTCGCTACTGAGAATGTTAATGATCATTTGATCGATCGGTACGTTCGAAGCAATCTGCTCCTGCAACCAGTTGTAGTACAACAGCGTCGCTTTGTAGCTGACGATGTTCGAAGAACGGACTTGCAATAACTCCGCCCACTTCATCACCCAAATCTCAACGAACTCCTTGCGCTCCAGCAACCGATCGACCAACTTGCTGCGCTTGTCCGGATCCGGGTCATCAATGAACGCCGCCAATTGTTCGGTGGTAGGCAACAAACCACAGATATCCAGACTGGCGCGGCGAATGAACTCGCCGTCACTACACAATTCCGAGGGTTGGATCCGCAGCTTTTTCAGTTTCTGATTGATCAGTTTGTCGATGTAATTGTTTTCCGGCACGTTCTCCCATTGAAAACTGGCTTCGCCCGGTAACACGATGACAGGAATCCCCACCGTGTGCGTTTCGAATCGAGCCATCACAAAGGCCTCGCCCCGGTTGTCGGCCGACACCATGCCGCTTTGATCGACCTTTGCAGAGTTGGCGTTGCTGGAGAGGAAGTACGCCAGATCGGTCACGTCCCGGTCGTTGCCATCCGAATACACGGCTCGCACAGTTAACTGCTGTTGCGATCCCGCGCCCTCCAGAACCGCCGACGGCGGATAAACCTCCAACCGCTCAACCGTCGCAACCTCGCCTGGATCATACTTGGCGCCATCGCTCAGCCACTCCATCACCGCCTGGTAATACGGGTCGCCTTTTTTAATCAGTTGTCCACCCGTATGAGAAACTTCGCCGGTTGCCTTTTCGATTAGTAAACAACTTTCCGGTAACGCCAGGTCGATGCGCCGGCCAACCATCTCGCGAGTCAGCCGATGGTAGTCGCCTTTGGGATCGAAACCGTACAACGACAAACGGAATCCGTCTTTTCCACGCGCCGCCCCGTGACAACTGCCCGCGTTGCAGCCTGCCTTCATGAACACTGGCATAACATCCAGCTGAAAACTGATCGGGTGCCGCGTGGCAACGTTGGAAACTTGCACTGGCACATCAACCTGCAAATCGCCGTAAGAAACTTTCAACTTGCCATCACCATCGGCCGCTGGCAGCAATTGGTTCCCGTCCAGCGTCGCCACTTGTTCATTCTCAAGTTGCACACTGGCTTGCTGAGTCACATCAATGGTGACTCCATTTTCCAAGACAGCCTGAACGACAAACGACTGGCGATCGCGGCCGTGAGTAATATTTACGTTCTCAGGAAAGACCTTCAGTTCTACCGCTGCAGATTTCAAAGGATCGCTTGGAACGGTTTCGTTTGGAACAGTTTCATTTTCGGCGGTTGTGCGATTCCATTCAAGCGATGCAGGTGTCTCTGCATCTTCGGGAAGACTCGCAGCGCAGCCGATGCCGATCAAAACAGAGACAACAAAGCCCGCCAATGCCTTGCAGCTGCGTTCGATCCATGTCGAGTTAGTAAAAATGTTTCTCATTGCTTACCTTTTTGCTCGCTCTGTTGACGAGCCGCTTGACGCAATTTCTCCAAACGCGACAACGGCTTTTTCGCTGCCGGTTTGGGTTCAGCATTCGCCGCTGCTTCCGTTGCTTTCGCTGCCACCTGCGGCTTGGCGAGCGGTTTATCGACCTGTAATTCCGACCGACCAGCGGTCGCAACAATCGATTCGCCTTGATAGGGGATTCTCACACGACAGAACACACCCGTATGTTTTCCGACAGGCGTCTTGGGTTGAGTCTTTACCGTGAACACCAATTCTTCGGTCGTCTTGTCGAACGTCATCGCCTGGACTTCCGTATGAGGCGGTATCCCCAGCAACTCGGCCTTGGCCTGCCCTTCGAAAGGCGAGACATGATTGAGTTTGCAAATGAACTGAGTCGTCTGTCCTTGCTCGCACGCCGCTCTGGCAATTCCCATCGTCACCATCCGCTCAGTCACATTCAACGTCGCCAGTTGCGATGAGGCCCATGCATTCCCGCCGACATTGCTGTTGGCCAATACATAGATCGGCCACTCGCGAATCTGAGCGTTCCCGTTCGCGTTCAACGGATACCAGGCTTCCGTCTTTCCTTCAGGAATCACGACCGTGCCGCGAGTGCCAACGCCGGGCGGGCGAAACGGAAACTGCAAAGTGATCGGGGCGGTGAAACCTTCATCACGTGTCGCCACGACCTTGATCTTTAAGCTGCCCTCGCGAACCAAAGGTGCCTGCGGTTGCACGATGTCAATTTTGAAGGGCAACGGTTTGACGACCGCCATCGGCAAGCGATCAACATCGCAGCCAACGTACATCGCATTGTTGGGTGGCCCGCTGACCATCTGGCCTGTATTGCGATAGCCGCCTTTGATTTCTTTTGAGTCGTCGACGTGACCGGATATCAGATCGACCAGTTTGCCCGTCAGCTCTGCATCCGCCGACGCCTCGAAAACGACAGGCATCAAATTCAGATTCGCAGCCATCGGCCGGGCATGCATCGTGATCCCAGCTGGCAATTGATCCTGCAGCAATTTCAGCTCGCCCCCAAAATTCGCTCGCGTCGCACTGATCTGTGTCGCAAAACGATTTCCCTGAGCCACAAAAATGCTCTGGCGATATTGGCTGTATCTAGCCACCCGCGGGATGCCAATCGACAGCGCTGGTTTTGGTGCAGCGACTTCAACACGGTAGATAAACTGTTCTCCGCCCCGCCCCAACAGATCGCGGACTCGCAAGTAATACAAACCATCGGCGGGTGCTGTGAATCGGTAATACGGATCCGCGCCTCGCGAATCGTCGTTACCCTGAATGTGTTTCTTGTCCGTTCCGTAAACATTGATCGCGACGTCCAGCGGCGAATTGATCCGCTGGGCATACACTTCGAAATCGTAGACCTGACCTTTCTTGCACTCGAAACCGTACCAGTCCAGGTCACCGGGCTCCTGCAATTTCCCGTTCAACGCACAAGGCAACGTAACCTTCGTACAGTTATTGAATCCCGAGTTGGGCTCGGCTTCCATTGCGTTCGGCAATTCGCTCGGGCGAAAGGCAATGGCCGAAGGAGTAACGCCCTGCTCGTCGGCATAATAAATTCCTGAGCCCGATCGTCCGGGTGCAACGACTTTCATCTTGTGTTCGAGCGGGCCGGTTGGATCGCCCAGCAGTTGCAGTTCAGTCTCCGTTCCGATCTGGCCACCCGCTGGGTAACTTAACGTCGGCCTTGGAAAATCGCCAACATGCAATCGATAGCGGCAATTTCCGTCACCACCATAAGATGCATCGCGAACCAGGACGGTGTAAGTCGCATCGGCTTGCGGGACGAACGAGACGAAACAATCCTGCTTCAACAAACGAGTATCGTCGCGGGCATGAATCTCGAATCGTTTCTCGTCCAGCACCGCAATGTACGGATCGATCAACGCTCCGCCCAGGCGAATGGCTTCGATTTCAATTGAAACCCGCAGGCCCTGTTTTACATCGATCTGAAAATAGTCGACGTCTTCAGAAGTAATGGTCCCGGCAATCGTATGATTCAGCGCGACCGACTGTGGCTTCTCAAATTCGTTATTGGGTTCGACTTCTGCGACGGCAGGCAGGGCGCCGACAAAAAAAGTTCGGAACTCGGAAATCCCGTAGTTCGTACGCAACTGAGCGACATGTTCACCGAGTCGACATTCGGGGGCAACTTGAACTGTCACTTTCACATTGTTAGCGTCGACCTGTTCGAACTTCAGAACAGTGACGCCTTCCGAATACAAAAACACTTCCTGCGTCTCTTGTAATCGAGCCCCGGAGAACGTCAACACATGCTCGTGCCCTCGTTGCACGCCACGCGGCATGATCAAGTTTAGCTGGGGCGAGGACAAGGCGGCTGAACCATTCGCAGCAACGGAGCCCGCGTCACAAACGATCCACGACATCAACACGATCAACATCAAGGCGTGCTTGAACTCTTGCATTTTCAGTAACGACAACAGGCGATTCTGTTTCGGGTACATGTAGGTAGGGCTCGGAAGATTCGGTGGGCGAGATCAGATCAACAAGTCTTTGCAAACGGTTCCGCCGTTGACGATTTCAATCGGCCGATTACCCGGCGCGATCAACTCCTTGTCGGCCGTGATACCCAGGCAGTGATACATCGTGGTTGCCCAATCCTCGACAGACAACGGATTGTCTTCGGGCTCGCTGGCCGTTGAATTGGATTTGCCATAAACGGTTCCGCGTTTGATCCCGCCACCCGCCATGGAAATGCTGAACACCTTTGGCCAGTGATCGCGACCACCGGTGCCGTTAATCTTTGGAGTGCGGCCGAATTCAGTGGCCACGCAAACCAAAGTGGAATCCAGTAACCCACGTTGCTCCAGGTCGGTGATCAATTGAGCGTAGCCTTGGTCGAACGCTGGCAGGTTACGCTTCATTCCGCTGTGAATGTTGTCATGCATATCCCAACCACCGTAGGTCATCGTGACGAACCGGACGCCGGCTTCGACAAGTCGCCGCGACAACAGCATTCGGGCACCGGCCGTGTTGCGGCCATAAGCATCACGAGTCGCCGCCTCTTCTTTTTCGATGTCGAAGGCTTCCCGCGCCGCTTGAGAACTGACCAAGCTGTAGGCCCGATCGTAAAACGTATCGACCGCGTCCAGCGACGGATCGCTTTCTCGTTGCCGAAAATGGTTGTTGACTTGTTCCAGCAATTTGCGTCGCTTGATAAACCGCGCCTCGTCGATTCCGCCTGGCACCTGCAAGTCACGAACCTTGAAACCTTTCCGCGCCGGATCATCGCCGATACTGAACCCAGCGAACGAGTCATTCAGGTAACCCGGACCAGCATAGGTATTCGGCTGCCTGGGAATGCAAACGTACGGCGGCAAATTGTTGCGAGGCCCAAACTCGTGTGATACTACGCTGCCGATACTCGGAAACTGCAACGCCGGACTCGGGCGATAACCGGTGAACATGTTGTGAGTCCCGCGTTCGTGTGCGGCTTCGCCATGAGTCATCGATCGGATCACCGTGATCTTGTCCATTATCCTGGCAGTCTTCGGCAGGTATTGGCCGAAACGCACACCCGCAACATTCGTTTCGATGCTGTTCAGCGGACCACGATATTCCAGCGGAGCGTAAGGCTTCGGATCAAACGTCTCTTGCTGGGCCATCCCGCCTGGCAAGTAAATGAAGATCACCGATTTGGCAGTACCTTCTTTCGCTGGATCACTAGTCTTGCTGTTTTCTGCCTGCGCTTTTTTCAAGCGAAAGAAATCAGTCAAGCTGAGACCAAGGCCGCCGATTGCGCCAACGGTTAAAAGACTCCGTCGACTCAGGACATTTCCTGAACATTTCATGGGATTCTCCGGTGGGAAAGCAGTAGAAGCTTTTCGACCGTAGGAAGATCCATTGAATCTCCGCCATGACCTCCCTAACGGCTATTGTTCAGTCTAAGTAAACCATCGTTAAAGGTCAACGATCCGCATAGCGCGCAAAACCCGACTGATAAGGGGTTTATGAACATTCTGGGCACACCTGCAATCGATTCGTTGCCCGGCCCTTGGCATATCGCGTGGTGCCTGACGTGTTTAGCAGGAAGGTGTCTCGCGGAGGCGCGAAGACGCGGAGTTGTGAAGAGAAAGAAGAGAGCAGTGAAAGCCATGGACGTTAGCGACAAGAACCAAATCCAACCGCAACGTTTTCGAAATCGGATGGCTCTCTAATTGATAGTTCAACGGCGTTAGTTCCGCAGCGTGGAAAAGACTCGACACAATACGAGGCCGCATTAACCGAATCGCGCCAAGGGTATACCCACCGAAATCGAAAACCGTGTCGCGAAAAGAAAACGGTGAGTCCGCAGAATCGTCGCGTGTGTTTCTAGTTTTTCGTTTCTTGAATTTTCCAGGCCTGCAAACGAGTTTCTCGAAGACTTGCGACATAGGTTTATTGACGCACCTCTTTTCACTTCACTTTTCGGGGGATCAAACATATGAAACTGACTATCAAATTTCTAGCCATCGGCCTTTTGGCCAGCACCGCTTCCGCTCAGGAATCCAAAACAACTGAGCTAAAGCAAACGAGTCAAAAATTGGTCGAGTCCAAATTGACTTCCAACGACGACACACCAGCCTTTACATGCTACCTGTTGCAAGAAGAAGCTGGAGCAGCAGAATTAGCGGACAATCAAGAAACCAAACTCGGTCCTGCCAACGTCTTGTCGCGTCAAACACGCACTCAAGAACAACAGTCGAGCCCGACTAAACGAATTCAAGCTGCACCATCGACACCGCAAGCAAATGCGATCACGCCGCCAACGATCGACGGTTCGGCCGCAGACTTCTCTGCCCGGAAACCTGGTTGGAGTCTGTTCTATTGGTGGAACAACGACCGACCCTGGAATGGTAACTACTACGGATTTACCGAAGGTTCGGCTATCGAGCCATCGGCTATCGAACCATCGACAATTGAACCATCAAGTATCGAGCCTGCGGCAAGTGGTTTGGAATATCGATTGGAAAGCGGTTTGGAAAACGGTTTGGCTGCTGAATCAGCAATCGGTCCAGCAAAATTAAACCGTCAGGAAGAAACGCTGCGTCAGCAACGAACATTGCGGCAACAGAGCGCATTACCTCAACAGAGCGCATTGCCTCAACAGAGCCAAATCGTTTTACCTCAACAGAGAGCGTTCCCGCAAGAAGAAGTGCTCTTGCAAGAAGAAGCGTTTCCGCAAGAGGTTCTGCCAACGGCACCTCCGATTGTCGCAGGATCTGAGTCGCAACAATTCCATCACACTCAACCAGAAATTGCAAACAACAGAATGCCTCAAGAGCGAACGCTTCAAGAGCGAACGCTACAGAACGATTCACTACAGAGTAGAGAGCTTCCAAACCAACCAACCCAGGAACTCGCCCCTCAAGGAAGCCAATGGTTGGTCGAAGAAGGTCGCCGTGTTCAACTGGAAAACAATAAACCACAAGATCGCAAGGTCGCCGGTCAACGAGGCCAGATTATTGTCAATGAATTCCATATTGACAATGAACTACCGATTGGCCCGGCGCAACCAGGTGCAATTGCCCCTAAAGTTAACACTCAACCGGGCGTCCTGGCACAATCTGATGCACTCGCTCCTGGCGTCGTTAAAGCTCAACCGGGCGTTAAAACTCAGCCTGGTATAAAAGCACAACCGGGAATCAAAGCGCAGCCCGGCATCCAGGCACAAGCCGGCATTCCAAAGGCACCAGCCTTGAAGGGCCGCACTGCAAATTCTAACCGCACTGCAAATTCCAAGCGTACTGCAAATTCTAACAGCACGGCAAAATCGAGCAGTGCCAAACCAGTTCCCACCGCGACGACTCGTCGCGTTGTTCGCCGTTCGCAACAATCGTCGCGACGTGCTGGCGGTTGGTGGTTCCTGCTACCTGTCCTGTTGCTGCCTATGCTGGGCTGGATTGCCTACCGTTGGTTGAAGGGCAAAGACCGGAGCGAGCAGTCACTGCGTCATCGTAATGGCCTCGCCCATGCCACCAACAAGGTGACTACGACAACTGGAAAGGCGATCGGAGAAACTGAGCGGTTGGCCCAACCAAAGAGAAATCTGGAACTGGTAGGGGCTTCAACTACTGAAAATCGAAAGACTCGTTCTTTGGATACCAAGAAAGCCAGCAAGGAAACACGTCTTCAGACATCCTCGCTGGGTGTGATTGGAATCAACGAGTCGGATGCTGAAAAAGCGAGTACGGAAACAAAGGCGATTAAGGAAATAAAGGCGAGTAAGGAATCAAACCTTCAGACCCCCTCGGGTGATGTGGTTGAATTTGATGATCGCAAGAAGCATCAGCAGCTTGTCGATTCTGGCCAATTGAGTCTGAGCCAGTCGGAAGAACTCCTGAACATTGATACGAACCAGGACAACCTGGACAACCAGGACAGCCGTGAGATCAGTGATGTCAGTGAGATTTCGACGAAAGAACGTGTCAGCAATGACTCGCGTTGGAAGCCTGCTGACGAGGAAGAGATCGCACACTCGTCTGTTCAAGCTTCGACAGAACGCTCATCCGATCGATACCGCTTGTCTTCTCTGCCGGGAATCAATTCGGAGTGTGAAGAGGCGTTGTATGCTAAAGGCTATCGCCGTTTGGAAGACTTGGCTGCTGCTGAACCAGAACAACTGAAAGCCGATCTGGCGTATAGCGGTTTGACATTTGAACCTCACCAGTTGCAGGAGTGGATTGATCACTCCAGCCAGTTGACCGACGCAACACAGAGCGCCGAGCGGAACCGTCAGGTTCAGTCAGATGTTCGTCAGCAATGGGTTAACGAGGAAGCGGACATCGATTCGGTCCTGGTCGACCATCAGCAGACTGAGCAGTTCGAGAACCTGGCGACTAGCAGCTTGTCCGGCAGCCAGGTGTCACAACCACGAACTGAAGGAACACCGGGTCGCGATGACTTGACGAAAATCAATGGCATCGGACCGGCTACCGCCAAAGTATTGCACGAGTCTGGCATTCGCAGCTTTCAGGATTTGAGCACTGCCAAGACCGGTTGGTTGCAGGAGCAGCTGGAAGCAGCTGGTTCGCAATTCAAACTGGCCGATCCAACGCACTGGTCGCACCAAGCGAGTTTTGCGATTCGCGGCGATTGGGACGGACTCAAGCAATGGCAGTCGAATCACGTCGACGATCGTGAAGCGACTGAGTCTGGCGACTTGACCAGCCGTCAAGAAACTTCGGCCAGTCGTACTGCCATTCGTACGCGATCTGCATCAACGGGCCCGGATAAGCTGACTCGCATCAGTGGCATCGGACCGGCGACTGCGGCTCTACTGAACGATGCGGGCATCAACACTTTCCAGGAACTGGAAGCGACACCAATTGGTGACCTGCATTTGTTATTGGAATCTGGTGGATCGAAATTCAAATTGATTGATCCAACGTCATGGCACGAGCAAGCCAGTTTCGCTTTACGAAACGATTGGGAAGGTTTGAGTCTTTGGCAAGGCAGCCGAGGCAACAAATCAACTTCGAAAAAGCCTGCTCAACACAGCATTCAGGGATTCGCTGCCGGGCAACAACCTCAGGGAATATCTGTTGAAGACCTGACGTTGATTCGCGGCATCTGCCCATCGACTCAAAGCCTTTTGAAAAAGGAAGGTATCGATTCGATTGAACAGATCGCTGAATTGAGTGGACAACACCTGATCGACTTGATCCAGAACGCTAATGAAAACCTGGACTCTGTGGAACCAGAATCATGGCCACGGCAAGCAAGATCATTGCTAACGGATCGTGACATTGAGACTGGTGTGACAGAACTGGAAGAGTCTTTGTTGTCAGAGATTATTGAAATCTCCGAGACAACCCTGGAGCCAGCGAAGACAGCTCAGCTTTTTGAACAAAAAAGCTAGTTAGACGATCGCTGGTAAAAGTGAAGTAAGGTCCGGCCTAAAAAGCCGGGCCTTATTTTATTGCGCCAACTTCATTCATCAGAATTAATGACTGCACGATAGGCAGGGAAGAAATTTGATTCTGCAATTGTGTCCAGGGAGACCTGCAGGCGATCGGCATGCGTTCTGGTTAAATCCGCATACACTGTTTCGTCACAGATCAACTTCATCAACTTGAATTCGTGAACCGTTTTGGAAAACCCGGACTTGAATCGGAACAAACCGTCTTCCCGAGAGCCGCGACCACCACCTAAATGCAGCGATTCAGCACCGTGCTCAATCGCCCAATCGACCGCTCGGTGCAGCAACAACTTTTGCGGAGCAAGCTTCGAAAACTCGCGATTCGCACCTCCCAGGAAATACTGAGCGGTCCCCTGAATGCATGTGAACAGCGCTGCAGAAACAATCTGCCCTTCGTAAATCACGGTTCCAATTGTCGTTTGGACGCCCGGGATATTCAGAACATTTCGTAACCAGTCTCGATCGAAGAAGTAGGAATCAGCGGCGTCCAAGTCTCGCATCGTGGCATAATAGATTTCCACGAATGCACCAAACGACTCGTCACTTGTATCAAACCTTGCTTCCGAATCCAGTTTGGCAAGCTTCCGAATTTCATAACGAGTTGTCTTGCGGTAGCCCAACATTCGTTCGTCTTCGGGCAAACAGGCAATCGAGATCGTCTTCCCCGCGGCAACCAAACAATCATGGTCCGGAATATCTTCGTGAATGATCGGGTGCATTCTGGAGAAACAGCTGACGCAACCAATGTCAGCCAACGCAGGTTTCAATTGATCGAGTACCTCAGGCATCGACCGGTTATCATGACAAAGCAAGCCGGTGTAGCCATAGACCGAGACCAAATCGAATTTCCCATCTGGCAAATCTCGCCGCAGCATCGGCAATGCGAAAGTCGGTGAATCGGTTTGACCACCCACGATCAGCAGCGGCTTGCTTTCCGCATCCGTCGCGCAGTTTTCGTGGTACTCGAATGTATGAAAGAAGTCACGCTTATCGAATCGGGCAATTGCCTCGTTCCATGCCTCTCTTGATTCAATAGTTTCCAGATTGATCATTAACTCTTGACCCGTTCGCAAATCGAATCTATTTCTCTAACAAACGCGGGATCGAGTGGGCTGGCCGACCTGGTTCCCGCAGCGATTGCTTCCAACTGTTCTATTCGCAAATCCTGTTCGACGAAGTCGCCGACTCTTTGCAATTGTTGCCGGGGCTCTGCTGCCAAATCACTCAACTGCACTCGCAACACAGCGCTGGACGGAATGGCCGCAAACTGTTGCTCCAGCCATTCGCAATAAAAAACAATCTGGGCAACGCTGCGTTCCAAATCCGAGGCGTCACTAAATTCACGAATGGCCTTTAGCGGCACCGCCGAAGTCCAGGTCTCACCCCGCAGCTCGATCAGTTTCCGAAGCGACTGGGCATTGGACGGAAGGTCACGTTGTACCCAAATCCATTTCGTTTCAGGGCGACGTTGATGAATTTCCTGCAAGTGCCAAACGAGTTGAAACACTTTGAACAACACCGACCGGCCTTCCCAGGCTTGCCCGATCTGGTCAAGTGATCGCAACAAACCATCCCAATCCGGATCGTGCGATTCCTGCTGAAGCATGTCGCGATAGCCAAGTTTGTTTCGCCAGAAACCGCCGAACTCGTGAGGCTCGGCCGGCCCTGAAGTTCCGCCAAAGTTTGACACACCAGCGAATCGGCGTTCGGTCACCAGACGATTAGCGTAAACCACGCCCGCCGCTGGTGATTGCCACCATGACGCAGCGACATTGTTGATGTACCCGATATCGAATGCACAGCTGACCATTTGTGTCAGCAAGGTTGTGCCAGATCGCGGCGCACCAACCACGAAAACATTGCGACCGACAGGTGGATCGGGAAACAAACGATCATCAAGACCTGGGATCAACTCATTCAATTCGGCGAATACATCCATGGCTACTGTTTCGCCCGTGCTTGATCAGGATTGCGATCGGCCACCATTCCGGCACCCGTCACCACAACCGAAAAAGTTCGGAACAAGATTTTTGCATCCAGCCAGAGCGAATAGTTTCTAACGTAATCCACATCCAGCTTATACCGCTCGACCCAAGGCAGAGTGTTTCTGCCTGACACTTGCGCCAAACCGGAAAGTCCTGGCGAAACATCGAAGCGATCGTGATATTCCTGCGGGACTTCGTCCAGGTTTCCCGGCAAAATAGGGCGCGGACCGATAAAGCTCATTTCGCCCTTCAGCACATTGATAACCTGTGGCAACTCGTCGATGCTAAACCGTCGTAACCATTTTCCAATCCAGGTGATCCGGTTTCTGGTCGGTCGGCCGTCCTCATCCAGATACTTGTCGGCGTTGACGATCATGCTGCGAAACTTCATTGCCTTGAAATGTTTTTGATGCTTGCCGACTCGCGCTGCATTAAAAAAGACCGGTCCACCATCCAGCTTGATGATCAGCGCAATGATCAGAAACAGCGGCACCAACAACGGTGACATCAACAGACACAAAAGCAGGTCCAGCATTCGTTTGATTTTTAGTTGCACGATTTCCTACTTCCGACTGAGTGCTGATTCACGACAAGAGTGAATAATCGAAACGACGCGTCGCAACTGATCTTCGGTCATGGCAGAACCGCTTGGCAGGCAGAGTCCATCGTTGAACAACGTTTCACTGACGGCCCGACAGCGTGAACGACAGTCGGCAAATACAGGCTGCATATGCATCGGTTTCCAGATCGGACGGGACTCGATGTTTTCTTGTTCCAGCGCCAATCGTAAGTCCTCGCGACTGACACCGAACTTCTCTGCGTCGATCTTTAAAGCGGTCAACCAACGCGTCGAGTAGTACCCCTCGGGCTCGGGCATGAACGCAATACCGTCCAGTTCACCTAGTTGTTGCTTGTAGAAGTCGAAGTTGCGACGCCGGCTTTCGACTCGATCCGACAACACCGACAGCTGGCCGCGACCAACGGCAGCCAACAAATTACTCATCCGGTAATTGTATCCGACATGCGAATGTTCGTAGTGCGGGAACGGGTCTCTGGCTTGCGTGGCCAGAAAGCGAGCCTTGTCGATCAAGTCCTTGTCGTTTGAGACCATCATTCCGCCACCACTGGTCGTGATAATCTTGTTCCCATTGAATGAGAAGATTCCCGCGCGGCCGAAACTGCCGGCGGATCGTTCCTTGTACCGAGCGCCCAGCGATTCCGCCGCGTCTTCGATCAAGGGTACTTCAAATCGGTCGCAGATCTCTTCGATCGCATCGTAGTCGGCACATTGACCGTTTACATCAACGGCCAACACCGCCTTGGGCATCCGGTTTGCCTGTTTGGCTTCTTTCAGTTCCTCTTCCAACAGGTTTGGATCGAGGTTCCATGTTTCCCAATCACTATCCAGAAAAACCGGGTTCGCACCGCAGTACTTGATCGCATTGGCCGTGGCCACAAACGTCAATGTTGACGTGACGACGTCGTCGCCCGGCTGCACATCGTGCATCAATAACGACAAATGCAGTGCCGACGTCCCGCTGGCCAAGGCTGCCGCGAAGGGCATCTGCACGGCCTCAGCAAATTCCTTTTCAAATTCGTTGACATGCGGACCCAGTGGCGCGATCCAGTTCGAATCGAAAGCATCAAGCAACAACTCTCGTTCGCGAGGCGACATGTGTGGCGGCGAAAGATAAATACGATCAGACAATTTATGAAGCCCTCGTGGTGACCGCTTGCGATCGGTGACTGACTTGTCGGGAAGGAGTCCAGTTCAACAATTGTTGATACAACTGAACATGTTGTTCGACGATGTTTTCCAGGCTGCACTGTTGTAATCGCTCAGCCAATTTTTCGGAATTGGGTTGAAACGTTTGCGATTCGATCATGGCCCTTGCCAATTCATCCGGAGCCCCCGCTGGCACTAATAGCCCGACGCGGTCAGCCAGCAAATCGGAAGTGCCGCGAATGTTGGTTCCCACAAAAGTCTTCCCGAGTGCCATGCCTTCCATGACACTGCAAGGCAAGCCCTCGCGCCCGGAGACCAGCATCATCGTGTCACAAGTCGTGACCAGTTCCTTGATGTCGTTGCGGTAGCCCAGAAAATGAACTCGATCTGCCACACCCAATTGCTCGGCCAACTGCAACGTCTCTTGTCGCATCGTTCCATCGCCAGCGAACAACAGATCAAATCGACGGTCACTCGGCAATTTCGCAAACGCACGAACGGCATCGCAATGTTTTTTGTTGGGCGTAAAGCCAGCGACCTTCAAGAACACAAAGGAATCCTGGGGGATGCCGAGTTCTTGCAATTTTTTTCTGCGAATTTCACTGGCGTTGGGTGGGACCTGAAATTTAGCCAGATCGATTCCGATTCCCGACATGTAAGTCAGACTCTGTTCTGTTGCCAGGCCCAGCTTCAAAGCGTTTCGTTGATCCTGACGATTGATCACGATCAAATGATCCATCCATTTCGAAGCAGACTTTTCCAGAGTGGCAAACAACTTGTTTCGCAACCAGCTGGCTCCATCGAAAAAGTGAAAACCATGCGCCGTATAAACCAGTTTTTGATCCGGCTTTCGATTGCGCAGAGCACGACGTGTTACGAACGAGGCGATCGGCGTGTGCACATGCACCAGATCGTAAGCCTCCGAATCCGCCAGCTCCCGAATCGTTCGCATGGCGACGGTCAGATTTGCCTTCGACAGGAACTTTCGTTCAAAGGGAATCGAGTGACAGTGGTCAAACGCCTGGGCGCAACCTTGATTCTCCGAGATCTCTGAGGCAGCTGCGTCGACACGGCACCCCATTTCCCGCAGCTGTTGCGCGATGGGAGCAATGAACTTCGACAACGTCACGGCGATCGTGGAAACGTGAAGAATTTTCGGGTTGGTTTTATCAGTAGCCATATCGTTTCATAAAAGGCCAGCAAATAATGGTCAGGTTTGCCAAACGCTTTTTCAGTTTGGTCTTCCACTGGTCGTCCAGAACAAGGTTCTGCACGCCCTTGCGACGCACCCGATTACCAGCCACGCCGTGACTGCCCGGCAATTCTGCTAACTCGCCATCGCGGTTTTGCACATTCAAATTCAATTGAAGTTGTTCGCTTAGCTGTTTTAACTGGCCAGCAGGATCCGTCACCAGATCTTCGTAACGAGTTCGCACGTATGACGTGCTGGAAAACCACTGCGTCATATGGACGGCGATGTTTGTCAGTATCCAGCTGACCAATACGCGGTAGGCCCCGCCGGTTTTCACGCGATTGTTACCTTTTTCAAGTTCCACATTGTTACCCCGCAAGTAACTCCACATTACCGCACGCGGGTCACGCACCAGGTGAATCGTACTGACATCAAGTCCGCAGACCTTTTTCAACAACTTGGCGCGGCAAGCGGTCAACCGCGTCGTCTTTGACGAATCTACGACAACCGGTACGCCTTCCAATTCGGAAATCAGTTCGAAGACCTGACGCCACATTGTTCCGTAGCCCTTCAACGCCTGGCGATGGAACAAACGAGAAAACCACAACGGTCGCGACTCCAGCTTTCGAGTCCATCTGGCCAAGTCGCTGGCATTCAATTGATCTGGAAATTCCAGTCGTTCGAACAGTGTTGCCCACAAATCACATTGCTGAAACGTCGTGCCGCATGAGCAGTTCAAATCGGAATCATGGTACCGAAAGGCATGAGTCAGCTCGCTCATCCCGACCACGTTTTCGTGCGATCCCAGCAACATGTCCAACACGGTCGATCCACTTCGACCATATCCAGCAACGTAAACGACTTTCATTGCCATGACCTCAAAGGTTTAGTCACGGCAACCTCGTCCACTTCCTGGCTATCGTCGCTGGTTGTTTCTGAAGTCTGCTTCTGAACAACCGGCTGATACTTCGCCGAGTAGGCGCAGGTCCAGGCCATCGCAAGCGAAAACATCACCACGACTGAGAAAAAGCCTTCATAGAAACTAAGGCCAATGATACAGCCCAGAAATGTGGCCATCGCCAATTGGCATTCCCTGTCTCCTTGAATCCGTTGCGACAACGAGATACCAGGTATGATAAACAACCCCAAAATCCAAACGGTGCCCCCGGCAATCCCCAAAAACAGGACGTTGCTGACGAAGTGGTTGTGCGGCGCGACCACCGCACCTCGTGACTCCATCATCAAGTCTCGCCAGTCTGAGCGAGGGAAGCCGACGATTGCGCCACCAGGATCTTGACTGATCATTTTGCCGGCTTCTTCAATTTGTTCGAATCGAATATCAACATTTCGTTCCAGAATCGAACCTGTTCCGATCAACTGGTTTCCAAAATTCGTCGTTTGCAGTAACGGAACCGTCATCTCCATAGCGAACGGAATCAGGATCATCAATGAGGCCAACGAGACCCGGAAGAACACTGGCAAGCGGAAATTCTTGAACATCACCAGCAAAACCGAAACCAGGATAAACACCAGATAGACGTTACGTGATTGAGCGATCAACATGGCCAGGAAGATCATCGCGCCACCGATCAGGCATGTCAGCACATGATGTTCGCGGCGATACATCAACAGGTAGGACCAAGCGATACCCGCCATGATCCCGAACTCGCCGAAACTTCGGAAGATGCCGGTTGATTTTTGCAGCCCCAGAAAGCGGGATGGTTTAACGCTGTCCTCTTCCAGGATCTGGATTCCGGTGACGCCGCAGAAAATTGTCAAAACGGATGTCGCCAGGAAACCGTAGAAGAACATCTTGAAGACAGTCTTTCGCGGGACTTGCGTTGTGCACAACCAATGCGTCATGACAAACAGGCCGATCGCAAACAGGATCCTTGAAACAAACTGCAAGGCCTCGTCAGCTAATCCCCCCTGCACGACGGAACGAATACAGAACGTGATCAACGGGAATAACAGCACCAGGACCAGTAGCTGAAAATTGCCGCCGCGAATCTTCTTGATGCTCGGCCGGCAAACCAGCCAGAGCCCAATCAGTGCGGACATCACCAATGGCACAATCCAGCGTTCCGGACCCATCGCGGTGGGACGCGGGAACAACGGAATCAGAAACACGAATATCAGGAATACCGTGTCGATCAGCGTGCGGGATTTTTCAGCTGGGTTTGGTGCTAACATGATTCCAACAAGTAAGCGACGGCGTGGGTTGGCGAAAAAACGAGCGATCAAGCATTCACTTTTGGAAACTCATATTCCAGCGTAGCAGCCACGGCACTGACGATGCCATGACAATCTGCGAGATCACGCGACTCCCACTTGGACGGATCGTGGCTCGAACGAGAAATCCCTCGACTGGACCCGACTTTTCCGTCCTCGGCGCCGTAGTCGTGTTCGAACTTGTAAAACTCAAGCACCGACGGTTCCCACTTTTCGCCAAGGAAGTCGAACATCGGCTTTAGAAACTGCTCCGGATGATCACACATGTCTTCATAACGAATACGATGCGTGATCGATGGGAAAGATCTTTCGAATTCCAACATTCTGGCCGACTGTTCAGCCCAGTACTTGGCACCGGCAACATAATTCGAATCGCCGGGCTCCATAAATTCACCGATTCGGTCGGCAATGCCCAACCCGGACTTTACGTTCGAGTGAACTTGATCGAGCGGATGCCGGTACAACATGATGAATCGTGCGGTTGGGAAAATCTCCTGCAGAAACGGCAGGATGCCAACGTACTCGGGAGTCTTGTCGGCCCAGCGCGGTTTTTGTTTTGACTGGGCGTAATTCTCCATGAAGTAACAGATTGTACTTCGCAGTTGTTGGCCGACGTGGGCGCGATCAAAACCCATCGACTCCATACCGGCCAGAGTCCGTTTGTTGTCGATCATTTCTGCCAGCTGGACCATAAACCGTGTTTCCGGCGGACATGCAATTCGCGTGTGGCTGTCCAGAATGTATCGCATCAAGGTCGTGCCAGAGCGAAACAATCCGATCACAAAAATCGGGTCTTCGCGCATCGCAGGCTCGCTGCTTGGATGCAGCGTTACTCGCGTCCGACGTTTAATCAGGTCGGAATAAATTCGCCGAAGAATCAGACTTGGTTTGGCCACGTTACGTTCCCGATTCAGTTGTCAGTTTGTGAGGTTTTCTGGAATTGGCTGCCTGGTTGGATCCGGTTGTCGCCATCGCCTGAACCGCCTGGACATTGATCACAACGTTTCCGATGATTCGCACGACTGCCGAGATAGCAAGACTGGCACATGCGCCGGTGATTCCGTATTCAGGCACCAACAACCGGCAACCGATGAATACCGCAACCACCGTCAAGCTAAGCACGACCAATTGACTCTTCAGGCGACGAGCGGCAATCACGCCGTATGTCAGTACTGTCGAGATGTAGACCAGGGTCGCATAAGTGGCGATCAGGACAATCGCAAAACGTGAGGTCAAGTAATCCGCTCCGTAGACGCCAGTGACGACTTGTTGCCCAATAAACCAGCCGCCAACGATGGCAGTCAGCCCAAGGGCTACCGGGATCTTGCATGCCTGCCACTGAATCTTCATGAAATCCTGCGAGTTACCCTCGGCGACCGCCTTAGCCAGTCGTCGCGATGATGCTTGTCCAAATGCTTGAATCACTGGCGTACCGGCTCGGGCAAAAAAAGCCAGCGCCGCAAACACGCCGACTTCCGCTAACGAAAAATGATGCTCCAGCAAACCGCGTGGAATCACCATATTCAATGCAAAAATAGCTCCGCCCAACCCCAGTGGTAACGCCGACATCAAAAGCCTGGTTAATCTTCGGTTGCGTTCCGCGTCTGCCGATCGTGGTAAATGCCCCAGGTTTTCTTTGACAGTCGCGAAATCGAAAACCACAAACAACACAGCGTTTAACGGGAACAACAAACCGACGGCCAGCGGCAAGTTACGGGTCGCTATAAAAGTCAATGAAAACAGGACGGTCGAAGCAACCGCATGCGTTATCTGCAATCTGGAAACAAGCTTCAAATTCGACTTGCCTTGGTGGTAACCGTAAACCAGATCGGAAAGGCCAAGTGTTACTTTCCATAGTCCGATCAGGAACGCCACCAATAGGGTTTCCGTATCCAACGCCAGGAACCAACAAACAGTAGGAACCAGAATCAACGCGAGAGCATTGGTGGCGATGGAAATATGAAAGTAGTCGCTTAAGAAGTACGCTTTTTCAACTTGCGTTGCCTTGACATCCCGTAGCCGCAGGTGGGCTAACAGGAAAATCGGCGCGCAAATGGCAAGGGCGTAGGAATAACGGCCGACCAATTCGGGATCTCCGAACCAGGCAATCACCAGAATCGCAACCGCCAGCATTGCCGTGCTGGAGAAATTCCCAGCGGCTGCGAAGATCGTGTTGCGTCGAAGCGAATTCATGCGGAAGTCTCCGCCGACAATCCAGACATCAGGTCTCCGGCGAGGCTAAGCGGTTTTGATCTGCTCGGGCTTTGGCGGAATGTAAGAATACTCAGGAATCAACTTCTTGATTTCAGATTTGATCGCGACCGCCGAATCCATTCTCATTTCAACCAGACGTTCCAGCGATTCACGAACTTCGTCATGATCAAACTGCCGGCAGTAAGCGGACAGAATCTGATTGTGATTCGTCGGCAACGGTCGTTCTTGTTCGTCGTACAGTTCCTCGTACAGTTTCTCGCCAGGTCGGATCCCGGTGAAAACGATCTCGATCGAGTCTTGCGACAAGCCGGCCAAGCCGATCAGGTCTTTGGCAAGATCGACAATCTTGACGGGTTCGCCCATTTCCAAGACGAAGATCTCTCCACCTTTACCCATGGTCGCGGCTTGCAATACCAATTGAGCCGCTTCGGGGATCGTCATGAAGAAGCGTTCCATGTCGGGGTCGGTCACGGTAACCGGTCCGCCGCGTTGAATCTGCCTTTGGAAGACAGGGATTACACTACCTTCGGAACCCAAAACGTTTCCAAAGCGAGTCACCAAGAATTTGGTTTTTGATGTGCTGCCTTTGGCCAGACAGTACCGCTCGGCCAGTTGCTTGGTGCATCCCATGACGCTGGTCGGTCGCACCGCTTTGTCCGTGGACACCAGAACGAACTCTTTCGCGTGAAACTTGTCCGCCACATCGGCAACGGTCATTGATCCGAGCACGTTGTTGACAATCGCTTCACCCACATTGTTTTCAATCAATGGGACGTGCTTGTGGGCCGCTGCATGAAACACGATCTCCGGTTGATGGATCGCAAAGACCTGTTCGACTCGTTCACGATCAGTGATATTGACCAACGACGCGACCAATTCAGTTGACGATTGACGCTCCAGCAATTCGTTGTGCAGGTGGAACAGTCGGTTCTCGCCGCGGCCCAGTAAAATCAACTTGGCCGGTCCGAACTGGAACAATTGTCGGCAAATCTCAGAACCGATACTTCCCCCGGCTCCGGTTACCAACACGACACGTCCGGTTACCAGGGATCGAATGGCACTCTTGTTTAGATCCACAGCGTCTCGACGCAACAAATCCTCAAACCTGACCGGACGCAGCGGGATTTGTGATCCGCCTTCCAACAGGCTGCCAATTCTTGGCACAACATGAACCACCAGGTCCGACTTGCCCGCTTCCTCTACCAGGTCACGGAGTCGCTTACCGGACATCATGCCGGTTGGGATGTAAACCGTTTTGACTCGGTTCATGCGGCAAATTTCTGCAATATCTTGCGTGGCGTTGCCCAGCACTTTCAGCCCATTAAACGTTGGGCTCTTTCCAGGCTTGGGAGTTACCAGGCCGACAACTCGAACGTTCAAGTTCGACTTCGAGTTAATCAAGTGAGCCAACTTTGCGGATTCGACGTCACAGCCGATCAACAGGGCCCGACGGCGGTTGCGATTTTGGCTAGTGATTCCTGACAGCCGTTCGTCCCAGATTCGCCACGTACTTCGCAACGCTGCGAGGACAGCGATCGTGATTGCACAATCAACAACGATTACGCTACGCGGAATCTGAAATCCTGGCAGGAAAAAGTAATCGATGACAATCAACGCCACCATGGATACGACCGCTGCACGACCAAGTCCAATCAAATCCGAGAATGTCACGTAACGCCACCAGCCACGAAAATTTCGCAAGCCCAGGAAAATTGCCAGTTTCAATCCGGCTACAAACGGCATTCCGAACCACAACAGTTTGGCGTTAACCTTCGGAAAGAATGACTCGAAACGGAACGCCAGTGCGACCCAGTAGATCCCGCAAAAAATTGCGACATGGGCGGCGACCAAGACGGGTAAACGGTATCTTGTTAGCAACTGCAACCAAACAGGGCGGGCGACCGAAGTAACAGATCGCTCGACACCTTCAATAGGCAACGTATCTTGTTCAACTGAACTATATTTCTTCTGGATCATGTCTGACTCGAATTGACTTGCGTGCGCAGTGGCTGCGCCTGCGGCGGGACAATTTTGACTGGTAAGGTTTTAGAGACCCAGACCAGACGTGAAAGAAGGGATAAATGTGCGGTTTTTTGGGATGAGCATTTCGAAAAGGCAGGCGATATAAATCACCTTCGCCGAAGTCGCTTCGCATGCCCTGCGATCCGAGGCAAATTTGGCTCACCTCAGTATACTCGGTTGGTTTCGGTTTATTCCAGCGTCTTTTGCATTTCAATTGGAGATTCCGAGGGGTTTCCCAGAGCCTCAAATGAAACCTGTGCATAAAATGCCTAAAAACCGGCTTCTAGTGGGTAGGTTTCTCATTCTGTGGGTAAGGACTCTCGATTTGACCGTTGTTTGGTGGCAAGTGCCAGGGGTTGGGACAGCGGCTGGAATCGATCACAACTCTTCCAGCCGCTTCGCAACGACACACACTCAATCAAACCATTGCTCACTTCGACTAGTTTGTAATAGCCGACAATCCACCGAACGACAGAATACTGACTGCCGTGTTGATGAAGATCTCACGAGGCCGGTATTCAAGAACGATCATGTCGCCCGGTTGAATAATGACTCGCTGAGATGGGTCCGACTGAGCACATCGAAGATCAACTTCGATGGCACAAGTACGGCAATCCTGCTTGCGGAAGATCAACACCTTCGTCGCAGGAACCACGTTTCCTGATCGGAAACCACCCGTCGACGCACCGGCGGTGCTTAACGCACTGCCACCTGACAACGACATCGCTTCCAACACATCAATCTCATAGTCACGAGGAATTGGGAAACGGCCACCTTCCAGCAAACCACCAGTGTAGAACACGTCTCGATCTCGTCCTTCGATGTAGACGATATCGCCTTCGTTCAACGTGATGTCTTCCTCGGTCAAGTCCGGGAACTGATCGATCGAACCTTCGATGGGGATTCGCACGACGGAACCTGCTCCGCCACTGGCTTCGCCGTGGGCATCGGTGATCAAACCGGCTTGTTGGTTCATCTGGTTCATGCCATCTCGCAGAATAACAATCTCGTTGACCGCACCTTCACTGGGCATTCCGCCAGTTTCGCTAAGAGCGTGCAACACGTCGTTCTTGTAGATTGGCAGATCCAGTGAGAATGTCTGACCTTGCTTTTGGTCATCGATAAAGGTTTCGTTGGATCGTTGAGTAAACGTTCGGTTGTCGCTGGCGTCTTCGCGAATAACCAGGACGTTGACTGTTCGTCGCTTCATCAAGGTAACGATGATCTTCTCGTTGCCTTCCTGAAGAATCTCACGATCTCGAGTGTAAGCGTTTCGAATTCGGGTTTCGGCCTGTCCCAACGTCAACCCTTCGACACGAATTGGTTGAATCAGTGGCAGAGAGATGTTGCCATCGTCTCGGACCGGAACCGGATATCCAACCGCTGGCTGCATTTCCGAGTCTTCCGGGAAGTGCACTGGTGGAGGCGTTTCCTTGTCACCGGTAATACCCTGGATGTAAACACCCATGGTGTCACCCGCGCCCAACACGTAATCGTCGACCGGGGCGCGACGCAATGTCAGGAAATTGATCTTTTCGTTGTTTCCCATTTCGCAACAGGTAGCGTTACGTACCTGGTTGGCGGGAATTGCATTGACCGGGCCACAGCGCGAGGCACAACCTGGTAGTGATATGGCGAGGGCCGCGATGGCCAGCAACGCCAGTCTGGAAGGGATTTGATTAGCTAACATCGTGATTCTCCGAATGATTGGGTGCGAACAATTCGCACCAATTTGCGAATGTGTCTTGTCATTCCGGTTATTCGGATGATGCCACACAACCCAATGATCGGGTCCGAAATAATTCAGGTCCTTCCACTGACGGAAACCTTGAGGGTCCTGCGGCTTGTCTGGATGAACCAAACCTTGAATCTGGTAACGAAAAAAAGGCACCCCAATATGGGGTGCCTTTCATTTGTATCAATTGTGCAGCCGAACTAGCGCAATACGAACGGAGTCACTGGATTCGGATCGTCGTTACCTGCCAATCCGACAAGGCCAACCAAACCTACCAAAGGCAATAAACGCCCAAAGCGTCCGCCGCCGCAACCTCCACAGCTGCCACCGCCGCCGCCGCAACTTCCTTCACCACAGCTGCTGCCGCCACAGCTACTGCCGCAAGTGCTGCCATAGCTGTAACCGTCGTACGAATCTACGACCTGTCCGTGAGCGAATGTTTCCACTGGGTAATCCCCATAGGAATCGTAGACGACGCCAGCATCGTAGCCGGGTGCAACTTCCAATGGCATCTCGGTAAACGAGGCGTTAGTCGGTTCGAAAGTTCCGACCTCAACCACTTGATCGCCAACCATTCCGCTGGCAGTACCAACGACGGTGTAAACACCTGGCTCGACGTTAGCAAACGAAAACATTCCGTTTTCGTCTGTGATCTGTGAATCAACGATTTCTTTGGCACTCGCCAAAGTAACCTTCGCAGGAACCGGCTTTTGCTGGTCCTGAACATTCTGGAAAACGAAACCAGTCATTGTTCCTTCGCTCAAATTAACGCGAATCGCGTTTGAAGGGACAGCTGGCTCTTCATTCGGCTCGTTAGCCAACAAGCCTGTGCAAAGTGACATCACGACTGTAAGAGCAGCCGTTAACAGGAGGGGAAAACGCATGTCGAAACTCATTGCAAAGTTGTCAGTGGTGTAAATCAATGAAGTTGAACAGGGTTTCAGAAGGCACATTTGCCGCCCGGAAAGCCGGCTCAGGATGCCCATGTTACCAAACGCCAAGGGGCCCGCAAGAGTTAATCAGCTTGATTTACTAACAATTTTCATGCCTGCTCAACACACAAGCAAATACGCCTTCAAACACGGAGATTTTCGATAGAATGGCCGTTTTTCCCAAAGCTCAAACCAAAGAAAAAACGCTTGCCGGGCGTTTGCCCAGCAAGCGTGATCGGATTTTTTCACGAAATTCGTTGTATTCTTAGTTCACTACGAATGGTGTTGCCGCAGGTGGCTCGTCATTACCTGCCAGTCCAGCCAAACCAGCCAAGCCGGCCAATGGCAAAAGACTTCGCAAGCCGCCGCCGAACAATCGCCCGCTTCCGCCACCGCAGCTACCGCCGCCACAGCTGCCACCACCGCAGCTTCCGCCACAGCTGGAGCCGCCAACGTAGCTGCTGCTTTCGCCGCAAGTCGAGCAACCGCCATCAATAGCGTACGATTGGCCCTGCAGGTGGGCTTGGCCGAACTCATAGTCCTGACCTGGGTAGGTAGTTGTTGCAGTTGTGGTTGTCGCAGCAACGTTTTGGGCTGGAGTGATTTCCAATGGCATTTGTGAGAATGAAGCGTTTGCAGTCTCAAAGGTGCCAGCTTCAATGATTTGATCGCCGCTCATTCCGCTAGCGGAGCCGACAACTCGGTAAACCCCAGGCTTCACGTTATTGAACGAAAACTGTCCGTTTTGATCGGTGATTTGAGTTGCCAAAACCTTCTGGCCGCTTGCCAGAGTAACGCGTGCAGGAACGCGGTTTTGCTTGTCATGCAGGTTTTGGAAGACAAAACCGCTCATATTGCCGTTTTCGATGTTAACTCGAACGGCGTCCTGAGCGGAGTACATGCTGGTCGTTTGTTGGGCGTTTAGGGCAGTACCGGAAGAGACGAGCAGGGCAATTACGGCTAACTTTGTGATGAGGGAAAATCGCATTTCATAAACTCGGTTACAAATATCGAAGAAGTTAATTAGTGACCGCTGAGCTATCCTCATGGCGCGACGCTGCGCAGGAGGGAAAGGTATACTCAGACTCACCACACTACCGTCCCAATCGGATGGAGTCGGCAAAAATAGTTAGCTATCCTGAAGCTTGATGGATTCTTCCAGCAACCAACCCGCTCTAATCGAAAGAAGAGATAATATCCTGCTGACTGCCAGCCTCGCAGTCGTCGCAGCCGTTGTCGCATGGATATTTGGTGGTGCATTCACAATTGTAAACACGGCATTGTTGGTAATTTTCACCGCAACCAGCCTTTTCCTCGCGTTGTGTTCAACAGACATTCAATCGCGGGTTTCCCTTACGATTCAGTGGTTGGCACTTGCCGCAGTTGGATTCGGTGCCTTGCAAATCTGGTTTCCGCAAGTCATCGGTTACGACGGCACCGTCCACGTCTCGGCATCCCGAACTCGGCTAGCCGAACTGGTCCTTGTTGTGACCGTTCTGGTCGTTGCAATCCGTATATTCCGCACCACCCGCAGCTTCGTTTGGTTCTATTCGCTGATCGCGATCAACGCTGGAATGCTGGCTTGTTTCGGGATCGTGCAAAAGTTGTCCGGTACTAAGCAAATCTATTGGCTGTTCGAGAGAACCGAGGGCGGTGTTGCGTTCGGACCTTTCGTAAATCGAAATAACGCAGCCGGATACCTGCTACTTGGTTTCGCAGCCGCGACCTGGTTTATTTCGCGGAGAATCGTCCGTTCCAGTAGCGGCGATTGGGACACGGGCCGAAAGAGCCTGACCAAACGTTTTGCGGCAGCCCTGGAAAATGTCTGGATCGGATTCGGACAATTGGAAACTCGGCAACTGTTTCAATTCGCTGGTTTGTTCGTAATTATTTGCGGCATCTGCTATTCGTTGTCTCGCGGATCCATGATCGCTCTGGCCGTTTCGATTCTGGTCGCGTGGGTCCTGTTTTTTCAATACAACAAAGCCTCTGTATTCTTATTGGCGCTTTTGATTGCCTGTGGCGTTGGCGCTGCGATATGGGTCGGTCAGTTTGAAACGGTGGTCGAGCGAATCGAAACGCTTGGCGATTTGGAAGAAGCATCACCGGGCCGTATTAACCACTGGGCAGAAACGGTTCCCTATCTGAACGAGCACTGGGTTTTGGGTAGCGGCCTGGGAACGTATCGTTTCACCTACCCGGCTTACAAGACGACGACATTCGAGAGCTGGTTCTTTCACGCAGAAAATCAATACCTGGAAACAATTTGTGAAACGGGTTTGCCAGGAGCGATCTGCCTGTTCTTACTGATCGTCTTGATCTTTTGTTGCAGTCTGTTTTTGCTGAAACAGGAAAACCCGGATAGTCGAGCGATTGGAATCGTCGGGCTGGTGGCGCTGTCAGGCCAGATAGTCGCCGCCGCATTTGATTTTGGTTTGTATCTGCCCGCCAATTCAATCCTGATGGCTTTGATCATGGGTGGAGTCGTCGGGCGTGTGAACTGGACGAAAGCAACAGCGACGGACCAGACGGTCAAACCACGAACAGTCACTCGCTTCTTTCACGGACTGCCCGGACGTATCGCACTTTTGCTCTGCGCCGTTTGCGGCGCGTTGGCTTGCTACGAATATTCCAGCGTCGACGCAACCAGTTTGGCGACGTATCACATGAAGCGTTTCAAACACGATAGCGACATTGCCAAACTGGACTATTGCGAATCGTTGCTTGCCTACGCCGAAAAAGTCCGACCTCAGTCAGACGAAGTCTACTACCAACAGGCTCGTCTGAATCTCTTGCGATACAGGCACAGTGCCGCTCGTATTCTGTTAGAGGATGCCAAAGAAATCACTGAGCGATCAAGAAACCCGAATCGAGATCCGGATAACCCTACGCCGCCGGACCAAATCGCGCCGGAATCGTTGCTGGAACAACTGCCCAACACGACTGAAAAGGCATGGCCTCTGACGTCGATAACCGCCTTGAACCGCACGGCGTGGGTCGCCAGCCGCACCGAGCCCGAGTACTTCGAGCAACTGAAAAATGATCCGGCGGTTCAGGAATATTTGGGGAAGGCTTTCGAATTGTTTAAAAAGGCCGAAGAGATTTCGTCCCTGACGCCCACGACACAGTACCAACTGGCGGAGCTCAGTATCCTGTTTGAGGAGCCCACCGCGCAACAAGAACGAATAGAGACAGCAGTGAAACGTTGGCCAACCAATCCGACCACGCTGTTTAATGCCGGACTATTGCACCATCATGCTGGAAATGTGGAAAATTCGATTTCCTTGTGGCGAAATTGTCTGAGTCGAACCCGAACGTTTAATGATCAGATATTCACATACGCTCGTTACGAGATGAATAGGCGGCCTTTTTTCGAGCAATTGCTGCCGCAAGAGCCAGAATACCTGTTTAACGTCGCGAACAAATATTTCAATAATCCGGAAGACAAACTGGTCCGCGAACTGTTACTCGTACATACTAGGAGGGTCCTGAATGAGGACCCGGATGTAACCGACGCCTATCGCTCCTATCTACAGGGAGAGATCGAAATCGCGTTTGGACAAGATGAACTTGCCGAGTTACATTTTCGGAAAGCTATCGAACTGTCACCTGATCTAATCGCGTGGCGAATCGAATACGTCAAACTGCTGCAACGATTGAAGAAGTTTGATGAAGCCGAGAAGCAGTTAAAAATCTGCTCCTTGCGTCGTGACACGAAATACTTGAAAGCAATTCAGCGACTGACGATCAAAAACAGACGTGAACGCGAAAAAGAATTGCGGCCCCCTCCCAAGCTGCGTGCGAATTAACCAACCAAAGCACAGCTTGCCCCTACCTCGTCTACTCAATTGAATTATTTGAACACTGCGGAGTTTCAAAAATGGAAACGATGAACTTTCCAACACCATCCGACAATACCGGCGGCGGCTTCGACGTCTTTGGCCTGTTACGGCGAAAGTTCTGGACGATCGCGTTTTTTGTTCTGCTGGCCACTGGCTTGTCAGTCGTCTACTTCCTGAAAGCTCCGAAGACGTTTGAGTCGACGGCCAAGATTTTCGTGGACGAACGAAATGCACCGGTCTCCGATGGCGACGCCTACCAATCCGAAACCAATGTCGAACAGTACGTCGAGATCCTCAATAGCGTCGCGGTCATGCGTGCTGCTGTCGTGGAAGGACAACTGGATGAACTGGAATCGATGGCGGATGTCGAAGACGTAATCGAAAACCTGCGAAACAACTTTTCAGTTTTCCCGAGCGATACCAAAGGCAAATCCGGTGTGATGCAATTGGCCTTCCGCGGCCCGGTGCCCGATGACTGCGAGAAAGTCTTGCGTAGTGTCATTACCGCGTTCGACCAATACATTGATTCGAACAGCTCCGATCGCGGCGGCGAAGTCCTGGAAGCCCTGAAAGGCTTCACCGACGATATGGGCACCGAATTCGAGGAACTTGAAAAACAAATTCGTGAGTTAAGCGCCAAGCCTGAATTGCAATTCCGCGACGGCATCGTTTCCAACCAACACCAGATCCAACAAGCCAACTTGCAGGAAGACCTGGACAAATTGCGACGTGACAAGACGCGTCTGAAAGCTCGTCTGGATAAAATCAAGCAAGCCGAAGCCACTGGAATCCGCAACGATTCCATGATCGCTGACACACTGCAGGAATTGAACGAAGGCGCACTCAGCGGCTACGTGACGACTCACCAGGAATACTTGCGATTGCGGATGCGAGAACAAGAATTGCTGGGCGAACTCGGTTCCGAACACCCGGACCTGATGGCACTGCGAAACCAGATCGTGGTCATCAATCAAATGCGAATGCAGGAATTGGCTACTTTGCGTACCGGCCAATCCGGCGATACAATTCCCGATGATTACGAAGTCGTCACCAGTTTGCTGGAAACCAAGATCGATCTGATCGACGCGGAATCATCATCGCTGTCGGAGGAAATCACTCGAGAGCAAACCAAGGCTGCGGCCATCGCTTCGGACGTCGAACTGCTGGCCAGCCTGCAACGAGAACGCGAACGCCGCGAGCAAGCCTATTTTGCTGCGGTCAGCAATTTGAAAGAACAGAGCGCCTTGAAGGACTACGAATGGCGCAACATGGAAGTACTCGATCCGCCAACTGCGGCCTTGCAAGTCGTGCCCGGCTTGCTGGTCAGCCTGGCCGGTGGCCTTTTGCTAGGTTCGCTGATCGGCTTCGGTTTCGTCACCTTGCAAGAAGTTGCCGAGAAGACTTTCCGTTCACCCAACGAAATTGCTCAACGCCTGGGGACCAAGGTCGTTGCTCAAATTGGAGACTTCCGCAATCGAAAAAAGAACCCGCAGTACCGATCGTTTGGCCGTGACCTGATCATGCTTCATGATCCTGGGGCAATTTTTGCAGAGTCGTTCCGCGCCCTCAGAACCTCACTGTTCTTCAAGTCGCAAAAGGACGGGTCTCGCATCATTCAAATTACCAGCCCGGCACCCGGTGACGGTAAGTCACAAGTGTCGGCCAACCTGGCAATCGCTGTCGCCAATTCTGGCCGCTCGGTTTGCCTGGTTGATTGCGACCTGCGACGCCCGACTCAATTCGATCGCTTCGGCGTCAAAAATATCGTCGGACTTACGTCGGTATTGGTCGGTGACCATGATCTCGACAGTGCTGTAACGGATACGGGAGTACCACAACTGCACTTCCTGCCTAGCGGTCCAAAGTATGCGAATCCTTCTGAGTTGCTGACGTCGGCCGAATTTCCGAAACTGCTTCAGGATTTGGCTGAAAAATTCGACTTCGTGATCGTTGATACGCCGCCTGTTCTGCCAGTTACTGATCCTGCGATTATCTCCAACTTCGTCGACACCATCTTTATGGTGCTGCGAATCCGCAAAGGAGTTCAGGTCAACGCTCGCCGCGCTGTCGAGGCATTGGAAACCGTCAACGCTTCGTTGGACGGCGTGATTGTCAATGGGCTCCGTCGCAAGGATGGATTCGGCGGGAAGTCCGGATACGGTTCTGCATACGGCCAATACGGCACGTACGGCAGCTACTCAAATGGCGGCGCGGACAAAGGGCTTGGCAAAGTCTCCAAGCCTGCGACCGAACAACGAGAAGCAACCCGAGCCGGCTAAATCCAGTCGGCACCCAACCGGGCAAGCCAAATTCAAACAAGCCAGTAACCAGCCCATCGGGATTCGGTTGCTGGCTTTTTTCGTTTCGATTTCTAATACCGCCGAACAAAGCTACGACGATACTTCACGCTCAACAGAAGCCAATTTGAATTGAGCCCTTACGTTTGCGATCTGTGCAAACTGACCTGATCTTCCTGAACATCGTGCTGGCCTTCCTGGCCAACCAGTTGCAGCCTGGCAAAGCACTTGGCCAACTTGTCGAATTCCCGGTCAATCATGATTCGAAGCTCTGCATCTTTTTCGTCGTTCCGCTGTCCACGCGGCACCGTCCAATGAAACTCGATTACCTTGCGTTCGACGACCAAAGTACCAATGACGCCTGGCTCATCGATCTGTTCAATGAAGTCCGAGATGTTTTGCTGCAAGTCGTCGACGATTTTAACGATCCGCTTCGAGATGAAACGCGGAATGCGAACCATCCACTCATTGATTCGCCGCAGCTTTTTATGAGTCGCCCATATTTGACCGGCGCCATAGAAAACCAGAATGGAACCTTCGATGTTGGATATCAACGCGTAAGGTTTCGGCAAGAACCACCAGCGCCCTCGATTAATCCGATAGACCAGGTGACGTCCACCCGCCTTTTTGATGACTCGTTTGTCCACGGAATCGGAGGATGACGATACAGACGACCCGGACGAATTGGCTGCAGAGGGGACGGGATCAGACATAAGCCTTTGCGGGCAAGAATTTTCGACAAGAAATTGGATCGCCTTTAAATCTACTCGATAACGACTGCGTCGCAAAGTTCCAACACATAATCGTCTGGATCAGCAATGAATAGTTGCCGAATACCATCGGGGCGACTCTTTGGGCCATCCAGAATTCTAACTGCCGCCTGCTCAACACGAGCACACGCCGCCGCGAAGTCATCGACTTGAAATGCAAAATGCAAATGCCGCGATGGACGTCCTCCGGCTCGGTGCTGCAAACCGGCTGGGCCAGTTAAATCGTTCTGCAAAATGAAGTGCAGTTGAATTCCCGGAACCGCCATCCACAGACCCTCAAAGTCGAACGCCGGCCGAGCCAGCTTCTCCATTCCGAGAACCGATTCGTAGAAGTGCTGAGTCGCCGCCAAATCGGCAACAATCAGCGTAATATGGTCAATACCGCGAATCATCTGAATTCAATCAATCCCGAATCGAACACTATCGACTGAACTCAAATTCACGCAGTCGTTTCTCATCAGCCGTCGGAAAGTCCTCGGGCAATTCCTGAGTCACTTCACCTGTCGCCGCCCATTCGGCACCGCGTAGCAATGTCGTAATAAAGCCGGTGCATTGGTGCGCCTTATTGCCATGGCCCATCGGCAAATGCACGACTCGCCCTTCCCCGTATTTAATCGTCATGATCATCGGCTCGTGCCGGCCCGACCCGCCCGTTTGTTCGTCGGAAAAAGCAGTCGCCAACACTTGCATGTTGTTTGCCGGGCCACGGAGTTTGTCGTAGAGCTCATCCTTTTCATGCATCCAGGCATTTGGCATGCCGCGAGTAATCGGGTGATCAAAGTTCCGAACGATGACTCGAAAATCATGTTGACGGCCATGTCCTCCGCCTCTTCCTTCGCTCTCGTCACGCACGACCTGGTCCTTCGCTTCGTCGTAGTAGACGTAGGGGCCACTGGATTGATTGCGACCACCCCAACCGCCGAGCCCAATGATCTCGTTGTATTCTTTCCAATTTGGAAACGCGTTGTCCGCAGCATGCACAGTGATAAACCCGCCGCCGCCTTTGACGTACTCGACAAACGCAAGCTTCGTTGCTTCGGGCCATTCCGCACCGTTGTAATTGCTGACCACCACCCGGTAATCAGAGAACACGGGGGAGAATTCCGTGTCGGTACCGGACTCGGCCGTCGTAGCCACGGTTACCTCAAACAGATCGCTCTCATCCAACCAGTTTTTCATTAACTGCGTTGTCTGCGGCCAGTTCTGATGGTTGTTTTGACCGTCCACAATCAAGACCTTGATTTTTTCATCTTGAGCGAAAACGTTGGAGTCGATCGACATTAACGTTAGCTGCCCGACAATGGCGATCAGCAACAAAATAGTTCGGGGCAAGCGGCCGGGCATGATGATTGATCCTTTCGATCACTTGAAATAAACAACCTGGGAAACAGGCAAGCAAGTTGGCAACGACGGCGATTCAATGCCTGATCTTAACTCAATCCAGCCCGGCTGAATACAAAGTGCAATTCGCCTTGAGGTTTCTCGTTCAAGTTTCATCAGGCGCCAACGGTCGCCATTGGTCGCCGTCAGAGTCACTTTTGAACGGCAAGGTTTTTCTGTTCTGACACGCCGGGACTAACTGCCCAATGGGCAATTGCAGGCTGGTAACACTACTTTTCCGGCAAAATGGCATTAAATAGCGATCACGACGTTGCTCAAAAATTGCCTCTTGTCGTACAATCAAGTACTGCGAGTGAGGTTTCAACTGGGCAAGGTCAAATCATCCGCACAACTCTGCGATGGGGTTGCGCGGCCAATCACAGGAACGAGGAAAGTCATGAACATGCCAGGTAGTTTTGCCAAATTTGTTGTTACCAGCGCACTGCTGTTAGCCTTCGTCGCCATTGGATATGTCGCTGGTCAACGCGGCTATACCCCGGCTTTGGAATCGCAGGCTCACGCATCTGGCCTGCCCTCATTTATCGAAAGCGCCTCTGGTGGCAATCAACTCTCTATGGCCACTGGGCGCATAGAAGACGGAATCGAAGCCATCTTTGGACTCGATCACCTAACGGGCGACCTGTTCTGCTGGGTCCTGAATCCGACAAGCGGCGAATTAGCGACTACGTTCCGTTTGAATGTGGCAGGCGTTTTGAACGTTGAAGGTGACGCAGACTATGTCATGGTTACTGGTCTAATGGACTTTCGAATCAGCCGGTCGAACGGCCGCCGTATTTCAGACTCAGTCGTCTACATAGGCGATGGTAATTCTGGCAACGTGGCGGCCTTCTCATTGGTCTATGATGGCTCGGCGGTCTCACGTGGCGACATTGCCGCTGGCGAACTTCGCCCGATCTCTTCTATGCTGACCCGTGATCCGAACTCAATCCGCGATCAAGGTCGGTAGTCAACTGTAGAACGCCGACTCGATTCACCTTGTAATTGACGCCTGCCCACGGCTCATAAGTAATCTGCGGACCAGCTTGAAAAATAGCTGGCTTCCACGGACACCTGTTTGTCGTGCTTTTCGCGTCGTAACTCAATTGAGCAGATAGCGCTTCGAATTTGTGCAATAATGGCTACTCTGATTTGAACAGAGATTTGAATTGCAGACGGGAATTCCGGCGTGGCTAAAAACACCCTTTCGCAAACGCTCAACGATCTAAGAGAAGCCTTTGTTGGCCTTCCCGGCGAAAACCTCGTGGCGCTGGTTCGTTACGGTGAACTTTCGAGACTTGCCCCCATCCAGATTCTGATCGTGTTGAAGCAAGTCGACCTGGAAAAGCTTCGTCAGATCCAGGAGGCCTATCACACCGTCAAGACTAACCATCCAATTTCGCCCATGGTGGCAACGCTGGAAGAAATCGACAGCTCGACCGATGTCTTCCCGGTGACGTTTCTGGAAATGAAACAGAGCTACGAAGTACTGTTGGGGGAAGACGTCCTGGCGGATCTGGATGTCGCCAACGAACATTTGCGTTTGCGCTGTGAACAGGAACTGAAGAATTTACTGCTGCGGATGCAGACTGCCTTTCTGAGACAGCGTGATCCAAAACAACGAGCGGAGGCCTGTGGGCGATTCTGGAATGCGTTCATGCGTTCGCTTGGTGCTTCGTTGATGTTGACCGGACATTCATGGCCGGATGATCAATTGAAGACGATCCAAATTGCTGCCGACGAAATGAGCGTTGACGGGGATGCGCTTCAAGACGCCCGGAAAATTGCACTGGGGAATCGTCGCGACAGCCCGGACGAATTGGAACAAGCCTGGATGGTGATGATCCAGAACGCTGCGATTGCAGCGAGGTTTGTGGATCAACTACCGGTTCATTGCCTGGCGGTCGAAATCCTGGATTCTGAGGGAGACAACTGATGGCAACCGCTGCCAATTTCAAGCTCAAGTGTCGCTGCGGAAGTGTGTTTTCTGTGGCTCGCGAGTGGGTTGGCAAGCATGGAGAGTGCAAAAAGTGCGGCGTGAAATTTCGCATCCCCGCAAGCCCGACTACTGCGGCTTTGACTGGCGGTGCAACAGAAAAGGCCCCCGCAAAAAAAACCACAGCAAGTTCTGTCGCGACGCCCTGCCCTTCATGTGGAAAAGACATGGGCCAAGGGACACTCGTCTGCATCTCCTGTGGCTACCACACGAAAACGCAAAAGCGACTGAAGTCGTTTGACGGTAACGACGCCAACGACGAAAACAAGGAAGACGCTGCATTTACAGCTGGCCTGTTTCTGATTCCCGCAGCGTTAGCCTTGATGACATTCGCGTGGTTCTGGCAAAGCGGCGTCGACGGCCCGACTTATCTAGTCTGGTACTTCATGTTGTTCGTGGTCGTTGGTGTCTTGCTACCGTTGGTTCGCAAGTTCCTTTGGGATGTCGACATGGTGAACTATGCCGCGACACTTGCTTTGGCTGGCGTAGGCGCGGTTCGTATCTTCGAATCGGTTTCCGCAGGGAAATTCAAGTTGATATTTTTGGTCATTGGGATCGCATTGTCAGTGGCTGTATTTTTGGCAACCCAAACCAAAAGAAACCAGCATCGAAATTCGCCTTTTGTCGACGCATTTGGGTCTCTGGTGCTTTGGGCTTACTTCGTTCTGTTTGTCAGCTCCGCAGCGCTGATGGCTATGGTGTTCTTTACTCCGCTGGGGCAAATCGTAGAAATGCTGGGCATCTTTATGCTTCTGTTTGTGTTGGTTTCGTTATTCATTTTGGCCGATTGGCTATCGGACTCGCCCCCTGGGGAAAAAAGAATGTTCGGTTCCGATAGCGGTTGCTCGAACTGTGGTAGTAGCTGCGGAAGCAGTTGTGGTGGTGGATGCGGAGGAGGGTGTGGCGGATGCGGCGACTAGGAGTTGGCTATCGAAAAGCGCTGGACGACTGGCTGAACACCAGACCCACTCAAGTCAAAAGCCTCGAGATCACGGCGGAACATTTTTTTGATTCCGGCGATGAGTTTCTAACCACCCTTTCGGAAAGCTACCCGCTGTTGGTCCATGGCCTGGGGCTTTCTCTGGGAACGCCGGGGCCGCTCTGTAAGGACACACTTTCGAAATTCGCACGAGTTGCCAAAGCTGCCAACGCCGAGTGGGTCAGCGAGCACGTAGCGTTCTCTCGCACCGCCGACGTGGACCTTGGCCATCTCAACCCAGTCCCTCATAACGAAGAGTCTCTCAAAGTTCTCGTCGACCACGCGCTGGAAGTCTCTGCGGTGTGCGGCCGACCACTGGTTTTGGAAAACATTACCAGTTCGCTCAAAGTCCCCGGCTCTATCAGCGAGACTGACTTTTTGAATCGGCTGTGCCAACAGGCCAACTGCGGTCTGTTACTGGATGCGACTAACCTGTTCATCAACGCCAAAAATCACAACTACGACCCGTTTGCCTGGTTCCGTGAACTGGAGCCTTCTTCGATTCGACAAATGCACGTCGTCGGTTACCATCAACGTGACGGCGTCTACCATGACAGCCATTCGGCGGTCATCCAGGACGACTTGCTGGAATTGATCATCGCGATCGTCGAATACTCGGACGTCGAAGCGATTACACTCGAGCGAGATGGCAGGCTTGATGAAACCGAAGAAATTGAAAACGAACTGAACCGGCTGCATGATGCCTTCGGACAAATCCCCACAAGCTGACCTGGTGACCGCAATTGGAAGGCTGCTTTCGAATCGGAAGCTCCGCATGCAGTTTCGGGAATCGCCCCGATCGGTCGCCGAACAACTGGGGCTAACTGAAGAAGACGCCCGGATCCTGGAAGACCTGGACTTTGGCCAGCTCGATCAACAGGCACAAACTCTCGTCGGAAAGCGCCGCCATGAAGTGTTTCGCATGCTGCCAAAAACGGTCGCCAAATTGGGGGAAGATGCCCGTGAGGCGTTCGATTTTTTTGCCGAAGGATTTTGGCCAAAAAGCCATTTGCGGCACGTGGAAGACGCTTTGGGGTTTGCCCGCTTCATTCATGAAAACAAACTGTGCAAGTGCAACGCTGCCGAAATCAATCACCTGCGAATGCGGTTGAGACAAAGAGATAGCCAGCCGCCCAGCGAGGCCGTTCCGCACGATTTGCCCTCCGAAGATGTCTGAGTCAATTGGCTTTGAAAACGGCCAACCGAGCCTCTCAATTTGAGACCAACATCTCAAAATGTGAGGACAGTTCACGAATCGCTAGCTTTTTCTACTGTGATCTCAGTGTTTGCATGCAATTTTGAGCTCGAAAAGATTTCGCAAACTTTTGGCACGGCGAATGCGATAACATATTTACGTGAGCGGGCACTAAAGGCCTAACAACTCTCTTCTCCTATCCGCCGTCTGAGGCCCGCCCGCTCATCCCACCAACATTATCGCGTATTCGCAAGTCCTTTCAAATGTCCTTTCCATTTTCGAAAGGGGCATCAAAGGGTTGCGACCGCTTTGCATAGAGAGACGCCATCCGATTCGGGTGGCGTTTTTTGTTTTAAACGACCGGGCTCTTACGTCCTCGAATTCCAGCCGCCGAACACAAAATGTCGCAGCTGGACTCGCCAGAGTTCAGGCCCCTTGCCAATTCGCCCGAAGTCTGGCGACATCGGCTACGTGGACCTGTTTGTTTGGTAAAGTTTGCGGCCGCACAGTTTAACATCGGGCCCGCCGACTGGTGATCTTTTACAAGCACGACGCGCTAGAGCGCAAGCGAGTGGTTTTGCAGTTTGGAACCACTCGCTTGCGCTTCGTGCTTGTATTCTGATTTATCGTGGTTAAACGAACACAAAAGGCTGATTCTGCGTTCAACCGGTCGTCAAGGAAGCGAAAAATGTCTCCCCGGCGTTTTTCGCTGAGCACGTGGACCTAACTAGTCAATCGCCCCGCGATGTAATGAATATCGAAGAAGATTGAAACAAACGAGGCACTTTTCCGGGGTAGATACAATGTTGGTTCATGGTGTGTTAGCATTAAGTTTTGTTGTCGCTTGTGTGGTTAGTTACGGAGCCGCCGTACCGTTTGCGAAAGACGACAACCTTTTTTAATCCATGTTGTCGCCAGTAACGGTTCCAGTGATCTGGGAAATCATTTAGCGACTACGAAAATTTACATTGCAATGATACGGCAACAGGAAGAGAAGACGCTGGAATGATTCGATACGCGTTCACGATTTTCGTCAGTGCATTCTTGCTCTTCCAGGTCCAGCCAATGGTGGCTCGATTTATCCTGCCGTGGTTCGGTGGATCCTCACTGGTTTGGACCACCTGCATGTTGTTTTTCCAGTCGGCGCTGGTTTTTGGCTACGCCTGGGCTCACTTCATGAACCGCCGCTTCCCACCGAACTCGCAATGGATCATCCATACGTTGTTGTTAGCGGCAGCGATTTGCTTTTTGCCGATCAAACCGAGTGACTATTGGAAACCGCTTGACGCGGGCATGCCGACATTTCGAATCCTGGCATTGCTGGCAGTCTCCGTCGGACTGCCGTTCTTCCTGCTCTCGATGACCGGGCCTCTGTTACAAGCCTGGCAAAGCAAGACACATCCCGACCGGTCGCCGTTTCGATTGTTCGCACTTTCCAATTTTGCCTCGCTGGCTGCCTTAATCAGTTATCCGTTTGTGTTCGAGCGATTCATGACGGTCGAATCGCAGTCGTGGTCGTGGTCGATTACGTTTGGCGTCTTTGCTGTGTTGGCGTTTATCACAGGCAAGATGTTCGCGGGTCGCGTCAGCGAACAGGATTGGCAAGCCTCGCGGCAGGCGGAGGAAACAGAGAAAGAGAAGATCGGTCTTGCGCGAATTATGATGTGGATGATCCTGCCGATGCTGGCCTCTGTGCAATTGCTGGCCACAACCAATCTGATGACTCAGGAAGTTGGCTCGCTGCCATTTCTTTGGATCGTACCGCTGAGCCTTTACCTGATTTCGTTCATCATCTGCTTCGACCATTCACGTTGGTATTGGCGTCCCTTCTTTTACTTACTGTTCTACGCTTCCTCGATCGCGGCGGTGCTGGTCCTGGAAGGCGGTGTTGATGTGCCGATCGTCATGCAAGTCATCGGCTACTCGGCGGTCTGTTTCGGAGTCGCCATGTGTTGCCACGGGGAATTGGCAAGAAGTAAACCGGGTCCTGAAAATTTGACGATGTTCTATTTGCTGATCTCGATCGGCGGTGCCTTGGGCGGAGTCTTCGTGGCTCTCGTCGCGCCTCGCCTGTTTGATCGCTACTACGAGTTTCAAGTCGGGATCGTTGCCGCGATTATGTTTTGCCTGGTGGCTTACGGCATGTCGCTGGCCAGAAGACGATTTGAAGATGATGGAATCCAGAGCCAACGACGTTCCAGCGGCAAACTCGGTTTTTCAGTCGCCTTGTTTCTGGGCCTGCTGACCATTTTCCTGACGATCACTTCCATTGGCACTCAATGGGTCGCGGACAACAAGGATACGGTGCTGGAAAAATCGCGAAACGAATACGGAATGCTGACGGTCAAGGAATATGGCGGGTTCCGTAAGCTAACCAACGGAGAAATCGAACATGGTTTCCAGTACACCGACGAACTTGACCGCAATATCGCGACCAGTTATTACGGCCCGGACAGCGGGCTGGGATTGTCGATCAACTATCTCGCCGAAGGACTGGATACGGAAACCGGGTTGGACTTTGGAGTGATTGGACTCGGCGTCGGAACCGTTTGCGGCTGGTGCGCACCGCCGGACACGATTCGCTATTACGAAATCAATCCTGCGGTGGAAGTAGTCGCTCGCAAACATTTTTGGTACCTGGAAGAATGCCGGGCGGAATCAACCGAAGTCGTTTTAGGAGACGCCCGCCTGCAACTGGAACGAGAAGTCGAACGGGACGACGAACGACGCTATGACGTTTTGGTCGCTGACGCTTTTTCCAGCGATTCGATTCCGATGCATCTGTTGACACTGGAGTCGATGGAGATCTACAAAAAACGGTTGAAACCAAATGGCATCCTGGCGTTCCATGTCTCCAATCGATTTCTTGTGCTGGAAAGTATCGTGAAGTTGTTGGGCGAGGAAATTGGTATGGAGTGTGCCCTGGTCGACCACTCGCCGCCGCGAGGCGACCGGCTTTACAACGGCAGTTCGTGGGTTCTGGTCACCCGAAATTCCGGCCTGATGGACTACCTGGACGACTACCCCGGCCCCGAAGAAGGCCGCTGGCGACTGAACAATTGGCCCAAAGAGTCGGCTCGCTGGACCGATGACTTCTCGTCAATTGTGCCCGTTCTGAAAATCGACAAGGATTTCAAATGGTTGAAGGAACTGGTTGACGAGAAAAAAACCTGGTTCAAAAAGAAGAAGAAAGACTCAAACAACCCCACCAAAAACAGTGGCTGAAGCTGAGTCGCCGTTGTTTTTCGTTTCTTTGTTTACTCTAACGTCCAATCTTCCTTTGCCAGGTTAATCGAATCGATAGCCAATCGCTGGTCGTCGAAATGGCCAACCGTGATGGCTGAGACACCAAACTGTTCGCAAATTTCCTCCGCGAAGTCCGGTCCTGCCACGAAAATCGCCGTCGCCAGGGCATCCGCTTGAACCGCCTGTTCCGCCAACACTGTCACCGAGAGGAAGTGATCGGCGGGCCACCCGGTTCGCGGGTCAATGATATGCCCATAGCGTTTGCCTTCGAATACAAACGACTGTCGTCCACTGCCCGAGGTTCCGACCGCGCGATCATTCAATGAAATGGTCGCAAGTCGTACACCGGGACTCAGCGGATGTGAAATGCCGACTTGCCAAGGCATCGTTCCACGTCCCTGATCGATCGAGCGACTGCCACAACCAATCACACTGCTCTGCCCACCGTGAATCAGAAAATTCTGAGCGTTCGACATCACCAAAAATTCTCGTAGACGATCCAGAGCGTAGCCTTTTCCGATACCACCCAGATCCAGCACCAGCCCGCTCCGTCGAAAACCGATCGACTTTGCTTCCGCGTCCAACTGAATGTGTTGTCCACCGACGTTTGCCAAAACAGATTCGATCGCGGCCTGGTCAGGGACGACTCTTCCCTGACGACACTCCTTCCAGAGTCGCGACAGTGGCGTCGCGGAAATGTCGAAGGCACCAGACGTGGCCTGCCGAATCGTCTGGGCGGATTGCAACAGTTCAAAGAGAGCGGGATCGACAGACAACTGAGGCAATCGATTTTCAGTCGGCTCGACCACCTGTTGCGTATCACAAGTTTCCGCTTGCTCGGCGAACCGATTGATCGCCGACATCTCACTCGACGGGCGAAAGATCGACAGCTGCTGCTCCAGATCAGCGATCAAACTGAATCCGTCCGTGACGCAACCGGCCAACGACTCTCGGCCCGTCTCGTCACAGAGTACCTGAAATTCACAGCCCATCGCGTTGGCCGAGAAATGAAACAGAGGGCCGTATTCTGTCGGCTGATCCGCCCCCTCATCTGGCGTGCCGGACCTGCGTGCAAACAGATCACGGCGGCTGGGTTGCGGGTTGGAATCGGACATTCTGCAGCCGATGTCAGGAACGGATTGAATCAAGTCGATGCTTGGATGATAATCAGATTCAAGGTAACAGGAACGGCGGAAGTTCCCAATGACCGATTCGCGTGGACCATTCTCGCAATGGTTTTGGAATCAAGTTTTGAATAGGGCTGCGACGGCCGATTATGAGATCTTTCCAGTTGATTTTGTTCGCAATTTGCATAATTGGTGGCTCCTTCTTTGCCGCCAGAATGCAGGAGCAAGAACCTCCTCGGCCCAAGCGACCGGTAACTCGCGCCAAGCGTCCGACTTTTGACAAGAAGGATTGGAGCGGCATCTTCTTCGAGGACATTTTTTCCGAGGGACTGACCGGGGCACGACCAAACAAATCAAACGCCATTGCTGGCGATTCAGCTTCCCCCGAATCCAAAACCGATTCCAATGTGGCCGCAACCAGCGGCGGTTGGTCGGAGATGGTTGATGGCTTTGTGCTGGAGAATGAGATCAAACGATGGCAACAAGAAATCACCAGCCAGGTCAGCACACCCGTCAAATTCAAAACTTCTCACAATGATATCAGTGAACAGTTCGCCATGGTGGCAATGTGGTTTGCCATTATCGGGCAATACGAAGGTGATGTACGCTGGAAAGAGGAAGCGACATCGGCTCGAACTGCATTTGTGGACGCCTCCGTCAAAAGTCGCAAGTCAGACATCGCGGCATTCAATAATGTCAAACAACGGGCTACCGATCTGGAAGGGCTCGTTCGTGGCGAGAAATTCCCCGATGAACCGAATGCGAAACCAGAGTTCGATGATTGGTCGTTGATCGTCGACAGGAATCCAATCATGAATCGTCTGCAATTGTCGATCTCTGAAGAGCTCAAGAAACCGACGTCCAACGAGAACGAGTTCAAGAACAACATCGAATTGATCGAACACGAGGCAAGTTTGATCGCAGCGATGGGCCGCGTTTTACAATCCGCCGAAATGCTGGACGCCGACGACGACGATTACAACGCGTACGCTCAGGAGATGCTGGACGCCGGTATGTCGATGAGAGCCGCAGCCAGGCAGAAGAACCTGGAAGGTGTTAATGCGGCACTGAACCGGATCAATCAATCCTGCACCAATTGCCACGGCGATTACCGGTAAATACCAGTAAATACAAGCACGAAGCGCAAGCGAGTGGTTAAC
>CAZPOL010000011.1:0-9136 GCA_964588195.1 uncultured Pirellulaceae bacterium | reverse complement strand
AGCGCAAGCGAGTGGTTAACACGGTTTGAACTCGCAGCGTTTTAGGTTTGCTTGTAAGAGGATTGGAACCACTCGCTTGCGCGTCGTGCTTGTAACGCACAGCACAAGAATCCGAATCCAGCCAACACCCGGAAAATACTGTTGCAACTAGTCATCGTCGAATTCAATGTCGAAAACAGAATCATCAATCGGCTGGTCTACTTCAAAATCGCTGTATTCAACGTTCAGGAAGGAGTCAGCCCCCGTCGTGCGGCGAGACTTCTTCAGAAACATGATGCCCTCCGATTCTTCGTACTGGAAATCGTAGTAGCGAATTCGCATTTTCCGACCATCGACTTCGGCAGAGTCGATCCATCGTTCGACACACTCCATCAACCCGGTATCGGCGTTGAAGTAGCGATGAATGTTCATCTCCTTGTCGTCTTTCAAACGCAAACAAACGCAATGAGCGTAGTCGCTGTCTTCGAATTCTTCCTTTGGCACCACCTCCAGCAAATCGGCCTGCTTGCGAAGACGCAATGCGTCGGTGGGCAGGTCAAACATGGTATCGTTTTCCTGGATCGACCCCTTGTCCACTGGCTCTTTGGCTGAGGAATCCGGATCCTTTTCAATCCATTTTTCGCCGTCGTGGTATTCAATGTACTCGTTCGTTCCGGTGTAAGTTGATCGACCCATCCGCTTTCCATCTTTGAAACTGAAAGTCGTAGTCCCCTCTGTCCAGCCGCTGTATTTTGCTTTTGCGGAAAGAGTCTCGACACCGACCAGAGTCATCTCTCCACCCAGCGCCTCAATAAACGCGTCCAGAACGTCGGCCGGGTCGTCAGGGTCGTTGGCCGATTGAGCGAAAACGGTCGACGATTTCGTTGAGCCACAGAACATCAGGGCGAACAACCCAACCATAACGCTAAATCTGAGAACGCTGTTTCGCATGACTCGAATTCCCATTTACTTGTTCAGGTCGAACAGACTATCATCAACTTCGACTGGCGTCGTGATGGCACCGACTCTACTCCGGTTAAAACCGGTACTACGAACGGTTCGGATCGTGCTTCCCTGGGCTACGCGAAGTAGCTGACTGCGTTTTCGAAGATCTTTAACCCATCGGCTGGCAAATCCTTCGGCAATCTTGTCCATCGCGGATGTTGAGTCCGGTCGATGAACCGTTCCGGGTGTGGCATCAGGCCGAAGACCCGGCCGGACTGGTCACAGATCCCGGCAATGTTCTCGTCAGAACCGTTCGGATTATATGGATGCGGCACATGCCCGTTCGAGCCATCCGGGTTCACGTACTTTAGTGCTAATTGCTTGCCGTCGATCAATGAAGCAAGCGTTTGCGAATCGCGGACCACGAATCTGCCCTCGGCGTGCGCGATCGGCAAGTACATTTGATCGGTGTCACGAGTGAACACGCAATTGGAACCGACCTGTCGCAAATTTACCCACCGACAATCGTAGCGTCCGTTGTGATTCCACGTCAGAGTTACCGGCAAGCCATGCTCATCCGACGGGACCAGAAACCCGGTCTTGATCAAAACCTGGAATCCATTGCAAATCCCCAACACCAATTTCTCTGCCGCGCGAAACTCCTCAATCGTATCCTTCAAGCGACTCGTGAATTTGCTGGCCAAAATTCGACCGGCGCCGATATCGTCACCGAAGCTGAACCCGCCTGGCACACACAGTATTTGGTATTCGCGAGTGGCAGCGGGATTCTCGATCAACTGATTGATATGCATGAACTCAGCATCGCCGCCAGCCAACTGAAAGGCGTGGGCGGTTTCCTGATCGCAATTCGTTCCGGGTGCGCGAAGCACCAAGGCTTTAGGTTTCATGATTGCCAGGTTCTGGTTGTTAGTTCCATTTCGTAATTTCAAGAACTGATCGAAGTCTCGCTCAGTCCTTCCCTCCTGCGTCCGTTACGGCCGACTAGCTCCAATCCAGCGGCGCTTGCCACGTTTCCTTCAACGTTCGAATGTCCTTGAGAATACAATCGTTCGAATCGTATTGAATTCGTACGCTGTCGCTGTCGTTCACTTCTCCGATTTTTGCATGTGGCAAGTCGCCCATGATCGATTCGAATTCCGCCGTGGCAGACGCCTCAACCTCACAAACGAATCGCGTGTTCGATTCCGAGAACAAACGGCCGATCGTTTCATCTGCAAACGTGCCATCGATTGGCAACGTGGCCAAATCGACGTCGACGCCAAGCCCGCCAGCGAACGCCATCTCGCTGACTGCCAACGCCAAACCGCCTTCGCTGAGGTCATGAACGGAGCGAGCCAAACCGGACGAAATCATCTTGTGCATGGCGTGGAAAATCTGATTGGACCGAACCGCATCGACTTTCGGAATCGACCCGCCCTGCAAATCGTTGACGACGTGACAATGCGATCCGCCCATTTCGTCACGCGTCACACCGACGATGTACAAATGGTTGCCAGCCGATTTCAGATCCATCGTCGTGCATTGATCGACCGATGGGACCTGCCCCAACGCACTGATCAACAATGTGGAAGGAATCGAAATCGTGGTGCGATTGCCCGATGGATCCGAGTAACTGAACTCATTGTTCAAGCTGTCTTTGCCGCTAATGAATGGCGTCTTTAACTGAATCGCCAGGTCCTGACATCCGATTGCCGCTCGCACCAGTGACCCCAATGTCTCGGGTCGATCGGTGTAGCCCCAACAGAAGTTATCAAGGATGGCGATACGAGAAGGATCGGCACCGACGGCGACACAGTTACGAACCGCTTCGTCGATAGAACTCTGGGCCATATGATACGGATCGAGGTCACCGAAATACGGATTCATTCCGCAAGAGACCGCGATGCCGCGTCGCGAATTCAACCGAGGCCGAATCACCGCTGCATCACTCGGGCCATCGTTGTGCAAACCGACGAGTGGCTTAACGACACTTCCGGCCAGCACCTCGTGGTCGTACTGACGGATAATCCAGTGTTTACTGGCGACGTTCGGGCTGGCCAAAATTTTCAACAGCGTTTCATTGCCATCAACATTGTTGGTTGCAACCGCCGCCGGCTGCTGCACCGAATAAGTCGCCTTGCGTACGACTTCCGGACGGCCATCGTGCAGGAACGACATCGCCATGTTGCCGACTTCCTGACCGTCGAACGTCAGCTTCAAATTGCCCGTTGCTTCAAACTTCCCGATGACGGTGGCTTCTACCGATTCGTTGCTACAGAGTTTCTCGAATTCAGGCCAGTTTTCTTCCGGGACGGCAAAGACCATACGCTCTTGCGCCTCGGAGATCCAAATCTCGGTATACGACAAGCCCTTGTATTTCAATGGTGCCTTTTCCAGCCAGACAACAGCGCCAAGTTCTTCGCCCATTTCACCGACGGCACTGGAAAATCCTCCTGCACCGCAGTCGGTAACGGCGCTGTAGAGGTTGCGGTCACGAGCCTGCAACAAAACGTCGGCGACCATCTTCTCGGTAATTGCGTTTCCGATTTGCACAGAGCCGCCCGAGGTAACTTCGCTGTGCTCGGTCAGTTCTGCGCTACTGAAAGTCGCACCATGAATTCCGTCACGCCCTGTTCGACCTCCGATCGTCACAATCAAATCACCGTCCTGCGGTTCCTTGAAAGCCATCTCATTGGGAATCAGTCCAACGTTGCCGCAGAAGACCAGCGGGTTGCCAACGTACCGCTCATCGAAATACACGGCGCCATTGACCGTTGGAATTCCCATGCGGTTTCCGTAATCACGAACGCCGGAGACCACACCTTTCATGATTCGTCTGGGATGCAGCACGCCAGGCGGCAGTTCCTCGGCCGACATCGTTGGCGGCGCGAAACAGAAGACATCTGTGTTACAAATCGGTTTGGCACCCATGCCGGTTCCGAGCGTGTCACGGATCACTCCGCCAATCCCCGTGTTGGCCCCTCCATAGGGTTCCAGCGCCGATGGTCGGTTGTGAGTCTCCACTTTGAAGGTCAGAGCCATCTCGTCATCGAACGCAACGATACCTGCATTGTCCTTGAACACCGAAATGCACCAATCGCTGTCGCCAAGTTCAGCACGAATGGTTTGTGTCGCGGCAAAGATCGTCTCTTTCAGCATGTTGTCGTAGTGACGAGTCTCGTTGCCGTCCGAGTACTCGATTTTTCCAGCCAGCGTCTTGTGGCTGCAATGCTCCGACCAGGTTTGCGCGACGGTTTCCAATTCGATGTCTGTGGGGTCTCGCTGCAAAGTCTGAAAGTGCTTTTGAATTGTTTGCATTTCGACCAACGTCAGACTCAGCCCTCCCTCGCTGCTGATCTTCTGCAATTGATCATCGTCGGCATTCAGTAACGGGACGATTTGCAATTGAAAATCTGTCGCCTGACCAGTGACCAGAGTCTGGATGTCCAGTGGCCCATAAACGACTTGCTCGATCGCTTCATTGAACAGGAGAGCGCCGGCCAGTTTCTGAACTTGTTGATCCGTTTGATTGGCGATCTGGAATTTTCGGTAAGTACCGACCGCTTCAACGTCGTAACCCAAAGACTGCATCGCAGCCAAAGCCGTTTCCGCCTGGCTATCGGTCACACCGGGAATCGGCAACACGTGCAAAGTCGTATCGTTGTGGTCGCCCTGACCGACCGCGGTAATCACAGCACGCTCGACAACTGGTTCGGTCAACAACGTTCGAGCGATTTCGTCGACCGTTTCCGCCGAAAGTTCGCCCTGTAATAGAAAGCCTCGCGAGCAACGGACTTGCAAGTCGTCCAGCAAGCCCATGTCGGCGGCTTCTGCCTTAAGTTCTTCTGCTGCGCGGTCACGTTGTCCGTCCGAGGGCAAGATTTCGATTTGCCAAATCGCGACGGCGGGAGGGGCGGTTGCCTGATCCACCATGAGTGGTGTTGCTCCAAATATATGTTCGGTGCTGCGGTTTGAATCCATTCCGAGACTGAATTTTACAGACCCAATCAGCAATGGACAGGGGGACGGACTCAATCAAGCGGCAAGTGTTGCAAGATAAACCTAACGGCTGGAAGAGCCAGCGTGTTGCCGGTTAACGGCCAAAGTTTTTCCGGCGGCAAATCCGGCAATCGAAAAGACTCGTCAAAGCCCAGTTGCCAGAGCACTTCCCGAGGCGTGAACAAGCGAATCCCCTGCTCCGTTCGCAAATACGACCCGCTGCGAACGGGACTGCGGCCATACGCCGATGTAAAACAGCTCGTCGTTTCGCTGCCGTCTTGCAACTGCTGACGACAAACCACATGAATTGCCGATTCGTAATCCCTGCGCCAGTCATCCGAAATCCCAAACGTCGCAAAGTCGACATCGGCTTCCAGCCGTAATTCTCGTCGTCGAATCCACGAGCGATCCTGATCACTTCCCGGAGTTGACTCGAGCTCACTCGGCGAAGCGGGCGGGCATAACGCAGCAAGCTCCGTCTGCCGAGACGCCACCAGGTAGTACCTTCGCCGCCGATTCAATGCCCCCAAATCGGAGGCACAGAAAACAGTCTCTTGAATCGAGTACCCACACTGACCAAGCACTCGCTTCAAGAGTGCCTCACTTTCCGAACCGGAAAACTCAGGCACATTTTCCATACCGATGTTTTCCGGCAAACACTGCTCGATCAACCGAACCATGTTCTTGAATCCGGCAGAACGCGAGTCGTCCAGATCCCGTTGCCGGCCACGTCGCGTGAACGGCTGGCACGGTGGTGACATCCACCAAAGTCGATTGGCGGATTCTGACAGGTCGCTGGCTTGCAGCGACTCGATCGTTTTACACAATCGTCGATGGCCGAAATTCAATTCATGAACGGCCAGCGCATTTTGGTTGATATCGATCGAGAGACAAGTTGAGGTCTTTGCCGATCCAAGCAAACAAGCGGCAAAACCACCGATCCCGCAGAAGAATTCCGTAAACATCTGGTCAGTGTAACATCTGGGCTAATCAGCAACCGGACTTTTCACGACCTCTATATCACGCGACTTTTTTCAACGAGCCATTTTCCGAGTACTTCAAGGCACGCAGTTCGGGTTCGAAAATCAGATTCAAACGCTCGATCGTCTCCGGCTTCAGGCGACGACGATGGTCACCCGGCAGTACATTTCGCTTGTGCGAGTTCGGATTGTTGTCAGGCTGGAATTCGTTGCGGTATCGAAATGCGAAGCGAGCCTTCACCAGCGAAGGCACTTTGAACTCGAAAGGCTTCATGACTTGCTCAAGCCACTCAGGAAAATTCAAAACCATTTGCTCGTACCGCACGACATTGGCCAATTCGTACGGTTGTCGATGAATCAAATCGGCAAACCGTTTCTTCAACGGCCCGATCACCGCCTGTTGCTGTAACACATAGTCGTCGATCTCCATCGATTGGATACTCGTTCGCTGTCGCTGGCGACCACTCTCAAATCCCTCTTCGCTGTGTCGCCAACCGTACGAGTAATACTGGGAGACCAGAATGTCGCGTGGATCACGAACGTGAAAGATTCTTCGAATTCGAAAACTCTCGTTCAAACAAGCCGGCTCGTCGGCATACGATCGGATCGGACAGAGGCAAAGATCGTGATCCGTCTGCTCGGTGATCAAATGGTCATTCGGCTGTTCGTGGTTCGATGAGTAATACTGAATCTTCCGCGCGCGTGCCAATCGATAAAACAACTGGTACAGAAACATGGTGCCGCTCTTATGAAGTCCATGCACGACAATGGCGGTGGGACGGAGCGGGTTGATCAAGTTGCGTGCCACGGTTTTTCCAAGGTTTGGATTCAGAATTCCAGCACGGATAATAGTGAATCCAGCATTTATCGACCACGTCATTTTGAATACGGTTTAACACGGTTTTTTGACGTGCAAGACAATTCAAAATACAAGCACGACGCGCCAGCGAGTGGTTTTGCGGTTCGAACCACACGCTTCCGCGCTTGCGCGTCTTGCCGGTCTTGCTGGTATTTACCGCAATCTCCACATCGGGAAAACCATTGGCCTAGGCAAAAATTTCGCGGACGACACGTGCGGGCTCGACACCGGTCAGCTTCAGATCCAGACCCTGAAATTTCTCCGTGAAGCGTTCGTGCTCGATACCAAAAAGATGCAACATCGTAGCGTGCAAATCGTGAACCGTGACGACATCCTCCACGCTGCGGTAGCCTAGTTCATCGGTCGATCCGTAGGACATGCCCCCTTTGATTCCAGCCCCAGCCATCCAAACGCTGAAGGCGTTAATGTGATGGTCGCGACCGTCACCGCCCTGTGCCATCGGCGTACGACCGAACTCGCCGCCCCACAAGACCAGCGTATCGTCCAACAAACCGCGTTCCTTCAAATCCTTGACGAGTGCGGCACTTGGCTGGTCGCAAGCTTTGGCCGAGGTCGTAAAATCTTTTTTCAAGTTGCGATGATGATCCCAGCCTCGGTGATACAACTGGACGAAGCGAACACCTCGCTCAAGTAACCGACGCGCCAACAAGCAGTTGGATGCAAACGAACCGTCGCCCGGCGATTTCACTCCGTATGCCTCCAGAGTCTCCTTGGACTCGTTCGACATATCGATAAGCTCCGGCGTCGCCGACTGCATCTTGAACGCCATTTCATACTGAGCGATCCGCGTTGCGATCTCCGGGTCGACTCGCTTCTCCGCCAGCATCCCATTCAGCCGCTGAACTTCATCGACCACCTGCCGCTGCGTCGACTGACAGACTCCGTCCGGATTGCCGATGTAATGCACCGGCAAACCACGACTCTGAAAATTCACGCCCTGGAATTTGCTGGGAAGGACTCCTGCACTCCATTGTCTGGCCGAAACGGGTTGAGCACCCGGTCCTTGCGAAGTCATCACGATGTAGCCCGGTAGGTTCTCGGTTTCGGCACCCAGCCCGTACAGCAGCCAACTGCCCATGCAAGGTCGCCCCTTGATGATCGACCCGGTGTTCATGAAAGCGTGTGCGGTGTCGTGATTGATTTGCTCGGTGGTCATGCTGCGAATCACGCAAATGTCATCGGCAATCGAACCGATGTGCGGGAACATCTCGGAAATCTCCAGGCCCGACTCGCCCCACTTGCGAAATTTGCAATATGACTTCAGTGCCTTTAGTTGAGCGCCCTGCAATTGAGCCAACTGCTGGCCGTCGGTAAACGATGACGGGAATGGCTGGCCATCGATCTTGTCCAGTTCTGGCTTGGGATCAAACGATTCCAGGTGAGAAGGACCGCCCGCCATGCAAAGGTGCACGATTCGTTTGGCTCGCGGAGCATGGTGAGGCAAGCCGGCCAAAGCAGGCCACGGGTGTTCGTTTCCTCCGCTTTCCTGTTTGCCGTTTTCCTGCCTGCCGATTGCCGGTGACGCTCCGATCAACGAGGCCAAGGCGAAGGAGCCAATTCCTGCGAAAGAATTCGATAAGAACGTGCGGCGGGACCAATCGCGCCTCAGGTTGGTGAGATGGTTGCGGAGGTGGCTGTTCGTTTGTTGGTTCATGGCTCTGCTAATACCGTGTAATTGTTTCGTGCAAATTCAAAACCACGCGGCAGACCTGGGCCAGCGCTGCCAATTCTATTTCGTCGACATCATCCGCAACTGCGAACTGACCGATCCGCTGAAAAGCAGCGGCCTCGTCGGGATTCTCCTGATAGTATTTCAATTGAGTTTGATACATTTCAGTTAACGCCTGCACCTCTTCATCAGTCGGCACGCGACAGAGCGCAAGTTCCATTGCGTACTCAACTCGCTCATTGCCCGGTGTCCCAATAACCCCGATGACACGCGAGGCAAAGGCCCGTGACGCCTCGACAAACACCGGATCGTTCAATAACGTCAGCGCCTGTTGCGGACTGTTGCTGTTCATGCGATCGGCGGCACATTCGTCTCGTGAAGGAGAATCGAAATTCGCCAGCATCGGATGTAGAAACGTACGCTGCCAATGCATGTAGACTCCACGTCGATACTGACGACCATCAGTGTTTGCAACGTACTTGCGGTTGGGGAATTGCAAGTTGGAGTAATAACCTGGCGGCTGATACGGGAAAACACTTGGGCCGCCCACCCAATGATCCAGCAACAAGCCGGAGATCGACAACGCGTTGTCGCGGATCGCTTCGGCTTCCAGGCGACGAGCAGATTGCTGGGCCAGCAAACGGTTGCTCGGATCGCGTTCAACCAGGTCCCTCCTGACCGCTG
>CAZPOL010000010.1:57564-78740 GCA_964588195.1 uncultured Pirellulaceae bacterium | reverse complement strand
TTAATGTCGTTCGCCCATTAATGTCGTTCTCTAGCGATTAAACACTTGATCCAGCCAGATGTGCCTGACCGAGCCAGCCTGCCAAGAGTAAGTGAGTGAGTGTTCAACTCTGGTCAGTTGACTACTCGTCTTCGGGGCGTTTACGTAGTTTCATGGTCAATTCAAGCTCCTCTTCGCCACGAAGGATATCGACGGTGACTTCGTCGCCCGGTTTGTAGCTGCCGATTGCCAGAATCATTTGCTCCACGGTCCTGACTTCAAGACCATCCAGCCGTCGAATCGTGTCACCTTCCAGGCATCCGGCTGCTTCGGCCGCAGTGTCAGCAACCGTCGAAAGGATTTGGCAAGATTGCACTCCGTTATCGGTGGTTTGAGTTTGCAGTGTCACGCCCATGAAAGTTTCGTGCCCGCTGGCAGTAATCGTCAACGATGGTCTGGCATGCAGTACTTCAAGCACACTTTTTATATCGTAGTTACAACTCTGAAATGCAATCTGTTGGACCGTCGTCAGTTCCGAGATACTTTTCAGTAGTTCGTCATCGATGTCGCGTTCGTAAACTGTGAATTGATGGATCTGCGGCAACAGTTTCAAAAGACGTAAATTCTCGGCACCGCCTTTGAACTCGGGGCCAAGCGTGATTCCGAATGAATCAGTTGCGACGTTCACCGTCTGGACCGGTATACGGGAAATAGCAACGACACCGCCCCCACGCAAAACCGGCGGTGGGACGGACGTTTGCGATCCAGTTGCCTGGGTAAGTTTTTGCGACATTTCCAATTCGAAATTTCGGTTGTCCTCTTCTTCGGTGGCCGCGACAATGTCACGAACTCTGCTTAATAATTCGACCCGCCGCAGCGGTGGAGAGGACGTGCGTGTTTGTTTGGTCGGAGCGACTGCTTCGTGCGGCACTATGCCATTTTGTTCAACAAGCACCCATCCGTCTGCAAATGGGTCAGGCGCGGAACCACCAGTGGCGTAATGGACCCGTTCAAGTTGAATTCCAGCTTCCTCAAGCCGTGCCACGTTGCGGTCCAATTGCTTGTGCTTCCAGCGGCTATTGATTGCCGCACTGGTACTACCAAGATAATCAAAGCCGTTATTCGACAGCAGCAACAACATCCGGGCGATTTTTGTCATTTCTCGCTCGTTGCTGTCCAAGGCGATTCGTTCCAGCAAGCGAGAGCATCTGAATACGGACTCAGGCCGGCCGCTCAACATTCGCTCGACGATCGGCTGGGTTGCGTCGAAGCCTATTTCGGATACCAGTCGAGACGCAGCCTGGCGTTCGGCATAAGAATCACTTTCCAATTGATCCAACAGTGCTGACAAATCATCTTCGCTACCAACTCGATTTGCGGTGACGACGTCGGCTGACCGTTGTGCCTGGGCGAGTGCTTCGCTTTCAACAATGATGGCAAGGGAAACAGAAGCGACACCAAAGCAGCAAATCGAAATCGCAGCCCCAACGACTTTGCCAACGAGGTTACGAATGCAAGACGCGGCGGGTAAACCGCTGATCGTGTTAGACCGGTTCTGGTCAAATCCGTCAATTCGGCGAAGCATTTTCTGCACCTGGGTTTTTGCAGGGAATTTGATTGGGTGTCAGCCTGGATGTCAGCCTTACGCAATCATACCTTTTTATGCCTCTTGATGTCGACGTTATTTAGGTCTCTGCCAGCGGATCCGATGTATTGCACGTGAAATCGAATTAGCCATGCCAGGCCGTTTCAAGACACGTTGCTGAACTGATGTATTACAAAACTTTCAACCGACCTAGACTGTATGTATACTGGAGGGTGCGATTCAAATAGGGGAAGCGGTTCGTTTTGCGATTGCAAACACCGTTCGAGAGAATGATATGGGCGTGACATCGGAACCATCGGCAACCTTTCCGGTTACCAACAAAGCGAGTGCAACGCGGCGTGCACCCGCCACCGGTTTGTGGTTCGCCCGGCCTGCGACAGATGCACTGTTTTCATTGATGGCACGATCGAGCGTCTTCTTTCTAGCGACCTTCTTTGCATTCGCGAGCGTCGCCGTCACAACGGTAATGGCACAGCCGGCCACCGAAAAGACTGACTCGCCAAACACGGCGCAAGTTGATCGTGATTCGATTGAAGGCTGGATCAACGATCTTGCCGACGACGACTTCCAGACTCGCCAACACGCCGAACAACAACTGTTGAAGGCGGGCACCGCCGCGCTTGAGGCTCTGGAAAGCAAGCATGATGCTGCGGACAACGAACTTCGCCTGCGAGCGGCGCGAATCATCGGCCTGATCGTACGTGCTTCACTTGAACAGAGCATTGATGACTTTATCGCCGCCAAAATCTCGCTGCCTGGTTGGCCAACCTATTCGGCAACGGTCGGAATGGGAGAAACGGCCCGCAACAACTTCGTGGAACTGTACCGCGAACAACATGAGGTTCTCGATCGATTGGACGAACCGGGAGATGGTTTTGCGCTGTTGCAAGAGACTCTGGAAAAGTCGGAAAAGGCCAACCGTCGCCCAACCCCTGCCACCAGCAACCTGACGACTTGCCTTTCCATTCAAATCATCCGCCGTTTGTCCGAGGTTTCCGACCCGACAACTCTGGCCACGATTCGCAAGCCTTTGGGTGACTATTTTCAGCGAGAGTCGATGCGTTCCAGAAGCGCTGGGCAATCAGACGCGATGTCTGCATTGCATCGCGCGGCGGCGGTCGTTTGGTTGGAGCTGGAAGATACGGACAGCTTTGAATTGAGCAAGCGATTACAAACGGCGTTGGTGTTGAATTTGCCGGAAGGCCTGAAACCAGCGTTGCGGGCTCTTGGCCAGGATCAACCGATCCACAGCGGAGCACTTCGCAATGGGTTGTTATTGGTTTCTCGGTACGGCGACAAGTCGCACGTCGAACTCTTGATGAAATTCCTGGACAACAACACTCTGCTGAATACAGCCCGCAGACGCGCGAAAAATGGAAACGCAGCGAACGGCAACCTGGAAATCCTTGTCTATACAACGCAAGTTGGCGATCTGGCCTTGGCCACGATGATCAACCTGACGGAACAAAAGTATCAGGACTACGGCATCAACCTGGACGAATCACCCTACAACGACCCGACGTTACCCGCACGCCTGGCAGGATTCCAGACTGACGAAGAACGCAATGCGGCCAGGAAGAAATGGTCGGAGTGGCACAAGAACGCGATTGAAAAAGGAATACTCAACTAGAACGAGACAATAACAGCCTTTTTTCAACGAGTCCGAATGAAGCTTTCCAATCCACCACACATTTTGGGATTGATTTTATGGCGACGAAAACTGCAACTACGAAACCGATTTTCAAATGCGAATGGCGAGACGTCGTCGCGTTGAATTTTGATGTCGATCCCCGTCTGTTACAGCCTTTGATTCCGCCCGGACTGCGCATCGATCAATTCAATGATCACACTCTGATCACAATGATGGCCAAAAACGTTCGCGAGTTCCGCCCGTACGGCCGAAGTTTGACTCTGTTCCGATCAATCGATGAAATTGATTTGCGCACGTACGTCTCGTGGGATGTGGACGGCGTGACTCATCGAGGACATTACAAGCTGAAGAATCTGGTTTCCAACAAAATGGCCAGCCGGGTTTTCAAATTCCTGACGGGGCAAGAACAGATGCTGGTCAATATGAAGCGGCACACGTCGGGGTTCGAAGAGGCGCGACGGGATGCTTTGCCGGCCGCCGATTACAGCTGGTCGATGGAAGATTCCAAGAGCCAATTCAAGGTGAAGGCTCGCAATGCCGCCAAGAAGGGCGCCGAGAATTCAAAGGAGCAATTCGTGCTCTCTCAGCGAAATCGATTTGTCCAGACCAGCAAAGGCACACTCTGCTTTCCGATCCGTCAGGCACCATGGTTGGTTTGGACCGCGTCTTCCGGTTCCTTTGACTGTGACGACGAATTGTTGCTGGGCAAGGACTTTCGCCGCTATTTCTCGCGACCGAAGTTCGCGTTGCTGTCCCGTGGCGGTGAAGTGACCGTTTCCAAAGGGCGCAAGGTCACCGGCTGACTTGAATTCATGCCGCTTAACAGGTTTGTGAGATCGCCTGTAGCGGACGTTTAACAATCAAGCAGGCAAACGTATTTCCTGCTGGGCTCCGCCGTTCTATACTTAAGACTTACCTGGCCGACCTGGTTCGGCGACTTCAGTTTCAATTTGTCAGGAAGCTTTGCAATGAATTATCGTCCTGCTCTTTTTGTCCGCGGTTTGTTTGCGATCGGCGTGCTGACGCTACTGTCAGGCAACGTGGCCACTTGTCAGGCTCAGGCCACGATCGAGTTGAAACAGGAAACGAAGCAACAGGAATCCGAAAAGGAAAAAGCCAGCAGTGGCGACTCCGGCGAAATTGAAATGGATCTGTTCATGCGAATTCGCAGGGACAAGCAGGACAAACCGATTGCGATGGAAACTTCGGTGACCCGATACGTCACCAAGAACGCGGATGGCGAAAGAGTCACCGTGGATCTGATCGGCGTCGTTCATATCGGGGAAAAGGAATACTACGAAAAACTGAATGATCTTTTCACCAAGTACGATGCCTTGCTGTATGAGTTGGTCGCGCCGGAAGGAACCGTCATCCCCAAAGGTGGCGGAGAGCGAGGTGGATTCAGTGCAATTTCGATGCTGCAACAGAGTATGCAGTCGGTTCTGAAACTGGAGTTTCAGCTTGAACATATCGATTACACGAAAGAGAACTTTGTGCATGCCGATATGACGCCGGAAGAATTTTCCGCGAGCATGAAGAAGAACAATGAGAGCCTGTTCAAAATGGCGTTGAAAGCCGTTGGGCAGGGGATGGCTCGGCAGAGTAAAAGCAGCGCTGGCCAAGCGACCACCGAAATGGAGATGATGATGGCGATGTTTTCGGATGATGAAACGAAAATCCGCAAGGTCATGGCCGAACAGATGCTGGATATGGAATCCGGAATGGTGATTTTCCAGGGCGAAAATGGTTCGACAATCATCGATCATCGAAACGAAAAAGCCTTTCAAGTGATGGTCGAACAGATTGCCGCCGGCAAGAAACATATCGGTGTCTTTTACGGTGCCGGACACTTGCCAGATATGGACGAGCGTCTGCTGAAAAAGCACGGCATGAAACGTGGTGGCCAGTTCTGGCTGGAAGCGTGGAACCTGACTCCAAAAGAGTAGGTTTAAATAGTTGAACGGCCGTCCCCGGCCGTTTCTGCACATACCCAAAACGGCCGGGGACGGCCGTTCAACTATTTAAAGGGACCAGTACTCACACCTGCATGTTCGATGAATTTCTCAAGCTCGGAAACGTTACGCTTGGAAAGACATTGCTTTCATCGAAAACCGGAACAGGAGTCGGTTTCCCGAAAAGGTATCCTTGAACTTCTATAAAGCCGGCATTGACCACACGATCCAGGTGGCTTTGAGTTTCGATGCCTTCAGCTGTTGAAACTATTCCGAGTTCTCCGCCAAGCGATGCGACGGAATTGAGGATAGCAGCCGACTTGTCGCAGGTATCCGCGCTCGCAACAAACGAGCGGTCCAGCTTGATTTTGTCGAATGCAAAACTCTTTAAGTAGTTCAAAGAAGAATGCCCAACTCCAAAATCGTCCAACGCGATGCAAACTCCTTCTCTTCGAAGTCTGTCAATGGCATTGGATACCAATTTGAAATTCCTCAACAGCACGTTTTCTGTAATTTCAACTTCCAAACGGCTGGGGGCAAGACCGGACCTGGAAAGGTAACTCATGACCGTATCGAAAATGTCGACTTTTGGTTGAAACTGTACGGGCGAAAGATTGACCGCAACCTTGATTCCATTAGGCCAGTTGGCGGCAGTTCGAGTTGCTTCCTGAATTACCCATTCGCCAACTTGAAGGATCAAACCACTTTCCTCTGCCGCTGACAAGAACGAGTCCGGCGCAAGCAGTCCGTGCACTGGATGGTTCCACCGCAAGAGCGCTTCATACGTCACCAGACGCTGATCTTTACAACTGAAAATAGGTTGGTAATAAAGTACTAGCTCGCCGTTCTCTATCGAGCTTGCAAGGTCAGCCACGATTTCTCTTGTCTTCACCAACTCTTGATCCATCTTGGGTTCGTAAAAGCTTGATCGCGACCGCCCAGTATCTTTCGACCGATAGAGGGCCACGTCTGCCCGCTTCATGAGCTCTTCTGGTTGGTCACTATCAATGGGCGCAATCGCAACGCCGATGCTGAAATGGCATTGAAACTGCTTGTTCTCAAACTCAAATGGCTGACTGAGGAGATCTTCGACGCGGTCCAGAACAATTCGAAACTCGACTGCGTCCTGCGATTCCGGTTGAACAATTCCAAACTCATCGCCTCCCAGTCTCGCCACCGTATCCGTTTCCCGGATCGCGTTTTGCAAACGTTCCGCAATTTGAATCAACAACTGATCGCCCGTCGGATGCCCGTGGGAATCGTTGATCTCTTTGAAGTGGTCGACATCGATCAACATCAACCCCGTCATTGTGTTGTGACGTCGAGTTCGTTTTAACGCCTCGCTCAAGATCGAATTAAATTTTGTCCGATTCGCAATTTTTGTTAGCGGGTCCTGCAGAGAGGCTTGCTCCAATTCGATCGTACGCTCATGAACCAGTTTTTCGAGATCCACCTGTCGCAGTCTCGCCTTGCGACTCAAGATCCATTTTTCCGTCATGGCGATCGCGATCTGATAAACCTCAACGGCCTCAAATGGTTTTTTCAGAATCAAAAGACTGTCGCTCTTCCCCAGTTTCTCGCAGATCTCCTGAAAACTGTTATCAGAATAAGCCGAGCAGATCACGACCTGCAGGTCAGGAGCAACTTTCCAAATCTCACCAATCGTTTTCAATCCGTCCCATCCTGGCGGCATTCGGATATCCACAAAAGCGAGAGAATAAGGACATCCTTCAGCGATTGCTCGTTCAACCATTTCAAGACCCTGCTGGCCTTGCATTGCCGAATCCACCTGGATGTTCATTGGAACTGTCGCGGCAACCGATTCGTCATTGGGCGGTTGATCAAAGAACGCCGACATCGCGGCGGAACTCTCGCGCGGGCAGTTCTCTGAATTCAGAATTTTGCGATAGTCGTCGTGAATGCTCTGATTGTCATCAATAATGAGAATTCGTCGAAATGAAGATTCTAGATTTTGCATAATTCTGACTGTCTCAAAGGGATTGCAAGTTTGAAGATCGTTCCATGTCCACGACCTTTGCTTGTTACATTTAAATTTCCGCCAAGGGCTTGGGCGATCAGCGAGCAACTGTGCAAACCAAATCCATGCCCCTTTTGTTTTGTGGTAAAGCCCTGTGAGAATATCTTCACAAGATTCTCTTCCGGTATGCCAATGCCGTTGTCTACAACCGCGATCACAACATTTTCAAATTCAAGATTTGCGACAACCCGGACCTCGCCAGCATCTTGGGTGTAGCCTCCAACGGCATCCAATGCATTCGAGATCAGATTGATCAATACTTGCTGCAATTGATGTCGATCTGTCGTCAGGTTTAAAGTTGCGGGACATTCCAGGTTGACCACTGCATTGAATCGGTTTGCCTTGTCTTCGTTGATTGCAAGGCAGTCTTGAATCAACTCCAACAGGCAGAACGTTTCGATAACGCCGTTGTCACACGAAAGTGACAACTGTCTCTGAATCACGTTTCTCATATGCGAGATGTTTTTGATCAGACGCTCGGTTTCTTCCAGGTGCATCTTGCGGTCCGCCACCAGGGTTTCAGTAATGAAATCGAGTGCAGCGGGAAAGTGCTTTCCCTTTTCATCTGATTCCAGGTAATTACCCAAATCAGATGCGTGTTCCGAGAGCTGTTGATTGGCAATCGCAAGTTTTGGAGTCAGACTTTTTTGTAGTGAGCTGCGAACAACGGTTGCTGATACGTTAATGCTGTTGAGAACGTTTCCTACGTTGTGAAGAACTTCTGAGGCAACGTCTGCCATTCCTGCTCGCCGCGACGAAATCATCAGCTTATTGTGCAGTTTGGATCGCTCGACCTGTGTCTTTTTATGTTCTTCGATCTGAAATTCCAGATCGTCAACGAGTTCTCCTAGACAGCCTGCTAATTGCTTAACTTCATCAGGAGCTGTCGCTTTGACTTCAAAATTCCGGGAGGATCCATGCTTGATCCGAGCCTGATTCGCGAGCATCGAAATGGGATGACTGACAATTGAACTGATCCAAAGCCAAAGCAACATTGCGCTGCCAAGGAAGCCCAACAGTAGAATTCTGATATTCCCAGGTTGATCCGAAAGACGTTTGTTCAACTTCGATTTGTTTAGCTCAAACACTGCCTGGATTTCACTATCCAGGTCTTCCAGGCTGCCGATCGCTTTTTCAGAATCCGAGTCCATTTGACTTAGCAGTTCGTTCATTTTGGTTTGACGATCGGATGTGTTCAGATTCCGAGATTGAAGTAGTCGACGTTTTTGACGTCTCGAAAATGCTTGCAAGTCAATCAGGTTGGCTTGACGCGTCGAGTCAATTTGTGATGCCAAAGTTTGAAGAATGGAATCAACTTCGTCGCCAAGTTTTACAGCACCATCGCAAAGGTAGGATTCATCGGAACCCAGAACTAAATCGGAAAGCAGCATCCAGTGCGAGAAATTTCGTTCGAGACTGCGCACGTCACGCAGGGTCAGCTTGGAACGGCTGACGCGGTCTGCCAATTGGGATTCGCCACGGTGAAAATAATTCATCATGTAGAAAACCGTCAGACCACATATGCTGTATCCGAGGATCAAGAACGCCAAATAGGTCCGAACTCTCACTCATTGCCTCCGTTCTTACGGACAAGAAGCAATACTTCTGCACCGGCAATTTCTGCGGCGGTACTGCAGTTCTGGATTTCGTCCGTCGCCAATCCTGCAACGGATTCGAATGCCTTTTGGGTTTTCGGCGTTGGCCAGCCTCCTTGGGACTTGACTGCAGAAATCACGCCGTCTTTTCTGACATACCACCACAGAGTGATGTTCATGCCATCCATCTCCCAAGGCGTTTTTATGACAAATCCGGCCTCCGCATCCTGCGCTGCGATCGACCTGAAAAATTCCACGCCTTCTCGCTCGATCGAGGAACTGTCCTTTCCTGAACTCGTTTTGAACGCTGACTGAAAAGCCTCAATGACCGCTGCAGAGTATGGCTGACTTATTTTTTCAATTCGCACGGTCTCGGGGAAAGCTTGATTCACGTGATGCAGTGGTTGGATCACCGTCAGCTCTTGCTTCCAAGTGAATTCGGTCACAGCGATCGTTTTCAACGCGGAACGGATGACCATCGCTGCCATTTCTTTGGCATCCGGCGAAACAGTGATCTTTCCATCAACCAAAGTAGTGCCATCTTCAGACAACATCGCTTTGAGTTGTTGGAAGTCTTTGCCGATCAGCTGTTTTTTGAAAGTATCTCTTTCCACGACGGATCGTTTGCGAGAACGACAGCGTTGAAAATGAAAGTCTTCAACAACCAAATCAGGACTGAGCGACCAAACAATTTCTGAAAGGCCCCAGTTACCTGCTTCGGATCTTGCGTGCACCAAGCCAACCGGCTGATCTCCCTTTACAGGCAGGTACAGCGTATGGCGGCCAAGTTCATTGAAATGGATCGTGAACGGCAACTTGCCTAAAACGTACTGCCGCACCTCCTGGTCCACCGTGCGCACCAACGATCGGTAGGAGGTCGCTTCAGGATAAGATTCGTAGATCCTCTTGGTCGGATCCCGCAACTGGCAATAGGCTTGCCCAAGACTCTCTTCGACAGCCGCACCTGTCACCAACAGGATCAGCAACGCTACCAGGATATTGGATTGATGTTGAAACATTTCCTACTCCGTTTAGAAACGATAACGTAATTGAAATTCAAGAACGGACCCTCGACGTTCCGGCCCAAGCGAATCGAAGAAATGAGAAAGCTGGCCGCTGGCTGCCCAGTGTTGATCCGGTGTCCAACGAACTCCCAAAGAATTTCTAAGCTCGTTGTCCCAACCGTCGTCACGACCAAACCCTCGCAGCACAATTTGGTTGTATGCCAACAGCGATTCCGTTGAGTCGGTCCAGTCCACTTCCAACAGCGCAGTGTAGGCACGCTCTTTGTCCTCAAAACCTGCAGAAAGTTCAGCCATCCAGATCAGTTTCTCATCGGCGAACGTAAAGTCCGCGCCGACTCGACCGCGTTCCACGGTTCCCCCGTCTGGACCGAAACTCAGGACGTCACCGTAAAATACAGAGAGGCCTAAAACGACAGGTTCTTGCCTGGAAGTTCCGATTCGTCCGGCCACAACAAATGGATCGTCCCGACGTCGCCACACATTGCCACTCCCACGGCTTAGACCCAACTCGTACTCGACGTCGTTTGCTTCACCATTGAATGTGACACCCCAATCCGATTTGAGCCCAAAATTCTGAGTGTGCGTGTAGTCTCTCAGTGTGCCGTTCGTGTTGACGATTTGTTCAAGACCGAAAGGGACTTCAAAATGCCCGATGCGAAAGTTGGTCTTCCCTTTTCCATATCGAGTGAAATTGAAGTTCGTAATACGATTCACCAGCTCGAAGTCGCTATCGTCGTCAAAGCCAGACTGAGGAGCTGGAACATTGTCGATGCGAGTCAGGTAAGTTTGAAGAATCAGTGTGCCCCAATCTCCCTGTTTGTCCGTGAAGACTTTATGCAGGTCGATTCCTGCAAAGCCCAAGCCACCAAAGCTGCCGGTCTGTCCTGAAAATGAAGGGCGATAGGCGAGGTCGACGGTGAATCGGAGATTGTCCTCCCACGACTGCGGCGTGAAGTCCGTCAAATTGGAAGCCTCGCTAGTCGAACCTGCCTGATCCAACATACTCAGCGAAAAGTCGCTGCTGGAATTCTCAGCTGCTTTGCTGCCTGCTGACTTGCCCAGGGAATCCAGTGTCAACTCCTGGACGCTCGATTTTGACTCCTGACCAACGACCGACGAGCCTTCGCAAAACATTGCAAAGACTGCAATTAGAAGATAGCAATAAGAGCTAATCTGTCGCATTCGATCGAGCTGACTCTTTGAAACAATTCATACCACCTCCTTGTCTTCGAAAAAGTATGTCGTATAGGCGTCCCAGTAATGAAATTCTTACCGGCATAGGGACTTCCCTGGTGGTCGAATAGCTACAACTATCAAATATCCCCACCAAGTGATGCAACACGATGACAGCAGCAACACCATCAGGCGAGGCGACAGATTTAAATAGTTGAACGGCCGTCCCGGCCGTTTCTGCACACCCTTCTGCACATACCCAAAACGGCCGGGGACGGCCGTTCAACTATTTAAAAGATTGAGGCTGACTGTGGATCACCGATTCGACGCCTGCGGCAAGTGATTCGACTTGCGAACGGTATTCACCGACTGCCGCACGACCGACCAGGGGTGACAAGCTCACGCGGTACGAGACCTGTCCGTCCGGTTCCAGAGTGACGACGCGGCCCTGCTGTGCTTCAAATGACTTTGTGTTGGGAAAATTTGTGCCAGGTTCCAATCCGGTTACAAATCCGTCCTGGTCGGCGGCGGTATTTTTCCATTGCACGAAACAGGGCAGCGTGCTGGTGTCCCACGCAACGCCCATGCCTGTTTCGGCAGCGCTGGATTCCAGCAATACCTCTGCTTGATCGTCTTTGTCAGCGACCATTTGAAAGAAATTGACCACTTCCGAGTATCCGCTGGTGGCTTCGTCATAAATGTCCCAGGAATCGATCATTTCCGCAGCCCGTTGATCACGAGGAGCCATTTGTTTTACGGCGGCAACCAGGCGAGATCCGGCATCAAGGACCGGTTTCCCGATGTTGATGTGGTAGAGCATTTGTGTTGCCATTGCCGTGGACGCCAGGTTTTTCACGGTGTCGTCAATTTCAACAACGCGCGAATCGAAGTCGATTCTAATGCGTGCTGTTAGTTGCAAGTTGTTGAAAAACAATCGTTGTTCGCGGACGTCACCGGCCAACACGATTCCGTTATCATCTGCCTCACACCAAATCCGCTCTGCCGGCAGGTTGGCGATTCGACCGTGCAGCGGAAAGCGCCAATTCGACTCGGCGTCAAATTCTGGCGCGCCGTTGCTAACCAGTCCACACCGCACCATCATTTCGTCGAAGCCTTCCAGCCAACCCAGCCCACTGGGGTCGAAGACAGGAACCAATGCTGGATTCACTGGTCCATCGATTGGCGAATTCCATTTGAACGGAACACCGTCACAGATAATCTGCCAGATCGACATGCCGCGAGTCGGCAGTAGCGTCACTTGCAGCGGGCCGTTGTCAATTTCGACGACCTGAACTCCATTGCCACGGCCTTCGATGATCGTGCCGTATCGAATCTTGATCGTCTGTTTACCAGACGGTGAACTGCATTGGTCAACACAATTGGGTGGCGCGGTATGCCATTCAACGCGCGGCAATTTCAACGGTTCATTTACATGGATTCGTCTGGAATCCGATCCGCTGGGACCGGACGCTTCGGAATGGGACGGCATTTGGGCTCTCGTTTGGCACGAATGAATGGCGGTAGATTTCGTGAATCACTGGCCCAATATAAGCATTCGAATTCCAAACTTGAATCAGGCGTCAGACGATTGAAATTCAGATGTTACCAATTCGGGTTCCACTTGAATTTCGTCGACCAGCTCGATGACGCCGGCAACGCGACGGCATGAATTAACGGCGACCTGACGCTCGTGAAAATTGTCGACCTTGCCGGAAATGGTAACCACGCCGTTGAACACCTCGACTTGCAAGTCCCGGAAGCCCCGGAAGTGCCGACTGTCCAGATAGGATTCGACTCGAGAAAGCACATCCTCATCGATGAAGCCGATATGAGTTGGGTTCTTATGCATGACCTATCCTTATTCGCTGAAATCTGTTGTCACCTGCTGGCAACACAACGAAGCAGAAAAAGCATTCGCAGCGTGTCAAGCAAGCCATCGTTTCGAGCGCGCAGTCATTGCTATTTCAGTCCGACAGGTGTGGGGAGCTTGCGTTTATACAAGAACTCACATCTGCATTTACTTGAACAACAAGAAGCAAGTTGTTCAGGCACCGGGCTGAGCGCTTCTATGATACATGGCGACAACAATCCTTGATGTCGCAAAGAATCATGATGTAGATCAGAGCGACGTTATTGTATCGGCATACCGGCTTGCCAGACCAAAAAAAATGCTGTCGCAACAAAAAAACCGTTTGTGAATGCCAGCACTATTCTCGTTTGTGATCAACTAGGAAATCCGGGCCGTTTCCTTAAGGCCGTTTCTCAAGGGCGTTTCTCCAGCCCTTTTCAAAACCGACCAGCTTCAAAACCAGGAACAGCGTTTATGGCGCGCGATTGCATGATCGCATTCGTCGATTTCATTTCAGAATCCTGGCCAATTGCTCTTGCAGAAAAAAACTTATTCGACGTTATGAAATCTCATGTTTACAGAATTGATTTCGATCAACATACTTCTTCTTCTCAGATGCAATCTGTTTCTTAACAATGATTCTTGACCAGGGGCGGCACAGAGTTTTCAACGTTACCGATATTTACCGCGGGAACGTTTCTCATGTGCAGGTCGAAGATTGTTGTCCATATAAATGAAGAGGGAGTCTGCCAGGATGGTTCGTCTATCGATCAGCGAGTTTTCCACTTATCGTTGGTCTCTTGAGCAGGAAGTTGCCGAACTTGGTCGCCGCGGCATTCAGAACATTGGAATCTGGCGGTCCAAGTATTCGGATTTCGATTCAGACTACGCAGCGGACTTGCTGTATCTGAATGACCTGCGAGTCTCCAGTCTCTCGTGGGCCGGTGGCTTTACCGGAACCTGTGGCATGTCGCACGAGCAGGCAATCGACGATGGCATGTCGGCGATTCGCACGGCTGCAAAAATTGGTGCCGATTCCCTGATCGTTCATTCTGGTGGACGCGGTGGTCATACACATCGTCATTGTCGCCGCTTGTTCGCCAAGGCAATCGAACGCATGTTGCCGGTCGCCAACGACTATGGAGTCACGCTGGCGATGGAAGTGATGAGCGGTGATCACTCAGCAACCTGGACCGTGTTCGACAGTCACGAAGAGTCCTTGAAATTCGCCTGCGATTACCTGCCGCAAGAACTAGGCATCGTTCTGGATCTTTTCCATGTCGGTAGCGACTCAAAAATCTTCGAATCGATACCTGAAATTGTGCCTCGCCTGGCACTCGTGCAACTTTCTGACCGAGCAATCCATAAGGATGCATTCTGTCGGTGCCGACCGGGTACGGGACACTTGCCCGTCCAAAAGTGGTTCAACGAACTGGAAGACAATGGTTATCGTGGACTGTACGAAGTAGAAGTCTTCGGACCCCTGTACGGTGCCCTCCGTTACCGACAATTGCTCGACGATTCGGCCGAGTGCTTCCGCCAGTTGCAACAACGTAACCTGAGCACTCAAAACACGCCGTCGGCCATTTAGTGGGCCGTTCAGGATCAGCCATTTTGGCGATACATATCGCCAAAACTATTTCTGTTTGGCGTCCAGACAAATCACTTTGGCGCGTCCCCGCACAATCACGAATCCGTGAGCCACAATGGGTGCCGCCCAACACGGGCTGACAAAGCTCAATTGGTCTGCCGGGTACTCAGCAACCAGATCGAACTTCTCCGAGTCAGGCCGGATCACCAGCAAGCGTCCTTCTTCGGTCATGCAAAGCAGATGATCCTGAACCAACGTCAGGCTGCTGCGGGTCAGTCCGGGTTCGCTCCACATCAGTTTCCCATCACTAAGTCGCACACAATTCACCGTGGCATTCGCTTTGCTCTCACCAGAACAGGCATACACGTAGTCGCCCACGACGACCGGCGTATTCCAGTGGCATGCCAGTGAGGGATCACGCGTACCTTCGTCCTGCCAAACGGGATTGATCGACCAATCCTCTTTGTCTTGCTGTGGCGTTTCGACCTTCAACAATGCTCCACCCAACGCGTACGATTCGGTTAGCAAGACGTTTGAGTCGATTGTCAAAGGAGTCGCGGCATTGACGCTTTCGTATTTCCTGGCTCGATACGGAAACTCGAACTGAACAGCACCCGTCTGCGGGTCGAACCCGAACAAAGAGGTCCGGCAAAACGCCAAACCGACTTGCTGCCCATCGATTTCACCGATCGTAGGGGACGCGTAACTTGCCAGGTCATCGATCGTCTCGTAGATGACTTCGCCAGTCAGTTTATTGAAAGCGATAATCGCGTTCCCGTTCGGCTTCACTTCGCCCAGCCGTCCAGATTGAATCTCCTGCGACTCTGGAGGACTGCCGCCAATCATCACGATCAGCTTGTCCTCGTGAATCAAGGGAGTGCTGCCGACGCCGAAAAAGTTCTGGATGACGCCGAACCTTTCGGCTGTGTCGATGTCCCATATTTGCTCGCCCGAATAAGCATTCAAGCAATGCAACATGCCTTCGACGCCGAAGATGTAAACGCGGTCCTCATCGACCACGGGTGAACCGCGGGGACCGCCATCAAACCCGTACGTGTCCTTGTAGTCGGTCGGATAAGTGAACTCCCAAAGCAGCTTGCCAGTTTCCACGTTGACCGCGCGAATTCGAGCATTGTCGCGATGTCGGTCAAAATGAAAATAACGACCGCCGGAAATGGCTCCGATTCCATACCCCTCTCCGATTCGCAAGTCCCAAACACGCGACGGCGGATCTGCGGACCAGTCGAATCGAAATCCAGACTCTTCCGAAGTTCCGTCGCGTTTGCTGCCCAGGAATCCGGGCCAGTCCAAACCGTCACGCGTCCACAAACTGACCTTATCCGCGTCGGAGACGGTTTTGACTTGTTCCTGGGTGTCTTGTACTTGCTTGGCCTGTTCCTGAGCACACCCGATGGCCAGCGGCGCAAAAACGATCATCAAGGCGATCATCAAAGAGCCCGGCAACATGGCGACCCTCCGTATCAATCCGCGTAAATTGGCTGCCGTCTTCACATTTTCTGTTTCCGTCACAAGTTCGTCCTCACAAGCCTGACTAACCAGCCTACAATTAAATCATCTACCGACTGAGACATTATGCTACAAGTCAATTCAAAAATCGCCATCCCGCTCCGCGAATTCAAATTCGCGTTCAGCCGCTCCAGCGGACCCGGTGGGCAAAACGTTAACAAAGTTAATACTCGCGTCCAGCTGCGCTGGGATGTTTCCAGCACCGAATGCTTGCCGCCCGCCGTCAAGGAAAGATTTCTGGCCAAATACGCTCGCCGCATCACCAACACCGGCGAGATCATTGTGTCTAGTCAACGGTTTCGCGATCAGGGACGAAATGTAGCGGATGCCACAAACAAACTGAGAGAGTTGGTTCTGGCGGTGGCGGTGGCGCCCAAAAAACGGAAACCAAAACGAATCTCCAAAGGTGCCAAGCGACGTCGCCTGGACGACAAGAAAAAACACTCTGAAAAGAAGCAGCGTCGTAAGAGAATCGACTAGGCACGATTCGCCCGCAAGTGCACAACCTGACGAATATACCGTGCCAGGCATTTATGACCTGACTTTCAGAATTTTTTTCCTGCACATTCAAATATTTGCGGGGACTCGGCGAATAACCCCTCTGGCAACTAACATTGCTTGTCTCGAACAATCGAAAACGAGGTGGAATATGTTTGCGAAACCCAAGTGGTTCAAGAGTAACTCGCTATCGGCCATGCCCATGCCATCCAGCATCAAGGGCTGGGCATTTTATGGAATTTGTCTGGCCGGGATTGCGATCCCTACGCTGTTACTAATTGCACGCGGCCAGATCTTTCCGGAAACCATAATCTGGCTGGGGTTTTCCTTGCTGGCATTTTTTCTGGAGATCCGTGGATTGAAAAGGGACATGAGCGAACAGGAGGCTCGCCGCAACATGTATCGAATCGACGATACCAATTCCGAGCCCGTTGAAACGGATCAATACGAATTGACCATTCAATAGCAGTCCCGCGGATCAAACGGTCATTGCTGTCGTCGTCTAAAAAAAATTGCCGTTCCGGGTGGCGAGTCCGGACGTTGATTCCACAGTCTGGCAATCTAAACCGCCTGTGCGCGTTGCTGGCAAATATGTTAAATTGTCGATCTTGATTGAATCGACAACATCCAACCGTACAGACGACTTCGACTTTTCATGACCGATTCCGACGGCATCGACAACATCTTAAATGAGTGGGACTACGATCCCTTTGGTACCAGTGTGCGCGAGGTCATCGTTAACGATCGAGCGGTCTTGCAAATGCGCGTCGACATGGGCGTGTTGCAACTGGAAACATCTGGCCGACCTGATGGAGCGACACCCGAGGGCAAAACAAGTTACCTGGATCTGTTGCGTTCGCGAGCAGCCGCTGACGCGGAAATGCAGTTGAGCGAGGAGCAATGCGTGGAAGTCGATCGAGAATTCGTGCAATTTTATCAGCGACGTGTTTGCTGGTTACAGTTGAAGCACTTCGATCTGGCCGTCAAAGACGCCGATCACACGTTGCAATTGATGGATTTCTGCAAAGTCCATTCACCCAGCGAACAATGGACGCTTTCACACGAGCAATACCGCCCGTTTGTGCTCTATCATCGCACTCAGGCTGCCGCGTTGGAAAAACTACATGATGACAATGGCCCTGAATTGGCAATTGAGGAAGTCAATCAGGGCCTTAAGATCATGAAACAGTTGTTCGTCGAATACGACGCTGAAGACCAGTACGAAGAGGATGAACTGGTACAACGACTGGATGTCTTCCGGGAAAATCTTCGCGACCGATACGAAGTTGGCAAAACGTTGCGTGAGCAATTGGCAGACGCGATTTCAGATGAGCAATACGAGCTGGCGGCCAGCTTACGCGACAAATTGAACACTCGCGAAACCAACTAGCCCGGCGTTCGGAACCACTCGCTTGCGCGTCGTGCTTGTATTACTGGCCTGTTTGCCAACCGGACTTCGTTTAACGGCAAGCCGCAGGCGACTGCGTCGGGCCCGACACAAACACTGCTCGCCTGATTTTTCGTTTTTCTGGATTCAAAATACAAGCACGAAGCGTAAGAGCGCAAGCGAGTGGTTTTGGCGTTCGGAACCACTCGCTTGCGCGTCGTGCTTGTATTACTGGCCTGTTTGCCAACCGGACTTCGTTTAACGGCAAGCCGCAGGCGACTGCGTCGGGCCCGACACAAACACTGCTCATCCGCCTAGTCCAGCCTTCACGAAACGTCCATCAGCGACCTTGTTCCGCAACCCTTCGACCGGCTTTCCTGTGCGATTCTTCGCTGAATGTCCATCGCTAGCATCATTTATTTCTGCGCGCAAACCCATTAGGCCAAACCTTTTCAAACATGGCTGCGTATTAATTGCTGAAATTTCCCCCCAATTGGCAAAAATGACTAATGGCGGAATCGCTCGGCCCGAGACGGGCCAAAGTCTTATCAAAGGAGTGTCAACAATGCTCGTATTATCGCGCAAAACAAACCAGAAAATTTTGATCGGTGACAACATCACCGTCACCGTTTTAAAAGTCAGAGGTAACACAGTGCGTCTCGGCATTGAAGCACCTCGGGATATTTCCGTTGTGCGTGGAGAACTTCCCCGCAACAACGAATGTAAAAGTGCTCCGTCACCTGTGACGCTTGAGTTCCGTAGTAACGGCAACGGAAAGAGCAAGGACAACGTTGCTCGACCATCGTTGCGAGTGGTCGATGAGGGCTCGCAAGACATTCACAAATCGAAAGGTAGCTCGACGGCCAAAACGATCCCTGTCAATCGATTGCGACAACTGGCGATACAGGTCGCCACAGAAGGATTACAGAACCGCTAATTCCTGTTTCCTGAACATGATTGAATCATTAGTGCCTCGGCGTTCGTGCCGAGGCGTTTTTTTTATGTTTCAAAAACGTGGTGCGAGGCACTGCTTTGAAAATCAGCCGTTTTGGCGATAGCCGGCGAAAGCCACGGTTGCACATTCGAAAACCGTGGCTATCGCCAAAACGGCTGTTCACAAGATCATGCTGTAACAGGCGACTAGCGTACGTACCGCGGGTCCCGACTCGATTCGTCGTAACTTGACGGACGTACCTGGTAGTTGCCGTTTTGGTTCTCAGCACTCGACTCGTTGTAGATTTTATCGAGATGTTCCGACAGAATTCGCCGGACTTCCAATATCGCCTTGGGATGTTGGTGCACTGATGAATGCTCGGCAGGGATTTCGATTTCCGAGGTTGCGTTGGGGCACATGGCACTGGCGATCGAAACGACACCATCGGTTGCTGCATCAGAGCCCGCCAGTACTTTCGCCGCGCCTCCGCTTTCGTAGTAGCCCATAATATTGTGATACTTCACCTTCGAATTTGTCTTGGCATTCAACAGCGTTTCAAAGAAGTTGGAATCGGGCGCCATGGAATCGGGTGCCAACGAGTCCGTGCTGGTCGCAATTTTCAGCAAGTTGGATGTGAAGAAGCCCGGATTGTTTTTCATGACCTCGTTGTATTCGCTCGATAAATTCGACGGCGACGTGAACAAACGTCCGCTCAACCAGCGAGTCAAAGAGGTTGCGATTTCGCTGCCTCGGTGAGGTGTCCCCAATGTGATTACTCGTGAGATCGACGGGTTGGAGTTGAAATACAGCGTGTCGCGGATGCGCTGCAGGGTCTCCATGTCGCCCTTTAGCTCGTTGATACTTTTGTCGCTGACCAGTTTCCAGAACTCGTCACCGCTTTCAATCGTTTGCATGCGAGAGACCAGCCCACCCATGCTGTGGCCGACCAGCACCATTTCGTTGAGCGCGTTTGATCGGCCATCGGGATCGAGCGTTTCGCGAACGTTCGCCAAGTCCTCTCGCATTTGTCTGGCGCTAAACCAGAATGGCTGGCCACTTGGATACAAATAGAACCAAAACTGGTAATTGTCGCGAATCGATTTGTCGGCTCGCAGGTCGTTGAACATTTCGGTCCATGTCATCGGGCTGGACCAAAAGCCATGCACCATCAGCACCGGAATCTTGGTCCGGTCGTAGGGCTCCAGCATATACAAGCCGCCAAATTGACTTGCGAATTTGCCATTCAACAACGCTGCGGTCGCAAACCAGTTGGAATCCAGCAGCGGATCATCCAGGTAAAAAGCCAGCGGTGTTGAAATGTCGCTTTCCAACGGAGCATATTGCCCTTCGACTCGCACCTCAGTTTGCTCAAGTGGATCAATCAACTGCACCTGAAAGGATTCGCTGGATGGCTGCGTCGAATCTTGCTTGCGAGTTTCTTGTTGGTTCCCCGGCACGGGTCGAACAAACGCAGTTATCGGCAGAGACAAATCAGCCGGATAGTACTTCTCCTCAATCCGATTGCTTGAATCGGACGACTTGCGAATCGCGATCAATGGCACACCCAGGCCATACGTATGATGCACGTTGCGTAGCCCGCGAGTGTTGTAGTCAGAAACGAATTCGAACCTGTCGAAATCTTCGTCACGCCAACGACCAGCGACCCGTATCGATACTTTCAGGCTTTCACCTTCCAGAGTCGTGGCTACGAATGAACCGCCAGGCATTAACGCCTGGTTGTTTTTCATGATTCGTAACAAGCCTTCCAATGATTGATTGTACAAATCGCACGCCATGCGAAACTCAGGATCGTAAGTGTTGCGACGGTGGTTCAAACCCGGATCGAAGAGATACTCGTAACTGGCAGAAATAGCAGTCGCCAACATGCGTCCTGCGAATTGTTCGTTACCCGCCAGCCGATTTCGATGCCCCTGGACATACGCCAGATCGGCCAACACGTGTAGACGAGTCAGATCGGGGCGAGCCCTGGTCTGCCGCCTCAATTCCAGCAGCACATCGACCGGACGGTTTTGCCAGTCTTCTTCCAGCGCATTGGTTCGCAGAAACAATTGAGTCCGCTCTTCCGGCTGCATGCCTCCATACCCGGTAGTGTTGGCCAGCCAGTTGAGTGGCTTGGCAAGACGGTTTTGCTTGCGACGCTGCACCTCAATTCCATCAGAACCCCAGGTTGTCACGCGCGCGAAATTCCGTGCCGTATCGACTTTCCATGCACACCCGGTCACCGACAACAAACCAGACACGACGACTAAACACACTGCATAGCAGAGTGTCATCATCGTGTTCCATTCGCGTTTGTTCGTAAGCCCCACCAATGTGCTCTGCTTTCCTTTTGATTGACTTTTGATTGACT
>CAZPOL010000010.1:53063-57464 GCA_964588195.1 uncultured Pirellulaceae bacterium | reverse complement strand
TAAGCCCCACCAATGTGCTCTGCTTTCCTTTTGATTGACTTTTGATTGACTTTTGTTCTATCTAGATCAAATAACCGTTGGGTTCTCTCGTTCACCCGAAGCGTTGCCAATTCGGCGACGGCCAACCGCCGCGCATAGCCCGCCCAAGGCATAACTACGTTGAATAGGCGATATGGTTTGATAGGGTCAATCTCATTCCCGTCTGAGCGAGTTCAAACCATGATTCTGTGCGAGTTCAAACGATGAATTAATGAGTGCTATCAGTTATGATTGCAGCATGGATTGCAGTGCGAAGATTGCACTGCATCGCTTCCATTCCAGTCGATCCCGAGTAGCCGAATTGCCAGACAACCACCCAACCAAAGAGCAAACCAAGGAACAAATTGCCGCTGACTTGGCGATTAACGGCGGGCCCAAAGCGGTAACTTGCCCGCTGCCTTGTTGGCCACCCCAACTTTCCTCGATTGGCGAATCGATCTCTGCCTCGGTCGCCGACGGCAGTTGGGGCCAATACCACGGCGAACCGATTGAGAAGTTTCGAGTCGCCATGGGCAACTCTGTGGGAAAGAAATTCGTATGGCCTTGTTCGTCGGGCACGATCGCTGTTGAGTTGGCGTTGCGCGGTTTGGGCGTGACGCAACAGCACGAAGTCATTTTGGCCGGCTACGACTTCCCCGGAAACTTCCGCGCCGTCGAAGCCATTGCCGCTCGGCCGGTCCTGATCGACATTGGCGAAGACGGGTACGTCATTGACCCCGCCAACATCGAATCCGCCATCACCGAAAAGACAAAGGCGATCGTTGTTTCTCATTTGCATGGGCACCTGGCAGAAATCGGAGCGATCTGCGAAATCTGTGCGGCAGCCGGCGTCAAGGTTTTAGAGGACGCTTGCCAGGTACCCGGCGCGACGGTGCAAGGCCAGCCCGCTGGTTCCATCGGCGACGTCGGTGTATTCAGTTTCGGTGGCAGCAAGCTGTTGACGGCAGGACGAGGAGGCGCGGTGGTAACCGACGATGAAGAAGTCATGCAACGAATTCGCATTTCGGCCGAGCGAGGCAACGACGCCTATCCGTTCAGCAGTCTGCAGGCGGCGGCGTTGACGCCCCAACTGGCCGTGCTGGACGCACTCAATCGTCGCAGGCTGTCGGCGGCGAGACAGTTACAAAATCAATTGGCTGATAATCACAGCTTGTTGCCTCTCAGTCTGCCAGAAAACGACGCTTGGCTACCTGCATTTTACAAGTTCCCGATTCGCGTCGCCAATTCACTCGCACGCCAACCGATCATTGACGCTCTGGCTGCCGAGGGTGTGCCAGCGGCCGCCGGCTTTCGCGGATTCACCAAACGATCGGCTCGTCGCTGCGACAAGCATGGCAAACTTCAGAACTCGCAACGCGCCGCAGAGCAAACGATTTTATTGCACCACCCTTGCTTGCTCAGTGAAGACGAACAACTGATACAACAAATTGCCGTAGCGATCAAGAAAGTCGAAAACCACCTGGCTTCCTGATACCGACCGCCGCTACGTGCAACACCAGCGTTGGATCATCTTGGTATACATCTCGGCCCCGAGCGTTAACTGCTCGATCGAAATCCACTCGTCTTTGGTATGAGCCTGCGCGATACTACCGGGCCCGAAGACGACAAGATCTTTCATCTCGCTAAAGATTCCACCGTCCGTACCGTAGGAAACGGTGCTTGGTGCCAGGCGATGTGCCATCTTCAATGTTTCCAGCACGAACGGACTGTCGGGCTCGGAATGGAAAGCACTGTTGGCGTTGTTGATCTCCAGTTCCAAACCGTTTTCCTCAGCCGCCTGGCGAGTTCGCTGCAGCAACGGTTCGATGTCGACACCCGGGAACGGTCGTGTGTAAATCGTGCAAGTCGTTTTCGGAGAAGTGATGTTCGCTGCCTTATTGCGGTCATTGATCACAATGTTCCATGATAGAGTTGGCGGGTCGAAATTCGCGTTGTGCCACTTTTCGTCCGATTCAACTTCGTCGTGAATCTTTCTCATTTCAGCCAGAAACGGGATCATTGCCAGGTTGGAATTCTTTCCCAACGCGGTGCTGGAATGGGCCGCCTTGCCAACTGACTTCGCCGTAATGATGCACATTCCTTTGTGAGCGTGAACCACTTCCAGGTTCGTCGGTTCGCCAATGATGCCGCGGGTACCCGATTCCACCATCTCGCGATAGATTTCGCTCTCTTCCACAACATACCGCGCGCCATGAAATCCGACCTCTTCATCCGAAGTAAAGATCAAATATAACGGCTGCTTCAAATCATCCCACTGAAACCGTTGGGTGGCCGTCAGCATGCTGGCGATGGAACCCTTCATGTCACAAGCGCCACGACCGTAAAGCCGCTCTTTGGAAATCGCCGGTTCGAAGGGGCCATACTTTCTGGAGAACCAATTGTCGGCTGGCACTGTATCGGTATGAGCAAAGTAGGCCAGGCCTCCCTTTCCCGCACCCTTCTTGGCAACCAGATTGACCTTTCGGACTCGATTCTTGTCGCGATACTCAACCTTCTCGACATCAAATCCATGCTTAACCAATTTCATCTGCAAGTATTTGCAAATGAGCCGGTTCGACAAGTTACTGGTCGATTCGAATCCGATCAACCGCTTGGCATAGCGGAGTGTTTTCATGGTGTTGGTTGTGGATGAGGAGTGGTGGGGGTAAGAATAAAATACGCAATCACCGTTCGCAGGACAAGCAATTAATAATTCTTTCAGTCCAGTTTTGCCTGTACAATCGCGACAGGCAAACGAGAATCAAGTCCGTTGCACGCATTCAGAACCTGAATTCATTCACCACTTTTTACCGCTGTACATTTCGAAAGCGAGGAATCAATCGATGGCCACCAATCCTTTTGCTGGCCAATCCTTGTTGTTGGTAACAGGTCGCCTTGCCGAACCAGCTTTACGCCGCATGGTTCCCGACTTGCAACAGCGGTTCGACGTAAAAATCTCGATTCAGGTCATGCCGATCACCGTGGCGGCATTGATGTCGCCCGATTGGATCTCCCGCCACTTGGCAGTCCCTGAAGACTGCGATGCGATCATCTTGCCCGGCTATTGTGCCCACGCAAAAAGTGCCCACGCAAAAAAAACGAATCGTTCCAAAAATCAACCAACCACTGAACCTGCCGTCGAAAAAGACAACGACGGTTTACTGCCACTCCGCTCCGTTTGCGATTGCCCCATCCACATCGGCCCACGAGATATGCGGCGTCTGCCAGAGTTCTTTGGTGGCAAGTTACAGCCCGCCAGTTTGGACAAGTACTCAATCCAGATCATTGCTGAAATCAATCACGCTCCCCGCTTTTCGATCGAGCAGATCCTTCAGCAGGCAACGCACTTGAAAGGGCAGGGCGCTGACGTGATCGATATTGGTTGCCAGCCCGGCGAAATCTGGAGCGAGGTGGGAACGGTCGTTAAGGAGTTGGTGCAGCGTGACTTCAGGGTTTCGATTGACAGTCTGGAGCCACGCGAAATCGAGCCCGCCGTAAATGCTGGAGCCTCGTTGGTCCTAAGCGTTAATTCCACGAACCGTCAGGCCGCCGTCGATTGGGGCTGCGAAGTGATCGCGATTCCGGATTCGCCCGACCAATGGCGGCAAGTCGCTGACACCGTCGAATTTCTGGACAGCAAGAATGTCCCTTTCCGAATCGACCCCATTATTGAACCTATTGGCTTCGGTTTCGCCGCCAGCTTGTCACGATACATGCAAGCGCGAAAAATTTGGCCGGATGCCGAAATGATGATGGGCATTGGAAACCTGACCGAGCTGACCGATGTCGATTCCAGCGGCATAAATTTCTTGTTGCTGGCGATCTGCCAGGAGCTTTCCATCAACAGCGTCCTGACGACTCAAGTCATTAACTGGGCGAGCAGCAGCGTTCGCGAATGTGATCTGGCTCGACGCATGGTCTACCTGGCTTTGCAGGAACAGATTCCACCGAAAAACATTTCTGATCAATTGGTTTGCCTGCGAGACAGCCGTCTGAGGACTCCGTCTGTGGAAGAAATCGACGGACTCGCTGAACAGATCCGCGACAACAACTATCGAATCCTGGCTGATCAAAATACGATTCACCTGTTGGGCAGTGGCCAGCACTGGCAGGACGCCGATGCGTTTGAACTTTTCCACCAACTGATGCAATCAAAACCAACGAACGTCGACGCTTCTCATGCCTTCTATCTGGGATACGAAATGTGCAAGGCTACAATCGCAAACCAGCTGGGAAAAAACTACGAGCAGGATGAGGCACTCAACTGGGGCCACCTGACGGCCGAGGAAGTCAGTCATCGCCGCTTGAAAAGACGTCACCCCAAAAATGAAGCCAATCCGAACGAAGCCAATCCGAACGACGCCAATTTGAATGATGCCGATT
>CAZPOL010000010.1:38254-52963 GCA_964588195.1 uncultured Pirellulaceae bacterium | reverse complement strand
GCCAATTTGAATGATGCCGATTCGATGTAGACTAATTGCATCGATCACACAAAACTCGCTCTCTTACAAACACTAGTCACCGTAATCCAATCTTGAATCGTAGCCTTCCACATGTCGTCGAACTGCCCGCCGCTCTGAATCCACTTCAGGCGGCCGAACGTCTGGCGCACTTGCCGCACCTTTTGCTGATGGAGAGTTCCATGCAACAGGCTCGACTCGGGCGCTACTCATTTTTGATGGCGGACCCAGTCGAGTGGTTTCAACCTGAGGCCGACGAAGCATCGGAAACGTTTGCCTGGCTGGATGCCCGCCTGGACAAATACAAACGGCCGGTGATCGACGACTTGCCTCCTTTTCAGGGCGGCATCGCCGGGTTGTTCGAATACGAGTTCAATGCGTTAGTCGAACCGAGTTCCAATATCGCTGTTCACGCCAACCGCCATCCTGTTTCGCTCGGCGTCTATGACGTCGTCCTGGCGTGGGATCATCAAGAGCAACGGTGTTACGTGATTTCCACAGGAGTGCCCGAGCAAGCCGACCATTCGCGGGCAACAGAGCGTGCTGAATGGATTGTCAGTCTTCTAAGCGATGATGCGGCCGAACATACCACGAACCTGAATCAATTGACGGATCCATTTACCAGCGAGGAACAATCTGGTTACCCATGCGATGGTGCTCCGCACTTAAAAAGCAACTTCCATCGCGAACAGTACTTGCAAACGATTGAGAGAGCACTCGAATACATCCACGCCGGCGACATTTTCCAGGTCAATATCGCTCAACAACTCGTACACCAGGCAACCTCGAGTGCCATGCAGTTGTACCGCAGCCTGCGCAATTGCAATCCGTCGACTTTCGCCGCGTTGTTCGACACCGGGATTCGACAAATCATTAGCGCCTCGCCGGAACGCCTTGTATCAGTACGGGGCAACAAGGTGGAAACACGGCCGATCAAAGGAACACGACGACGCACATCGCATCCGGAAGTTGATATCGATGTCGCGCATCAATTGTTGGCCAGCGATAAAGACCGCGCCGAAAATGTGATGATCGTAGACCTGATGCGAAACGACCTGTCACGTATCTGCCTGGATGATTCCGTGAGCGTTTCCCAGTTCGTGCAACTGGAAAGTTACGCCTCCGTCCTGCATCTGGTCTCGGCCATCGAAGGGCAACTTCAACCAAACACTTTGGCCTCTGATCTTTTACGAGCCGTATTCCCAGGCGGCTCGATCACCGGCGCGCCAAAAGTTCGCTCGATGGAGATCATCGCGGAACTCGAACCCTGGCGTCGTGGACCCTATTGTGGGTCACTCGGCTATTTCGGTTTCAACGGCAACGTCGACCTGAACATTCTGATTCGCACGATCACCCAGGAAGCTGGCGTCTGGCGAGTTCCCGTCGGCGGTGGAATCGTGGCGGACAGTGACCCGCAAGATGAATTCGAGGAGACCTGGACAAAGGCATACGGTATGTTGAAGGCGATCGCAGATTCAACGCCCGGTTATCACGCTGCCAAAGCAAACAGCGAATCGCTCAGGAGCCAGCCATGATCTTGATGATCGACAACTACGACAGTTTCGCGCACAACCTGGCAAGGTACATTCGTCAAATTGGTCCAACGGTTAAGATCGTTCGCAACGACCAGATAACCATCGATGAAGTGATGCAACTTGCACCGCAAGCGATCGTCATCTCTCCCGGTCCCTGCACGCCAGACGAGTCCGGGATTTGCCTTGGCTTGATTCGGGAATTTGCGGAGAAGATTCCAATCCTTGGAGTCTGCCTGGGGCATCAAGCGATCTGCCAGTCATTTGGATCTGAAATTCGACGAGTCGCACCTCGTCACGGTCGAACCAGTGACGTTTCGCATCAAGGTCACGCCTTGTTCCGGAATATTGAAACACCGTTTGTTGCCGGCAGGTATCACTCGTTGATGGCCGAACCTGATTCGATCCCGAACGATCTGGAAGTGATCGCGACAACCGCTGGCGACGATGAATCGACCGAGATCGTGATGGCTGTTGCGCATCGCAAATGGCCGACAATCGGTGTCCAGTTTCATCCAGAGTCAATTTTGACTCGTTGTGGTTATCAATTGCTGGCGAACTTCCTGAACATAGCCGGGATCGAAACGGACAACGATCGAGTCAATGAACTGACGCAGCAATTGATTTCTGAAACTGCTGATCCCGCCTCAAAGAGCACCGACAACGTCGTCCAACGCCGGAAACAAACACTGACACCTCACCCTTGGTAAAACTGGATGATCCTGGAAGGAATTGTGACGACGACGAATTCGGACGGTACGACCAATATCGCGCCAATGGGGCCGTTGTGCCAGGACGATGAATTGGCGACGTTCGAATTGCGACCTTTTTGCAGCTCCAACACTTATCAAAATATTAAACGGACAGGACAGGGCGTCTTGCATATTTGTGACGACGTCCTGTTGTTTGCTCGTGCTGCGGTCGGGACCGACTTGAACGACATCGAACTGGAGATGGCTCAAGAGGTTTCCGTCGAGTGCCTGGTCGAGTGTTGTCGCCGGTATGAATTCGTCACGACATGGACTGAGGACTCCGGCAATCGCGCCTCATTTCTTTGCAAGACAGTTCATGCCAGCCGCGTTCAGGATTTTTTCGGATTCAATCGCGCTCGCCATTCTGTGATCGAGGCTTGCATCCTTGCCACTCGCGTCGATTTTCTGCCGATTCAGGAAATCAAGTCTCAGTTTGAGCATCACGCCGTCGTGATCAACAAGACCGGGGGTGAGAGGGAGCAACAGGCTTTTCGTTTGTTGAACGACTACTTGACGCAACGTGCCGAGCGTGGGCAGGAGGCCCAAAAGTGAACGAGCCTTTCCATGTTTCGGTAACCAGCGGCAGCCGATTGCATTTCGGTCTAACTCGTTTTCGACCCGTCGCGGACCCCGATGGTCCACCACCACTTTTTGGCGGAATCGGCGTGATGATCGACGACCCGGTCACAACCATTTCTTTTCGATCGTCTGAAAAATTTGCGACGATTGGCTCAGAGCGTCTGGCACCGTTTATTTCCAGGTGGTGCGAACAACGGCAATTGGATATGCCGAAATGTATCGTCGAATTGGTATCCAGCCCGCCCGCGCACAGTGGGCTGGGAAGCGGGACACAGCTGGCTCACGGCCTGGCACTGGGTTTGGCCAAGTACTTTCAGTGCTCCGCGGACACACCGCAAACGGTCGCGAGACTAATGGAGCGTGGAAAACGCTCGATGATTGGATCGTTCGGTTTTTGCCATGGTGGACTGATCGCTGATACCTCAGCCGTGCACGGCCCCGCCGAATTGGCGACTCGTCTGGTCTTCCCATCGCAATGGCGAGCGGTTTTGGTGCTCCATCTTGCCGCAAATAAGAAATTTGGTCTTCAGGAACAGGCGGCATTTGATAACATCTTGGCGGAACAAGTGAACCGGTCACGGCGTCTGGAAAGTCTCATCGCAAACCATTTGATTCCGGCGATCAAAACTGAAAGCTTTTCTGTCTTCTGTGAAACAGTGAGTGAGTACGGCAGGTTGTCAGGGGAATATTACCTGGACGTACAGGGCGGGACCTTTAACGGTCCTGTGATCACTTCGGTCGTTGACACGTTGTTGCGCCTAGGCGCGACGGGTGTCGGGCAGTCGTCGTGGGGACCTGTGGTATTCAGTTGGTGCGAAGATCAACAGGCAGCCGAGGAATTGTTGGCGCGCGTTGAAGCGAATTTTGGTGATGATGCCATGTCATGGATCGCCAAACCGTTGAACGAACCAGCGACGATTCACGATTCCGCTATCGCTCGCTCCTGATTGAGTGAACGCCACGATATACCAAGCACGATTCAACTTCTGTTCGAAAGCCATTTTCATATGCCAACTCTTGGAGTAAACATCGATCACGTCGCCACCGTAAGACAAGCTCGGCAAACCAACGAGCCGGATCCGGTTTGGGCGGCAGCGATGGCACAACTGGGCGGTGCAGATTGCATTACGGTCCATTTGCGCGAAGACCGACGCCACATTCAAGACAGAGACTTGCGGATCTTGAAAGAAACGGTGACGGTGAAGTTGAATCTGGAATGCGCCGTGATCCCCGAGATGCTGGACATTGCTTGCGAAGTCAAACCAGATCAAGTCTGCCTGGTCCCGGAAAAGCGTGAAGAAGTAACCACCGAAGGCGGCCTGAACGTCGTCGAACACGAAAGCAAGGTCAAGAAAGCGGTCGACCAATTATTAACCGCAGGCATTAAAGTCAGTTTGTTTATCGACCCGGCCGCCGATCAGATCAATGCCGCTGTTAATGTCGGAGCAAATGCAATTGAAATTCATACCGGCACGTATGCCAACGAATCCGGCGAGAACCAGAACAAGGAACTCTCAAAAATCAGCTTGGCCGCAGTCCATGGCAGCAAGGCCGATCTGGAAGTTCACGCCGGGCATGGACTGACTTACCACAACGTGGTCCCGATCGCCTCGATCCCCGGTATCCACGAATTAAATATCGGTCACAGTATCGTCAGTCGTTCCATTTTCTGTGGAATGGAAGAGGCCGTTCGTGAAATGAAATCTCTGTTGGTCCGCTGCCATGCCGATACTTGATGTTACGGCGATGAAGGTAAACCGGTAACGGTGATGATGCTACGGCATGCTTACGCTTTTGATCAGGCAGTGGCTAACAGTTGTGTGAGCATACTCCGCGTGGCAAACCTGCAAAGCCGATTATACGCGCGTAAACATGGCACCCTGACTCCTCGGCAAACTGTGATAGACGGCGGGCCGTCTGCTCACTCGTCTTCTTGCTCGTCACGTTTGATCAATCCGGCGCCGCTGTTGTAGTACTTGCGGCGGCGTGATTCGGTCTTGTCGGAGGACTCGGCCTGCTGTTGCTCAAGATCCTTCAGGCTGGCAATCGTGTACGGACAACGCAAAGTGTCAATTCGAAAGCGGATATAGTCCGCTTCTTCATCGGTCAGGATTCCCAGCAAATACTTTCCCAAGTGATCCGGAGTCGGTACGCCGACCTGGTTGCGACGCCAGATTTCTCCCAACGTATGCATCCCGGCATCACGTCGACCATTGATATGTGAAAGTCGTTGCAGCAGCTCTCGATCTTCGACGATCGCCGTTTCGATTTCCTCGGCCCGTTGGGGATCGAGGGATTCGTCCAGGAAGGCTTCCAGCTCTGCGTCAGTAAACTCGGTCATCAATCGTCCACGGGTCAACAAGTTTTTGAGTTCCTACCATCATATCGACGCAATTGCCGCGTTGGTAGGGTCAAAGGAATCAATGCCGTGTGAACAATGAAAACATTTCGACACAACTATGCATTGAATTCCTGTCGACCGGAACCGGTGTTGCCTTGTTCTAAATTGACGAGAAGTAGTTGTTAACGGCGATCTCGATTGTTTCGCGAGAGAGTTTCAGTGGCTGGGCGTGGAAGTCACAGAACTCACGAATCTGACAGAGAATGTCGTCCACATGGCAGAATCGCATGCTGCGGTCCTGTTTGCGATAGTGAGTTTCGATCAAGTAGTCGACCCAGCGAGGATCGCCGTCGATTCGATGATACTTGATTCGTCGCTCCCACAGTTCGCGGAACTGAGCTTCGGTTGGATCGAAGACCTGCACCTTGTACGGGATTCGGCGCAAGAATGCCTCGTCGCACAAATCGGAAGGACGCAAGTTCGTCGAGAAGACAACCAGTTGCTCAAACGGGATTTGCATCTGGCGGCCCGAAGGCAAGTTCAGGTAATCATGCCCGCATTCCAGAGGCACGATCCAGCGATTCAACAATTCAACGGAGCTGATTCGTTGGCGACCAAAGTCATCTACCACCAGGCAACCGCAATTACTCTTCATATGAATTGGCGACTCGATCACGCCAGTGACCGTATTCAAATTCGTTTCCAGGTGCTTCAGACTCAATTCACCACCGACCACCACGGTTGGCCGTTTGATTCGCACCCATCGTTGATCGACATTGCCGTCATTCAACAATCCACCGGTTTGTGGCAATGGATCTTCCTCGTGAACACTTGGATCGTACAAGCGAACAATTTCGCCGCCGACGGTCAGCGTACGTGGAATCCAGATTGCTTCGTTAACCGCACGCACCAATCGTCTGGCGATACTGGTCTTACCGTTACCAGGAGCACCGAACAAGAAAAGACTCTTGCCGGCACGAACAGCCTGACCAACTTGCGAGATGATCGATTTGTTGACCACCAGATCACTTAGTGCATTGGAAATTTCATCGAACGTTGGGCAGAGGTTTTTCAGAGATTGCCGTTTGATCGATTCGACGTATTCGGGAACGCTGACCGGCGCTGCGCCAAAGTACGTGCAGTGTTCCATGTGATTGCGGGCTTGCTCAAGCCCCTTCGGCGACAACTCGTATTGGTAATCGCCACCGACCGCGGCGCCTCGATAGCCGATTAACAGTTGATTTTTCAGTGAGTAAAGAACTCGCTCGACGATTGGGAACGGCAACCTCAATTGCTCGGCCACACTTCGACCGTTGAATACGCCTCTGACGTAAAGGAACTTCAGAATCAGAGCGGCAACGAGGTTTTCGTTGAGTGATGCTTCTTTGAGATTCTGAGGCATTGCGGGAATGAAGTTGTCAGTGATTTCGGGCGCCTGCCCGATCGGCGCCGGAGGTGTTTGAGCCTGACCTGGAACCACTGGCTGACTGGCCGGCCCCACAACCATTTCAGGCTGCGACTGCGGCAAGGAAAAATCCTGGTTAGCATCATTGGTATTCATGGTCGACTTTCACTCCGTTATTGATTCCGACGGTTGACGCAAACATTAATTTGAATGTTGCCCGGCTACGCACCGACCCGGACAATCTTGTTTGCAGACTCTTCCTAACCCATCCATGCCAAGTCAATTCGAGGACTCAACCGTCGCCTCGCCACCGCTGAACGCAGTGCGAAATCAACCAGTCGATTCTCCAGATTCCCCCACCTGTTTGGGGCCTCTGGATTGGCAGACAGACCGTACCCATTGCTATCGGTTCAGGGACGGAATTAGATAATTGCATTGACTATGCCTGTATTTTGCCGGTTGATTGAAAAAAAACCGACCATTCAGAATAACCATACCTCCTGCTGCTTAATGGTGACCTAGATTTGGTATCGATGGTCTCCTGTCATGACAGGAACGGTTGCTGCGAAAGCAATTTCGTAATCCAACCAACCCATCGACATCCAAACAAACACATCCCTCAGCCCGTAAAACGATGGGCTTTTCATATGATTCACGTTCGAAAACTGACAAAGTCCTATCCGGATATTCAGCAAGGACAATATGTCGCTGTTGACGGCATCAGTTTCGATGCGATGCCTGGTCAGATTTTTGGCTTGCTGGGTCCAAACGGAGCAGGGAAGACTACCGTGCTGAGAATCCTCAGTACCGTCCTTAAACCGACTTCTGGCAAAGTCACCATCAACGGTTTTGATGTCGTTGAGCAGGCAGAACAAGTACGGCGCCAAATCGGTTTCGTATCCACCAACACCGGCATCTACGATCGGATGAGCGGTTGGGAATTGGTAGAATTCTTCGGGCAGCTTCACGGCATGCCATTGGACTTGCTGCATCAACGAATGGAAACGCTATTCGAACGTTTCCAAATGAACTCGTTTCGAGAAGTCCCTTGCTCGCACATGTCGACCGGTATGAAACAAAAGGTATCGATCGCCAGAGCCATGGTCCACGATCCACCGATCCTGGTCTTTGATGAAGCGACGTCAGGGCTGGACATTCTGGCGGCCAGAGAAGTCTTGGCCACCGTTGAAAAACTGGCGAGTCAGGGCAAGTGCATCCTGTTCTCCTCGCACATCATGTCAGAAGTGAAACGAATTTGTGATCGGTTGGCGATCATGCATCGAGGCAAAATACTGGCACACGGTTCTCTGGAAGACCTTGCCAAAAACTTTGGTGACGTTGAACTGGAAGAGTTGTTTTACGACTTGCTGTCCGACCGGGTTAAGTTGGTCAAGTAAACGCATGAACTGGAAAAACACCAAACTTATTTTCAAACGTGAACTGAGCGATCAGTGGCGCGACCGGCGTACGATTTTTACGATCCTGGTCATGCCGCTGGTGCTGTACCCACTGATGGGTATGGCTTTGCTGCAGACGGCACAGTTCATGCACCAGTCTTCACCGCGCGTCTTGATGGTCGGTGCCGATACGTTGGCCAGCGACGCCGGGTTGTTGCAGGGCGATGATTTTGATCCTGCGTTGTACAACCCCGATGAAGCATCAGGCGTCGTGCTGGTTCAATCGAACACTCTGGAAGACGAACAACAGAAACTAATAGCGGATTTGCTTGGTCAGACCACAACAGATGCCGAGGATACTGCAAATCCAAAGCTGGAAAAGCTGATGAAACAAATCGGCGTCGACCTCTTGATCCGGGTTCGTGGTTCGCCCGATCACCATCACAAGACAGACTTGCAACTAGTCGCCAATTCGACCAGCGACCAATCGGCTGTCGCGATTTCCAAAGTCGCCCAACTGGTGGAACGATGGAAGACCAGGTCGTTGCAAAAGCGACTAAAGGAAATGAACATCGCTGAGGAGTCCGTTTCGGCGATCAGCGTTTCAAGTATTGATATTGCTTCCAAGACTCGCCGCACGGCCGCCGTGTGGGCGAAACTGTTACCGTTCATCGTTTTGGTGTGGGCATTAACAGGCGCCTTCTATCCGGCGATCGATATCTGTGCTGGTGAGAAAGAACGAGGCACGCTGGAAACTCTGTTGAGCAGCCCTGCCGGACGCAACGAAATTGTCACTGGCAAATTGATGACCGTCGCTTCATTCAGCTTTGCAACTGCGATTCTGAATCTGGTCAGCATGGTGGCCACCGGTCTGTTGGTAATCAGCCAACTCGGTTCGTCCGGAAACCTGCCATTGGACATGGGCTTTCCTCCGATCACATCATTGCCTTGGTTGATTGTTGGCATGGTTCCGATCGTGGCATTGTTCAGCTCGCTTGCCTTGGCACTGGCGGCGTTCGCAAAGAGCTCCAAAGAAGGCCAGTACTATCTTGTACCGCTGCTGATGTCATTGATCCCATTGATGATGTTGTCGATGTTGCCTTCGGCCAAACTGGATCTGGGCACCAGCTTGATTCCCGTCACGGGCATGCTGTTGTTGATCAAGAATCTGATGCTGGGCGAGTACCAACTGGCGTTACAGTTCGTCGGACCTGTGTTGGCGATCACGCTGGTTTGCTGCTGGATGTCGATCCGTTGGGCCGTGTTCCAGTTCAATAGTGAATCAGTCATGTTCCGTTCCGGTGAGAAATTCGGAATTGGACTCTGGATTAAACATGTCGTTCGGGATCGTGGACCGCTGCCAAGTTTCAGCGAAGCGATCCTGTGCGGAGTCATCATCCTGGTCGTCAAGTTCTTTATGGGACTGTCAGCTCAATTGACGCTGACGTTTGGCGGATTTTCCAAACAAGTCATCATTTCGCAAATTTGCACGATCGCCTTGCCGGCGATTCTGATGGCTCTGTTCCTGACTCGTGGCCCACGCGAAACACTGAAATTGAAATGGCCACGAATGTCTTATGTGCCGGCCTGTATCCTGATTGCGATCTGTTTGCATCCGGGATTCCTGATGCTCAGTCATGTCGTGATGTACCTGTATCCGGCCTCCGCGGGTCTGGATCAAATCCAGCATGCGGTCACGATGATTTTGGCAGACGCGCCAAACACTCTGGCGATCATCGCTGTGTTGGCCCTGGTGCCTGCCATTTGTGAAGAAGTTGCCTTCCGCGGTTTCATTTTAAGTGGACTGCAAACGATCCGTGGCAAGTGGACGGCGATCATTATCAGCGCCGCGTTCTTCGGGATCGCTCACGGAATTCTGCAACAGTCGATTATGGCCTCGTTTGTCGGAGTCGTCCTGGGGATCATCGCCGTACAAACCGGCAGCTTGCTACCTTGCATTGCCTATCACCTGACTCACAACTCGCTACCAATCCTGATGTCCGTCTTCCCGACGCATTCCATCGACACTTCTTACATGAGTTACGTGTTGCAGACGAATGCCGCCGGGTCGATCGAGTACACGCTGCTGGCCACGATCGTTATGCCATTGTGCGGGTTGGGATTGTTGCTTTGGCTTTGGAAGTTCTCGGACAAGAAGACGCCTCAACCTGAATACCTGGGCTTTAAACGTCAAGCGACCGCCGCAGGCTAAACGAGCGCGATTCAGCCAGAGGTCGTGCAAGCGAGCCGAGTGTTTGTTACCTTGCTTGAATGACGTCGACCGAAACAAACACAAAGTCCTGGGGCGCTCGCTGGGTAGTCCCAGTCGACCAGCCGCCGCTGGAGAACGCCTGCCTGATTGAACAAGACGGCTTAATTGTTTCGATTGAACCGGGAGGGCGGGCCAGTGCCGATCAAGACCTGGGCGAAGTCGCAATCACACCGATGTTGGTCAACGCGCACACGCACCTGGAATTCAGCGGACTTACTCAACCACTCGGTCAGCCCAACCAGCCGATTACGGACTGGATTCCCGAGGTCATTCGGTGGCGTTCACAGCAAACGCCGGAGCAAATTCAAGCGGCGATCGCTCATGGAATCAAGCAGTCGATCGCATTCGGAGTGAACTGTTTAGGCGAAATCGCGACTTCGAACTGGCTGGCGGATTTCGGATCGCTGGATGAGCATTTTCATTTGTGCTGGTTCCTGGAACGCTTGGGCAGCGACCCGTCCGTCGCGAACGCCAGGATTCAGGAGGCACAAGATTGGCTCGCCGGTCTGCCGATGGAAACGTTGGGTTCGCAGTGTCAAGCCGCCATCAGTCCACACGCTCCTTACTCACTGTGTCAGGAACTGTTCGAAGGCTTGATCGAATGGAGCGTCGCCAGAAACTTGCCAGTGGCGATGCACCTTGCCGAAAGTCGCGAAGAGTTGCAATGGCTGGAATCCGGGGCCGGGCCATTCCAGGATTTCTATGACCAGCTACCTGTCCCGGCACCAAAACGATTCGCAAATTCTCCTTTGCAATTCCTGCAGGCACTGGCCAAAACACCCAACGCATTGGTCGTGCACGGCAACTACCTGAGTGAAGAAGAAATTCGCTTCATTGGTCGACACGATCATCTGCACCTGGTCTATTGCCCGCGAACTCACCAGTATTTTGGACACGACCGGTGGCCACTGGAATCAGCAATCCAACACGGAGTCAACGTTTGTGTCGGAACCGATTCACTTGCCTCCAACCCCGATCTCGATTTGATGGCCGAGCTGAAATTGATTCAAGCAAAGTTCCCGAATGTGCCACCACAAACGATCTTCGAAATGGGCACGATCAATGGTGCCCGGGCGCTACAGTTTGACTCACACCTGGGGTCGTTGACTGCCGGGAAACTGGCCAGGTTCCTGACGTTCGAATTGAAGAACCCGCAAGAACTGTGGCCTTCAATCTTTGATGGCGTTCGTTGATGGCATTCGTTTAGACGAACTAAATCTCTCGTTTGCAAATCAACGCGATGTACTTGTCTCGCAGACGGGTGAGCACCAGGACCAGCGACTGGTCTCCGCTGAGCTTTAACTTTGCAAATCGATCGATCAACTGGTGCTCGACACCACGCTTCTTTATTTCCAGATGTCCAGCGTCGTAAAACCGAAGCCGCTCGCGGACCTCCTTATCGTCGACACGACATCGCTCCAAAACCCGGAACCTTGTTAGAGCTGGGAAATCAACTTCTGCGCCGGTTAAGTATTGAACGTCAGCGGCCAATCGGGTCAGTCCGTACCGATTGGCTAATGAATCAATCATCCGGCCGGCGATCACCGTAGCGTGCGGTTCGTAGAGGTAATCACCGATATCCGCTGCGACTTCACAACGACCAGGTTCCGTCTCGTGCCAATCAAAGATCACCGAACCGACATTGTCGATCGCCGTGGCCGTTCGCAAAGTCTCGGCACCCTGATTCGGTCGATCGTTGTCGGCGGAAGTCGCTCCGCACCAAACCATTTGCTGCTTGCACTCCTGACGACTGCCCAACCATTGTCGCTGGTGGCAAGACCAATCCGGCGGCAGTCTTGTAACGGGCGCCAACTTGATCGCAACATTTTTCTGTTGCTGAATCAGCTTCGACAAATATTCGGCGTCTGGAGAAAAGAACTCCAGAGTCGTGGTTCGACGCCCTTCGACGCGGCGATCGGGATCAATGTGCACCCACGCATCAGCAGGCAGAGTATGCTCTTCGGCAAGCTGTTGGATGATGGTCGCCTGCGGACAATTCGCCCGGGCCAGGTGAACGGCGACTCCGCTGGCATCGATACCGAAACATTCTGCCCGGTTGGCGTGTTTGGCAAGAGCGATCAGGTCTCCCGCCAACCCGCAGCAAATATCAACGACCGTTTTCGCATCACCGAACCGCGCCGCTTTGAAGGCGGCCAAACGTTCGTCGGTCGCTTGCTCCAACAGAGTCCGCTCGAAAAACATCGACTCAACGGAAGAGAACTTTCGTTTGGCAATCGGTCGCAGTGTGATCTGCTCCAAAACCAAACGGCAACGGGCATCAGTCAGGCCTTGCTTGCGCAAAAACTTTACACTCGCCAGAGTATCCATCGCTTGCTCAGCGATCTGATCAATCCAATGGTCTGCGTTCCCAGCGGTCAACCACTCCCAATCGGACGCACTATCCGGTGAAGCTGGTGATCTCTGTTTCTGGTTTTCAGGCGTATCGGACAAAGGAGTTATTCTTCTGTGGAAGCGGGCAGATTTGCACTGCTGACTAATTGTATCGATCAACCAGTTTTAACGATCTGGCAACAACGGTCCGCAAGACTGATGCGTTCCGACGGTTTTCACGGTAACGCGGCGGGCGTGAGGTGTCCCTCGATGCACTATCGTCGTCTGAGGCCAGCAAAACATCAATCAGGATCGAAAAACAGAACCGATTGATTGCATTCCGACCAAATTGATCATTCCTGCCATTTCGATCAATCGAACGGTTCTCTGAAAAGCCAGTGTTGCACCATTGAAGTGCCGATGACTGGATTACTCGTCGCTGTGTACGCCTGCCTTCCATCAGACACGTAGCGAACCCCCTTAGAATTCACCATGCGAATCAAAACCATCCTGTTATTTGGGATCATTGGACTGGTTGTCAGTTCACCCATGCTGTTTAACAAAGCCAACCAGGCAGTTAATCAAACCGTCGGCAACCAGTGGCAACAAAACGGCTGGAACCAGCCCTTGCTGACCGGCGTCAACAATCAAGCGGTCGCGGAACCGGAGAAGCCCGGCTTTTTCGCTCGTCTGTTTGGCGGTGGAGATCATTCGGCACAAACTCCGCCAGCATCCAACAACCCGTTTCAGTTTGCCAACAACCAAACGATTGGCAACACAACCGGCGGCACGATCGGAACGACTGCCTCTTCCTCGATGCCGATCATGGGACCGCCGACAACCACTTTCTCCGAGCCGGTTTACCAACCCTTTGCCAACCTCAATGAGTTCTTACGATTTGATGTGCCGCCAAACTGGGTGAAGAACCGTTGGCCCAGAGTTTCTTCATTTCCCGGCGAGGACAATTTAACGGGAATGCGTGTCGCGTTGGTCAGTGGACCACGACCAGTCGACATCCACGGATCGCTGACGTATTACTTCGACCATCAACAACGTGTGCAACGTATCGGTTTCAAGGGGTGGACCGGCGACGCCAGTGAACTTGCCAGTTATGTGGAACAAGCCGGTTTCAGACGCCGCGACACCAACGGAGCGGCCTTGTTCACACGCACTAGTTGGGGAAAAACGAAAGGTGCTTTGCGATTGGACCATCCCGCCGTGGCAACTCGCGAATTGCCTAACGAACAACTGATGGTGTTGTTTGAAATCACAAATCCCAATGGCAGTTTTGAAATAAGTCAGCAAACCCAAACGATTCTCGACGCAATGGAAACACGTCAATAAACAACGAACAAGTTTTCCCCTGCTGACCAAAATTTTGTCATCGATTTTGTCATCGTTTACGCTGCGATTTTGTTGAACTGTGAACAAGAATTTGGCGGCCAATGTTTCGTTATTCGAATGAAATCAAGCGCCAACTTTTTTCTTTCACAAAATCTTCATCAGAAGGTTTGACAACGTTGCTAGCAGCCTTAAACTGTGACTCCCTCGCGACGAGAACCAGCACGGCTGCCGACCATGGTGCCTTCCAATTGAAGCTGGTTCGCAACCGAGGTTGCCAAGATTATTCGTTTGCAACTCATACGTCGTTCCAACGATCTGGGACACGAGCCATATAGTCGGATTATTTTATCCGAACCCATCTGCGCTCAACGTATGCGCACACAGGAAGTGCCAGGAAGTGACACGGTCTTTTACGGAAATTAACACGGCCATTGCATGGCAGCTGAAAGAGTCGATCGGTGAAGACCGATTCGATATGTGGTTCGGCGATTCTAATGCAATCCAGGTCGTCGACGGCCAGGTTTTGGTTAACGTCGGTGACCAACTGTCACTTTCGTTTGTTCGCCAACAATTTGAGACGACGTTGAAAGAGTCTGTTGCCGCGGTTCTGGGTGCGGAGGCCAGCGTTCGTTTCCAGGTGGCTGCAGAGCCGCAACCGGCCAGCAAACAAAACAGCCTGTTCTCAGACCAGCAATTGTCGGAGGCCGGAATCGAGCCTGCGACGGATGCCAAAGCGAA
>CAZPOL010000010.1:36986-38154 GCA_964588195.1 uncultured Pirellulaceae bacterium | reverse complement strand
CGCAAAAGCCGTCGCAAGCTGCAGCCATTGGCCGCTGAGGTAACTGCCGAGCGATCGAACAAGCCCTGTGATCAACAGCTGTTGGAATCGTTCCACTTCGGCCCCAGGAACCTGTTGTTGCAAACGGCAATCAAGGAAGTCTTTGCCGAACCTGGCAAGTTCAACCCGCTGGTCATCACCGGACCGGTTGGATGTGGTAAATCGCACCTGGCCACCGGCATGGTCGCCGAAGCCAGAAAGACTCGCCGCTTTCGTCGTTGTGTTAACGTGACGGCCGAGCAGTTCACGACTGGCTTCATCGACGGTTTACAACGACGCAGCCTGACGGATTTCCGTAGCAAGTTCCGCAACCTGGACTTGCTGGCGATTGATGACATTCAATTCCTTTCTGGGAAGCAAGCGACGATCATCGAGTTCCAAAACACGCTGGAGGCTTTGTTGCGGGGCGGTAAACAGGTCGTCGTAACCTGCGATCGACCGATCAACGAGTTGCAGTTCGCCGATGATTCGTTGTTCACTCGACTCTCGTCCGGTTTGACTTGTCCTGTTCGGTATCCAGACCTGCAAGGACGAGTTGCGATCATCCAACAATTGGCTGCCCAACGTGGCCTGCGATTGACGACGGCAATCGAAAAACAGGTGGCTCAGCGAATTTCGCGAGACGTTCGGTTGCTGTCCGGTGCGGTCAATCGTTTACAAGCGGCGTCGATGGTAACGGATCGCGAATTGGACTCGGAGTTCGTCAACGAGTACCTGGCCGACCTGTTTCACTCGCAGAGTCCGATCGTTTCGTTGGCTCGAATTGAGAAGGCAGTCTGCGACATTTGCGGTGTCGATTCTGCGGAACTCAAGAGCAGCAAGCGGATCAAGCGAATCAGCACAGCACGGATGCTGGCCATGTGGCTGTCGCGAAAGTACACTTCGGCGGGCCTGGCCGAGATTGGAAAGTTCTATGGCGGCCGCAGCCACAGCACCGTCGTGGCCGCGAACAAGAAAGTCGCCGGTCTGCTGGAATCCAACGCGCCCATCGACTTGCAGACCCGCCGCACTTCTATCTCGTCAGCCGTCAACCGATTGAAGACCACGCTGGACGTAGGCTGATCCCAGTTCCGTTCGAACGAATACGAGCACGACTACGAATACAAGCACGATGCGCAAGCGAGTGGTT
>CAZPOL010000010.1:35314-36886 GCA_964588195.1 uncultured Pirellulaceae bacterium | reverse complement strand
GAGTCTAACCGGGCGTTACAATTACTTGTACGTTTACGTCAATGCACATGTTTGAATTGGACCTGACTAATGATCATTCATCTTCGCTATTTGGCGTTGTTGTTTTTGATGCTCTTGTACCTGGCGAATCCAATTTCCGCACAGCCCAGCCAGGCTGATTTAGAGAGATGGCTCACTTCGGCAGATGAAGCCGTTAACCAAATCGATGATGATGATCTACAGGAAGCAAGTCTTGGTTATCTAATCGCGGTGCAGTTTCGAATGGGACAGGATGACGATGTAAAGGCTCGATTTGAAGAGTTGGTGGATGAGATTGCAGACGAGTATATAGACGGTCGCGGTGCGGAGTGGTCGGAAAAATTCCATGAAAAAGCACAGCGATTGCAGCAATTGGCGCGCACCCAGGCATCTCAAGGCAACTTCGAGCTCGCTCTCAAAGCAACCAGCAAAATTGAATCGGCTCTCTTTCGAAAACTTTCATACATGGACCTGATTCGCGCCGCCGGGAACCGAAACAACCAGCAAGTTGCTGAACAAATCTTTGACCAGGCAAACAACGACGAGTTTTTCGAAACCAACCGAATTCGAGCTGCACATTTCATTCCCTTAATGAGCGACACGCTTCTGCAAGCTCAAATCGAATGTGGCGACCCTGAATCAGCGTTGGATACCCTGACAAAACACAAGGACGAGCCAAGACGTGGTATCGGAACCGGCACTGAGATTCGAGTCTCAGTCGCCAAAGCACTTCAAGACAAAGGCTTGATCGAACAAGCAAACACGCTGGCAGAACAAACGATCAAGGAGATTACGGATCGAGGAAATGGCCTGCACTTTCAATCGGAATACGTTTCCGCCCACATGTGCCTTGCCAGTTTGCAACCGGAAAAACTGGATCAGTTAATTGCAAACTGCGTTGATGTTTTGGAAAACTACCAAGGTACCAACGGGCCAGGTACGGCTTATTGGAAACTGGCACATCAATTGGCGATCATGGGTGAATTTGACAAGGCGCTGGAATTTACTGAAAAACTGGACCAACCGACACATCGTGGCCACGTTCTTCAAAGGATTGCGGTTCTGATGGCTCGGGATGAAAATCTGATGGAAGCGAAGCAAGTGATTGATTCGATCGTGCCAGAGTCTATCAAGCTGGAAACCACGAGTGATATCGCTTCCGTATTAATTGAACTCAAAAACACAAGCGCCGCCCGTCAATTTATCGATGAAGTGCTGCCTGCCGCGCTCGAAAAACTGGAAGACGATGAGACCACAACCTGGTCCCTGGAGTTGCTAACTCGACTCGCTGGAATGCAGGTTCAAATAGGCGATCATGAAGCGGCGTTCGATTGGGCGATGGATCTAGACAAACCACATCACAAAGCAACGGTGCTACTGGCAATGGTTGGTCAGGGTTTGAATGACCAAGAGTGATGCGGCACGCGTGCCTGCCATCTTCATGCGAGTACCAGCACGACGCGCAAGCGAGTGGTTCAATCGTCTGTGGTAGATGAATCAACGGTTGGCGATTTGCATGGCATGGAACCACTCGCTTGCGCTTCGTGCTTGTAT
>CAZPOL010000010.1:0-35214 GCA_964588195.1 uncultured Pirellulaceae bacterium | reverse complement strand
GAACCACTCGCTTGCGCTTCGTGCTTGTATCAGTCGTTACCAAACTGCTTCGCTAGCTGTTGACGCAATCGCGCAATCTCGCCATTATCTCGCACCGATTGGAACCTGCCTAAACTAATACCCTCACTCTCGGACGGTGATGAGTCACTTTCTGCGCGCCTTAAAACTATCCTTGCGATACCGATGGTCAATCTTCGGTGCGGTGATCTGTTCGCTGATGGTTGCCTTGCTTTGGGGAGCCAGCATTACCACGGTCTTCCCGCTGGTGGAAAGCGTCTTTGAACGCAAGACCTTTCCGATGTGGATGGATGAGGAATTGCAGAATGCGCGAGATCGACAGGTCACGTTGCAAACCGAAATCAGTGAACTGAACGAACAACTGGTTACCGCCGACGAAGTGGCGTCGATCGGAATCAATTCTGACATCGCCAAACGGAAGAATTACTTGCTGGCCGAAGGCAAAGCGGTCAAGTGGTTTGAAAAGTGGAAACCAACAGTCCAAAAGTACTCGCCGACCACGCCATTCGGCAGTCTGGTGGCGGCCATGATCTGGTTGGTCGGCGCGTCGATTCTGAAAGGCGTGTTTCTTATTCTCAGTTGTCTGTTTGTGGCGCGCATCGCCAACGGCACGGTGATGGATATGCGCAGAATCTATTATCGAAAAGCACTGGAACTGGACCAGATTCGCATCGACCGAATCGGCACGACCAACATGATGACGCATCTGTCGCACAACATGATGCTGGTCAGCAGTGCTCTGACGATGTTTTACGGCAAATCGATTCGCGAACCGCTGAAGATGGTGACCTGCCTGGCGGTCGCCGCCTGGATATCATTGCCGCTGTTGTTACTTTCCTTGTTCGTCGTTCCGTTCGGTGCCATCCTGGTCCATCGCGTATCACGAGCGATGAAAAACGCGACAAAACGCGAGGTCGAAGGGATGGCCGACATCTTCGAGACGCTGATTGAAACCTTCAGCTCGATCAAAACGGTGCGGATGTTCAACCAGGAAGCAACCGAACGCAAACGCTTCAAACGCAATTCATCCATGCTCTATCGAATGTCATTGCGAATGCGGTTCTACGACGCCTTGCTTCGCCCGACCACTGAATTGCTGGGCATCTTTTCGATTGCCGTGGCCATTCTTGCCGGAGCATGGTTGACTCTGAACGGAGCCCAATCACTGTTTGGCATCACGATCAGCGACCGGCCATTGTCGCCGGGCGAGTTGATGCTGTTCTACGGAATGTTGGCAGGCGCGAGTGACCCGGCCAGGAAAATGAGCGAGATCGTTAATGTGATCGTTCGCGGTGGAACAGCCTGCGAGTCGCTATTCAGTTGCTACGACGTGCCGGCCCGAGTCGCCGCTCCGGAAAACCCGACTCACCTGCCTTTGCACAGCAAAGAGATTGAATTCGACAACGTGCTGTTTGCCTACATGCCGAACCAACCGGTCGTAAAGAACTTGTCATTGAAGATTCCGCACAAACAAACGTTGGTTGTCGTGGGCGAAAACGGGTGTGGCAAATCGACACTCGTCAACTTGCTGGCCAGGTTCTATGACCCGCATGTCGGCAGGATTTTAATCGATGGCGTCGACATTCGCGAAACTAACCCGAAAAAGCTGCGCCGCCAAATGGCATGGGTCACACAGGATTCCAAACTGTTTCAGGGAACGGTCTACGAGAACATTGCTTACGGCGCCCGGAACCCGACCAAGCAACAAGTGATGGATGCGGTAAAGATGGCCCGCGTCGACAAGTTCGTACACCAGTTGGCCGACGGCTTCGATACGCAAGTCGGCGAAGGCGGCAACAATCTTTCGGCTGGTCAACGCCAGAGAATCATGCTGGCTCGTTCCATTATCGCTGATCCTCGGATCCTGATTCTGGACGAGGCAACCAGCCAACTGGACGGACACACCGAGCGGATGCTGCACGAGTCGCTAAAGCCGTTTATCAAGTCTCGCACGACGATCATCATTACGCATCGCATCACAACCGTAAGCCTGGCGGACCGGGTAATTGTGATGGAACAAGGGAAGATCGTCGGTGATAGCACTCCCGAAGAAGCCGCCGAGTCCTTGGAGAAATTCAGGTTCTTGTTTGCCAAGAGTGCTTGAATGGCAAGTCAGCAATAATTTTGAGAAAAACCGGGCGTCTGCTATATCACGAATTGCCGGGTTTCTGCTACTTTCCGCGCTCGAACAGCATCCTGATGCATGCACAAAACCGAGGAAGTTAACGTGGGTTGGTTGAAAAAGATTCGACACCGAAAACAGCAACGCCAAAATAACCAGTTGGCAAACCTGACGCTACAAACTGGAAATGCGTCGGCGGCTGCGCCGCGAATCCTTTTTGTTTCTCATGAAGCGACTCGAACAGGCGCCCCAAAAATCATTCTGAACATTCTGCGGCACTTCCATCAGAAGACAGACGCCCAATTGCAATCTATTTTGCACAGCGGTGGATTTCTGGCGGAAGATTTTGGTTTGTACTCCGAAGTCGATTGCCTGAACATCCCGCGCGAACCGTCCGACGAATTAGTACGCAAGGTACGCAAGATTTGTTTGCGGTACAAAGACAGCCCTCCGACGATGGCGATTTGCAATTCGATGGAATCGCGATTCATCGCTTTTGAGTTGCACAAACTGGGCATCCCGGTCACGTTCCTGATTCATGAATTGCCGTCCAGTTACGAAGTCCAGGACTACGAGCAGGTTTATCAGGCGGCCGAGCGGATTATCTTCCCGGTCGACGTCGTTCGCGCGGCGGCCAACGACAAGGCTGCATTGCCCAGCGGAAAATGCCATGTCCTGCCGCAAGGTTTGCTGAACCCGGATTTTGCACAGTCGGTTGATCGGGAAACCGTTCGCCGACAAATTCGACAAGAACTTTCGTTACCCGAAGACGCACACATCGTGCTTGGCTGTGGCACTCTGGATTTACGAAAAGGTATCGACCATTTCTGCGGCGTCGCTCGCAATCTGCTGAATCGAAACCAGAGTCGGCTCGATCGGCCGTTTCATTTTGTTTGGTTGGGCGAGGGCGATCGTTGGGCACACACGCCGTACCACTACGCCATGCTGGACGTTGAAAAGTCAGGGATCTTCAAGCACGTTCACTTCATCGGCGAGCGTGAAGATGTTCAGCCCTGGTTTATGGGAGCAGACACCTTCGTTTTGACTTCACGCGTCGATCCGTTTCCTTGTGTGATTCACGAAGCGATGGCGGCCCGTTTGCCAATCATCACGTTCGATCGTTCCGGCGGAGCGGTGGAGAGCCTGCATGATGGGGCCGGTTTGGTGGTCCCTTACGCCGATTACGATGCGATGAGTCAACGGATCCTGATGCTGGCCGGCGAACCAGCGATCGCTGACAACATTCGTACGATCGCCGAAGAACGTGTTCATCAGAGCTACCGATTCGACAACTACGCGAACAAGTTGATTGAGATGGCCGAGCAAACAACTCGCCGCCGCATCATGATGTCCGGCGCCCAGTTGCAGGAAGCAAGCCACAAAGATACTCGCCAGGAATTGACCGAGACGATTCCGATGCGTCGGGCGGCGTAGCTTTGTCTTCGATTGGTTGAGTAACCTACGACTTGTTGGCAAGCAGTCGGTCGTAGATGTCCGCAACACCACGGGCCATGCTGGTATCCGAGAAGCCATCGCGTTGTCTCTGCAAAGCCGAACTACGAATCGCTTGCCAGTCGTGCTTGCCCTGAATTAAATCACTGACGCAATCCGCCAATTTGCCGGCTTCACCGGGCTCGAAGATCAACCCATCCTGATCGGCACGAATCGCCTGATTGACGCCCTCGACTTCTGCTGAAATGACCGGCGTACCGATTGCCATCGACTCCAACAGAACCATCGGCAACCCTTCGCCGAACAGACTCGGCAAAACAAATGCGTCCATTCGTTGGAAGTAAGCGTCGACGTCGTTGACAAAACCCGTCCACTCAATCAAATCTTCGACCTGCAACTTTTTCGCCAACGTCTTGATTTTCAATTCGTACTCTTCGGTTTCGAACGGACCGACCGCCAACAAACGAACGTCCATGTCACGTTTACGAAGCATTGACAATGCTTCCAGCAGGCACTCCGTTCCTTTACGAGGACGGAACAAGGCAGTCGTCCCCAATGTCCAGGTTCCTGATGGCGTTGATCGGTTAGGCACGTTGTCGACGATTGCCACACCATTTGCCACGGTGGTCATGTTTTCCGGCGAGTACCCGAGCTCGGTCATATATTGACGGATGCTGTCCGAGACACAAATGAAGTGGCTGACCTGACTGGCCGACCATGATTCAACGATCTGGTTAATGCGATTGATAAATGAGCGGGTCGAGTCCCGGCCGACCGGGCTGTGCACGTGGTAAACCAACGGGCAACCGGTTTTGCGAGCGACCAGACTGCCCGCCATTACCGTTCTTGGCGTATGTGCGTGCAGGATCTTGTAGTCGTTTTCAACGATCAGCTTGCGGAGTCGGCGGATCGCTTTGAAATCCGTTTTCGAACGCATATTCAATTCGAACAATTCGTTTTCAGAATTCCGTTCGCTTGGGAACAGGCCGTCTTTCAAACAGGCAAAGCCAACATCGTAATTGAATTGGCCCAATGACATTCCCAGTAGATCCTGAACGCGTTCTGCACCAGAAAAGTGCTCGCCGTTGATCAGGTGCAAGACCTTGGTAGTGGCCTGAGAGGTTGCGGATTGACCGGCCTTGTCAAAAGCCAATTTACCGAGTGAGACAGGATGATTCATGATGGAGTCCGTGCGAAATGGAACCAGAGATCTGGTCAAAAGTAGGCTGTCCTGGAAACGACTCGCAAAACTCTTTCGTTCACCAACATTGCGAACGGTTCACGAATCAACAGACATTCAAGCAACTTTACGTCGCCTCGCCCGCCTACTGTGCAAGAATCGAAAACAGCATCCTGACTCGCACGAACCAGAATCCCTTAAAGTCGCATCAATCGATACGACCGGACCCGGTTGTTTACCGCTGCGTTCGGCACCAGGCCCACTGACCCTCGTTCTCATCGACACCCACGCTCAGCTCGCCGATCTGCACACCGCTCTTGTCATTGAGCAACGCCTGTAGCTGATCGGAAATATACTCCGCCAAACGTTCTGCCGTCGTATTGTCCATCGGCAAGATCGCAACGTCCTGTTCCGGGAACACCCAACGTTTTTCCTGGTAGGTAACTTCGACCTCGGTTTCGTTTTTGGTCACCTTGATCCGCGGGTGACTGTCGGGCAACAGCACATGGTGATCCAGTTTCGCAGCGATCTCCTGCAGGCGATCTCGCAACCAAATAAAATCGATCACACACGCGTGCTCGTCCAGATCGCCCTGAACCCGGCAAGCGATTCTGTAATTGTGACCGTGCACCGACTCGCAAATCTCGGTTCCATCAGGAAGACCGAACGTGATGAAATGCGCGGCACTGAATATCAGCGACTCTTTTTCCAGCTCAACCGCAAAACTCTTTTTCATTTTTTCGTCCCAGCCTTTCCAATCAGAGCGTTTCAAATGGCAACCGAATTGTTCCGCGACGCAAACAAACGAACAAGGCGGCACCGATCATGTCAGCGGTCGTACCGGGATTGCGGCGATTTCCGTCAGCTCGCAACCAGAAATCCAGATCGGACAGTTCACTGAGATACGTTTGGTCGCCCGGTTCACCAGATTTCAGAACGCGCCCGGCCAACGCCGCCGCCTGGTTGGCAACTTCTTCGCCCAGCTTTCTGGCGATCAATGTATCCGGATACTCATGCATCAATTTCAAATGCGTCTGAATAACGGCATCTGAAAACGAGTACTTTTCCAAGGCCTCCTGCAAGGCGGGGACTGCGAATTCAAACAGGTCCTGGAATTGATTCGCGTATTGCCTGGCGATCAGGTCTCGATCGGCCGCCAAGGCCATCGCATCGACCAGGCTGGGCGGTGCGGTGTCGGCAAGGTCCGCTGCTTCGGCCGTTCCCATTCCACCCGGCTTGGCCATGCGAATCGCCTGGTACACCATCAGACAGTCATCGGCATCGGTATGGCTCAGCAAGTCGCCGATATGTGGACTGGTCACCGCGTCGACTCTTGTCATACCGGCCAAAGGGGCCAACAACAGCACCAGCCCCAGATTCGTGTTCGTCGATACGACCGTTCGGGTCGCCTGGACTGAATCCAAAACGGTCTGACCGAGTGGTACGTTGGCGGCGTTCTGCATGGCTGGGCCGATCGCCACGGCACTCAACAAAAAATCCTGAAACGTCATATCGGGAAAGTCGGCCGACCGGTGAACATTGCCCGGTTTTGGAACGGTGACTTCCAAAATGCACGCCAAAGTGGCCTGCTGTCCGATCGCTAACGGCGAATGCGACATCATCTACCCGACCAGAAACGGCATAAGCTCTTCCACGATCTTGTCGCCTTCATCTTCCACGACATAGTGACCAGCATCGACATGCTCGGTGGTTTCCGCGTGAGGCAGTAACTTTTGGAATCGGTAGAGGCATTCAGGCCGAAAGCACCAATCCTTCATGCCCCAAATCAGTTTGACCGGATGATCTTTCAGACGAGACAACCCGGCTTCGATTTTTTCCAGCCGTTGCCAAGTCGCTTGTGATCGCCTGGTTGGAATGTCAGTTACGAATTCGTAGATCGCGCGACGATTGCCCCACGAGTCATACGGGGCCAGCATCCCGCTGGCCACATCCCGTTTTAGCCCACCTTTTTGTTCCGTTGCCATATAGATCGCGCTCTGTGCGAACATGTTGAAACGTTGCAGAGCGATCTTTCCAACAATGGGAGTCCGGCAAACGCGGATACGCCATGGGAAGAAGGGAGGCGGAAACGCGGCGGTATTGAAGATGACAAAGTTGCGATATCGATCAAGGTCTTCCAGAGCCGCACCCAATCCGATCGCTCCGCCCCAGTCATGAACCAACAACGTGATGTCTCGCAAATCGAGTTTGCGGACAAAATCCGTTAGATGACTGATCCGCAAGTCCAGCGTGTACGGTTGCTCCGCGGGCTTTTCGCTCAATCCACAACCAATGTGATCCATCGCAATCCCGCGATAGCCGTCCGATACTGCATGGACCAGATTGCGATAATAGAACGACCAGGTTGGGTTGCCGTGAACCATCAGGATCGGCCGGCCTTTACCTTCGTCGATGTAGTGCATTTGATATCCGCCAACCTGCTGGAAATGGCTGGTGGCCGGATAGCCTTCCAAACGAGTTCGCCAAGCAGGCTGAGACGCTGTATTCGCGTTTTGATTCACTGGTTTTGAGACGAAGCGTTTAACTGAGAAACAGGTATTCCATGGCGGCGATCATCTTAGCCGGAAGTCACCGAATGTACGAGGTGTTGACGGGCTTTCTTTTGGACGACGTGACATTCCAATGATCAAGAGGCCGCCTGGAATTCGTATCCGAACGTCTCAATATCCCGAGCGTAGACTTTGGAAATCACATCCGCACGCTTCGCATTGTAGTACTTCGAATAGTGTTGGCGACGTGCCGATTTCATATCGTGTGGCAGCTTCAAATTCGGCAAACCGATCTTATCAGCAACGACTCGAAAGTCCTGAGCCAACGTTTCGAACCGCCCAACATAGTCCACCAGCCGGTTGCCCTGGTCATCAAAGATGAACTTGCACTGCTCAAACGACTGCACATGTTTTTCATGATCTTGTGAAATGACTTTCAGGTACCGACCAAACGAGCTCCAGCGGGACAGCCCCATATGCTTCAGCAACATAGGGCGTGACTTGATGTAGCAGTATTGGGAAACCGCTTTGTCCCAGGGATTTCGCACGAAGGTGAAACGAAAGCAGGAATCGAATTTCTGTTCGCCAACCTCCTTACGTATCTGAGTTGCCAACAGGTGCTGCAAGCCGCCGGATTGGTACTTGTTAAAACCGGGCCGCACGTTGCCCATCCACAGTTGTTCTTCCGTACGCTGACTCCAGTCCGGACCCCAGATTGCATTTTCAATGCTGGTTCCACCCGTCTTCGGGATGTGGACAAAGATGCAATTCAGTTCTTCAGAGATCATCTTGTCTGGCCGTCAGGAATCGATTTGCGAACAGCCTTCAATATAGCATGGCCAAATGACGAGCATTCTTAAGCCGTCCAGAAAGTTGAGCGCAAAAAAAAGAACTCGACCGGGAAGGCCGAGTTCCTGCCTGCGGTGGCAACGTGCCGCCACGTTTCGCAAGGTTCAATATCAGGCGGCGCGGCCGGTCGAAACAACGGGCGTCGTTTCGGATTCGCTACACAGCACCACCATCAGGTTGGAGACCATACTGGCCTTTTGTCCCTGGTCCATTTCGATGATGTCTTTTTCCTTGAGATGCTCCAACGCCATCTCGACCATCGTGACGGCACCTTCAACGATTCGTGCTCGCGCGTCGATGATCGCTTCAGCCTGTTGGCGGCGTAACATGGCTCCGGCGATTTCCGGAGCGTAAGCCAGGTGGCTGATTCGCACTTCCAAGACTTCGATTCCAGCCATCGACAAGCGTCTGGTCAACTCCTTTTCCATCTCTTCATTGATCACATCGGCGTTGCCACGCAGAGACGTCTGGCCTTCGTCGGCAGCGTCGTATGGGTGCTCGGAAGCCGTCGTTCGCAGCGCGGATTCCGTTTGCACCTCGACATAGGAACCGTAATCCTCGACGTCAAACGATGCTTGAGCCGTGTTGTTGACTCGCCAAACAACCACCGCACCAATCTCGATCGGGTTTCCGCGAAGGTCGTTCACCTTCAGCTTTTCGCTGTTGAAGTTATTGGCTCGTAGCGAAACAGACTTGCGAACCGTAAACGGATTGACCCACCAGAATCCTGGCTTGTCGATCGTACCGATGTATTCACCGAACAACACAAGCACCTTGCTCTTGTTTGGGTTTACCAAAGTCAGCCCCGCCAGAATGAAGATTCCCAGACCAAAAACCGGAATCATCAAAATTCCGACGATCAACATCGGAATGCCGGCACGTGCAGCAAGTACTTTCTCCTTGGTTTCCTGAACCATTTTCATTAAACGAATCACCTCCCAAAACACCCTTGATAGAAAACGACCCATCAGTCGTTCAAAGGTATTCGTCGCCCGGGTCGATTTATTGGGTGAATTAGCTTTGGATTAACGCTGCGATCCGGGCTAGTCTTTTTCGAAGAACATCACGTGCTGCCAAGGCAACTCGTCAAATTCCTCAGCCAGCTTGAAACCGTTCGGCAGATATTCTTTCAGGATCTGTTTCTTGCTCATTTTGTGCAGCTTCTTGATCGGTACCTCGGGGTCTTCTGTGCGGTATTCGACCAGCGCGATTCGACCGTTTGGCTTGAGCGCTTTTCGCATCGCGGCCAGCATCAGTTCGGGATGCGAAAACTCGTGGTAGACGTCGACCAGTAAAATCAAATCACAACTCTCATCTGGCAAGCATGGATCGTGATAGGAACCTAGGATCGGTGTTACGTTGCCAATCCGTTTTTCTTCCATTCGGTTGCGTAGCAGCTCCAGCATCTCAGCCTGAACGTCGACGCCCAGCACCCGGCCTTCCTGGCCAATCATCTGAGCAATTTGCAAAGCGTAGTAACCGTTACCGACACCCATGTCGCATACGACCTGACCAGGCTTGAGTCCCAGATTGGTAAGTAGCAAAGAGCATCGTTCTTCGCTCTCTCGGTTCTCTCGAATCAGCCACTCGGCTCCTGAGTAGTGCATGGTTTGCGCGATCACACGTCCCTTGTACTCCGACCGTGGTTCAGGGATCGGGTCCGATTGTTCCGATTCTTGCGAATTTGCGGCGGCGGCGAACACCAGGCAAAGGCCCAGAATGACGAGCTGAAAAAATTTCCTGGCTAACATATCTGCGCTCCTTGGTCACGATCCGGTGTCGCCGTTTTAACACCAACCCATGCCAAATACCATTATCTGGCCGCGAAGGGACTCATATCGCCGCTAAAGGCATTTGCTTTCATTCTAAAACAATGCAGGGCGATGAGTACTTTCCGATAGCGTTTTGATTCGGCCAAAGCCAAAATCAGTCATTGACGAACGGATATCAGTAAACAAAATGGGGTGGTTCGGACTCTGGCAATCGCCCGCCGAAACCCTGCCTCCTGCCATTTCGGCAACATCACCTCAAGATTTACAACCTGGTATAATTAAAACATGAGTATCGCAATTGTGACAGGCTCTGCTGGCCTGATCGGATCTGAAGCTGCACGCTATTTCGCCTCCCAGGGCATGACCGTTATCGGAATTGATAACGATATGCGTCGTGAGTTTTTTGGCAATGAAGCGTCGACACGCTGGCAGCAACATCAACTTCAGCAAGATCTGGGATCGAGCTATCGTCATGTGGATGGCGACATTCGTGATGAGCTGTTGATCAAAAACATTTTCGCTGAGTTTGGCGATGACGTAAAGCTGGTCGTTCACACGGCCGCACAACCATCCCACGACTGGGCCGCTCGCGCTCCGCTGACTGACTTTACAGTCAACGCCAACGGCACACTCATCTTGTTGGAAGCGACTCGCAAATACTGTCCCGGCGCCGTGTTCATTTTCACTTCAACGAACAAGGTTTATGGCGACACGCCGAATCGCTTACCACTGATTGAAACTGATACGCGATGGGAAATCGACGAGAGTCACGCCTATCACAACGGGATCGCTGAGGACATGTCGATCGATCAGTGTATGCACAGCCTTTTCGGAGCGTCCAAGGTTGCCGCTGATGTGATCGTGCAGGAATACGGTAAGTACTTCGACATGCACACGGCTTGTTTCCGCGGCGGTTGTTTAACCGGGCCGAACCACAGCGGAACTCAATTGCATGGCTTCCTTGCTTACCTGGTCAAGTGCACCGTCACCAACACGCCTTACACAGTGTTTGGTTACAAGGGCAAACAAGTTCGTGACAACATTCACAGCTACGACTTGATTCAAGCCTTCGATCACTACTTCAAGAATCCACGCATTGGCGAGGTCTACAACATCGGTGGCAGCCGCTACAGCCACTGCAGCATGTTGGAAGCGATCAGTATTGCGGAAGAGATTTCCGGCCAGCAACTGGAATACAGTTACGAAGACACGAATCGCATGGGCGACCACATGTGGTATGTCAGCGACGTCAGCAAGTTCCAGGATCACTATCCCGATTGGAAACTGACCAAGAACGTCAACGACATCATCTCGGAAATTTACGAGGCCAATGTCGAGCGTTGGCAGGAAGTTGCCGTCCGATGATCGATAACGGCAGACATAATTTGCTGGGAGTCCGTATCAACGCCGTTGATTATGAGGCTGCCGTTGCCAAAATCATCGACGCAGCGAAAGAAAGGCGGCCGTTTGGGGTCTCCGCGTTGGCCGTACACGGAGTGATGACGGGCGTCCTGGACACGGAACATCGGCATCGGCTAAATCAGTTGGAGTTGATCGTTCCCGATGGCCAACCCGTACGCTGGGGGCTGAATCTGCTGCACAAGGCACGGTTGAAAGATCGAGTCTACGGACCCAACCTGATGCTGAAGACATGTGAAGCCGCTGCCCAGGCCGGCGTGCCAATCTACCTGTTCGGCAGCACGCCCGAGATGCTGGCTGACCTGAAGGTCAAGCTGGTAGAGAAGTTCCCGAAACTGATCATCGCCGGAGACCAGGCCTCGCGATTCCGCACGATGACTCCGGAAGAGAAACAGGAAGTCATTCGCGATATCAACGACAGCGGAGCCGGGGTCACCTTTGTCGGACTTGGATGCCCTCGACAGGAAGTCTGGGCTTACGAATTCAAAGACCACTTGAATATGCCCGTGCTGGCCGTGGGAGCCGCCTTTGCGTTTCACGCTGGACAACTCGATCAAGCACCATCCATCTTCCAACGACTTGGACTGGAATGGTTTTATCGACTGACCAAAGAACCCAAGCGTCTGTGGCGTCGGTATTGTTATCTGAACCCGTACTACCTGTGGTTGTTGTTCTTGCAAAAGACACGGCTGAAGCGATTCAGCGTCGATAACACCGAACCGCCCAGCACAGAAATCCTGTACGGATAGAAGCCTCATCGACGAAGCAGTCGACCGGCTTCAAGCCAGCGAACAAATCGGGAGCACGACTTCCGTTTTTTTATGCGCTTTGGTTAGCTCTGATTAGCTTCGGTCAATCACCTGCCAACAGGATTGTGCACGGAGGGCGAGAATACGGCTTGCCGATCAAGAATCGATTGCTGAGAATACGACCTTGATTAAACGCCAAACTTAAACCCACCAAACTGATTGCTCGAAACCATGCTTCGTACGTTTCTTCGTTCCAAAATCCACCGCGCCACCGTCACCGAAGCTGACTTGAACTACGAAGGCAGTATTACCATCGATCCGGTATTGCTGGAGGCCGCCGAAATCGCGCCGTTCGAACTGGTAGACATATACAACATTACCAATGGCAATCGGCTCTCGACCTACGCCATCGTTGGCGAAAGAGGCAGTGGCGAAATTTGCATCAACGGAGCCGCCGCCCGGTTGGTCGATCCCAAGGACACCGTGATCATCTGTTGCTACGGCAAATTTCACATGAACGAGTTGTCCGACCACAAAATCAGACTCGTACACGTCAATGAGACGAACGAGATTACGGAGTTGATTGTCAAAGACTGCGTGGAAAAATCTGAGCCGGCAAAGAACTGAAGCCCTCTTTCTCTCCTCGTCATCAACCAGCGGTAATTCATGCAAGCGACCTTCGCCAAACGTCGGCAAAAACTGCGAAAGTTGCTGAAGGCCGAAGGAGCGGACTCGGCCCTGATCACGGATGAATTGAACGTCCGATACCTGACTGGATTCACGGGTGATTCCAGTTTCCTGTGGCTGAACGACAAGCAGGAAGTTCTGTTAAGCGATACCCGATACGCCATTCAAATCCAGGAAGAGTGCCCTCAACTGGATGTCGCGCTCAGAGATTCGAAAATCGACATCATTCAACTGGCCGCCAAAACGGTTAAGCAGACTGGCTCGAAAAACCTGGCACTGGAAGCACATCGGCTGATTAAAACGAAATACGATCGAATCGTCGCTGGATTACCTGCCATCAACATCGTCCCAACCACCGGACTGGTGGAAAAGTTGAGAGCGATCAAAGACAAAACAGAACTGGCCACGATCAAGACCGCCATTGGAATTGCCGAACGCTCGTTCAACGTCATTCGCAGTCAATTGACACCCGACCAGACCGAGCTACAAATCGCTCATAATCTGGAGCACCAAATTCGCGCTTTTGGTGGAACTCGCTGTGCATTCGATCCGATTGTTGGCGTGGGACCGCGAGGTGCTTTGCCGCATGGCAAACCCTCCGACAAGCAGGTTCACGAATCGCCGTTCATGCTGATCGATTGGGGCGCCGAATTTAAGGGATACGCCAGTGACTTGACCCGAATTTTGGTCACCGGTAAAATCTCGCCCAAATTGCGAAAAGTCTATAACCTGGTGCTGAAAGCCCAACTTGCGGCGATTCGCAAGATTCGTGGTGGTGCCAAACTGGCCGATGTCGATCAGGCTGCCAGAAAGACGATCGCAGACGGTGGATATGGCAGTAAGTTCGGCCATGGCCTCGGTCACGGATTCGGTTTATTCATTCACGAAAACCCGTTTTTGACGCCCACTGCCACCGGAACTTTGGAAACCGGTATGGTGATTACCATTGAACCCGGAATATATTTACCGCAATGGGGCGGCGTAAGAATCGAGGACGACATCCTGGTCACGAAGGATGGTTGCGAAGTTCTGACCAGCGTCCCTAAAGAACTGGATCAGTGCATCACGGACATGCGTTGATCAACTAAAACTAAAAACAACAAGCACGATCGTGCAGAATGGAAAGGCGAAATGATCCGTTTCGCCTTTTTTACAATTAACGGAGCACAAGATGGCCGACGGCAAAAAATCCAACAACGAAGTTTTCGACATTGATCGCCTGCGTCACCTGGTCGAACTGATGCAAGAACATGACTTGTCGGAGATCGACCTTCGTAACGACGCCAAGCGAATCAAGCTTCGACGTGGCAGTGAGCCAGTGTTCGCGGCCCCGGTAGCCGCAGCACCCGCCGCAGCCAGTCATGCGGCCCCGGTAGCAGCCGGCGGCGCCCCCGCGGCACCCGCCGTGGAAGAAGGCGAATTCATCTCCAGCCCAATGGTCGGTACGTTTTATACTTCCCCCAAACCTGGTGCCCCGCCTTTCGTTAAAGTCGGCGATCATGTCACCGCAGAAACCACCGTTTGTGTTGTCGAAGCGATGAAGATGTTCAACGAAATTCCGGCCGGCACCTCGGGCACCATCGCTGCCGTCGTTGCCAAAAATGAAGACCCGGTCGATGTTGGTAAGAACCTGTTCAAGATCGTTCCCGATTAATTGACTCTCAGACCTGTTTCTGACGATGCAAACCGACTTTCGAACGAATCGGAAACGCTTACGCGCGGCCGTCGTTCGTTCCCCCTCGAAAACCAATTAGCGAGTTTTTCATTCAATGTACAACCGCATCCTGATCGCCAATCGCGGAGAAATTGCCCTGCGGATCATGCGTACCTGTCGAGACCTGGGAATTGAAACGGTCGCCGTGTTCAGTGAAGCGGATCGAGGCGCCAAGTACCTGGAATTGGCCGACGAGAAATACTGCATCGGTGGAGCCAAGTCTGCAGACAGCTATCTGAAGATCGACCAGATCATCAGTGCTGCAGAAATCGGAGACGCGGAAGCGGTTCACCCCGGGTACGGATTCCTGGCCGAGAACGCACACTTCAACGAAGTCTGCCGCGACTGCAATATCGACTTTATCGGGCCCAGCCCTGACGCGATGCAAAAACTTGGCGACAAGAATACGGCGCGGGATATGGCGCGGGCTGCCAAGGTGCCTGTCGTGCCGGGCAGCGAAGGCCTGATCGAAGATGAAGAACAGGCGGTTCAGGTCGCCAGCGAAATCGGCTACCCCGTACTGATCAAGGCTACGGCTGGTGGTGGTGGAAAAGGCATGCGAGTCGCGACCAACGACAAGTCTTGCAAGCAGGCATTCCAGCAAGCCACGACAGAAGCCGCAGCGGCTTTCGGAAACGCGGCGGTCTATATCGAGAAATACGTCGAGCTGCCCCGGCACGTCGAGGTCCAGGTACTGGCTGACAGCCACGGCAATGTCGTTCACCTGTGGGAACGTGACTGCTCCACACAACGTCGTCACCAAAAGCTGATCGAAGAATCACCCGGCCCAACGCTGCCCAAAAAAGTCCGCAACCAAATCTGTGAAGCGGCCGTGCGAATGGTTCAAAACGCCGACTATCAAAACGCGGCCACGGTCGAGTTCATTGTCGACAAGGACAACAACTTCTACTTCATCGAGGTCAACGCGCGTATTCAGGTTGAGCACCCGGTATCCGAGATGGTCACCGGCATCGACTTGATCGAACAACAAATCCGCGTCGCCTCCGGCGAAAAGCTGGCCTTCAAACAAAAAGACATCCCGTGCAATGGAGTGGCAATCGAATGCCGCATCAACGCCGAAGATGCCAGCAAGAACTTCATGCCAATGCCCGGCACGATCAAAGCGATCTCCATTCCTGGTGGACTTGGCGTACGGTTTGATACCCATGTGCATGCTGGATACCAGGTCCCGCCGCACTACGATTCGATGATCGGAAAGCTGATCGTGCACCAGCCAACTCGCGAGCAAGCGATTGCGACAATGATTCGCTGCCTCTCCGAATTGCGAATCGAGGGGATCCCGACAACCGCCGACTTCCAAATCAAAGTGATGCAACACAATGATTTTGTGGAAGGTAAAGTTGACACCAAATGGGTCGAGCGAACTCCGCTTTAACCCATCACCGTCTGTCAAGGGCACACGCAAAGTGTCTGACGATTCGAAAATCTTGCAGTCTTTTTTTGCTTGTACCGCAACACACGAAATCGCTCAAAAACCTCTGATCGTGAAGTCATTTGCTGCGCGATCCTTGCATAGCGGGTAAAACGCCTTGACCACTTGCGCGTCGTCATTCAGGCTAAAGACTGAATCGGGCGACGCTGCCCGAACGGGAAGCATTCTGATTGACCAACAAGTAAACAAACTACGAATCAAAATCCAGGAGAATTGTGTGCGGGATTATTTATTCCTATTGGCAGCGGCATTATTGATGCTGACCTCGCCTGTCTACGGACAGGAAGAAACTGCCGAATCGAAACAAGAATCGACTGAGGCGGTCGAAGAGAAACAAGAAGAAACGGAGCAGGCCATAAAACTGGCTGAGACCATCAAGAAATGGGACGAGGCCCAGGTAGCTCTGAACAAGAAATCCATGGCCATGCAAAAAGAAATGGCCAAAGCGACCCCGGATGAGATAATGGCAGCTCAGGTCGGTTTACAAAAAGAGATGATGACTCAGATGCAGGAATTTGGTGAGCCCATCATCGAAATCGCCCGGCAAGCTGAACAGGATCCGAAGACTTCATTGGCAGCCGTTGAATGGTTGCTGCAGTCACCCGACACAAACCATCATAAGGTTGCTGGCGAAGTGATTGTAAAGCATCACGCCAACAACGAGATGTTACCCGGGATGCTTTCGGCCACTATCATGCCGAATCAGTATACGTTCAACATTTTCAAGGATGTCATTGCTACTTCTGAAAACAGAACGATCAAGGGTCAGGTGACACTGGCGCAAATTAGCTTCCTGAACGAAGCCCAACAGCTTGCACCCATGGTCGCCGCGAATCCACAATTTGCTGAAATCTATCCGGACATGAGCGCATTTCTGAAATCCGAAATGATCCAGGAATTGGATTCGGATGTCATGCTGGCCAAGATGAAAGCACTTGCTGAAAATTATGGCGATGTCGCAATTGGCGACTCCACGATCGGCGACGAAGTCGGACGCGAAGTCAAGGTACTTGAAGTTCGCAGTCGCGTTGCGATTGGCAAAGTTGCTCCCGATATTGAAGGACCCGATATCGATGGCGAATCATTCAAACTGAGTGATTATCGTGGCAAAGTCGTACTGCTCGATTTCTGGGGTGATTGGTGAGGCCCCTGCAAGGCTATGTACCCACACGAGCGGTCGCTCGTAAAACAACTTGCAGGTAAACCATTCGCATTGATCGGAGTCAACAGTGATGTAGACGTCGGTCGAAAAGAAATCGACGAAGTAAAAGAGATTATCAAGAAAAAGAATCTCACATGGAGAAGCTTCCAAAACGCCGAAGGCGTCGATGGCAAAATCTCTGACATGTGGGGGATTCAAGGTTGGCCAACCATGTTCCTGATCGACGCCGAAGGCGTCATCCGCTGGACGGCCCACAATCCCGACGGCATGGATGACATGATCACCGAGCTGTTGGCAGAAGTCGGCCACGAAGTCGTTATCACTCACGAGGAAGAAGAAGAGGACGATAGCGATGAAAAAGAAAATATGGCAGACGGTGAAAAAGAAGCCGACGGAAAGAACTAGGCAAAGACCTGGCGAACCCAGCGTCTGACGCCTGAGGTTTAATTGAAATTCAAAGGGCTCGTTCAAATTATTTTGAGCGGGCCTTTTTTCTTTTTTTCCGATGGCAGAATCGCCCGCTCAACGTTCTGTTTGGGTTCGACGTGCTGCCCTAAACGTGAAGGTGTGAAACAGGGTGATTTACAGGCGTGATTCCGCCGTTGGTCCTCTCGCGTCTGGCTCCTAAAATCCTGCGGTCAATGTGAACTAGCAGGTAAATCAATGTCAAACACGCTCAACCCGCCACCACGCCAGAAACATGACTTCAAGCGAGTTGCGATTCTGTTTGCGGGCGGTCCTGCCCCCGCGGCCAATGCTGTGATCTCCGCCGCCGCTGCGTCATTCTTGAAAGCAGGTGTTGAAGTCGTCGGGATCAAGAACGGCTATTCCAACCTGATCGAATTCAGCACACAGCGTGGACTGAACCTGGACGAACACTACATCAACATCACTCACAAATTCCTGTCACGTTCTCGGAACAAACAGGGAATTCTGATCGGGACGGCTCGTGCCAACCCAGGCAAAGCGATTCACTCGCTGGCGGACTTGAAAGACACTGAAAAATCCGAGCCGCTGGACAACACGTATCAAGCACTCTGTTCGATCGACGTGGACGCTTTGATTTCAATTGGAGGCGACGACACGCTGAAGACCGCCAACAAATTCAAACTCTTCCAACAGAACCTGCCCGACGACAGCAAACGCATCCCAGTCGTCCATTTGCCCAAGACGATCGACAACGATTACCACGGTATCGATTTCACATTTGGTTACTTTACGGCGGTGGAATTTCTGGCCTCGGAGATTCGCAACCTGATCCATGACGCCGAAGCCTGCAATGCCTACTTTGTTGCCGAAACGATGGGGCGCAGCGCGGGCTGGCTGGCGTACGGTGCGGCAATTGCCGGCGAAGCCAGTCTGGTGATTAGTGTCGAGGATATCATTGGCGACTATCGAACCAATGAAACGCATGTCGATGAAAATGGAAAAGCGATTTCACGTGAAGTCATGAACATCGATCGCGTGGTTAAACGAATTGTCAAAAGCATGTTGGCTCGCGAAGCCGAAGGCAAACAATTTGGCGTAGTCGTGTTAGCGGAAGGATTGGCCGAGCTACTGCCGTACGACTTGATCAAAGACGCTTCTCGAGATGATCACGGACACATTTCAATTTCAGAAGTCAATCTTTGCGAAGTGTTCACGCGGGCGATCACGGCGGAATACCGATCACAAACAGGACGCGATCGCAAAGTCAAAGGACTGCAACTTGGATACGAGTCGCGTTGTGCCAAACCACACGCCTTCGATGTGATGCTGGGCAGCCAACTTGGGGTCGGCGCCTATCGTGCGTTGGTTGAGGAACAACTGAACGGCGTGATGGTTTCCGTTTCCGGTCAACTCGACCTGCATTACGAACCATTCGAAAACCTGGTCGACCCGGAAACACTGGTAACCCGTGTCCGTTTTATTGAACCGGGCAGTGACTTTCATTTTCTGGCTCGCTTTTTGGAAACCCAGGTCAACGAATAGTTGTTCGCTCATTGCTGATCACGACGATTCGACCTAAAATGTCGGGCATGAGTACAACGACAACGAAGACGATGCGAACGATCAAGAAACTCCACAGCGAACCAGGCCTGTGGATGCAAGAGGATGTCGAAGTCCCGGCATTCGGCCCGAACGATGTCTTGATCGAAATCACGCATGCCGGAATCTGTGGAACCGATCGCCATATCTACGAGTGGGATCAGTGGAGCCAGAACCGGATCCCGATCGGAATCACAACGGGCCACGAATTCGTCGGAAGAATCGTTGCGGTTGGCGACGAGTGCGATAAAGCAAAAGTCGGCGATCGAGTTAGCGGGGAAGGGCACATCTACTGCGGAGTTTGCCGCCCCTGCCGAACCGGCAACGCTCACATTTGCACCGAGTGCAAGATCATCGGTATTGATCGTGACGGGTGTTTTGCCCGGTACATGTCTTTCCCTGAAAAGAACGTGTGGCCAGTTCATCCGGACATTCCGGACAAAGTCGCCGCCGTCTTCGACCCGCTGGGCAACGCGGTTCACACGGTGATGGAAGCGGGTGTCAGTGGCAAGAACGTCTTGATCACAGGCGTTGGCATCATCGGATTGATGGCCGTTACTGTGGCTCGAGCAGCCGGCGCCAGCAAAATTTTCGTGACGGATGTGGATGAACATCGGCTGCAAGTCGCCCGCGACATCGGCGCCGATCACGCCTTTGACGCACGCTCCGAATGGATCCCCGAGATCCAGGGGCTGACTCACGGGTTGGGCGCCGACGTGCTGTTGGAAATGAGCGGCAACGCCCATGCGATACGACAAGGCTTCACTGCTTTAGCTGGCGGAGGCACCGCCGCATTGTTGGGTATCCCGGGCAAGCCAATCGAGATCGATCTATCCAACGAGATCATCTTTAAGGGAGCAACGGTCCACGGAATCAACGGCCGTCGCATCTTCAAGACGTGGTATCAAATGGAAGCGTTTTTGCTGAGCGGCCAATTGCAACTGGACCCAATTATCACGCACGTTCTGGAGATGGACCAATTCGATCATGGCATCAAGATGATGCAGAGCGGTGAAGCGATCAAAGTGGTCCTGAAAATTCCCGCGGAATAACTCGCGCGGAATTCTGCCACTGGCATTCAGGTAGGTTCAAATCGCACGCGGCGTTGCTGAAAAACAGTCTCTCGAAAAAACGCAAAAACCGACTCGGCCGTCTTTCCGTTGCGTCAAACGGGCTGTTGCAAAAACCTGTTGCCATCGCTCCAATATTGGTTCGCAAAAACAACAAACCACTGGAATTGATACATGCCCAACACTGCATTCGCCACCCGCTCGGGTGAAACAGTCAAGTCACTCTCCGATTCGGGCCAACTGAAACCCTTTTACAACATCACATCCGCCATGCGACCGATCGTCGAGATCGAAGGCAAAGGCGAAGTGTTGGTCTTGTGCAGCAACAACTATCTTGGATTGGCCGATCATCCCAAAGTGATCGAGGCTGGAATCCAGGGCCTGAAAGACTACGGCGCAGGCACAGCATCAGTCCGATTCATTTGCGGTACCCTGAAATGTCACCGGGATTTGGAAGCCAAGATCGCCAACTTCCTTGGCACGGAATCGTCGCTCAGTTACGTCAGTTGCTGGAACGCCAACGAAGCTGTCTTCCCGACTTTGGTTGGTCCAGAAGATGTGATCCTTTCCGACGAATTGAATCACGCCAGCATCATCGATGGCATGCGATTGATGAGCAAAAAAGTGACGAAGAAGGTCTACCGTCACAGCGACATTGAACAACTGGAGACTCTGCTGCAGGAGACTCAATCTCACCCCGTCCGCTGGGTCGTTACCGATGGCGTATTCAGCATGGAGGGCGACGTGGCAAAGTTGCCCGAACTGGCGGCGCTGTGCAAACAATACGATGCGATGTTGGTCGTCGACGATTCGCACGGTGTCGGTGTGCTTGGCAAGACCGGCCGTGGAACTCACGAACATTTCGGGATGCCCGGAAGCGATATCGATGTGTTTACCGGAACCTTGGGCAAGGCGCTCGGTGGGGCGGCCGGTGGATACGTTGCGGCCTCCAAAGACGCCATCGCCTCACTGGAGCAAAAAGCTCGGCCCAGTCTGTTCTCAAACGCACTGCCTGCAACCGTCGCCTACAGCGCCGCAGCAGCCCTGGACGTCGTCGACAGTGAACCTGAAATCGTTGGCAGATTGCACAGCAATGTTCAAAAAATCCGGGACGGATTGGCCGAACGTGGCTTCGATTGTACGCCGTCTCCGACCGCAATTATTCCGATCATGATCGGAGACGAAGCGGAAGCGATCAAGAAATCGGCCAAGTTATTCGAGATGGGCGTGATGGTGATCGGCTTTGGATTCCCGGTCGTCCCCAAAGGCGAAGCGAGGCTGCGAGTTCAGGTCAGTGCCGCTTTAACCGACGCTCATATCGAACAAGCACTCGACGCATTCGCAAAGCTTTAAATAGTTGAACGGCCGTCCCGGCCGTTTTGTAGTTGAACGGCCGTCCCGGCCGTTTTGCTTTGTGAATTTTGCGTTGTGAATCCCGGTGTGTGAAGCTACAGCCGACGGCCATTCACCATCATTTAACTGCTGATGCAATCCGAGCTAGGCAAGCAATCGATTACCAGCCGGGTAAACGCCGCGGTGTCGAACGTCGCCGTATCGAATTGCTCCGATGCATTGATGGTCGCTCGTTCCAACCGATCTGCCAAGACATTGTCGTGCCACTGGTACCGGCTGAGTAATGCCAGGCTAAGGATCGTAGCGGTGGGATCGGCCACGCCTTGTCCAGCGATGTCTGGTGCGCTGCCGTGCACCGGTTCAGCGACCGCGAATTCGTCGCCGATGTTCAAGCTGGGTGCTCGGCCCATTCCGCCGCACCAGAAAGCGGCCAGATCAGAAAGAATGTCCCCAAACATATTGGTTGTCACCAGCACGTCGAATTTTTCTGGAAAGGCCACCAGGTTATGAGCGACGATATCGACAAGTCCCTCATTGATTTCAATCTCAGCCGCATGGGATTCGATTGCGTCCCGCGCGGAGTCGCGAAACAGACCTTCCGACAACGGCAACACATTCGCCTTGTGCACAATGGTGACTCGTTTCATCGATTTTCGTTCGGCGACGTTCGCAGCCATCGCGCCGATCCGCGCAGAAGCAGCCGCCGTTACGATTTTCTCAGCAACGGCACGGTCATCCGTTCGCTGTTCCCGTCCAGCGTACAATCCCTCTGAATTCTCGCGAACGATCACCATTTCGATGTTTCGATCCGTTTTGTCAGTGGACCAGGCACTCTTGATCGGACGCAAGTTCGCGTACAGTTCCAGCTTTTGCCGAATCTGCAAGATCGCGCTTCGGTAACCCTCTACTTTTTTGGACGGAGATGAAACCGCACCGAACAATGCAGCGCCACAAGCTCGAATCTGGTCCAGCGTTGCTTCAGGCACGGACTCGCCATGATCACAGAATGTTTGCCAACCAGCCTCGGCGTTAACGATTTCAACTTCATTGGTAGCGGCCAGCAGAACTTCGGTGGCCGCCGAAGTGACTTCCGAACCGATCCCGTCACCCGGAATCACGCAGAGTTTTTTGTTTGGCATGAGATGTCAGTGCGTTGTTTGTTAAATGAGAACTCGATTGTGAAAGGGGCAGCCGCGTGAACAACGCACCTGCCCCAATTATGGGTGGAATTGAACATCGCCGCTGGCTGTTAGCCTTCGGCAATATCGGACGGGAACTTGCCGGTCTCACGAACGCAAGCCGCGATCCCGCCCCGACGGTAAATCTCCAGAGCGAACGCTGGAAGCGGCTCGAGCTGGTATTCTTTCTCGCCGACGGTCATGACTGCCGTATCGACATCCACATTTACCGATTCCCCGTCTTCACAGGCGTCGACCAGATCTGGTGCGATAAACACCGGGATGCCCAGATTGACCGCATTGCGATAGAAGATCCTGGCAAAACTCTTGGCCACGATCGCGCCGACTCCACGGTTTCGAAGCGACAACGGCGCGTACTCTCTGGAAGAACCGCATCCGAAGTTGTCATCGGCAACAATGACGTCTCCCGGCTTGGCATGCTCATTGAACTCTGGATGAGCCTCAATAAACGCGGCCGTGCCGACATCCTGATCCGGTCTCATGTACGGAGCGTACCGGCCTGGCACGATCTGATCGGTATCAACATCTTTCCCGAATTTCCAAACTCTAGACATTTGCCAACTCCCGTTCTGGTGTGACGTTTCGCGGATCGGTGATTTTGCCTGTCAGCGCTGTCGCTGCGGCAACTGCGGGACTGGCCAGGTAGATTTGAGAGTCCGGTGAACCCATGCGACCCTTGAAGTTTCGGTTGCCCGTCGACAAACAGACTTCGCCCTCAGCCAACGTCCCCTGGTGACGTCCCATACAGGGGCCACATCCTGGAGTCGTCAAAGTGGCGCCGGCATCCAGCAATTTTTGCATCGATCCGTCTGCCATCGATTGTTGCAGTGCGGTTCGCGAGGCGGGAGTCACGATCAAGCGGATGGCCACCTGACGGCCGTCAACGATCTCGGCGACTTTTGCCAAATCTTCGGCGCGACCGTTGGTGCACGTTCCGACGAAAACAACATCGATCGGCGTGTCCACGGCCTGGGAGATATCGGTGACGTCATCGACCGAGTGAGGAATTGCAATCTGTGGTTCAAGAAGGCTGAGATCGACCTCGAGCGTACGAATATAGTTCGCTGCGGGGTCGACTCTCAGCCAGCTCTTTACGGAGGAATCGGTAGGTGGGAACACGCCTGCCTTGGCTCCCAATTCGATCGCCATGCTGGCGATAGTTTGTTTCTCGTGTAGCGGCAGCCAATCGAGTCCGTGGTACTCGATCGCTTCGTAAGTGGCACCAGCGATTGTCAATTGACGACACAGCCACAAAGCCAGATCCTTGGCATCCACACCGGGATTGAATCGGCCAGTAACATTAACGCAAACCGTTTCAGGAACCCGAAACCAGGCTTGGCCGGTACCCCAGCAAAGTGCGATGTCGGTCGAGCCCATTCCAGTCCCGAACGCCGAGACGGCGCCGTAGCTGGTCGAGTGCGAATCAGATCCAATGATGACTCGACCGGGTCGGGCAATCTGTTCCTCGACCAAAACCTGATGACAAATTCCTCGCCCGACATCGAACAAGCGAATGCCTTGCTCCTTGGCGAAGGCACGAATTTTTGCCTGAGCATTGGCGTTGCCAACGGTCGAAGCCGGCGCGACGTGATCCATGACCAGCACGATTTGATCCGGATCATGTACGTTTTGGATCCCCAATTGCTCGCGCATGATCTTGATAATGCCCGGTGACAATGAATCGTGACCCATCGCAACGTCAGGCCTGATCACAACCAGTTCACCAGCCTTAACCGGTCGCCCCGCTTTGTGTGAAAAAATCTGTTCAGAGAGTGTTTGTCCTGTGCTCATACTGCACCTTTCGTTTCGTTTTCATTTGCGCCGCTGAGAGCCGCTGAAGATCGGTTGTTCAGTAACGTATCAACGTCATCCAGCGTCAGAGATCGAACATCCGCCAATTGCTTGATCGTTGCCGTGATCTCCTTGATTTGCAGATCACTCAATTCGATACCCAATTGTCTCGCGCGATCGCGGACAGCATTCCAGCCAGTCAAACGATGCGCGACGTGAATGTAGCGGGTCAAACCAAAGTCATCCGGCCGCAACACCTCGTAGGTTTCCGGATTATTGATCACAGCCTTGGCATGAATTCCTGCCTTGTGCGTAAACGCCGAGAAGCCAGTGATGTAGTTATTAAAGGGAACGTCGATGCCTACCAGGCCTGCCACCAGGTGATCAAGTTCGTAGAGCAATTCCAGTTGGTACTTTTCTACCAACGTCGGATCCAGAACGTACAGACGCGAAATCAATCCACCCAAAGGAGTGATCCCATTCCGCTCGCCAATCCCCAGAACGGTTGTATCGATGTATCGAGCACCGCCACACAACGCCGCGTAGGCATTGGCAATCGCACATCCCGTATCGTTGTGACCATGAAATTCAATATCGGCGTTAACGACCGAAGCCACAGTCGACACCAATGATTGAATCTGTTCAGGACTGCCGATACCAACCGTATCGGCGATTCCAACTCGCTCAATGCCCAGACTGTCGACCGCGCGATAGACCTGCAACAGATCGACCAGATTGCTGCGGAGCGAATCCTCGGTGCTGAAGCGGACTTCAACGCCTTGTTCACACAGCCAGGAGATTACTTCCTGTGCCGTGTCGATGATTTGAGCAACCGACTTTCCATGCCCGAATTCACGTAGCAAACTGGAAGTTCCGATCACCACATCGACGCCGTCGACACCGGTATCCACCGCGATTTGAGCATCGGCAATCGTGCATCGTATATGAGTCAGAGTCTTGGCCTTCAACCCCAATCCGGCAATCTCACGGCAATCGGACATGCTTTGCGGTGAAGCACAAGGCGAAGTCAGCTCGATGTACTCAACACCGAAGGCGTCCAGCATTCTGGCGATCTCAATCTTGTCCTGCGTGGAAAAGAATGCGTTGGCAAACTGTTCGCCCTCACGCAGAGTTGATTCGATAATTCCAAAATTTCGCAAGTCGTCAGGTTGTCGCCAGCGAAGCGAAGTGGTCGTTTGGGATTCCATTCTTTACATCCATTAAGTTTCTAAGTTCTGTCGGGATTCAGGCCTTACTCGCCCCAGTCTTCTTCGATTTCCGGAGCCAGTTCCAATGTCAGTGGTTCGACAGAAGCCACTTCCATTTCGCAGCCACAGTCGCCACAGGGCACAATCTCGCCGATCAAAAAGTCCTTTGGCATCTCGGTGTTTGCTTCGCATTCGAGGCATTTGACGATAGTGGCTGATTCAGTTGGCTGAGTCATTTGATTTCTCCTTGTCGGGTTTTACAGAGTGTTCAGGTTCAAAACATTTCAACAGGACACAAAAAAAACCCCACCAGGTCTGGCAGGGTTTTCTTGATATTCGTATATCCAAAGCCAGACTAAAACGCGACGCGTTTGGTTTTTTTGTCTGATTTTTTGGACTTAATGTTCTGGTTCATGGACGAAATTGTAAACGGAAAGTTTGATCCGTAAATAGGCTATTTGGATTATTTCATGAGTTTGTGAAAGTGTTCTCGATCCAACAACGACAAGGCCTCGCAAACCTCAAGACGACGCCACGAATGAGTTGCCTTTCTCCCACCAACATCCTTCAACAACGACTGGCATGTCGCTCGTTCAATCGCTGAACGACGCCCGCAAATCTTTCCCCCTTTGCCACAAGCATGACCATCAAGTGGTAAACCAGGTCCGCGGCCTCGTCCAACATCGCATCGGCGTCCCGACTGGTCGCCGCCAGAATCGTTTCAACTGCCTCTTCGCCAACCTTTTGCGCGACGCGATGAAACGGGCCGTGCAACAATTCCGCCGTGTAGCTGGAACCAGCAGTGGAGGAAGGCTGCGGTTCGATTCGCTGATCGATCACGCGTTGCAAGTCCGCCAGAAAGCCGAATTCGTTGCCAGCCTGATTGCCAAAACAAGTCCTTTGGCCCGTATGACAGACCGGTCCCGTTGGCTTGGCCTGGACCAATAACGTGTCGCCATCACAGTCAACCGATAACGAAACGAATTCCAGATAGTTACCCGACGTTTCTCCCTTCGTCCAAAGCTCTTGACGCGAGCGACTAAAAAACGTGACCTTTCCCAGATCCAACGTTGTCGCCAGAGCTTCCCGATTCATCCAGGCCAGCATCAAAACGGTCCCCGAACCGACTTGCTGGACGATACACGGCACAAGCCCGTCGTCCGACTTGCTCCAGTCGATTTTTTCGATGACTCGCTCGAATGCCTCAATCTTGAATTCACTCATAATCGCACCGCCACAGATTGTTGACTCAAATACTGTTTCAATTCCGGAATCGAAATTTGCTCGTTGTGAAATACGGATGCGGCCAGAGCGCCATCGACGGAGGCCTGCTGAAACACTTCCGTGAAGTGTTGCCGAGTCCCGGCTCCGCCCGACGCAATCAAGGGAACCTTGCAGATCGCACGCACGGCGGCCAATTGCCGAATATCGTATCCTTGCCGGACTCCATCCTGATTCATGCAATTCAAAACGATCTCGCCGGCGCCTCTTGCCTGGACGTCGCGAATCCAATCCAGTGTATCGAGACCGGCCGAGCGTGTTTTGTCCGGGTCACCCGTCAGTTGCTTCACCGACCATCCATCCGCCGTGGCTGAACTATCAACCCCGACGACCACACACTGCGAACCAAATTGTTCGGCGAGTTCATTGATCAAGTCCGGATTCTGAACCGCCGGCGAATTCACAGAAATCTTGTCCGCTCCGCTGTTGAGCACTCGACGAGCCGCATCGCAACTGCGGATCCCTCCCGCCACACAAAAGGGAATGTCGATGACCTGGGCGATTCGCTGAACCCATGACGTGTCCACCATCCGCGATTCGGGACTCGCCGTTATGTCGTAAAGCACCAACTCGTCGGCGCCTTGATCACGATATCGCAAACTCAATTCGACAATATCGCCAACCACTTTGTGTTCGCGAAACTGCACTCCCTTGACGACCTTGCCGTCGCGCACGTCCAGACACGGAATAATACGCCTTGCAAGTTGTGTGTTTGCTTCACTCATACCGCAGTCCCCATTCCCTGCGATGTGCCGATGTTCAGGAATTGACCCAACAGCCGCCGACCGTCAACACTGGAACGCTCCGGATGAAATTGAATCCCAATGAAGTTTCGATGCGCAACGATCGAAGAGAACGATTGTCCGTGACGGCACTCCGCCACCGTCCACGGACCTACCGGTGCTGCAAAACTGTGAACGAAGTACGCATAGAAACCGTCGTCCACGCCGTCAAACAAGCCTCGGCAGTTTTCTCTCGCTTCCAAATCTCGTGCTTCCAATTCAACCAGGCGGTTTCGATTCCAACCGATGTGTGGCACCGTCAATCCATCGCCTGCCGCCAGTTTTTTGACCTCACCTGGAATGACCCCAAGACATTCGACGCCACCTTCCTGCGACGAATCGAAGAGTAGCTGCATCCCTAAACAGATCCCTACAACGGGTTGAGTCAACGTCGGGATCTTCTCAGCCAAACCAGACGCCGTCAATTTTTCCATCGCCGCTGCCGCCGACCCAACTCCGGGCAACACGACATGCGAGGCCGCCTGAATGACTTGCCAGTCGTCGGTGAACGACGGACGACAACCCAGCCGCTCAAACGCAAATACGATCGAGTTGATATTGGCGCCACCGCTGTCAATGATCGCGACTCTTGGCCTACATGGGTTACTCATTACAAGACTCCCTTGGTCGAAGGCAGCTCGTTGCCAATTCGCTCTAACGCCGGGCGGAGTGCTCGCCCAAAACCCTTAAACATAGTCTCAGCCTTGTGGTGATTGTTGTCGCCACGAAATTCGATTTGGATCGCGGCACGCAACGTCTGACTGAGCGATTGAAAGAAGTGCCCAAACATTTCCGTGGGCATCTCGCCGATACGCTCCACCGTAAACTCACCGACCTGCACGTACGCAGGTCGACCCGACAAATCGATCGCCACATTTGCTTGCGCCTCATCCATCGCCAGTAAAAAACCGTACCGACCAATCCCGCGCCGATCACCTAATGCCTGATCCAGCGCCGTACCCATAGCCAACCCAACGTCTTCGATCGTGTGATGAGCGTCGATGTGCAAGTCGCCCTGACAACTCAATCGCAACGAAAACCCGGCATGCTTGCTGATCTGCTGCAACATGTGATCGAAGAAACCGATACCGGTCGCGATGTCGTCGTATCGATTTTCATCATCCAGATCGACAAAGACACTAATCTTCGTCTCGTTCGTATTTCGTTCGATCGATGCCGATCGTGGTCGAGTGACAACTTGCCGAACAATTTCGGGCCAACTGAATTGATCAGTCCCAATTTTCAACCCGACGATTCCCATATTGTTGGCCAGTTCGATGTCCGAGTCCCGGTCGCCAATTACATAGCTGTTTTCCAGATCCAGGTTTCCTGACTTCAAGTAGTCCAGCACCATCCCCAATTCAGGTTTGCGATTCGGCGAGTTCTCATGCGGAAAGCTGCGGTCGATGTGGACCGACGAAAACCGGATCCCTTGCGAGGAGAAAATTCGCATCATCAATTCGTGCGGACCCTGAAAGTCTTCGATCGGGAAACTGTCCGTCCCCAACCCGTCTTGATTCGTAATCATTACGAACTCAAAACCGTGATCCCTCAATCGCAAAAGCGCAGGCACGACATCATCGACCAGGTCCAGTTTCTCGAACGAGTCGATCTGTTCGTCTTCCGGCTCTTTGATCAGAGTCCCATCGCGATCAATAAATAGAATCTTACGCTTACTGGTCATTCCATTTCGCCCATCATCTTGCTTCCTGATACTCGTTCATTAACCGTAACAACTCTGTCATCTCATCAGGCCGGCCTACGCTGATCCGAACGCAGTCGCTCAAACCGAATTGACTGGATTGGTCACGCAGCAAAACGCCTCGCTGCAACATGAAGCCGAGCAACTGCGTTACGTCATCGACTTCAATCAATACGAAATTACCTTCGCCGGGATACACCTTCCTGACGAATTCGAATTGTGGAAGTGCCGCAGCCAACTTGTTGCGCTCCGACTTAATTTCTTCGATCCGCTGCCTGGCGACCGGAAGACTTGCCGAATCCAAAGCCGCCACCGAATCGGCCACTGCCGAGCGGGACAAGGGGTAGGGCGACGTCGTCGCTCGCAAATATTGAATCACATCTGCATTGGCGATGACCGCACCCAAACGAGCACCGGCCAGTGACCACGCCTTCGACAAAGTTCGCAAGACCACCAGGTTGGCGCGATCGGTCGCCGACCGGGCAAGGCTCTCAATCGATGCGAACTCGATATACGCCTCGTCCACCACGACCAGAGCGCGATTGGAAACTGCATCCGCAAACTGCAATATCTTCTGGGAATCGATTAGCGAGCCGGTCGGGTTGTTTGGGTTACACAGAAAGTAAATTTTTGAATCGACGTGCTCTGCCAATGTCTCAAAATCGACAGCGAATCCTTGGCCCGCAAGCAACGGCACTTCGTTCACCGTGACCGCCTGCAGCCGCGCAAAGAACTCGTACATCACGAAAGCAGGCGGACATTGCACAATCGAATCAACACCCGGATTACAAAACGCACGAATCAACGCGTCGATTCCGTCGTCGGCTCCTCTGGTAACAAGCATGTTCGACGGAGCGATGTTGTATAACTCCGCCATCCGGGCGATCAGACCCGCAGGCTGCTTTTCTGGATACCGATTCAGCAAGGGCTCGTTCGATTTCACAGGTGGCCAAGGATTCTCATTGCAATTCAATCGCAACTTCGGATCACGGGCAACGCCGAGCGATTGATACCCTTTTCGATCCCAAAGGTCTGCGCGAGCCAGTCGCTGGATTGTCATGACCTGGCCTCAGCTTCCAGCGAATCCTGACGAACCGTTACGGCCAAAGCGTGTGCCGTAAGATTTTCGCACTCCGCCAATACCCTGGCCGTTGTTGCCAAGCCTAGAAAACCCTCACGGCTTGCGTTTTGAATCGTGATTCGCTTCATAAAGTCGGCTGTCGACAATCCGTTAACCGAACGAGCCAAACCGCATGTCGGTAACACGTGATTTGTTCCGCTGCAATAATCTCCAAGCACCTCCGGAGTCCAGGCCCCCAGAAAGACACTGCCTGCCGCAGTAATTTCCTCTGAAAGAGACTCAGGATCAGCCGTTTGAATTATCAAATGTTCCGCCGCATAACGATTGGCCAATTCGACCGCCTCAACCAGATTCTCGACAACGATCACTCGCGAATATTGAAGCGAGCTGGCGATCTGATCTTTTCGGGAGAGCGTGGAAGACAGGCGATCGACTTCCGTGACAACCTGGCTGGCCAACCTGGAATCGTCAGTCAATAGAATCGCCTGGGAATCGGGTCCGTGTTCAACCTGCGCCAACATGTCAGATGCGACGAACGTGGCATTCGCCTGGCCATCGGCAATCACCATCACCTCGGACGGGCCAGCCACCATGTCGATGGTGATCGCGTGATGACTGGCGGCGACTTGCCGCTTGGCCTCAGTCACCCAAACGCTGCCCGGCCCAAACAGTTTGTCGCATCGCGGCACCGACTCAGTCCCAAACGCCATCGCCGCAATCGCCTGGGCACCACCAATCTGAAAAACCGAAGTCACTCCACACAACCTGGCAGCGTACGCAATCGCCGGGTCAATGGCTCCATTTCGACCGGGCGAAGTGCACAAGACAATCTCACGACATCCCGCGATTTGAGCCGGCACGCCCATCATCAACACCGATGACGGCAGAGGAGTTGAACCGCCCGGCGCATACAATCCGACACGATTGATCCCAGTGTAGCGAGCGTGACACATAACCCCGGCACTTGTTTCAACCGATAGATTCGATGGCCTGCCTGCTTCGTGAAACAACTTGATGTTGGAGTAAGCTTGATCGATCGCCTGCCGCACTTCCGGTTGCAACTGACTGATTGAATCTTCGGCTTCAAGCTCCGCCACCTGCGACACAGGTAAATCAACCTCATCCAGCAGACGAGTCAATTGCCGTATCGCCGCATCACGTTGACTTCGAACCTGGTCGATGATCTCAGCTACGCGAGCGCTGATTTCTGGCGAACTGTTACGAGGCGCACGTTGAAGAGCAACGATTTGTTGCTGACTGGTCAGGTTGTTCCATATGAGTTTTTCCATCTGTTCTTTCCGATTACCGTACTGCACGCCAATTGTTTTTCTGCTGACGATGGCGGACGGCCTACATCAACATTTTTTCGATGGGCAGCACCAACACAGCACTCGCTCCCGCGTCTCGCAGATCTTCAATGTGATTCCAAAACACGGCTTCGCGGCACACGGCATGAATGGCAACCTTGTCTTGCTGCCCCTCCAGCGGAAGGATCGTGGGCGACTCGGCCCCCGGCAACAACGCTGAGATTTCGTCGACGGAATCTGCCGGGGCATGCAACATGACGTATTTACTTTCGGCCGCTTGCTGCACGCCATCGATGCGTTTCAGCAAGCGGTTGACCAGCGATTCTGCGGAATCGTCGAAGACTCGCGAGTTGCGATAGAGTGCCGCCTGGATGTGGCCGATCGTTGCGACCTCATTCAATGCATTCGCCTTCAACGTCGAACCAGTCGAAACGATGTCGGCAATCGCATCGGCGGTACCCAGTTGAGGTGCAATCTCGACGGAGCCCGACAGTTTTACGATGGTCGCATCGATTGCGTGTTGATTCAAAAACTTCTGCAGCGTTGCCGGATAGCTGGTTGCGATTTTCAATCCGGAAAGGCTGGCAGGATCGTTGTATTCGAGGTTCTCGGGTACGGCCAAAGAGAATCGGCATTGCGCATATTGCAATTCACGTAGCTCAACCAGATGATTCGAACGATCTTGAGCATACTCGAATTCGCGAACCGTATTCTGGCCGACAATCGCCAACTGGCAGACATCGTCGTTCAATAACTGAGGGATATCGTCTCCCCGCACGTACAACAGATCCAGCGGAAGCGTTCGCCCATAGCAAAACAGCCGGTTCTTGCTCTCTGCAAACGTAATCCCGCACTTCTTTAGCAACGCCAGAGACTCGTCGGCAATCCTGCCTGATTTCTGGATAGCGATTTTCAGTCTCATCTTGTTACTTTCGTTTCGCTGCCACTTGATTGCGTTTTGATTTTTTTTGTCTGGCTGAGGACGATTGATTCGCCAGCCTTTGCCAAGCCGTTTCGTAACCGTCATTGCCAAATTCGATACACCGCGCCACGCGTCCGACCGTGGTGACGCTCATTCCGGTCTTTTCGGCGATCTCTCGATATGTTTTTCCGCTCTTCAGCAACTCGACCGCCCGCCAACGATCGACCATCGCCTCCAACTCGGCCGGCGTGCACAGGTCGGACAGGAATCGGCGGCATTCCGTGACGTTTTCCAACGTCATCAACGCCTCCGCAAACCGGCCAAAATCGGCCTGCCCAGGCTTCTTGGACTTCTCTCGACTCTTCATTCCGGTCTAATCCTCAACAAACAATGTATTAGCGTGCTAATACATTTGATTCTATGGGAGGGAGCGGGATACGCAAGCCGCATTCCGGATTTTTTGGCCACAGAACCGGAACTGTCTGAGAAACCACAAACACCAGAGGCGACAGCGAATGCACGCACGTGGTTGGCGTCACTCCACATAAAAACGCGAGCAACATTCCAGATGTTACTCGCGTTCAAATTTATTTAGTGGAAGACCGCGTGTTTAGGCGGCTCGTCGAACCTGGGCTGTTTCAACAGGCAAGTGGATTTGCATTTGTGGGAACGGAATCCCGATGCCATTCAGATCCAGTCCCTTCTTGGCGGCCACCGTCAACAATTCGCGGACGTCCCAGTAAACGGCAGGTTCACACCAAACACGAACTTGCCAGTTGACGCTGGAGTCAGCCAATTCGGTCAGAACAACTTGTGGTGCAGGATTGGAGACAGCGCCGGGAATTTCTGAAATCGCAGTCTGCAACACGGCTCGTGTGTAATCAACATCGGCTGCGTAGTCGGCTCCAACATTAACATCGACACGTCGATATTCGTTGCGAGAATAATTGGTAATGGTTGCCCCGAAGATCTGCCCGTTGGGCACGATCTTGTGCATGTTATCCAATGTGTTCAAACGAGTCGTAAACAGATCAATCTCTTCGACCACTCCTTCTTCATCACCGACCTGGATGTAATCGCCAATCTTGAACGGACGAAAAACCAACAACATTACTCCGGCAGCAAAGTTCCCAAGGGTACCCTGCAATGCCATACCAACGGCAAATCCGAGGGCCGCGATAATGGCTGCAAAACTGGTAACGTCGACGCCAAAATAGCCCAACACTCCCAGAAAGATCATGACCATTATGCCATTCTTGATCACTCTTCCCAGAAACTTGCCCAAAGTCAAATCGACTCGCTTGGCCACTGCGCCACCGATCACGCGGCCAAGAAACGATGCAATGAAATACCCGATCATCACGATGCCGATTGCCACGGCAGCCGGCAAGAGACTGCTGCCCAATTCAGAAATGGCCTGCGTATCACCGGAAAACGCTAGTTGCATATTGGTCAGAAATGATCTCGCCACTTCAGTCGTCGTCTCGCTTACTTCGCCGACTGCAGCAACAACCTCGTCCTGACCCATCAAGGGTTGCGTCAGGATTGCTGTGGTTCCGAAGGCCATTGAAGTGAGTATTCTTCGCATCTGATAGGTTCCAAATGAAGCAGGAAATTGAGTCGGGTGCGGAGTCTAGTGACCCATCGTGACTGGCAAAAGATTGATTTTCGCTTCACCGCTAGCGTCCGCAATGAACGTCAGCGATTTCTCAAAAACAATGCCGGCAAGCACGAACTCGCTTTACTGTCAAAGCCCGCAGGTCAAACGATCGACCGGCCTGCAATGGTATTGCGATTGCCCGTTCAAGTTTCGTAGGGTCTTGCTTCGTGATTCATGCTTCGTAGCAGGTTTAGGCAAGTCCCCATGTCATTCACAGAGAGCACCCAACGGATGAGTATCCATCTGAGCGAGCAAGATTTGATTGCCACAGGAACGACCCGCAGTTGTTACCGGCACCCGGAGCATCCTGGTCGGTGTATCAAGGTCGACCTGGGAATCGTGCCCGGCGTGACCTCGCACAAGGAAGTCAGGTACTTCGAAAAGCTGAAAAGAATTCGCCCCGACTTTGATTACGTATCGGTCGCTCGCTGTTACGGATGGCTCGACACTAACATGGGTCCTGGCACTGCGCATGATTTGGTACTCAATGAAACAGACCAACAGTGTTCGCAGACTCTGGAAGTCTTCATGCAACAGCCTCAATCTGAAGCAGCGATCGAGAAAGTTCGCGCGGCGTTTGACCATTTTGTCTCTGAACTACTGCATTACTGCATTCCGATTCGTGACATGAATCACAAAAATCTGTGCGTGCAGAAATTGAACGATGGCAATTATCGTCTGGTCGCGGTGGACGGTGTCGGACATACGCACATGATTCCAGTCATCGATTATTCGCGATGGTA
>CAZPOL010000009.1:0-79251 GCA_964588195.1 uncultured Pirellulaceae bacterium | reverse complement strand
ATCCGTTCAGTGTTGCAGCGTCAAGTTTTCGATTGTTCGTCATTCAGAGCAGCGGTTCTGGCCAACAAAGCGACGCATTGAGCATCAATTGATTCGCCGCGACCGACCGGCCCTACGCTTTCGCCCGTCTTGGCTTTGACTCCCACGTTTTCCGGTGGCAGGTCCAGGGCTGCAGCGATTTTTTGTGCGATCTCTTTTTTGTGCGGAGAGAGTTTCGGCAATTGCGCGAATACGATGCAGTCGATATTGATGATCGAATAGCCGGCCGCAGCGACTTCCTGTGCCGCCAGCTTCAGCATCTCCAGGGAGTCCCGATTTTTGTTGGCGTCGTCGGTGTTCGGAAACAGCTCTCCGATGTCTCCCAATGCGGCGGCGCCCAAAATCGCGTCGGTGACGGCATGCAACAATACATCTGCATCCGAGTGCCCGACCATTTGCTTGTCAAACGGAATATCCAGCCCGCCCATTCGCAAAGGACCGCCGGGTTGCAAGCGGTGCGTATCGTGACCGATTCCGATTCGAAGTGCCATTAAGTTCATGCCTTCACAATACCTTTATTGGGACCGATCGGATAGATGAATGGGCCGTCGCCTTCGATATGGTGTTTGCCGTCCTTACGGTACAAGGCTGCGAAATCTATAATTGGCCGCCATGTCAATTATCGAGATCAAAGATCTGAGCAAGACCTACAAGGTCTATCAAAAAAAAGAGGGCCTGTGGCAATCCATGCGCGGCTTGTTTCATCGCGAATACCGGGACGTGAATGCGGTGCGGGATGTCAATTTAACCGTGGAAGAGGGCGAGTTCGTCGCTTTCCTGGGCCCCAACGGCGCCGGCAAAACGACGACGTTGAAACTGTTGTCCGGAGTGATTAACCCGACCAACGGCTCGGCAACGGTCATGGGCCACGTCCCCTGGAAACGAGAAAACGAGTATCGCCGTCAATTTGCTTTGGTGATGGGTCAGAAGAACCAACTGTGGTGGGACTTGCCCGCTCAGGAATCGTTTCGGCTACACCAACACATCTATGGCATTCCGGTCGACCAGTTCCAGAAGACGCAGGACGAGTTGACTGAATTGTTGGACGTCAAACGTCTGTTGAACCAGCCGGTTCGCGAACTGTCCTTGGGCGAGCGGATGAAGATGGAGTTGATCGCCGCGTTGCTGCATTCGCCGCGAGTCCTGTTCCTGGACGAGCCAACGATCGGTTTGGACGTCGTCGCGCAACACAACATTCAACAGTTCTTGAAGTACTACCAGCAGGAACGCAAGATTACGATTCTGTTGACCAGTCACTACATGCAGGATATCGAAGCTTTGTGCGAGCGAGTCGTGATCATCGCCAACGGCACGATTCAATACGACGGATCGCTAAGTGGAATTCTGGATGAGTTTAGTTCCAGCAAACTGATGACATTGCAGTTGGCCGAGGGGCAATCGTTTGAAGGGCTCGATCGATTTGCACCGATCGAAAAGATTCAGGAGCCGAAAGTGCTGTTTCGGGTTCCGCGTGGTGATGTGCCCAAGGTGCTCTCGAAAGTGCTGGCCGAACGCCGGGTCGTGGACGTGGCGGTCGAGGACCCGCCGCTGGAAGAAATTATTGCCGAGCTGTTTGCTCAGGCGAACGAGGCCAGCGCAGACCAGGTCAGCGGGGACGCCGCCGCCGTTTCTTCGGGAGCGAGCTAAATCACGATGGAATCACAAACCGTCAATTCGTCCGGTCATGTTGAATCTGGCCAGCCAGCTCATTCGATCTCGAAGATTCGTACGTGGTGGACCTACTTTCGCGTCTCGATTGAGGAGCGAATGGTTTACCGGGGCGACTTTATTATCGGGATCATGATGCGGTTCCTGCCCTTCGCGACTCAGGTCTTCATGTACTGGGCGATCTACGAGACGTTGCAGGAAGGGACCAGTGCCGACGGATCGTTGAACGGCGATATTTCCGGTTACAGCTTTTACAATCTGATTGCCTATCTGTTGTTGGTGACGGTGACTCGCGCTTTTTCCAGCATGCCCGGTTTGACGTCGGGCATTGCCAATAGCGTTCGCAACGGCGAAGTCAAAAAGTACCTGATTCAACCGATCGATATGGTCGGTTTTATGTTGGTCCAGCGGATCGCTCACAAATTGGTCTATTACGTAATGGCGTTCCTGCCGTTCGCCTTTTGGTTCTTCCTGTTTCGCAGTTGTTTCACTGACGGCTTTCCCGAGTGGCATATCTTCGGTTGCTACCTGTTGTCGCTGGTAATGGCATTCGCGTTAGGGTTCTTCCTGGAAACCTGCATGGGCTTGATCGCGTTTTGGTATCTGGAGGTCACATCTTTGACCTTCATTTACATGTTGATGAACTTTTTCCTGTCCGGTCACATGTTTCCGCTGGACTGGTTACCTTCCGGTTTCGAGTGGGCGATTAGTGCCCTGCCCTTCCAGTACCTGGCCTATTTCCCGGCCGCCGTATTCCTTGGCAAAGTCAGCGGTCCCGATTTGTACTGGGGCCTGGCCGTCGAGTTCGCCTGGGTTTTGTTCTTCATTCTGCTGTCGCGTCTACTCTGGAAACGCGGCGTCAATCGCTACAGCGGTTTCGGCGGTTAGACTTTCGTTGGTTCCGTGACTAAGTAAGGCGAATTCAATGCACAGAAAAACCACAATGGCGCTGGCGCTGTTCGGCGTTTTGGCTATCTACGGATTTTGGCGTTTTGTCATTGATGCTGGAAACACCGGACCCCCGACACTCTCCGAAGAGACGACTTTTGTCACCGACATAAAGTTCGTCAATGAACAGGGATACGTGGACTACCATGCCGCGTTAAATAGTTGGCGGAGTGAAGGCATTGGTCGCGATGAAAACGCCTGCGTTGACTTGTTCAGGTTTTTTGGGCCGAGGGACTACGATCCTGGGCATTGGGAGGCATGCTGGAAGTTGATCAGCGATGCGCCGTTACCGACGGGCCCCTTCTTCGAACTAGTGCTGTCGTCCGGACGACCTGCGCTCATGCCTGAAAACCATGAAGCACAGGTACGGCCTTGGCGAGATGAGGAGTTTCCAGAGTTACTGCAGTGGATTAATGAAAACAGCGAGGTGATGCCGCACTTGTTCAATGCCACAGGCAAGAAGCGATTTTACTACCCGGAATATTTGGAAGGCCGTGATGGATTGTTGTTAGGGCGCAAGCTAACGAACAACCAACACGTTAGAGAAGTCGCCCGGTTTCTGAGTATTCGAGCGATGAATCACCTGGCCAATGATCGAATCGACGAATGTATGACTGATTTGATCGCAATTCGATCGCTGAGTCGACTAATCGAACAGAAGGGGTACCTGATCGAACATTTGGTTGGGAGAGCTGTTAGCGATATTGCTACCTGGAACGAACGGATTTTGTTGTCCACGGGAAAACTCGATAGCCTTCAAATCCGTGACTACATTCAACGATTGGATCAGCTGATCCCTTTTAATAATCTTGCAGTCAGTGTGAATCGCGCTGAAAGGTGTTCGGCTCTGTCTTCAATTCAATACGTGCGAAACAATGGATTTGGTGACTTGGTTGGTTCGAATGATGGGGCATTTAACACCAGCACCAGTTTTGACATTGATGTCGCAATGCGACAGGTGAACGAGAGGTTTGATGTTGTTGTTGATATTACTCAGGCAGAAATCAACAACGAGCAGGACGCAAGTATCGCCCACCCGTACGATGAGTTGAACGATTGGGAAAGAGAGCTGACCGGATTCGCCATTATGGCAAGAGCTTTTTTGGGCGGCGCAAAAACTCGTGGAAAATTCGTTGGTCAGGCCGTGGCTGATATGTCGTTGCCAGGAATAGCGATAGTGAGTCGTTCCAATCGACGAGTGCTTGCCACGGCTCGCATGAGTCGATTGGCATTCGTACTGGAAGCGTACCGACTGAACAACGATGAGCTTCCAAATTCGCTTGAGCAACTTGAAATTGCTGATGATCAACAAGATTTGATGATCGATCCCTTTACGCAACAACTATTCAAATTTGAACGAAAAGAAACAGGGTTTCGACTCTATTCACTTGGTGAAAATGGCATAGACGACAAAGGTCTTTCCAGTTTTGACGATGGCGTTAGTGAAACAGCCGACGACGTGCCGTTCGAAGTTGGCAACTTCGAATAGTCTTGTCCAATACACCGTCCTGGACGATCCGTTTCGTATTGCAAATTCAGTCTCGTTAAAGTCAACTGACTCGCGTCTGGTTCGGAGTTCGTAGTCGCGTCTTCCGGCCAACACTGCTGAATCCAGTGAGCGGCTTGTCACTCACAAGAACCGGATTCCGAGGGGCTCGATTGACGGAGGGCCAATGAATCGAATAGTCAAAAACGGGTGCCTCGAACCCGTTTCCAATACCTGTGTCCAAAACCTTGCAAGTAATGATTCCGCCTGAAGGCGGGCTACAAACAATGCAAACCTACGCCAAAGTCTTTTTTACGTTCGCAAGAAACTCGCTGGTCCGCGATCTGTCGTTCCGCACGAACTTCATTTTGCAGTGCGTGACCAGTGTCTCGTGGGCGATCATGAATTGGGCGTTCTTCAAGATCATCTTTGCTCAGGGCAACTCGATTGCGATTGGTAAAGGGACGGGCTGGAACGAATCAGAGTTCTTCATTTTTCTGGGCACGGTCTGGATCATCAATGCCGTCGTGCAAACGTTCTTCATGCCCAATGCTCAGGAATTCAGCGAATTGATTCGAACTGGCAATCTGGACTTTGCCTTGTTGAAACCGATTGATACCCAATTCCTGGTTTCCTTCCCAAAATTGAACTGGCCATCTTTGGCAAACTTCTTTCTGGGCATCGTCGTGGTCGGTTACTACGCCATCAGTCTTTCGAATCAGGCAGAGAACCCACTGCACGTCTCGCCATTCACGGTGCTGATGTATGTGGCGTTTGTCGCGGCGGGTGTGGTGATCATGTACAGCGTGATGATTTGTCTGTCGTCGACAAGTGTCTGGTTGGGACGGAATCAAAATCTGTACATGATCTGGTTCTATCTGACGAATTTCTATCGGTATCCAATGGAGATTTACCAGCGAGGCATGATCGGATGGGGCCTGTGGGGCTTTTTCACGTTTATCATTCCGGTTTTGGTTGTGGCAAATGTACCGGCACGAACGCTGGCTCAGCCGTTGCGGGCCGAGGGTGGCGGCTGGTGGGAATACTGGCTAATCGGGCTGTTATTGGTGATGGCCGTGGTCAGTCTGTTGGTTTCGCGACGAGTATTCCGGTGGGCACTCTCCAGCTATCGCAGTGCCAGCAGTTAGTCGATTTGAGAGGATACGGTGCGTACGTTTCGTCGATTTTCGACGGGTTTGGCGTATCGTTGAGCGAGTGGCTTTTGCCGATTGCCTGAAGACTTTGGATGATTATGACGGTATTGAGCGTCGGATGGCCTGTCTGCGAAAGATTTTGCCCAGCCATCACCTGCTTTTTCCACCCGATTGGAACATCCTGGTAAAAAACGGCGTTTGGGAAAATGGCGAGTCTTGAATCAGTTAATCCCGCTTTTACAATGGTTTTGACGTAAGATTTGTGGGGACGGAATTCAGTATCGCATTTTGATCAGAATCACCCATCGAATGGGCTTTCAGATCAAGAGGTCGGTTCGCCCTTTAATAGCTGCAATACAGCGGATGTAACACCTTGGAGTTTGGAAAACATGTCTGAATTAGTCTCGTTAGAAAAAGCTGCAGAGATGCTGGGAATGACAGCTGATCAGCTTAACGACATGCGTTTAAAGAACGAGATTTTCGGCACACGAGTCGATAACAGTTGGCGGTTCAAGCTGAGTGAAGTTTCGCGGTTCGCTGAAGACCGTAACATCTCGTTGACCGCCGTCGGCGATGGTTCTGATTTTAAACTCTCGGATGAGTCACTTGAATTGAGCTTTGGAAGTTCGGTCGAGTTGTTGGAAGATTCGTCTGCCGATGTGCTTTCGGCTGCTGAGGATTTGAATTTTGGCAGTGCCGACCTGGCACTCGCTTCGGCTTCGGATGTTTTGGCTGATGACGAGCCTTCTGATAAAGGGAGTCCATCGGACACCGGTAAACTGCTTGCCGACTCGGCGGACTTGCAACTTTCCGAAGACGATCTTTTTGACGACGAGATTTCGTTGCAAGACAGTCAATCGCTAATCGACAGCTCTGACCTCAGTAGCGACTTCGAAGACAGCGACCTGGTTCTGGAAGATAGCGACTCCAGTGACGATCCTGCTCTGGATGTTCAAGCGGCCGAATCAGGAATCAGTTTGAGTGCCAACGAAAGCGGCATCTCGCTGGACGAACCTCTGGACCTGGGCGGATCGGACATCGATGATCTGGAATTGCCCGAAGACGACGACATCATTGCATTGGAAGAAGTGGCCAGTCCTGACTCAGCAACCTTGTTGCAGAGCGACGACAACTTTGACCTGACACCGTTGGAAGACAGCGCCATTGAAGATTCCAGTAGCGGATCGCAAGTGATCGCTTTGGAAGATTCGGCGATCTACACCGACGATTCAGCTCCGACGATGTTGGGAGCCGAGGATTCAGTTGGTTTCGAAGCCGCGGGTGCAGCGCCGGTCATGTTGGAAGACACCAGTTTTCAGGCTGAACCTGGTGCGACGACCATCGCGGTGCCGCCAGAAACGCCATACACCTTGCTGAACGTGTTGTCGCTGGCTTTGGCTCTTGTGGTCGTTACCCTGGGTTGCATCGTGGCATTTGACCTGGCACGCAACATGTGGCAGCCAGCCGATTCCAACCTAAGCAGCACGATCACCAACATCTTCATTAATCTGGCTGGTTTTGAATCGTAGGACGCAGCGTCCATTTTTGAATCAACGAAAAACGAACCTTCCGGGGTTCGTTTTTTTATGCGTGGTGGTTCGGACAAAGTCAATTCTCGGTCCGATTAACTTTTTGCGAGCAACCAGCTTTAACGACCAACCAACTTTGCCAGGTATTCCTTCAGGCAAAACGTGACCTGGTGAAGATTGTCCGAGCTGGGGATCAAGAGATCCGGACTGGATTTTAACTGTGTGTTGGAGAAGTCCGCAGGGATGGGCTCGGCAACAATGCCGACCGACTCGGCCAAACGCATTGCGCGAGGCAGATGCCATGCGGAGGTGATAATTCCTTTGCGAAGTTTTGTGGCTTCATTGCTGGAGATCCAGTCGTCCAGAGCCTGCATCTCCTGAATCGTATTGCGACCGCCGATTTTCAGGATCTTGTCTTTCGGAACACCCAGCGATATCAGGATCTCAGCGCCCGCGTCCGCCTGCGTCTTTTCTCCGTCGGCCAAAGGCAAGCCGCTGGTCCCGGTGCAAATGATGCGATCGACTTTTCCCAAGCGAAACAACTGGACAGCCAGAATCAACCGATCACCGGCATCCGAGATTTGCGACGTACCGACCGGAGTCGTCATTTGCCCGCCGCCCAGGACAACAACGACGTCCATTTTTTGCAGAGAGTTCACATCAAAGTCATCGTATCGTCCTTGCAATGAGTCGACGATCAAACCGCTGAAAATCGCGTTGCCGCATAACGTCAGCAATGCCCAGCAGGAAAACGAAACCAACGCCGGGAAGCCGAGTCGATTTAGCAGGCAGAAATAGGTCACGGCGAACAGGCCTAGCCACAGAATTCCCAACGGTGCGGCCAACGCTTGCAACGTTTTTTCCAGCACCGGCCCGCCTGCGGTTGCCCACAACAAACCAAGCAACAGGATCCCGATCGATGCCAGGACCATCAAATGGATCGCCGTCGGGGGCAATTGGAATTTGCTGTTCTCCGCCTTTTCCCGTCGCTTCTTTTTGCGGTCCTCCAACCGGACTTCGTCCTCGTAGTAATCGGCGTATTCGTCCCGCATTGGGTCGCGATGTCGTCGCGGCTTTCTTTTCATAACTACGGTATTTTTTTACAAGCGTGGGTAGAAACTGAATTTGACGGCAAAGATAATGAGTTCAAACAACCAGCAATCGAAATCGACACAAGGTCCAGCGTTTTTCACGCAGTCATTGTGAACGTTTGCCTCTACAATCACAATCATCAGAAATGTTTTTCAATGGTTCAACCGGTGCCAGGTTTTCTTTTCGCCGGCTATATGATCGACCAAGCGAGGACCAGACGTGCTTTATTCAAATCGATCGAGATCGCGGATTCGATGTCGATGAATTCGGTAACTTGCAGGTTTGGCCAGCCTCACTTCAATCCCCGAGGCAATGATCTTTGCAAAGGATGGCGGCAAATCATTCAGCGGAAAATTTCGAAAAACGAATACGCCTCGGCGCTGGACGTTTTAAGGCGGTTTGATGATCGACTTGAGCTTGTGAGTCAACAAACAGATTCGGTCGTCAAGGGCCATGCGTTGGTTACCATCGCCAGGCACCTGTTAAAAAGCCCGTGATCTGTCATTCAAAGATCGAATGGCTGCGATGCTATCGGCACGAACCGACGTCAGGGGATTGTTGGGCGGCGCGCGAGTTTGCGGCTGAACGCCCTGCTCTCTTCGAGTACAATGTCGGTGTAGTATTTTGTAAGTTTAGAACATCTTTCGCCAGGCGAAGTTCATCATTCCGAGCTGGAAAGGCTATCCATGAAAACCACACTCCGTTATCTGGTTGCAACCCTGTTTATTTTTGGCGCCATGAGCACGTCCGTGTTTGCTCAGGAAGATTTGCGCCGACAGACCGGTGATGCAACTGCCGAAGGCCAGATTCAGGAAGAAGAGAAAACGGCTGAAGAGGAAAAGAAAGAGGTTCCCAAGGAATACACTTTCGATGTCAAAATCAATCTGGAACACACTGGCGTCAAGTCACAGGATCAGACAGGAACCTGTTGGTGTTTTGCCAGTGCTTCGTTTATCGAATCGGAATTGATGCGTCGCGGCAAAGGCAAGCACGAGTTGTCTGAGATGTTTATCGTTAACAACATCTATTTTGACAAAGCCCAAAACTACGTACTTCGCAAAGGCAAGGCTCAGTTCAGTGAAGGCGCTTTGGCGCATGATTTCCTGAACGCCGCCGGCAAGTACGGCTTGGTGCCCGATGAGGTTTACTCTGGCCTGACCGATGGCGATCAAAAACACAATCACGCCGAAATGGCCGCTGTCCTGGAAGGAATGCTCGGCGCACTGGTCAAGCAGCGCACATTGAGCGATGACTGGGACGAAGCCTACCGTTCCGTCGTTGATACCTATTTGGGCGCGGCTCCCAAGGAGTTTAGCTACCAGGGTGAGAACTACACGCCAGCAACGTTTGCCGAATCGGTTGGTTTCAAAACGGAAGACTACGTCAGCTACACGTCGTACACGCATCACCCCTTTGGAAAGCCGTTCGTTCTGGAGATTCCTGATAACTTTTCCAACGGCTTGTTTCATAACGTCGAGATCGATCGCATCGTAGAAACGATTGACAATGCCCTGGAAAACGGATTCACAGTTGCCTGGGATGGCGACGTTAGCGAGAGAACTTTTTCACAGAATCGTGGCGTGGCCGTATTGCCAGAAAATCCAAACCGTCGCGACGCCTTGACCGTTCCGGGCCCTGAGCAAAAGGTGACTCAGGAGATGCGACAAGCAACTTTCAATGAATACTCGACCACCGACGATCACTTGATGCATCTGGTTGGCATGGCTCATGACCAGCACGGAGCCAAGTACTACATCATCAAGAACTCGTGGGGCGAAACCGGAACCAAGGACGGCTACCTGTATATGTCCGAGGCGTACGTTCGTCTGAAGACGGTTGCGATCATTTTGCACAAGGACGGAGTTGCCGGTTCAGCAGCTGCCGCAGATACCGCCGACGCGGCCACGGATGCACCCGCTGCCGACGCTGGTTCTCGTTAATTCAATCGTTCATTCGAGAAACCTGACATTTATATACTGGATGTTCACGCATTATAAATGCGCCGAATATCCAGGCAGAAACCAATATGAAAACAGGTTTCAACAATGATCAAAGCTCGAATAGCTGAGGAAAAAGACAGCAAGACTGTTTATGAATGGCGAAACGACGCAACAACAAGGGAAATGTCTATCACGACAGAGACCATTGATTGGGAAGGACATAAAAACTGGTACGAGCATTCTCTCGCCAACCCGAGTCGGTTGCTTTTGATATGTACAATGGAAGAAACTGACAAGAGCGTTGCCGTGGTGCGTTTCGATGTAGATCGTAAAAAAGCTCTCGTATCGATTAATCTATCGCCTGAAATGAGAGGTAAAGGACTTGCCAAAAAATGTTTAGAAGCATCGATAGGTCTTTTTAGCACCAAATTTACAGACGTTGCCCTCCTGGAGGCGGAAATAAAAAAGGAAAACCGTGCCAGTCTCAGCTTGTTTAAGGGTATTGGATTTGTGCCAGTCAAGGAGGAAAACAATTTGGCACATTACGAGTATTTCATTAGATGAGCGTAAGTTGGAAATGCTTGGTTTTGAAGACATCACAACAGCCTTCCTGATAAACTTGGGAAGGCTTTTCAATGCGCTTAAAATGATTGGTGAGAAATGAATTTCAAGACTCTGTGGCTCTGTTGCTTGTTGTTTGCGATTTCGGCCAACTCGATTTGCGCTCAGACTGACCAGGCCAAACAGTATGCCGTCCAATTGGCAACCCAAAAACGAGATGCCCAAAAACTCATGTCTTCGGTCAACAGGGATCCGGAGGCTCAGGAAGCGGAATGGCAGGAGATCTTCGACGGCGAGAGTCTGGAAGGCTGGACGCCGAAAATCAACGGCTATGAACTCGGCGAAAATTTTGGCGATACATTCCGTGTCCAGGACGGCTTGCTGAAGGTGGGTTACGAAGCTTATGGCGACCAATTTCAAAATCGTTTTGGCCATTTGTTCTACAAGGATAAATTGTCGCACTACGATTTACGTGTCGAATACCGTTTTGTTGGCCAGCAGGTCGCCGATGGTCCCGGCTGGGCGAAGCGAAATAGCGGAGTGATGTTGCACTGCCAGGCCCCGGCCACCATGGGCAAGGACCAGCATTTCCCGGTGTCGATTGAAATGCAAATGTTGGGTGGCGATGGCACGAATCCTCGCCACAACGCTAATCTCTGCACCCCGGGAACTCATGTGGAAATGGATGGCGATTTGTTTACCCAGCACTGTGTGAATTCAACCAGTGACACCTACCATGGCGACCAATGGGTCACGGTGGAAATCGAGGTACGAGGCGACGAGGTCATTCGGCACAAGCTGGACGGAAAAGTGGTGCTGGAATACCAAAAGCCGCAACTCGATCCCGGAGACGACAACGCCAAGCCGCTAATTGTTGACGGCGCTGTTGCCTTAACTGAGGGCTACATTTCGTTGCAATCAGAAAGTCATCCGATCGAGTTTCGAAAGGTGGAACTGAGAATCCGCAATGACGAGTAAGAATGCCTTAGCCAATACCGTTCGATTCGAGATGCTGTTTTTCGGTTTTTCGGTTTCTTGTGAGCGACAAGGCGCTAGCCGTCGGTTCGTAGCCGACATTATTGCCAGCTAACGCCTAGCTGTAAAAACACTTGTTAATGATCCCAGGCTGGTGCGGTTAGAGGACTGCCAAGCCGGAATTTGTTTAGCAGGAGTTTCGAATGCAGCTTATCGAATTCGACGAATGCATGCAGGATCGACAGCGTCCAGCAACTGCGCACAAGGTGGTTCCAAATCGTGAGGTTCCTGAACCTTCCGCTGATATCACAAACTACTATCGGCAGACGATCGAAGACTACAAAACCTGGAGTTGCGAAGGGTACATGCATTTTGGCATATGGCAGCCTTGGTCGAATCCATTCAATCGCCAGGCGATGCTGGAGGCGATGAATGACCTGCTTTTCAGTCGTCTGGGTTTGGCCAGCACGTCTTGTTTGAAGATTGCGGACCTTGGTTGTGGTGTCGGTGCAGTTTCCAAATACGGCAGCCGCAAATATTGCCGGCACCATTGGACGGCCGTCACGTTGAGCCCGGAGCAAATTGAATACGGCAAGACGTTGCTGGATCCATTGGATCACGAACGGGTCGAATTTCTGCAGGCCGACTACAACGACTTGCCGATAAAATCCGAGTCGTTGGATGTGGCATTTTTTCTGGAGAGTCTGTGTCACGCCGAACATCCGCACACCGCCCTTGCCGAAGCGTGGCGAATTCTGAAGCCAGGTGGCCGGTTGGTTGTCGTCGATGGAATGATGCGGAAGCGGCCAGAGCAAACGCCGCGGCTGGTAAATCAGGTTTCACGCAAGACGGCAGAAAACTGGGCCGTAGGAGAATTCCACAACGTGCCACAATTCGAAGACGCGGTGTGTCGGAGTGGTTTGCAAATCGAGAATCGAATGGAGATTGGCTGGAAACTTGCTCCGTGCGTCGCTCATTCACCCGCCTTGATTGGTGTGCATTCGTTGAAGCTGCTTTTGACCGGCAAGCTGACTGCCTGGAAGCGAAAGCATCTCATCGGTTGTGCGTTGGGCGTATTGTTGGGGACGCTACGTCCCTGGTTCGGTTACTACGTCTATTCGCTACGCAAACCGTCGGTGTGAAACGCGGGCACTACCATCTGCCAGGCTTTACATTGATCGAGGTTAATCGACCCGGACCCCGACTTGTTCGTAGAAGTCCTGCAATCGTTTTGCTTCGTTATCGTCGTTGATAAATTCGATGCGGACAATTCGGAGATCGTCGCCGATTGTGATTTTTTGTTTGCAGCGGTGGATGAAGGACTTGCCTTTGTGCTTGATGTGATCGGTGAAGTGAATCAGGAATTCGTTTTCGCCGACGGCTTCGACGACACTTTGTCCGCATACGACTTCGTCGAGTCTTGCGCGGCCTTCCGTCATGTTCTGTTCGTAGCTGGCTGCGATCGCATCGGGACCCGTGTGGGTAGATTCTCCGACAGTATAAACGCAGTCTGGACGAATCAATCCTTTTACCGAAGCGAAGTCATCGTGATCGAGTGCCTTGCCAAAACCCTGGGCGACATCAATTGGTTTGATTTTGTTTTTGCTCATTCCCAACCCGAAAAAAGCCCGTGCGTCGATCGCACGGGCTTTGAATGTTGAGGCGACGCGTGTACTACTCGCCAGCATTCTTTACGTGCTTGTCGAACCATTCGATCATCTCAGCTTGCGTGTGCAAGACGGATTCACGAGCACGGTAACCATGCGACTCATTCGGCAACATTACCAGTCGAACGGTTCCCCCATTTCCTTTGATAGCCTGATACATCCGTTTGGATTGAACAGGAAACGTCCCGCTATTATTGTCCGCTTCACCGTGAATCATCAACATGGGTTCGTTGATTTTATTGGCGTGCATGAATGGGGAAATGCTGAAATAGACGTCCTTTGCTTCCCAGAACGGCCGACGTTCTGACTGGAATCCGAATGGTGTCAACGTTCTGTTGTAAGCACCGCTGCGTGCCAGACCCGCTTTGAACAGATCGCAATGGGCCAACAAATTCGCAGTCATAAAGGCACCGTAGCTATGTCCGCCAACGGCCACTCGATCTCGATCGGCGACTCCCATATCAACAGCCTTGTCGATCGCCGCTTCGGCTGCTGCAACGATCTGCTCAATAAACGTGTCGTTCATCGTTTCCGGATCGCCGATAACGGGCATCGTCGCGGCATCCATAATCGCATAACCCTGAGTAAGGAAAGTCAGGTGTGTGATACCTCGCATTGAAGTGAAACGAGATGGACTACCGGAAATCTGTCCCGCTGTCTTGGCGTCATTGAACTCACGAGGATAGGCCCAAACCAACAGAGGCAGCTTTTGGCCTTCTTTGTAATCAGCGGGTAGGTACAAGGTAGCCGAAAGTGGCACCCCGTCGTTTCGCTCGTATTTGACAAGCTGCTTCTTGATACCGCGAATTTGTGGCGTGGGATCCTTGAAGTCCGTCAATGCTTCCTTGGCTCCCGTTTCCAGGTTGACCAGGAAGAAATTGGGTGGCGTCTTTGGTGATTCGCTGGAGATGATGACACTCGGTTTTTTATCCTCCGAGTGTTCGGCGATGGCAACGACCGATTCGAAGACACCTTCTTCACAACGCCAGAGACGTTCCGTTTCCTGTGTCTTGATGTTTTGTCGGTCGATGAATGGCAGGTTTCCTTTGGCGGAAGCACCGGCTCCGATTCGATAAATCCAATCGCCGTCCTGCATCGCTCGGGCGTGTCCGTATTCATCCGGCGTCATCACGATACGACCGGGGTCGTTGTAGCGATCACGAATACTGCGATCCATCATTGTGACGGGCGACGTGCCGGCCTGTTTCAAATCGTGCATGTTGGCCTGAACCCAACGTCGATCACGGTCGTAGTCTGTTACGACGACGACAGATGGATCTGCCATGACCGTCATACCGAATGATCGGAAGGTTGTTTTCAACACTTCTTCGGGTTCGGTTTTGAATGGAGCCGAAAGCGAGACCAGGCGATCACGGTGTTCCACTTCCACGTTTGGGTCGCCGCCGTCCAGAGCTTCGGTCCAAACCAGCATGGCCGGTTCACCTGATTTCCAGTCGATGCTACGAGGTCCAGTCCGCACACCCTCAATCGGAATGTTCTCTTCCATTGGGACGTCAGCGACCAGGTACTCTGGCGCTCCGCTGGTGCTCCAGACTTCGACTTTGTGAGGAAAGCTGCGCATCGTCAACAGGTAGGAAAACGGTTTTTGGACCCGGGTGACCAGCAAGTGTTGCCCATCGGGCGAGGCACTGACTCTCGAGAAAATAGCTGGCTCGCCAATTTCCTTCATCGTGCCGTCGACGCCAATCATCGCCAGTTGGTTGGTCGCGTAGTATTCAAACAGAGCTTCGTCGTGTGCGTTGGTCAGCAAGTCCTGGTACGTTCGAGTCGGTGACTTGTTACCAGCGGACTCTTGAATATTCGGGCCGACCGGGGCAATGTCAGCCTGCGGTTCCGAGCCCCGTAATTCCGGCAACACCTGGCACAATACTGATTGTCCGTCGGGCATCCACTCGATACCTGACAAAACTGTGTTCAGGCGATCGGTCAACATCGTCGGGTTGGCCGGATCGTCAGTCGATGCCGTCCAGAGTTGTTGGCCCTTGTCGGTGACGACTACGAACGCGAACCGGTCGTTGTGATGCGACCAGCTGGTGAACGAGAGTTTTCCACCTTCCGGCATCGGGACACGTACCGCGGCTTCTCCGCTGGCGGCCGAACGTGTTGGTCTAAGTGAAAGTCCAGTGTTGTACGAAGTCGAAAACCGGCTGTTGGCCGCCGGGTCGATTCGCATACCGGCCAGACGCAGCATGCGTCGAGACATATCGGCGATCGACGGCATCGCAGGACGGTCGATCATCAGCATCCATTTTCGATCCGGGCTAATGCTGGTGGCAGGTACGGGAGCGGCATCAATAATATCGACCACCTCTTGAGGCGGAAGTTGATAGGTTTGCTGTCCGTGCACAACCGATTGCGAATCATTCATAGCGACGCTCGTTACGAGGACCAGGCAGGTCATCAGGGTTACTTGCTTCAAGGTTTTCATGACATTGCTCCGTGTAGGAATTTTTCTTTATTCTGGTGGATTGGCAAAAGGGATGCCAGTAGGTGGGATGCCAGTTGGTGACACACCGAGCTCCATACCATGGCAGAACTGGCTACCTGGTTTTCGCGGGCGATTCGTTTTACCCGCCATCGACCAGTTTCACTATCTTCGGCACATCAACATCTGGCAAATCGACAACCTCGGGCTTTCGTTCGCTGGCCATCCAGTATCCAATCCCACCTTCGGAAAAGTCCGAGGCGTTCCTGGCCAGCCACTCTTGCAGATCTTCATCTGCCACGGTGGTTGGTGAAAGCCGATAGGTCAAGCATCGATTCAGGTAAACGGTCGCCTGAACTTCGTTGTCTTCAAAAACCCGCGCGACCTCCTGGTTGGTGTTTTCGTCAGCGCTTTGAATCCACAGCAAAATGTTGCGACGGTTCAATCGTTCTTGTTTGAATTCTGATAGATCAAACGAATTCCATCGAACTTTCTTGTATGGAGCAATGTTCCGACGCTCGTGCAATTTGAACGCCGTCAGCACCAGGGCAATCAGAAACAGAGCGACGAAGACCTGCCACAGCGGCACATCGAATTTGACAAACGGAGCATCGTCGCCGACTGGATTTTCGAAGCGTTGTTTCTTATGGTTGTGCTCGGTCATTGGGCCAATCATATCGGCGAATGGAAGTCCTCACAAATGCATCGCAGTGTCGTGCGATGGTAAGTCGCAAAGAAATCAAAACGGTGCTGAATGCAATCCCCGAAGTCTTATCTGTTTCTGTTCAACATATCCAAACGTTCGAATTTCGGGTTCATGATTCGAACGGCTAACGCTTTCGGTGCAGAGATCATTATCATTGGACGCAAAAAATATTCCACGATGGGTGCCGTTGGCGGGACTCGTCGTACGCCCGCTCACCACTTTTTTAGTTTGAACGACGGAGTCGAATTCGTCAAAGGAATGGGTTGCCGTGTGCTGGGCGTCGAGATTATGGAGCGAGCGAAGTCGATTTGCGATGCGCCATTCGATGGCCCTACCGCATTCATGATGGGAAACGAAGGCACCGGGTTGCAACCTTGGCAAGCGGAGTTATGCGACGACTTCGTCTACATTCCTCAGTTCGGAACCGCCGTATCCTTGAACGTCAACGTGGCAGCGGCGATCTGTTTGCATCGCTTCGCTGACTGGGCCGGATTCCAGGAGTGCCCACGCGAGGAAACACAATACGTTTCCAACGAGTCGATTACGGAGATGCATCGCCGGTTTCAGGACGAAAAGAAGAAATAAGGCACAGATGTTCAAGCGACCGCAGTCTCTTTCGATCCGTTAGAGTTGCTGGTGGCCTTTGGCGTTCTGGTGGCGTAGACCATGTGCAAGTGATTCAACGTGTCGCAGGGTTGTTCAACCGTTAACTGGAAACCATTCTTCCGCAGCAAATCGGTGACTTGCTTCATGGCAGGTTTGCCTTCGTGAACTTCCACAACCACCTGCTTGACCATCGGCCAGTGTTCAGGGCGAATTCCGCCCAGCACTTGCATCTCGGACCCCTCAGTGTCGACCTTCAGATAGTCGATCTGCTTTAGTGAGTTTTCATCGATCAACTCTGAAATTGTTCGCAGCTGGCATTCCAGTTCGATGGCCGAACGGTAGTAACGTCTGACCGACTCAGTAATCGGAAACCACATGGCACCAGGAGTATGGTCGACAAGGAACCGCAACACGGCGCCCCGTTTGCGAATTTCGTCAAGTACGAATTTACGTGAATTGCGACGGTACTCGGTCGAACCCTGCGGGCACATAGTCGAACAGACGTCGTTTTTCGGGTAGTGTGTGAAGGTGGCTGTTCCGGGTTCGTTGGAAAGACCACAGTTGTACAATTTCAGCTGCAAGCGATTGTGCAGACGCACATTCCTATCCAGCAATGTGTAGGTATCCGGAATCGGCTCGAATGAAAATACCGAGGCGTTTTCCAAGTGCTCGTTCAAGAACATCACGAAGAAGCCGATGTTGGCACCGACGTCGAAAATGACATCACCTTCGTTTACCTGAATTCCGTGCTTCAGGTAAAGCGAGTCGCCAAATGTTTCCCGTTGCAACAATTCCAGGTTCGGTTTGGAAGAATAATGCACCTCCATTCCATTGGGCAGTGTGCCTTGCTTTAACTTCACCATGTTTTCCTGTCTTCGTTCCTTGGGAGGGGGCGTTTCGGAGGCTGTGTAGTTGGCCCTTAATCGGTTCACCCGCAATTGACTCGAGGACGCCGGTTGTGTGCCAGACCGCCCCCCGTTTCGTGGACGTTTTGTAGCGTTTTTGTGAAGATTTAACCATCACGGATCTCGAATTGCGACCACAATTCCGGTTAAGAAGTAAGGAAAAGCTTTATTTCGTCGATTCTGAGGACTGCAACAGGCATTTTCCGGGTCTCAAATTGGATCGGTTCGCCAAATCGTTCCTGCAACGGGTCTGGTCAAGCGTTGTCAGAAAACGTCGCCCGGACGTTGGCCAAGCAGGCGACAACGTATTGGCCCTGGTCGGCAAGTCGTTCGGCTGATGTTAGTCGGAATCGTCTTAGGTCGCTGTGGTCATCTGTTGTTGACGGAACAGTCGGCTTCAATTTTAATTTCCAATCCCGTCGAAACTCCACCATTTTACAGGCTTGTGACACCGTGGCTGTCCTGATTCAAATTCGCAATGCACATAAGAGCTATGGAACTCAGGTTCTGCTGGACGGCGCAGAGGCTTCGATCGTTGAACGAGCCAAGGTCGGATTCGTAGGTCGCAATGGAGCAGGCAAGTCGACTCTGTTACGAGTGATTTTGGGCGAAGAGGAATTAGATGTCGGCGAGGTCATCAAACACCCGAGATTGAAAATCGGTTATTTGCGACAACACGACCCGTTTGAGCCCGGCGAGTCGGCTCACGATTTCCTGATGCGTGACAGCGGTCAACCGGACTGGAAATGTGGCGAGGTCGCTGGGAAATTCGAATTGAAGGGCGCTTACCTTAACGGACCGGTGAAGGAATTGTCGGGCGGATGGCAAACGCGTGTCAAATTGGCGGCTTTGTTGTTGCACGATCCCAACCTGTTGCTATTGGACGAACCGACAAACTTTCTGGATCTGCGAACCCAGTTGTTGCTCGAGAATTTTCTGAAGAGTTTTCGCGGTGGGGTGCTGGTTGTCTCTCACGATCGAGCGTTTCTGAAGCAGACTTGCGACCAGACTCTGGATTTGTCTCGTGGCAAACTGACGATGTTCCCTGGCAAGATCGCGAAGTTCCTGGAGTTTCAAAAAGAGCGGCGCGAACATGACTTGCGAGTCAATCAATCGGTGCAGTCCAAACAGAAACAACTGGAGAAATTCATTGCCCGGAATCGAGCGGGTGCCAACACGGCCAGTCAGGCGCGGTCGAAACAAAAACAACTGGATCGATTAAAGACAACTGAGATCGAAACCGACGAAGCAAGAGCACACATTCGCGCACCGATCGTTTCTCCCCGACAAGGAACGGTTCTCAGGTGTACCGATTTAACGATCGGGTATCCGGACCACGAAGTCGCTACGAACATTAACCTGGAAATCGAACACGGTGAACGTGCGGCGATTGTTGGTGACAATGGCCAGGGCAAGACGACGCTGTTGCGTTCCTTGGTCGGCTCGCTTGATCTACTGGGTGGCGAATTGAAATGGGGCCACGCCAGCGAAATCGGAACTTATGCACAACACGTCTACACGACGCTGCCCGAAAAACGCACCGTGCTGGAGCATCTGGAGTACGAGGCCAATGTTGGCACGACGACCCAGGAAATTCTGGCCGTCGCCGGAGCCTTGTTGTTTCGTGACTCGGCCGTCAAGAAAAAGATCTCGGTGTTGTCCGGCGGCGAACGCGCGCGTCTGTGTATGGCCGGCTTGTTGTTGGGCGACTACAACATTCTGGTTTTGGACGAACCTGGTAACCACCTGGACGTCGAAACGGTTGACGCCTTGGCCAATGCCTTGCTGATCTACAAAGGTACGGTGCTGTTTACCAGTCACGATCGTTACTTCATGAGCCGCGTGGCCACGAATATTATCGAGGTGCGAGACGGTAATGCTCGCAACTTCCTGGGCGACTACGACGCGTACTTGTATTCGATCAACAAAGAGATCGACGATGCCAGCTCGGCGGGATCTGGCAAATTGTCCGGTATCGAATCCCGTCCGGGCAAGTCCGGCAAGAAGTCAGGTAAGAACAAAGCGGGCAAGTCGGGTAAGAACAAAAGCAATTCCGATGGCCACGATCGAGATGTTCAAAAGGCTCATCGCAAACGACAGAAAGAAATCAAGTCGCTGGAACGCAAGATCGCGGAACTCGATGTTGAAAAGAAGGACCTCAACCAACAACTGTTGGAAACAACCGATCCAGACGAGGCACTGAAGTTACACGGTCGATTCACTGACGTGTCCGATCGCTTGTCTCATGCCGAAGACCGCTGGCTGGAGTTGACCGAGGCGGAATGATTCCCCAGCAAGAACGTTGCATCGCGGGTGTCCAATAGCCAGTATTCTGCGGTAATTGCCGGAATTTTGGTGAAAAACAATGGATTCGGCGAAGATGTGCCCGAGTTTACCAAAATCCAATTGCCGTTGCGTTTCAATTCGGTAAACTGAAACGACTGCTACAACGGCGGGGCGACCACATGGTTACGTTGATTTTGGGTCGCACCCACAACTGCTTTTTAAGGTTTTTAAGTAATGTCAGAAGGTACAATCAAGCGTTTGACGGACAAAGGTTTCGGTTTCATTGACACTGGAACAAATCAGGACATGTTTTTCCACATGTCTAACGTTGAAGGCACGACTTTCGATGAACTTCGCGAAGGTCAACGAGTAACTTATGTTGAGGGCCACGGTCCTAAAGGTCCTCGCGCCGAACAAGTTACACCTGTCTAGGACACGTTGAACACAAACGTGTTGTGAACAAGAAACTGAGCCGACGATTTATCGTCGGCTTTTTTCGTGGAGTCTGCGGAGTCTTCGAAAACGGGTCGGAAGCGCCGCTTGGCCACATGGCATTAAACGCTTTCTTCAGGAACACCTTCGGCGCCATCTTCGTTAGACTCCTGCAAGTTCTGCAGCAGCGTCTTGACCTGGCTTATCTCCGGTCGCTTCTCAAAATCAGGCTCAGTCATTCGACAAATCAATTCAGCAAGGCTTTGCATTTGTGCTGATGGCGATCCCTGTGAACCGTCCAGCTTTTCAATTGCAAATTTGATCAACTTGCCAAACGAGTACACATCTGACGGAAAGTGCGCAATTGGTTCCGGCGCGGAATACGCTTTTGAGTGTCCAATCGAGGGTGAAGTTGAAGTTGTGCGACACTGTGCAAAACCAAAGTCCAACAAAACAATTCGATTATCATTCAACATCAAGTTGGCCGGTTTAATATCACCGTGCACGATTGAATGTGTATGCAGCGTTGCAATCCCGCTGGCGGCCTGAGTCATCCATCCAACGACATCGTTTACATCGTGACCGGTCAGATCGACATGATCTAACGAAACTCCCTGTTCAAATTCGGTGACGATAAACCAACTGCCGTTGGGCAGTGGACCCGCCTCGATAAAGTGAACGATATGGGTATGACGCAATTGCGACAGGATACGTGCCTCGTTCTTAAACGCTGTTTCGGCAGATTTGTTGCCAAGCCAACGAGCCTTCAATACTTTGAATGCGACGACACGACCGGATCGAATGTTTCTGGCAAGATACACTTTCCCAAATCCGCCAACACCGATCATCCGAATCAGATCGTAATCCTGGTGGTTTGCCGTCAAGCATGGTCCGGACTCGTTTGCATCAGGGTTTGCTTCAGCAAAATGTTGTTCCTGTATCCACGGAATGTTTGCAAGCTGGGAATGTGCGGCGACGAGACGCGATTTCAGGTTGTTCATTATTCGCCGTATCGTACGCGGTGAGCGGTCGTTTTGTCGGGCGATTTCCTCCATACTATGCCCGGCAAGACGTGAGGCCAGGACTCGTCGAGCCAGCGGCTTTTCATTTTCAAGAATTGACTCCAGCAATTCGTACAGCCCAGTCGACGTCGCTTCATCGTTGCGTGAAGCGGTCATCCAATCCAGCTGGATCTCTCTCTCACTCGCAACATTTCGTTTTGCCGCGGCAAAATACTGATGCTGTCGACTGACCTGATTGACAACGATACCAGCCAACAGCCGCCAAAGGTCACCCTCGCGATCCCACCGCACCTTGTTTTGATCTGCCAAATCGAAAAAGGCAATGAAAGCCTCTTGCGTGATGTCCTCTGGGTCGATCTTTGCACTCAACAATTGAGTCAACTTGCGTCGTGCCAGCTTCACCAGACGCCGGGAATACCTTGAGTAAATCTCGGTAGCTGCCTGAATATCGCCGTTTTCATAACGTTTGAGCAAAAGCTCAGAAAAATTCCTGGTCATCTGAAAATATTGTCCGGTTTCAATTTGAAATCCTGAATAAGTAGTGACCAGAACGTGCTGCCAATACCAAAAGCAACGCGATCTCTATTTGAGATTTTTATTTGAAAGAAGGCCTGCAATGCCCCATGTCGTTACAAAAAAGTGTGTCGGTTGTAAACATACCACATGCGCCACCGTGTGTCCTGTGGAAGCGTTTCATGAGGGACCGGACATGTTGTTTATCAATCCGGACGTATGCATCGATTGCGAGATGTGTGTTGTTGAATGTCCGGTGGATGCGATTTATCACGATGACGATTTGCCAGAGGAGCTGGCAGATGACCGCGAACTAAACGCCAGAATGACTGAGCGATTCCCAGTAGTGGTAGCGTAACATCGCGGAGGACAATCAAGTTTTCAGCGGTGATGGTAATCGGTGAATTTCCGTCCCGACCGTGTCGCATGCGCCCGAGCGTCGTCGCTGGATTAACTTGTTAGTCGTTCGGCGGAAGAGATCAGAGCTTGTAAGGATTCGATGTGGCCTGCTGTTTCTAATCGAATTGTCGCGCTGCGGGCGAATGGATTCTTGTCCAACGCGCGGCTGTAGGCTTTGTCGTAATATCGAAGAGCGATCTCGGCGAATGCGTGCATGTCATTTTTACCCAAGGCTGCCAGTGCAGTTTGCAATCCGGCGCCGCCGAGTCGCTTTTTGATCTTGGTGATCGCAACGGCCAGTTCCTCCGAAGGCAGGTTGCCATATTCCTGAACCAGAAATTCAATCCGTGGTTGAATATCGACTTCTACGAACACGGCGGGCGACGCGAGCATTTGCTTCCATACGGGATCAGGGATAAAAACCTGGCCAATCCCCTGGCTCTCGCATTCCAACCAGACGATTCGATCGGCGTCGAGTTCACGCCATTGTAAAAACAACTCGTTTTCGAATTGTTCGACGGTTGGCTGGTCGGGCTGACCAATGCCACCAAACGCCGATCCACGGTGACAAGCGAGTTGCTCCAGGTCGATCACTTGTTGTCCGGCCTCTCGCAAGGTACCCAGCAATCGTGTTTTGCCGGAGCCAGTCGCGCCGGCCAGCAAAACAATTTTCCGCGGCTCGGCGAAACATTGATGGGCAGCTTGGCGAAACGCCTTGTAGCCACCGTCGATTCTCTGCGGCGAAAATTCACAGCCCTTCATCAACCAGGCAAAGCCCTGGCTACGCATACCACCTCGCCAACAGTGCACGGCACAATTTGTTCCGTCCATTGAATCGGAAATCGACTGCAACAGCGTGCCCGCCTTTGCCCCAACCAATTCCATACCGCGGACCATCGCTTGTGCGCGACCCACTTGCTTGTACAGCGTGCCAATCTCGGCTCGTTCCTGATCGTCAAAGACCGGAATGTTAGTGGCTCCCGGGATATGGCCCTGTCGAAATTCACCAGGTGAACGAACATCGATAGTCGGCAGAGGGCAAGCCTTGAGATAGGATTCGATGTCGATTTGATCAGGCATAAGGGTCCGGTGAGTCAGCGGCGGTAGCGTTTGATTGTCGCAGGTTTTCAATCCAACTCAAGCAACGCGTGGCAATTCGACAATCGATGACAGAGCGGTAGTTTACTTGTTTTGATCGACGGCCTGTTGAAAAAAGTGCTTCGCTGCTCTGCCGCTGATCGTCTTGTTGCGAATTAGTTCTTCGGCGATCGATTTGACGGCCGCAGTGTGAGACGGTTGGTCCAGCAGGTTTTCCGTCTTGTCCAACAGGCGTCGCTGCTGTTTTTCAATTTGGCGTTCGCTGTCACCACGCGACGCCAACATTCGCCGGATCATTCGCAAGTCCAGGCCAGCGCCCCGAGGGCAATATTGACCAGTCGCCATCGACTCGGCGACCATGCCAGCGAAAAGAATCAGGATTTCATCTTCGAAAGCCGTTTTGGAGGGTTTGGTTCGCCCCTTTTGAATTTGACACGAACCCAACATTCGGTCACCGGCTTGCGAGTTACCCGCCTGGATCGTCACTTTTTTGATGGGGCGACCGAGAGACAGAGCAACGACCGCGTGGCCGGCTTCGTGATAAGCGGTGGCCGTCAGCTTTTCGTTCGATGCGTTTGATTCGTCAGGTTCGCAAGTGGAGCCTTCAGTGGTTCTGTCTTCTGCCAAAGTTATTGCCGCGAAAAAAATGTTGCCACTTGAATCAATGTGAACTGAACGAACTATTGTTTCGACTTCAAGGCTTCCATTCGGGCTGCTTCGAATTCGTCGCCAGCATTCCAGGCAGGAAGGTTGGGTTGGTTCGCAGTTTGAACACCGACATGAAACATCAACATCGCGTCCTGAATCGCTCCACCCAGATTCCAGTCTTCGCGGTATTCGTCACTGGTTTGGTGGTAGATATTTTGTGTCCATTCACGCATTTGTTGAGGGCCCCATTCCGCTGGCTTGCCCACCACGTGAGTGCCCGAGCCCAGGTAAACGCCTGGAACTCCTACTTTGGCGAAACTGAATTGATCGGAGCGATAGTAGAATCCTTTTTCGGGAAACTGGTCAGGAACGACCACTCGGTCTTGCCATGCGGCCAGTGATTCAACCGCTTTGTCCATGTCCGATTTTCCTCGGCCGACAACAACCACGTCGTGCGTTGGCCCCAGGATATTTACGCCATCGATATTGATGACCGCCGCCATGTTTCCGGCTGGTACCGGAGGGTTGTTGGCAAGGAAGGCCGAACCCAGCAAGCCTTGTTCTTCCGCGCCGACCGCCGCAAACAAGATAGACCGTTTGGGGCGTTCCCCTTCGGGTAGTTTCGCCATGGCGCGGGCGATCGCCAACAGCACGGCTGTACCAGAGGCATTGTCGACGGCACCATTATAGATATTGTCCTGGCCGGTTTCTTCGCGAGTTTCGGCCATGCCGATATGATCGTGGTGCGCACAAAACACCAGCCACTCCTTGGCCAGCACCGGGTCGCTGCCCGGCATCAATCCCAACACGTTGGCCGTCTTTCGCTCGCGGACACGGACGTCCATCGAAAACGAAACGCTCGACCCCAGAGACACGGGGCGAAAGTCCTTGCTCTCTGCGGCTTGTCGCAAATTGTCCAGGTTGTGTCCGCTTTGCTCGACAAGTTTTCGAGAGGCTTCCTCGGTCAACCAGCCCTCCAGCCCGACACGTCCCTCGGTCGCACCGCCCAATGCCATTTGCTCGCCGGTCCACGATGTTTGAACGACTTGCCAAGGGTATCCGGCAGAAGGATCGGTATGAATGATCAAAGCGCCGGCCGCGCCCATTTCAGCCGCCTTGGCATATTTGTAATCCCAGCGACCGTAATACAAACGCGTCTTGCCCGCAAACAGGTTGTCGTCTGTTTGTGGATCGTTGTTCATGATCAACAGAATTTTGCCTTTGACGTCGACGTCCTTGAAATCGTCCCAGTCGTACTCGGGCGCCTGCATTCCGTACCCTACGAATACAACTTCGGCGTTGTCGAAAACGGATTTTTCAATCGCTTGTCCGCAAGTCACGATGTAGTCGTCAGAGTTCTTGAACTGCAGCGACTGGTTGTCTTTCTTGAAAGTCATGGTCGCTGGCGGGCGTGTGGTGACGCCGACCATTGGAACCGATTGCAGGAAAGTTCCATCGGGCGAAGCAGGTTGCAAACCTAGATGTTCGAATTGCGAAACGATGTATTTTTGAGCGAGTTGATCGCCACGTGTTCCGGGGCCTCGCCCTTCCAGCAAATCGTCGGCCAGGAATTTGATGTCCGCTCGCAACGCTGACTCGGTGATCGAGGATTCCGCTGCCGCGACCGCCGTCGCTGTTGGTTCCTGAGCTTGTGCCGAGAGGGCACTGTAACAAACCAGAAAGGACAAAAGAGCCAATCGCTGGCTATTCATTTGGAGAGTTCGCACGCTGGGGTTCGCCTCGATTAATACCGGATTTCAGAGTCCGGATATTGTAGTCGATGGTCGCGAAAATGCGTATTGGATCCGGACCCAAAGCGAGTTCGAATGTCCCGGCTGCAAAAGGTCCGTTACTTTTTGGGACGAACGAATATTTTCAGGTTCTTGCTTTCGTAATTCGCAGCGTTGCCACTGAATGTCCAATCCTTGTGTTGCTTGCCGTTGCCGATTCCAATATCCGCTTTCTCCCCCTGTTTCCAGTGGTTGATCGCAAAGATCGTTTCACCGGTCGCGGTGTTGTGTATTTGCATCGATCCGTAGCCATTGGCTGGGCCGTAACGCTTGTCCCCGAAGTCGTAGACTTCGTTCGATGCACCAGCCACCCCTTTTTGATTATCGGGGTCATAGTTGTTGGGCCAGAATTCGATGTAGCCAGTCTCGATCTTCGATCCGCTGGTCACGCCCGCCGAATTGCCAAGCACTTCCATGGACTTGAGAGCTTGTTGAAACGACGCTCCGGATTCTGGTGTGGGGATCCCGATTTTCTTCAGATCGTCGGTGAATGCAGCCATCGAGACAAAGACTTTTTGGTCGCCATGCTCTTTTGACTCCAGCTCGACCAGGTAACCAATTCGGTCGAAGGAACTGAACTGAGCCATGCGATTCACATCGTATTTAATTTCCCGACCGAGTTTGGACAGGTCCAGTTCGTAGACCAGTTGATATTCTTTCCCTGTTCCGTCGGGCAACAAATCCAGAAACGTGGGTACATCACCGGCGCGAGTCGCTCCGACGGGCAAGCCAGTCGCGCCAACGAGATTCGGTTCTGCCACCTTGTTCCAGGCGAATCGAAATGCAACTGGCGATTTGACTAAATCGGACTGCAAGGTAACTGAATTCCCGTCAATAGTGGCGGTAGCTGGCTGGAACCCGTTGGATTTGACTCCCACAATTTCGAAAAGCGTTGGTGCTTTGCCATCACGAGTCTTCAATTCGCCTCCCGTGGATTTGAAAGTCACTTTCAACTGACCGGGTAACACCTTCAGCGATTCAAATTCCGGACTACGAGCAACCAGATCATCCTTTCCGTAAATGTCTTTCAACGCCATCAGTGCAAGCCGATGCCCGATGTCCTGTTTGTTAGGTGGGTGAATGTTATTTGTCGTGGTGATGTCATTGGTGATCACCATGCCGGTGTTTGGGACTTTGAGTGTTTCGGCTTGTGCCTCCCAGAATTCGGCAAGCACTTCCGGCTTGCTGCCATAATTGAAAGGCGCGATCTGCACGAAGTAAAAATGAAAATCGCCCTGCCCCCACAATTCTCGCCAGCCATTGATCAGGGCTCTTTTCTTGTGGTAGTACAGCATGCCTTCATTGTGGTTCGCTTCGCCCTGGTACCACAATGCTCCACGAATTGGCAGCCCGACCAAAGGGTGAATCATTCCGTTGTACAGAGCAGTCGCTTCGCGGCGACCAGCCAGCGGTCTTAATTGAGCGGGAAACTGTGGACCAGGATTGATGACCTTGTCGCTCTGCCGATTGGTTTTGGCTTCTGCCAGCCACTTTTCCGTTTTAGCGATGTGTGCATCCATCAGCTTCTGATAGTTGGCAGTGCCCGGTGTGCGATTGAGTGTCGATTGGTACAGACCTTTCAGCTCGTCAACTTTTGCGAAGCCTGCGATAGCCGTCCAGGGCTCGACTCGTGTTCCGCCCCAGGTGGAATTGATCAATCCGATTGGTACATCCAGTTCCTTTTGCAGATTGACGGCGGTGAAATAAGCAGTCGCCGAAAATTCGGCAACGGTTTCGGTGGAGCAAACTTGCCAGTCGGCCTGGATATCGATTTGCGGTTTGGCGGAGGCACGTCTGGGAATCTTGATATGGCGAATTAGCGGGTGGTTTCCAGCCGCGATTTCAGCCTCGGCATTGGCACACCGGCGAACTTGCCATTCCATATTCGATTGCCCCGAGCACAACCAGACTTCGCCGACCAGAATGTCTTTGATTTCGATCGTGTTGGTGGCACTGATCGTCATCGTTTGCGGTGTCTTGTTGGCTGGCATGGCCGGCAGTTCAATACTCCAGCGGCCATTCGTATCCGCCTTTGTGGTTTGTTGGTTGCCTCCAAAAGCGACAGTGATCTCTTCAGCGGGTTCGGCCCAGCCCCAGACTTTCACGGGCAACTGTTGTTGAACCACCATGTGATCATTGAAGAAGGCTGGCAGGCGGACATCGGCACAAACCGTTCCGGCAAGGCTGGTCAACGCGGCGATCGTGATCAGGAATGTGGAGACCAGAGAGATTCGAAAGGTCATGAGAGATCCTTGGGAGCAGGACAATGTGTTTTGTGCTTTTGTCATTTTGCATTTTGCCGATATGCATTTCCCAAACAGTCTAAATGATCAGTTTCGAATCACAACGACCTGGTCGTGCCTTTGACGTGCCTTTGACTGGATTTGTGTTTATGACTTGAAACCATTCAGCAGCATTACATTCTTGGGAGACTGAAAAAGGTGGTCGGGGCCGCCGTGCAGGTGGAAGGCTTTTTCGACGGCTGGTCGGCGAACGTCTTGATCGGAGTACAGCGAGTTGAATGACTTGTTTGCGTAGACGTCTACGAAGTGGTCCCAGGAATCGTATTGTCGGTGTCCGTGATAGGTCACGACTTCCCGGGACTCGAACGCCGGCGCGGCCAATTCGTCCAAGGCGTTCCATGCGGCGGCTCGTTCAACTTCCTCATTGTGAAACAGCATCATGACTTGATTCAACGGACAATCGATTGGCTCGATGGTATAGATAAAGCCACCCGGTTTCAGGACTCGAAAAACTTCCTGGAACATCGCCGGGTAGACTGCGGCGGGGATGTGATGCAGCGAATAGGAGTAGAACACTCCATCGATCGAACCGTCTTCGGCCGGGATTTGGTCTCCACCAGATTCCATAAACTTGATATTCGGAATCGGATCGGCGGTACGGTTCTTTTCTGCCTGGACCGGATCCGGGTCGATCGCCAACACACGGGCGCCCAGGTCGGCCAGGTGGCGAGTGAACGTCAGGGCCCCACAGCCAATATCGACGACATCCTTGTCCTGCAGGGAAAGGAATCGCTGGATGACTTCGACGTTCGTGATTTCGCCCAGGTCCCGCATTGGCTATGGTCCTTCTGTTTTGGTGATTTGGTTGTTGGGTGGCCGGTATACACTGCCGGGCGGCCAGCTTCTTGATACAATGACATCTATGTCAAATCAAGACTTGCCGCAGCGCGTGTTGGAACACGTCAAGCGAGAACAGTACCAATCAGTAAAACCACGAATTATCGCTAAACAACTGGGGCTTAAGCCGGAAGAGCTGCCTCATCTTAAGAAGGTCATCAAGCGTCTCGTCAAGAATGGCGATCTAAAATATGGCCCCAAGCACTTGGTTCTCAAACCAACTGTCGAAAAGAAAAAAACAAAAAAACGAGATCCGGATTCTCCGGGCAACCCACCAGACAAACGGCATCGGAATAAAGCTGCTGGCCAAGGGAAGAAAGCGGGACGAAAAGACGAATTGACCGGGCGATTCTCCCGAGCCGCCGGTGGCTTCGGATTTGTAATCGTGACGCCGGACCCCAATGCCGGCCCAGACACCAAGCCAATTGACGACATCTATGTGCCGCAAAGGCATACGCTGGATGCTGCTTCAGGCGACATCGTGCGTGTCAGGATTTCGACTCGCAAACAAGGCCCCCGCAACAAGACCAGCGGGCGAATTGTCGAGATCATTGATCGTCGTACTCATCAGTTTGTGGGTACCTATCTGGAAAAGGGCAAGCACGGCCTGGTGTCGATTGACGGAAAACAATTTGACAGCGACGTGCTGGTGGGCGACGCCGGTGCCAAAGCATGCAAGGTCGGTGACAAAGTCGTTGTTGAAATGGTGAGGTTCCCCGGGCCAAACAAAAAAGGAGATTGGCAAACGGGTGAAGCGGTTATCGTCAAGGTGCTGGGTGATCGAGGCCAGCCGGGAATTGATACCATGACGGTGATTGCCGAGTTCGGTTTGCCAGGTGAATTCGCGGAAGCGGTCATGGAAGATGCTCGTCAACAAGCAGAAGATTTTGACGAGTCAATCGGCGATCGAACCGATTTCACCAAAGACACCGTCGTCACGATCGATCCGAAAACGGCACGCGACTTTGACGATGCGATCTCGCTGAAGAAGATTGAGAACGGCCATTGGGAACTCGGTGTTCACATTGCGGATGTTTCGCACTTCGTAAAACCGAACACGGAACTGGATAACGAGGCCTATCGACGGGCCACCAGTATCTATCTACCGGACCAGGTGATTCCGATGCTGCCAGAGGTGATTTCCAACAATCTGGCCAGTTTGCAACCCGATCGTATTCGATACTGCATGACGGCCGTGATTGAATTTACCGACGAAGGCGTTCCAATCGGCACGACGTTGCATCGTGGTGCGATCAAGAGTTGCCATCGGTTCAACTACGAAGAGATCGACGAGTACCTGGAAGACGACAAGCCGTGGAAGAAAAAGTTGACGCCCCAGGTGTTTGATCTGGTTCGCAACATGCACACGCTGGCCATGAAGCTGCGAAAGCGGCGAATGAACCGCGGTTCATTCGATTTGGCAATTCCGGAAGTGGAGATCCTGCTGGATGAGGACGGTCGAGTCAGCGGCGCGGCGACGCGGCAACATACCGAGAGTCACCAGGTGATCGAAGAGTTTATGTTGGCTGCCAACGAGGCGGTGGCTCAGCATCTGTTCGATCAAGGATTGTATTTGATGCGGCGAGTTCACGAGAACCCTGCCCCGTCCAAACTGACCGACCTGAAGTCCATGATCTCGGACCTCGGTTACAAAGCGAACAATCTGGCAAGCCGATTCGAATTGAAGCGTGTGATTGAAGAGTCGCGGGATACTCCCGAAAGTCACGCTGTGCATTTCGCTATTTTGCGAGCCATGCCCAAGGCGATCTATTCGCCACGCGAACTCGGCCACTACGCTTTGGCAAGCGAAGCCTATTGCCACTTCACCAGTCCCATTCGCCGTTACCCCGACTTGATCATTCATCGGATGGTTGGTGCCCTGGTGGATGGCCAAAAACCGTCTGCCGACTTCGGGACGTTGACTGCGCTGGGGCATCATTGCAGTGATCTGGAGCAACGGGCAGAGAAAGCCGAACGCGAATTGAAGAAGCTGAAGTTGATCAATTTCCTGGCCGACAAGATTGGCGACGAGATGGACGCTGTGATTTCCGGAGTCGAATCCTTCGGCATGTTCGCTCAAGGAATTGAATTGCCAGCCAGCGGATTCATTCCCGTCGACACGTTGCCGAAAGATAAATATCACTTTGAAAAGAGCACGCGAACGCTGACCGGGTTTAAGTTCGGAAACCAGTACCGGATGGGCGACATGGTTCGGATACGAATCGTCAGTGCTGATCCGGATCGCCGTGAAATCGAATACGCGTTGGTTGTCGACAAGTCGGGTAGTGGAAAACCGGCAGCCAAAAAGAAAAAGAGTGGCTCGAAACAAGACGACAGGAAGAACCAGGACAAGAAACGGCGCACAAAAAAGCACGACACGAAGCAGGACGTCAGAAAAAGTCAGACCGCGCCATCAAAAGGCAAGAGTGTGTGGCCCGAGAATCCGCCAGGTGCCAAAGCCGAAAACCCCGGCAAGGCAAAGAAGGGAAAAAGGATGAAGTCTCAACCCGAAGACGTTTCCAGTAATGAAAACGGTGGCGACGAGAAGGACAGCAAATCGCCTCGCAAACACAAGTAGCTACCAGGCGTTGAAAAAAGTTTTGCAGCAACAGATTGTTTATTTTCGCGCAATCAACCTGACTTGCATGTTGTCAATCTGATTGATTAGTGTCGCGAAAGCGTTGAGGCGTCCTCTGTTTGCAAGCAAAAATCGTGGTTTGAGAATTGCGGGTTGGATCGAATCAGTTTGGTATGTCGATCGGCATTGGTTTTTCTGATGTTTCCCTGGCAAGGATTTTATTGACAGGAGTTTAGTTAACTCATTTAATTGGTCGATACACCGATGCGAGTATCGATATCGGTTCCCTTACCTCTTCCAAAGGCTATTCGGCAAAGTGGTTTTCCACTTTGAACAACACATTTAGTGAAGGGAGTTTTTTCATGGTTCGATCACGATTCAAAAAATCTGTTGTGGGACTGGCATGTCTGGCGCTCATAGCAACGATGACTACGTTGACGCAAGCAGAGCTCACTAAGAATCAAATCAAGATTCTTGAGACCGAATTTCTGCCCGCTTGGCATTCCGCGAACCATCTTGGTGTTCTGGAATCGATGAACAAAGCTGTTCGCAGAATGAATGCGGAACAGTTGGCTGAGCTGGATTCTCTTTTGTTGAAGCAAGATATTCCTGTCTCAGCACAGGTTTTGTTGGAAGCACGACTACATTTATTGAGACTCAACCATGGCCAGAAACTTCCCTTGCCAAGGCTTCGGGAATTGATGATGACGATGGAGTACAGCTCAGGAGAAATCGGTAATCGGTTAAACGAATCGGTTGAGTTGTTGAATTCGATGAAGCAGACGACGATCGGTGACACGTTTGAAACGATCGACGAGCTACTGAGAAAAAAAGAGATACTGAACTACCAGCTGGATTCGGCGATTTTTATCGGTCAGTACGTGGTTGAAACGGTGAAGAAGAGTCAACGATTCGATCTATCGTCGTTGAATGAAGAGCAGAAGGAATTGTTTGAGTCGGACTTTTCGGTACAGGTCGAGGAGCTGGTCGGTGCGAGAACACAGTTAGCTGAGCATGAAATTGTTGTTCGGATCAATCGGTTGAAGCACGCCGTTAAGGTTCTTGCCGACAATTCCGCCGATCGCAAGGAACAATTCCTGGCTGCGTGGGCTGTCAATCAGGATGTCGCCAACATTCGCCATCGCCTGGAGGCTGCAGGTGACGAAAAGTTTTCAGTTGCTGAACTGAACGATGAAAATCTGGTTGCGAACGTCGAGAGCATCGCGGCCCAGGGGATTTCACTGGCGGGAGAAGAGTTGTTGACGAAGAGTCGTTTGTTGTTTGAAGGGATGCAATGGTGGTACCGTGGGCGTTATGGAATGGGATCCGATGCGATGGGGATGTTGAAAAGCCCTGAAGCAGCTACGTCCGATGAAGCGGCATTCGCTTTGTTTTTGCCGAATGAGACTCCGATTGCTACCAGCACTCGCGGGCAGTCAGCCAATTCGGTTCCGGTGATCGACCGCCGCCACAAGTACATTTGGGCATGGGAATATCGCGAGGTTTATGCTGGAACGAATCGAGATACTTCCAGAGAATTGATCAATCAGTCAATTGAGGTGAATGTTTCCGATGCGACCGGTCAGTATTTCTGTGGCAGCCCTTCTAACACACTAATAACTGAAACCACGACCGACACGATTCATGGCACGCAGGTGACCATTCATCAGCTTACGTTATCGGACATCGACGATAGTTTGGTTCGCCGTGCCGTCGGCTATGTCGAATATGGAAATGCGCTTGCGAGTTTTGGCAGCCTGGTTGAGATGTCAGATGGAGCGGATTTGGATGCAATTGATGCGATCATCGGTGACCGTCAAGAGTTCAGTGTTTTTCCCGATTTACCTGAATCGTTCCGGTCGAGTTCCAGCGAGCAAACAGCCGATCCATCGACAAGCCGTGAGACCGGATTGGCATGGCTTGTTGCGTTGGCTCGTGTCGAATACGGGGCGCTGATCGCAGGCCATACCCGACATCCGGATCCATACGAATTCTTCGGACCGGACGCTTACGCTTACAAGGAAACAATGAATCTGTTGTTGGAGGGTGCCGCATCGCATTACCTGGCACTGAAAGACAAGGAGGCTTTTTCTAACTTCATGGAAGAAAACAATTCAGTGCAAGGTGCTCTAACAGTCAGTCGCCGGGTAAGGTTGGCACTTTCAATGTTGCGACCGCTCTTGCAACCTGAACGATCTGCGTATTCAAGCCAGCAAGTGGCTCAGTTGGAGACCGCGTCAAGAGATTTGAATGCTGCCCAGGCCTCAGCAGACTCAGTCATCAAAGATTTGCTGGATACGACGTTTACCAGGATCGATGAAAGGGTTTTCACGGAAACCACCACACGTACACGCTATGCTTTTCTTACCGAGGCTCAACGAGAGGCAACGCGTGCGGCATTGAATCCGACACCCTCTGTCAGTCCGACGCCGCAGGGTAGCGGAAACCGCAACTAGCAAGTCTGTCTGGTACACAATTGAAATAGATTACGACCCGAGTCCTGTTGGCTCGGGTCGTTTTTTGCACATGGCTTCCCTGTCCAGCCATCTTCACTTTGCGGCAGATCGGCCGCAAATGCCGGGCGTTTGTCATGAATTGGTGAGTATTTGAACGAATCGAGAAGGTGGCGACATTCAAATGTGACCGGTTGAATGGATTCAATTGAAACAAAAACAGCGGCAATTCCAGGAGCCAGGTTATCTGAAGCGGGATTTCACGGTGTAGGAAAAGGCCGAATACCGATATATTTGGTGTAAAATCAAGCTCGATCTATACGCTCCATTGCTTCGAAATAAATCATGTTAAAAACCGATTCACAAAACTCCGAAACACAGTCTTCAGCCAACGAACCAGACGGTGCCAAAGATGCCGTCGCCATGATCCTGCAACAGGCCGGCAAGTCGGCCGAAGAGATCGCCGCACTGTCTACTCTGGATGAGGCGGATCGATCGGCTGAGAATCAATTTTCGGGTGAGGCCCCTACGATCGCCTCGCTGTTCGGCAAGGGCAAGGCTCGCGAATTCCATGCAGGCACTTTTGCACCCTCGGCGGAAGTCGCGGACGTCATGGGACGCTCGCTGGACTTCCTGATGAAGAACAAGAAGGCGGGAACGCTGTTCAACAATCAGGAAATGTTGTTCCGAAACGAGATCATTCAAGGTCTGGCCGACATTGGATTTTTTGGCCTGGCAATTCCGAAAGAGTATGGTGGAAGTGGCGCGAAGCTTGGCGACCTGGGTCCGCTACTTCGCGCCTTGACCTTCGTGCATCCGGACTTGGCGGTGATGTTCGAGGTACACAACTTCCTGGGACCGGTCACGCCGATTCTGGACTTCGGAACGGACGAACAAAAACAGAACTATCTGCCTCGTATGGCTCGCGGCGAATTGCTCGGTTCGTTTGCCTTGACCGAACCAGGTGTCGGTGCCGACCCCAGCAAGCTGTCTATGACGGCTCGCTTGGAAGGTGACAAGTACATCGTCAATGGAGTCAAATGGCCAATCACCAATGTGATCTACGGTGGGATTTGCGTATTGATCGTGAAGCTGGAAGGCCACGACCTGAAACCAGGTCGAGACTCGGGCATGATCATCTATGAAGTGCCGAAGCAAGACACCGCTAATTTCCGAATGAAGCGAAACGATCTAACCGCTTTCGATTACCTCTGGAACGCCCGCTTCCGTTTGATTGATTGTGAAGTTCCCGTCGGTTGCTTGTTGGGTCCTCCAAGCAAGGGCCTGGCTCAAGCATTCAGCTCGCTGGCCAAGGGACGCGGCGGAATTGGAGTTAACAGTGCGGCCAAGACTTTCAAATTGTTGGCGCACATTATCAATGATCCGGAATTGCAAAAGACGGGCCAGCAACACAACGAACCGAACAAGGAAGGCGAACCGAATGGCGGTGGCTGGACCTCCTTCCGTGCGACCTTCGGTAAGCCGATCGGATGTGCTCCGCGAATTCAAACCTGGGTTGGGCGTGCTGCCTGTCACGGATTGGCCGGACGTGTCCTCGGTGACTTGTGTTTCCGGCTGGCAGCCAACGGCGTACGTGATGAAACTCAAGGGATGATCGCCAAGGTATACGCGACTCGTGGCTTGCTGCAAACGGCGATCAATTGTTACCAGATCCAGGGTGGTCGCTCGGTGCATACGGACGAACGTCGCAAGTACTCGCGCTATGAGGCGCAAGGGATCGACGGCGAAATGCCGGAATCGCCTATTGAAAATTACATTGGCGAGAACATGCATGAATTCACGATCGCCACTGTTTATGAAGGACCTAACCCGGTTTTGGCAGATGTCGGTGCCCCCAATGCGATGACGCGAAACATTCGCGGCAAGTACCTGGAACCAATCGGCGTTGCCGAAGTGAATGGTGGTTTTGGTTTGATGCCGAAAGCCAAATTCGGCTTCTTCATCATGAAAACCGTACTCGGTTCATGGTTTGGTGGAGGTGATCTTTCGGGGGTCGATAATCTGTTCCCCGAAAAACAGCGTTACATCAAGCGATCGCTCAAACGTAACCGTGTGCTGGGCCGTCGAGTCCTGATGATCATCGCCAAGTACCAAAAGAAGTTCATGGACCAGTCGTTCTTGTTGGGTGACGAGGGCGGAGTCTTTGATCAACTGTGCTCCAGCCTGGCATCGATGTGCTTCGCCTTGTCACTGGACAAGCCGCAAGCCGAGTACCTGAAAGTTGCTGAGGCTCTCGATCTGGAATCCCAGCTGAAGATTAAGGGGCAAAGCTCGTCCCCTGCCCTGCAAGCTGCCTGGGCGGAAGTTGGCAAGTTGATGATGGACAAGAATTCGCAGTTGTACAAAGACTTGCTCGGAGACATCGAGGTGGCTGATATTCCTTTGGATCCGCGTTTCATCGACCGGTTCATTTAAGCGGATTCAGATATCAAGAATGTTTAGCATTGGACTAATAGAGTTAATTATCCTGTGTGCCTGCTTGTTGTTTCTGTACGTTTTGTTCCGGCTCACTGATCCGTATCACCGGCCTCGCGATCCGTAATGGATGATTGGTATTCGATTAGCGGTTTCCACGACCCGATGAGCAGTTTGTCTCATCTGGTTGGAACCGTGGCGTTTTTCATCTTCTCGTTCTTTCTGTTGAGCAGTGCCTGGCGTTCGCGGGTTGCCTTTTGGTATTCGTTTCAGTTCGTTTTGGCGACGCTGTTCTTGTTGTCCATGAGCTTTGTCTATCACATGATGGGCCGCGACTGGGTGGCTCGCGAGGTCATGTTGCGGATGGACACCGCGGCGATTTTCACGCTGATTGCCAGTACGTTCACAGTGATCCATGGCATACTATTCAAGGATTGGCGGCGTTGGGCCATCATCTCGTTGCTATGGCTGATCACCATCGCGGGCATCACACTGCGGACGATCTTCTTTAACAGCATTCCAGGATTAGTGGGAGATTCAATCTTCCTGCTGATCGGATGGATCGGTGGCTACTCGGCTTGGTTGATTTTGAAGGAGTATGGTTGGCCAGCGATTGTGCCCATCGTGATCGGTGGAGTCTTGTATTCGATCGGCGCGATCATCAATGCGACCGACAGTCTGGTGATTATCGATATGGTATGGGGGCCTCACGAAACGTTTCATCTGTTTGTGCTCGCGGCGTTAGGTGTGCATTGGGCGTTTGTATGGAGTTTGGCAGATGGGTCGTTTCAGAAGAAACATGGATCCGTCTAACGCGAGTCGCGAGTCGCATGGACGTGTGAAAACAGGTACGTGAATTACCAGGCCTTAAATCCCTGGTCGAGTGTTTTTATAAATTGTTCGATTTCTGATTCAGTCGTGGCAGTGGACAACGCAGCGGTGCATGTTCGAAACAGCATGAACCCTTGATCGTACATGTAGTCGACAAGTCGTTTCGTTTTTTGTTTCTCGCGATCGTCTTGCCACGTTGAACGGTAATCCGTGGGTGCTTTCGATTTCGGGTGAATGCGAAACATCGATCCAGCACCTGTCACAGATGCCTGGATGCCGCGGTTCTTGATCAAGCCTGCGATCTCTGTGCGCGCCAGTTCACCGAGCTGATTCAATCGGTCAATTGCCGCCTGGTCGTACAACTGCATGGCCATCCGCCCAGCCGTCATCGTGATCGGGTTGGCAGCAAAGGTTCCTGACCAGGGAAACGGCAAGGTGCTTTCTAACGGATCCATAACGGACATGATTCGTTCCTCACCCGCCAAGGCGCCGACTGGAAATCCGCCACCGATAATTTTTCCCAAGGTCGTCAGGTCAGGTTTAACGTCGTACCACTCGGCAGCCCCCGAGAGTGCCATACGAAACGAGATGACCTCATCAAAAATCAGCACAACGTTGTGGCGAGTGGCCCAGTCGCGAATGGAGTTTATGTACTCGGGCGCGGCCGCCGACAGCCCGGCTCTTTGCGGAATGACATCGATCAGAATACAAGCCAACTCGTCCGCGTTCGCGTTCAGCAAGTCGACCGTTCGTTCCAGATCATTGAATGGAAAAACGACGACGTCGTTCAATGCGTTTTGCGGAGTTCCGCTGGCGACTGGGACGCTGTTGGGTTGCTCGGCTGAGCCCCATTGGTCCGGCGGGGAATTCTGACTGACTTCGGCGTAGTCGTAGGTTCCGTGATAGGTGCCTTCTGCCTTGGCGACTTTGGCTCTGCCTGTGAACGCTCGGGCCGCTTTGATCGCCGCCATTACCGCTTCGGTACCGGAATTCATGAACCGAATTTTCTCAAACCACGGAACTCGATCGCACAAAAGTTTTGCCAGCTGAATTTCTGGTTCGGTCGCCATCGTAAACGCACTGCCGCGTTTCAATTGTTCTGAAACGGCAGCCACGATTTCTGGGTGAGCATGTCCGTGAATCAGCGAGGCCATGTTGTTGGCCATATCGATTCGTTGGACTCCCTGAACGTCCGTGACGAAACACCCTTTTCCAAAGTCGGCATAGTCAGGATGGGGTTCACGGTACAGAGTGTTTCTGCTGACGCCACCAGGAATGTACTGTCGGGCGATGCGAAACAGGTCTGACGAGTCCGCGTTGGAATCCAGATTTTGGCGAGATGTATTTCGATTCATGGCGATAAGTGTTAGTGGGTTCGGGTGCAGCGTTACTGCGGAATAGGCCGGAGCAGCGCCGGTTTCAGCGTTCAGGTTCAGGCGAAGTAAGCCGCGGCATCAACCAATGAAATCGACAGGCGACATCGGCACGAGTTCCGTAGGCGACGGTCAGAGCGATCGCTTGGGCAGATCCAATCTCGACCTCATCGCACTTCAGTTCCGAGGAAGCATGAAGGGAGGAAATCTCCGATGCGTGGACGCTTTGCCATTGGCTGTTGGAATCCAGTGCGAGGATTTGGTATTCAATGTTATTCGCTTTTCCATCAAGCGACTCGACAAGAACACCGAATTGAAACTTCATGTTCTCTCGCGGTTCGTCGATGCGATAGATCAAGCTGGAACGCAACGGCATGACAATCGAAAACGGTGCGTTGATCTTGTTGGGCGAGAAGCGATTACGATTCTCGGGTCGATTGATTTGGCAGCTCGTCCATTTCGTACCCAGCAATGGGGTGTGCTGGAATTCAGCGGGAACCAGCGACGTCAGGTAACTGGCCTCGTGTGAATTGTTTCGTATTCCGCGTATCATCGAAGCGACCGGGTTGCCAGTGGAATCGCCCAGCTTTCGCAGCTCAATTTTCTGCGACCCACAATTCATGGCGATGCGATCCTGAAGAATTGCGATGTCGTTTCCGCGCAGCAGGCTGCCATCCGACAGGCTCAGATCGAAAACGTCGTTGTTAGAATCCGGTTGCGCGCCATTGGGTTCTTTGCCGGAGAAAAAGATCGCGGCGACTTGTCGTTCGTTCGCTCCAAACGAAAACTGATACTCACGTCCCTCTGACGACAGAGTAAATCCGGTGCCTGCGTTGGCTGCCTTTGCGCTGTTTGAATTGACCAGTGAGCCCTTTAGCGAGTCACCGGAGTTGAGCAGGACGGTGACATTCGCTCGGGATTCCGATTTTGATTCCAATTTTGATTCAGCAGATCGCTCCGCCAGCCAGGCTTCCCGCGCTGCACCAAGCGACCGATTGGCGGGGATGATCGCTTCGATGCTTTGAACCGCGGCGACTGGCAACTCCACAGGCTGCCAATGAACGCTGGTGATCCGCACGTTGGTCGTGTCTGCGAACGTGACTTGGCCGGTCAAGGTTGTGCCGTTACGCAATCGCACAAGGCTTCCTTGCGTTGCGGGGACATGTGGATCTTGCCACCAAACCAATTGTGATGCTGGAATGGTAATCAATTGAGGCTCTGCGTTGTCGTTGCCTTGGTCGACGAATGTAAAGACTTTGTCTTCGAAGCTTTTCAACGTCAGCGTTTCGTGTTGGATGCCCTGATCGGTCGTTACCAAAACACCGGAAGACGGTTTAGCCTCGTTTGATGAGTGTGCTTGCTGCGCGAATGCATCTGAGTGCCAGGTGCTCACCATGACAGTGAGCAACAAAGCCGCTCGGGAAATGTTGGCAAGGTAATTCATTTAGCGCTGAAAAATGGGCAGCAGATTATTGGGGATTTGTAAAACGATCAAGGACATAGCGGTTGCGTACTCGGCCGAATAACGACTGACCCAGTTTCCATCATTCTGTTGCGAGGCCAGCATCTCGTCACGAATCACCGGGAACCAGACTTCCCAATCACGCCCACCGGTCTGCCAGATCGCTTGAACGGCGTAGTAGTGTCCATAGTGGTAGTAGGTGCCATCCAGTTTATCAGTGGCGGGTTTCGAATCGAACAAGTAGCGGACCCCTTTTTCAATTTCCTTGCCAGCGTAGACGCCTGCGCTTTGCAAACCGACGATGGCGGCTGCCGATCGCGCGAACCCGCTTTCTCGCGTTCCATCCAGTTGGTAACAGAATCCGCCATCGTCGTTTTGTGATTCGCGGATGAAGGCAATCGCTTGGTCGACAGTTGTTGAGGGCACAGTGATGCCGGCGTTGCGAGCGGCGCGTAACGCCATAATTTGGCAAACCGTTACCGACAGGTCGGCACTCTCACGCACGGCCTGATATCGCCATCCACCTTGCTCGTTCTGCGTCGATACGATTAGCTGCACAGCCTTTTCGATGACTGGCTTCAATCCTTTGGTACCCGGCATGCCGTAGGCCTCGGCCAGAAAAAGCGTTGCGAATCCATGACCATACATCGGGCCTGAGCTTTGGAAGTCAGGATTGTCGATCAGGCCAGAATTCGGATCCCAATGCGACTGCAGATAACTCACGCACTTGCTAATGTTGGCAGCGTAGCGACCGCGAGTCGTCGAACTGCCTTCGGACAAGAAGGCCAGGCCCGCCAAACCACAGACTCCGGTATTTCCTTTCAGCAATCGATCATTGCCAAAGGAACCGTCTTCATTTTGTTGACCAGCCAGCCACGTCAGGCCTTGCTCGATCGCGGATGCGGTCGTCTCGTTGATCATGCCATCGACCTTGATGGTCGATTCGCTTTCTTGCGCGGACGAGTTGGAAGCGATGCCGCCGCATACACAGATTGCTACGAGAAACTTTATGAGTCGTCTCATCGTGACATCCTGCGATAATATTCACGAATCAGTCTCTCGTATTTTGGCAGAAACCGGGGGCTGATCGCATTGCCACGTTGCTGGCTCAGTTCACCTGGCATTTGCCCCCATGCGTTTAGGATTAGCTCGGAATCATTCAACTGACCCGCCGTTCCAGAGGTGTCGGTGGTTTCATCATTTGGTTCTGCAGCAGCGATTCCGCTTCCAGCAGTCGTTCCTGATTGCGTCGAACCCGGGTTGCTCTGTTTGGAAGCGTTGGGGTCTCCCGATTGTTGTCCCGCAGAGAATTGTCTTACCAGCGTTCGCAGTTCATCAGTAATGTTCTTTTGAGTTCCGATGAGTGTGTTGTCCGGCAACTCTGTGTTCAACGACTCGGCTGCCAGCTTCATCTGATCGCGTATCGTTGTCAGCTTTTCATTGATTTGTTCTTGCTGGGTCTGGCCCGATACCGTCGCGTCCAGCGCGACAACTTGCAGGATCGCGAATGCAATGATAAGCGTCGATCGCAACAGAACGATGCGGATCGAAGAGTGGCTGGTTTTGCGGGTTTCGTTCATCGATTGATTCTAAAAATCAGGGAGTGATGGAATGGCTTTTTCGGATGGCTGCTGGTCCAACAGGTTACTTAAAACCTCAGCGATTTCCGCTTGGCGTTTTCCAAGTTCAAGCCGGACCGCCTTCAATTCTTCTGACTCCGATCCAGCTTCACGCAGTTGAAGAGCGAGTGCTTCGGATTCTCTCAGCAGGTTTTGTTGCACTACATAAAGCATCGTCAATTCAAACGAGCTGATTCCAACCGATTCCTGGGATTGCTCTTCGTCCTGGTCGTTGGAGTCGACCTCCGGGGTTTCATTGCCTGCTTCCAGTTGGATCTTGATCGCGTCGACGAGTATTTTCATTTCAACGACGATTTTTTGTTGTTGTCGCAGCATTTCCAAATCGAATGACAATTCCGACATGCGTTTTGTTACATCTTCCAGCGTCCCTTTGATCGAGCGGGTAATGATCGAGGCCGTTGGGTACTGTTTCAGGTTTTCAGAAACGATTCCAAACGCGTTGGCGACCTGCCCCTGTAATGCGACGACTTGTTGCTGCGTTTCCAATAGCTCTGTCGCCGGTGTTTCCGTTTCTCCTGTGGATTCCAGTTGAGAGCTCGTCCAAACGTTGATGCCTTGTTGAGCTTGTTGAATTTGTAGCAGGAATTCCAGGACTTGTTTCAAGTCGGTTGATTCGTTGGGGTCAGTTTGCGACTGCTCCGCGATCGCCAGCGAGATTTGTTGTAACTGATTGATCGCTTGTTGGATTTCCAGTGACTCACTCGCGATATCGTTTTTGGCGACATCGCTTGATGATTCGGCTACGCTGTCCATCGCGTTCTGAATCAAGCCTTCCAGGTTAGCGAAGGGGCTGGATTGCAGGGCGGATTTGATTTCAGACAATTGATTTTGAAGGCCCACTTTTTTATCGTCGATCTGTTGCCGTGCGGTTTGTTGCCTGTCTGGTTCGGTCGTCGCCAAATCGTCAATTTCACGATTCAATTGCTCCAGTTGCCTTGTGGCTTCCTGGATTTGCCTGGCCAGTCCACTAGCCAATCCCTTTGCCTGTGCGGCACCGTCGCCGACCAGAGTAGTGACCATCGTTTCCAGAGTCGTGAAAGACTGACGTTGTGCATCGATTGCTCGTCCGGGTTGTCTGGCGGCCAAAGAAGATTCGGCACTGAGCATTCTGGTAATGAGCGAACCCGAATCAGCCGCGGCTTGGGCGTCGACCAGACTTTGCAATTGGGATTGGGAAACCCCGGTCGTCTGAATCAGTTCGGCCAATTGCCCCAGGAACTTTTCTGTGACCGTACGAATTCGGGTTTGTTCGGTGGTTAGATCGCTCGCTTCTCTGTCGATATTCCGTCCCGGATTTTCCAGGGCCATTTGCCGCAGTGTGACAGTGTCTTCGATCAATTTGGCTTGTTGATCGCGAAGTCGGACGACTCGTAATGAGAGTTCTTCAAACCCGGCTGTTACCTTGACCAGTTGAGCCGTTTGATTGAACAAGTCAAGTAATTCGGTTTGAAGTGGATCCAGCAATGACAGGTCGATGGCGGAACTGTTCTCCGGCGAAAACAATTCCAAACTACCATCAATCGTTGAGAGTTGATGTTCCAATGCTGTGATGATGCGACGGCTGCCTGCCTGCTGAATTTCACGCACGCGTTGTAATGGCTCAAGACCCGGCCATTCCAGTCGGTGACGCTCGGCGAAATCCAACAGCGACTGGTTGATGCCAACGGATGATTGGGGGCCTGATGCGAACAGACGTAACACGGAACGTTGGTTAATGACGACTTGTTTTAGCTGAGCCGCATGGCCGGCACTCGATTCCGAGTCGATCAATCGACTCGTGCGTTCTTTTAGAATTGTTTGTTGTGTCTGCAATTCGTCGACTGTCCGAGCCAGCTTCCGGGTTCGTTGTGTTGCCTTTTCCAATAACTGTTCGTTCGAAACAATTTGAACCGCCGTGATGGCGGTTGATTCATTGGCCATTCGATCCCGCGCAACCGCTGTTATCAACATTTGGTCGCCGACATTCCAGCCTTCCTGGATTTTCATATCAATGACCGTTTCCGACTCGGCTGCAAACGGTTGTTCAGTACTGCCCTGTTCCATAGGCTTCATTTGCAATGGTTGACGAGTCACCAGCTGGTCCGGCGAACGTCGGTTTTGGTAGAGCAAGAGTTCGGTGTCTGTTTGAATGCCAGGTTCGGAGATTGGCATGTCGTCGAGCAGGGTCGTGCGGACACGAATCACGCTGTTGGGCCCGACGATCTTATCGTCCGTTGTAACGGTCACGGTTGGAGCCTGATCCTGTAGCAGGCGAATCGATCGGACCGTCAACCTTTCAGACGAAGTGTCTTGAACGCTGGTTAACTCGATCCAGCATCGTCCCCCATCACTCGTCTGTTCCGGTATTTTCGTCGGCGCGGGTGAACGGAAAATTCGACCGTCAGAGACTTCCAGCGGCTCCCGGAATTTCTGGTCGCCAATCTCAAAGACCAACGCAGCTTGATTCAAATCCATGTTGGCCGAGCCGCTGACTCGCAGCTGCGTTCCGGGCCAGATGTTCAAATCCTCCGTGACCAGTTGCCATTCACCAGATTCGACCAAGGGGTGCGAAGTTCGCAGTTCGTATGAAATCAGATCCGGCAAGTCGACTACTTTGATCTCGTGCCAATCGGTTTGATCGTCGCCACCAGTCACGCGAATCAGGATGTTGTCCTGCACATCCCGGATGACACCCGAAAATCGGCGCGGTTGCCCGGTGGCTGCTGTTGTGTTGTCGGCAGATAAATCAATCAATGCTGACTTCGAGCCCGTCTGGTATTCCGCTCGCAGTCCTCCGTCCAACAAGTCGTTCCGGTCAAACGCGTGAATGGTTAATGATTCACCCCGCGCAATCTGTGTTGGCATATCGGAGAATGTCAGCGCGTTTCGTCGTGGCCAATCGGCTTGTGACCACGGCATGGCGATCCGTTTTAGGCTGTGTAGCACTGTCGTCTTCTGCGCGGCAAACACCAAACCCCCAATTGCTGCGACCATCGCCAGAATCGAAGCGGGGCCAATGATGGATTGCAGGTTTGTAAATGAGGAACGCGGTGTTTGTTTCAGGCGATGCCAGGTTCGATCGATCAATTGGTATTCCAGGTCGTTCGACGCGTCGCCCGGCTTGCTGGCCAATTCGACTGAGGTCGTCAGTTCGTTTTTCCAGTCCGGGCTGGCCTCTTCAATTCGCCTGGCGATATCGACGCGTCGAGGTCTGTAATTGAGAGCCGGCAGTATCCATTTGGCGAACGCGAATATCCCGGCGGCGAAACTGCCTGCCAGGCAAAACAGTCGCAAGCCGATTGAATCAGACCTCAGCAAACCATCCAGCAAAAGGAACAGCAGTCCGATCAGCACCGTCAACGCCAGGGCCAGGCAGACGCTACGTATCCAAACGAGCAGCACAGCGCGTCGGCGAACGGAATCGATTTTTTTCAGCAATTGCCGAGCCATGTTATTCCAGCCTCCATCTTCTTCGCAGCAACCACTCGCTGACCAACAGTGCAATGATTGTTACCGCAAACAGCAGCGGAGCCAGCTTTGTCATCCAAATGGGTTGCATGCGAGCAACGCCGACCTGGTTCCAACCGCCGATTGGCAGGCGACTCCAGATTTTCCTGGATTCTCGAATGTCCAAAAAGACACCTCCGGATTGCTCGGCTAGTTCGATCAGGCCCGCCGTTTGCTGGTTTTGAATATCGATTTCCGAGGCCCGTTCTTTGACCAGGAATGTAGTGGCAATACTCTCCTGGACACCAGCACTCGGCAGCGATAACTCGATTTGATAGCGGTCGGAAGGAAGAGGGTTGATGCTGGCTTGAAATTTTTGTGAGCTGCCGATTCGACGCAAAACGACCTGCCTGGTCTCGCCACTCTCATTTGAAAGCAGGCCAGTGATACTTTCACCCTCGAAATTTTCCGGCGGTGCGGAAAACAAATCGGCAGTGACGGTGATGATGTCTTCCGGACGATACTCGGAGGCGTCGGTACGTAGCAGCGCGGTGGCGTCACGTTTTTGCAAACGGTCTGCGGACAATTCGGTCACCATACGAACCCAGTAATTCTCAAACAGATTTTTGTCAGAACGAAAACGGAGCCGGTAAAGCTCGTTCGTAAAGTGAGTGACTACCGTACCGCCGCCAATTCGTTGAAGCGAGATTGCCGCCGGAGGCGTTCCAAAATGGTCGGAGACACCAAACTCGGCCAGTTCGATACCCGATTCAATTAAGGTCAGCATAGCGAATCGAATCTGAATTCTTCTGTCCAGGTTTTCGTTGAGCCAGCGAGTTGGGCCAAAGCTGTCGGAAGATTGATTCATGCCGAACGAGCAATCGTCGCTTTCCTTAGCGAGGTAAATGTTCCGATGCCTGGGTAGCAATTCCAGAACGTCAGGCTGAGCGAGAAATTTTTGCACGTGCTGTGGACCGGGAACAAAGACGACGTTGCCTGTATGTGCAAAGACATACTCCTTAAGATTGCGGAAGTCGGTGTCGCCGAGTCCGCGGTTTCGGCCGAGTGAATCGTGGCGAGCGTCGCCAAAGACAATTAGGTCAAAGTCGACGAGTTTTTCCAGCGTCGGGAATTCGTCGATCGTGTTCGGATCTGATTGTGGGTATTGAGCGGAAGCACTCTGTAGCAAAGTACGAACTTCAAAAGCCGGTTGGCCAGTTTTCGTATCGGTCGCTCGAACCAGGGTTTTCTTCAAGAACCGAAACCACGGACTTGGTAAATCCTGCACGATCAGCACTCGCGTCTTGCCCTCAACCACCTGAATCGAAGTTTGGCGACGATTGTCGTCTATGTTCGATTCGTCCACCGGGTTTTCGAGCGTTGCCGAAACGACGACCTGGCGGTTGCCTGCATCATTCAAGACGATGGGTAAGGAAATCGAGCGGCTGAATTGTTCGCCGTTTACAGTGATGCTTGTGGAAGCGAGTTCTTCATTCGATTGTTCATCCACAATTGAGATGTTGATCGTTTCAGCGTTCAGGCTGTCGGCTTTGACGTCGAAAGTCAGTCTGGTCGGTTCTCCGCTTCTGACGCGTTGGTTTGTGATGATCGGTTCGACGCTGATGTTTTTCGGCTGACGAGGACTGCCGGTTCCTAAAACGAAAAGTGGAAGACCATTCGCCGTGGCTCGCTTGGCAGCCTCACGCAACGAAACCCCGTCTGTGGTTGCTCCGTCCGAGAACACAAGCATGGCGGCAGCATTCTTACCCGCATGGCGGTCAACGATGTCAGCCAAAGAATCGCCCAATTCGCTGGAAGGTTGCGACCCATCCAGTTGCTGTCGGAACGAATCAGAATCCAGCCGTTGGGCCTCGCTGCCAAATTCCCAAAAACTCAATTGAAATTGAGCCGCCAATTGTTGGAGCCGTTGGTTGTCGAGGACTGTTTTGATCATGTCCATTCGTGATACGGATGGTTGCCCCGGGTCATTCGGGAATCGACTACTGCCGGAGTTGTCGATCGCGATGACCAGTTGAGGCAACTCGACCTGGAACTGTTTTCGTGTCAGGTCGGCTAATGCGATCAGGGTCATGCCAATCGCAGCAAATCTCAGCCACCAAAGATGCCTGGCCGGTTCGGCCGCGTAAACGCGATAGTACAACCACCTGACCAGTACGGCGACGACGATCAAGCAGACTAGCCACAACCCAACAGGCCATTGACTACCCGACAACCAAATTTCGCGTGGTGTCATGACTTGGGCCTCGCAGTCAGACTTCGCGAATTGGACGTTCCCCGGTTCGACAACACGGGTTCCAGCAACAACAACACGGCAATGATTGCCAAGCCGATGAAATAGAATTTTCGAGATCGCTCGTTTTTGTTTGCGACTTCGAATTGATTCGAACCAGACGAACCCATTTGTGTATTCACGCTGGAGTCGCCAGTTCCAGTCGTTGGGAACAGGCTTCTTAACGCTGACATGTCTGCTCGCGTTTGATTTTGTTCTTTTGAATCGGTGTTGAAAGCGATTGCCTCTATCGGTTGCGAATCGGATTCGACGCCAAGAAAGCCAGCGCTGGACGAGGTGACGGTAATCGTATCGTTGTCCACGACAGCCAATCGTTTTTGCGGCTGTTCGCCCGGGGCAATCGGCGGTGACACGATTTCGAACTGCGAGGCAAAATCTATAGATTCCAATCTCAGAATGAACTCTTCACCAATGGTTACCTGGCCGCTACTGGAACTTCCAAACAGCCAGACAATCGTGTTGTTGACCATTGGAACGTAGCTCCACCAAGCCGGCAATCGATTCCAGGCTGGCGTGTTTTCGGACGAGTGAAGTGGTGTGGTCGCGATCAAAAGGCCATTGCGTTTCGAATTTGTTGCCGGTTGAAAAATGAGCGCCGGAGCACCATTGTCAAATGCCAGAATCGTTTGTGCTGAATCCGAAAGAAAATTCAGCTCGTGGAATTTGTAAGTCGGCGCGTCGATTAACCCTGCCTGTGGCTGGTCTCGAAAGTCTTGCATGATGGGGTGTCGATATCCGAGTGGATCGAATCGGAAATCACCTTCAGCAATCTCTATTGCTGACGATGCTGGACCCTGTTCGTTCCGCAAGAGAGCAGCAAACAGTTTTTGAAGGGACGAAGTATCCGTTTCGGGGCCCATACTGACGACGATCGAAACACCTTCGTCTATCAAGCTGGCGATTCCGTCGATTCGGGTATCTTCCATTTCCGCAAAACCAAAAAATGCCAGCAAGTCGACCGGTGCGAAATTCAGTTCTGACATTTGTTGTTGTTGGATGACCGTCGAGGCAATCGTTGGCAATCCTGAATCCGGGATGCTGCGAGTGGCAGCGACGAAATTCCTGGCCGCCCCTTCAGTCGCCTCGATACAGAGCACTCTGATTTGCGGTCGAATGTCCACCGTCAAAAATCTACGGTCGTCAAACAGCATGCCGTTGGCAGGGATCCGGGCTTCGATTTTAAGCGTGCCAGATTGGGATAGACCGGCTAGTTCGAAGGTCGCGATGCTCGGTGCGTCTGGCTGGATAGCGACCGTCTGTTGCCCAATCGAGTTTCCATTTACGAACAGCTCGACAGGGACATCCGTTGCCGCGACGTCCTGCGATCCTTCCACCGTCACGAAACATCGCAGGGATTGACCAACGGTGGCGGTGGTTGGGACGGCAGCGATTTCAGAGATGGAAATGTTTTGAGTCGGCCGACCGCACACATGCAGTTCCGGTTCGATGATTCGCTGGTTGCCGGAGTTCAATGAGCTAATGCTGGTGAGGCTTTCGAATGGCCAATCGGTTTCGGTAAAGTCAGAGAAGATGGCAACCTTGTGGCGGCTGACTAGTGACTCATCGACCTGCTGAATCACGTCGGAAATTTGGCTTGGAATCTCGGTCGCGTTGCAGGTTCCGTCTTGCGTCTCGATCGAATTCAGACGACGCAGGATCGTTGCTTGGTCGGCGGTGGGTGGCGTGATGACTTTAGACTCGTTGGCCGCACTGACGACAAGCGAATAGAGATCGCCCGGATCGGAATTCGAGATGCTGCGTTGGATGCTGGTCACTGCTTCGTCCAGCGAAGAGGAGCCGTCCGATCGTGGTCCCATCGAAGCTGAAACATCGACAGCAAACAACCAGTGTGTTGCCGAGCGAGGATTGTTGCCGGCTTGTTGTTGATTGATACAGCCCGGTGTGGCTGCGACGACGGCAACCATGATTGGCAAGGCAATTCGCAGAGCGAGTAGAAGCCATTGTTTCAGTTTCGTTTTGGCAACTGGCGACTTTGCAGCGTCTTGCAAAAACTTCATCGCCGCCCATTCGACTCGTTGCGGCGCACGGCGTCGTAGCCAGTAGAGCGCCAGCGGAACCATGGATGCCAGTCCAAACAGTAACCACCACGGATTCAGGAACACCCAATTCATGATCGATCTATCGTCCTAAATACCAGATTCGGGCAGGCCCCGGACGGTCAAGAAATGTCCCAGGCTGCTGCCCAGTGACTCGTCGGTAACTAGTGAGCTGAAATCAATGGCTGAGCGTTGGCAGAATTCTTGCAAGCGTTGTTGTGCGGCGGTGAACTTTTCCAGATAGCCTTGGCGAAACACGTTGGCATCCAGGGTGATTTGTTCAGCGGATTCCATGCCTTTGAATTCCGTAAACTGGTCGAACGGAAATTCGGCTTCATCACGATCGCAGGTTTGAAAAAGAATGACCTCGTGGCCGAACTGTCGCAAGTCGGTAAGTGAACTTTCCAGGGACTCGGCGTCACCGAAAAAGTCACTGACGACGACCAGCAATTGTCGGCGTTGGGTTCGCATGCCCCATTCCCGTAACCCGTTGCCGATATCGGAATCGCCGGACGGTTTAGTCGCCTCGATTTGCTGGATCAATTGCGTTAGTTGGAATTGAGTGGCGGCTGGTGGTAAGTGTGGGTAGCTGATTCTTCGGGCACCATGCGATGTGCCACTGCCAGAACCACCGCAGACAAACAGGCCAGTGCCATCCCCTTGTTCGTTTAGTAGCCAAGCCAGCGAGCCGACCAGGCAGCCCGCGTATTCCAGTTTGGATAACGGTGAACCTGGGCCCCGGTATTGCATACTGGCGCTGGCGTCCAATACGAACGTGCAGGCCAGATTCGTTTCGTCCAGGAATTGTTTGACGTAAATACGATCGGTGCGACCGTAGGCTTTCCAATCGATATGTCTCAGGTCATCGCCCGGTACATAGGGTCGATGCTGGGAATATTCGGTAGAGGTTCCGGGATCGAGATTGTGATGCGTTCCCGCTAACCAACCGTCAACAATGTGACGGGTCCTCAGGACAAGGCCGTTCAGGTCAGCCAGAATTCGCGGATCCAAATAGTTTTTTGTCGATGCCACTTTCGTTTTTATCGATTAAGTCAAGGAATGAAACGAGTCGCGAGACCACATCGTCGCCGCTGATGTTATCGGAGTTGGCCTGGAAATTGATGCGGATGCGATGCCGCAACACCGGTGCCGCGATGGCACGGATGTCATCCAGGGAGACACAGGATCGTCCGTTGAGTGCGGCTCGGGCTTTTCCGCCCAGCACCATGAACTGACTGGCGCGAGGGCCAGCCCCCCAACGAATGTACTTGCGAACGAACTGTTGGATTTCGGAAAACGGCTCGCTCAATCCACTTGGCACAAAATCAGGTTGTGCGTCACTCTCTTGCGAAAGACGAGTTAACCTGGCCAACCGAATCGCAAACAGTGAGACGTAATCGGCGACAGGAATCTGCTGGATCAGATCAGTCATTCGCAGGATCGACTCGGCCGTCAGCGTATCGGCAACCGATTGTTTGGTGCCAGAGGTCGTACGTTTTACGATCTCCAGTTCAGCCTTTTCATCGGGATACTCAATCTGAACTTGCATCATGAAGCGGTCCAGCAACGCTTCCGGCAAAGGATACGTACCTTCTTGTTCAATCGGGTTTTGTGTCGCCAGAACCATGAACGGTTCTGTCAGCTCGTGACGCGTTCCGCCGACCGTTACCTGATTCTCTTGCATCGCTTCCAACAATGCGGCCTGAGTCTTTGGTGGTGTGCGATTTATTTCGTCTGCCAAAATCATATTGGCAAATACCGGGCCACGGATAAATCGCAACTGGCGCTCACCCGATGTTGGATCCTGTTGAATGACTTCGGTTCCGGTGATGTCCGAAGGCATCAGGTCAGGAGTGAATTGAATACGACTGAAATCAAGTTTCAGCGTATCTGAAAGCGTGCGAATCAACAGCGTTTTGGCCAACCCTGGAACGCCAACCAGCAATACGTGCCCAGAAGAAAACATCGAAACAAGGATTTGTTCGATCACATCCTGTTGTCCGACAATGACTTTACCGACTTCGCGAAAAATTGACTCGCGAATATCGTGTAGTTCTTTCAGGCGGTCGGTCAGGTCAGTTGATTCCGACGGTTTGTTCACTGGTCAGTCCGTATTACTTGGCGTCCGTTGCTTTGATGCGATTGCCCGTCAATGCATCCAGCGGAATTAGCTGAAGCAATTGTTCGTTGGCAATCAGCATCATACGTTGTTCCACCATCAGGTGCCCACCGCGAAACGAGTCTTTCAGACTTATTTGAGGGACCAAATTTTTTGCCTGGTCGTTGTCGTTGGAAAAATCCCGTGGAATGGAAAACAGAAAACGGTTGGTCGGCATCCAGATCTTGCCATCGGCGACCACTGCCCTGCCCCGGGTCGCGTGGATTGGTGCTCTCATACCGGGTAATGTGTTTGGAAATTCTTCGGGGTGGCGAGCAAGGATTTCGCCTGTTCCTGGGTCCAACCAAACCAATTGGTCGCCTGCCAAGACCAGAGAATTCGCGTCGCAGTCCAGAATTTGATGGCAAGCGGGTAAACGCACTTGCCAATTGACGGTGCCATTGTGCTTGTTCAGGGCGATCAAGTTTGAGCTGTCTTGTGGCAATACAAACATTGAATCTTCAAAAACCAAAGGAGGCTCCGAAATCCGTTTGCGAGAGAGGCGACTTTGGAACATTGCCTGGCGATCAGCAAAGTTGATACGCGAGTATTTAACCAACCAGTTGAGGCGACCATTTTCCAACTCGATCGCGCCGATCACGCCATTGTCATTGCAGAATAGTAACTGGCCTTCGTCCAAAACCAGCTGGCTGTTGCCTTGGCTGCCACTCTGGCCGTCAACGAATGTATTGCCTGGAAAGTTCGGCAGTTCGGCGCGACACACGGTCGTTGTCCATTGAATCGGGAGCGGGGCACTGAACTCGTTTCTCCGCAATGCATAACAAATGATCACGGAATTGATCAGTCGATTGCCAGTGCTGTGTTGGCGAGCCAGCACGTAAAGCATCCCGTCGTTGACTACGGGAGTTCCTTCGAATTGCCAGTTCGAATCCGGTGGAAGAATTGGAAACCCGGGTAGCAACTTTCCTTGCTGCTGCAAGTCGATCCCGACGATGCAGTTGAATTCTTCGTAGTCGAAAATTGCGAATGCGGATTCATTTTGCAAATGCAGCGAGTGGACTTGCGGCAGGTTGTTCCTGTTTGATCGAGAGGACGTGCGAACGTTCTTGAAGACCTGGAAGTCTGCCAGTTCGTCAATTGATGCGGACTGTTCCTTCGATTGATTGAAATACGGATTGCCAGTTGCGATATTGGCGATGTAGAAGTGGTTCCGATCCTTCCAGATCAGTTTGTCATCCAGAATTTGAGGCCTTAACAGGATTGGTTTTTTTGCTGCTGCTTTTACTGACTCGGCTGACTCAGCTGACTCGGATTCCGCCGGGTCGGGCGGTGTCGATTCGGCCAAGACGATCGTCCATGGTTGCATCGTTGGTTTTGAATTCGCCGGCGCGTCGGCTTGCTCAGTCGGCATCGCATCGGGTGCCAGGGTCGGTAGCAACTCTTTCAATGCCGCCAACAAGTTTCCATTGGCACTTCCCAGTTGTCCGCTTTGGCTTCCAAAATTCTCCTGAAACCAACTGAGGTTTTGTGCGGCGTGTTGGCCAGGGTGCCGCAGTTCGTCAAGCACGACCAGCCTTGCAGCGACTTCAGCGGCGGAGGCTTCCGGTAAATTTGAGTTTTGGCCAGTCGCGGGTTCAACTTCTTTTCCGGCGAATCGATGCCGAAACCGATCGAATCGGATGTCCAGCGCAGCGAGTAAGTCGATGGCCTCGGCCAGATTTCCTTTGTCGGCGTGCAATGTTGCGGCTCGCAGAGCCAGATCGCTGCCCACGTCTGGTGCGAGAGCGTATCGCTTTGCGATTTCCGAGGCTTGAAACGCGTCCTTGGTTATCTCGATTTGTCGAGCCAGTTCCCGTACGCGGACCTGAATTTGGCGGGACCATTCAGCCAACAATTCCGGGTGTTTTGATAAATGACGGTTTGCAACTTCGTTTAGATAGGAACTCGCCGAAAGAAAAGTCTCTGTTCCCGTGCGCGGCGGATCCATTGGAACCATGCCGCCAACTCGAATGCGAGCGTTTTCGTCGCGTAAGGCGATCAGCATGGCGGCGGCTCGTTGCCATTGTTTATCTTCGACCAACAAAAGGAATTGACTCGCTGGATCGGACGTTGCCTGATCGATTTCGGTAGTCAGCTGAATTTCGTTTGACGACGTCGCAGGTTTTGTTTTATTACCTTGTCCGCGAAAATCCTGTGCTTGAGCCTTATTTCCCTGTGCGGTCGACCATGCGCACCAGCAAACGCCGATCAACAGGAACCAGAACAGCTGGCGACGAAAATCTGTGACTGACAGCATGTTCTTGAATTCGACATTTATTCCGGACAAATGGCACCCGTTTGTGCTTGAATGTAACAGTAGATGGGTGGCATACTAGTGTACAGCTGATCACTGTTCGTTACAGCATGGAGTGGAAATGGAATCTGAATTAACGCCTAGACAAAACAGCATATTCAAATTTATTCGGGCTCATATCGGAAAATTCGGGTATGGTCCGACGGTTCGCGAGATTGCCGACGAGTTTGACATTGCCTCGCCAAATGGTGCGGTATGTCATCTGGATGCATTGGTCGCTAAAGGGTTTATCGTACGACGCAGTCGAAAATCCCGTTCAATTGAACTCTCTCCAGAGTTTCAGGAGGAGATTCGTGGTTTGCCTTTGGCCGGCGAAGTCGCCGCCGGCGCAATGCACGAGGCGATCGAGCAAAATGAACGCATCGATTTTGCCAGGATGCTGGAGAAACGCGGCGCCTATGCTTTGAAGGTGCGTGGTGAGTCGATGATCGAGGCACAAATCTGTGACGGTGACTATGTGATTGTCCATCCGAAACGAACTGCTTCATCGGGAGACATCGTTGTCGTGAGAACCAGCGATGGCGAGGCGACGTTGAAATACTGGTTCCCGGAAAAGAACCGGGTTCGTCTACAGCCGGCCAATCGGAAAATGAAACCGATCTATCGCCGTGACGTTCGCGTGCTGGGCGTAGTAAAGGGTGTGGTGCGGTCTCTGATCTAGCATGTCTATTGTTGGTCGGCGTTGGCCTGCCAGACTTGTTTGATCCAGGTTGCTGCTTCAGTCATCGGTTCGACGAATTTATTTGATTCGTAGTGACTGATTTCATCCAGTGCGAACAGTTGAACCTGATCGCCGCGGGCTTGCAGTTGCTTCACGGCATCGTCAACAAATTTGAATGGAAAGATCTCGTCAGCAGTCGAGTTAATGGCCAGTGTTGGGACAGTCCAATTGGTCTTCAAGTAGTCGGAGGGTGGGTGTCCGGCGACCGGAATCGCAGCAGTAAAGAAGTCCGGATATTTTCCGGCCAGGTGCCATGCCCCCTCGGCTCCAAGACTGTATCCAACGACTGCAACCTTCTTTCGATCAACGTTGAAGGTGTTGCAAACCTCGTTCATCAATGCCATGACTCGTTCTTCGCAACGAATGTTCACCCACGTTTTTTGGTACACATCCGGAGCGATAATGATCGGATCCAACTCCTGCATGGCAGGTTGAGTCATCCCTCGCAGCATCAGGTCTCCAAAATGTGGCGTGATCTGTTCGGTACCGTAGTGAAGTGAAAGGACGACCGGAACTGCTTGGCCGTTACTGTATGTTTCGGGGACCGAAATGGTGTAGCTGACGATTTGCCCGTCCGGCATTTCCCAATAACCTCTGAACGTGCCGGAGTCGTACAAGGGGATTTTCGAAATGTCAATTGTTTCATCGGCTTCCGGGTCAACAAATGGTTTTTCCCGCGCAACTCCGCAACTCGTAAAACCGGGTAACAGGAACAAAATCAAACAAATGACCGACCATCGAGTGCTCGATCCACGATTGCTCAACTTACGGAAAGGCAAATTCATTCTTGATTATTCCTGTCGCGCGGTGGCTCCTTTGGTTCCATTCAAACCAGGACCAAGGTTGCCGATTCGTTTCACTAGTATACAGTTGAATAAGCCGCCGAGTCTGGAACGTCGGCGACCGGTTCGTCAGGATACCACGAGAGTCGTCCCTTTGAGAATAACAATTGGCAATGTGAAAGCTCGGATGCCGGCCTCTTTCAATCAAGATTCGGGCGGTTTTTCCGTGAAGTTCGTGAGGCAGCAGGCTATCTTTAGCGTTAGTCAGCGTTTGGCGCTCGTCTTGATGTTGTTTGTGGCCTGTGCAGCGATGGGGCTCGAAAAGCTGGTTGCTGGTCCGTTTCAGGACGAAAACGCCTCTGCCGCCCCGCAGCAAGTCGATCGGCCGGTGATCGACGACGAAGTTCAACGACATATGCAAGGCATTGGTGCGACCGCTGCGACACTAGCGATCACGTTCGAAGGTCGGATTGTTTATCGCAAAGGGTTTGGGTTTTCCGATCGCAGAAAAAAAATTCCAACTCAGCTACGCACGACGATGCGGATTGCCAGTTGCACCAAGCCGTTTACCGCCGCTGCTATTTTCGAGCTGATCGATAGTGGTGATCTGACAGAAGATACACCGGTTTTCGAATTTCTGGGAATCGCGCCCGTTGGTGAACTGGCTGATGAACGCGTGCGGGATATTACCGTTGCGCATCTTCTGGAACATCAAGGTGGGTGGGACCATAACCAAACCTTTGATCCGCTATACGAAATTGCAGCCATCAAAAAGAACATGCGGGTACGCAGAGTCGAAAAACGCCACATCGTTCGTTACATGTGGAAGCAGCCTTTGCAGTTTCAACCGGGAGCCCGGAAGAGCTATTCAAATTTTGGTTACCTGCTGCTCGGACTGGTCATTGAAAAGGCGACTGGCAAGTCCTACATCAATTCGATAAGGGACTTGGTCATTGAACCCGGTGAAGGCGATTCAATTTCGATTTCTTCGCCCGTAAGATCCAATCGAAGAAGTCGCGAAGTTCATTATCCGCGCGAAAACAAATTGAACTATCAACTGCGAGACTCAGCCAGTGGTCTGACAACGACCTCCGAAGTGCTTGCCAAATTCATGAGCAAGTACTGGATTACCGGGAAGCCTTTAAGTGGACAACGTTTTTTTCATTTTCAATTCGGAAGTCATCCAGGCACAACGACGGCGATGATGGAACAACGTTTGGACAAAATCCATGTGGCTTTAATCATGAACAGTCGGCGTGACGAGCACTATACCAACGACAACAACGCTCTGCGTGATGCGCTGAACCGAGCCATCGACTCGGTGAAGGATGAATTGATTAAAGAGTAGTTTCGATTACGATGACCTCTTCGTTTTTGAAATCGATCTTGAAATCGATTTTTGAAATCAATCAAAGGGAGTTCATTGTGAATCGTCGCAATCGTCGTGTTAGGCTTCTGTACGCATGCAAGACGCTATTGTTTTCGCTGCTGTTTTTGTCGGTCAGTACGAACGTGGCATCGGGCAATGATTTCCAGCCCGACAAGTTGTTGACTTACCGAGTTATTGGCGACGTTGAGTTGCAGCTTCACGTCTTCGAGCCGGAAGGTCACCAGGCTTCCGATCAAGCGACGGCGGTTGTGTTTTTCTTTGGTGGTGGCTGGGTTAGCGGAAGCCCGAAACAGTTTTTTGAGCAAGCGGATTATCTGGCAGAGCGTGGCGTGGTTGCGATCTCTGCCGAATACCGCGTTCGCAATCGGCATCACACAACACCGTTCGATTGTGTGACTGATGGCAAGGCAGCAATTCGTTGGGTCCGACAACATGCCAAAGAACTGGGCGTGAACCCTGATCAAATTGTGGCGGCCGGTGGCTCGGCGGGCGGTCATGTAGCGGCTTGCACCGGAGTAATCGAGGGTTTCGATGAAGCCAGCGAAGATGCCGTCAGTTCGATTCCCAATGCAATGATCTTGTTCAACCCGGTTCTGGACACCACTGAAAAAGGCTTCGGGGTTAAAGCCGTGACCAGGAAACGCAAGACGGAGGTCTCACCCTGCCACCATGTGCGATCTGGTATCGTGCCCACTCTTTTGTTCCATGGAACTGCCGACAAAACGGTTCCCTTCGAAAACGCAGAACGCTTTGCCAATGCCATGAAGGCGGCGGGAAACCGTTGTCAGCTGGTTAGTTTCGCCGACAAAGGGCATGGGTTCTTCAATGGCCAATCATTCAGACCAAAAGAAAACGACGGCAAGCATTTCCAGCAAACCATGAATTCCAGTGTGTCATTCCTCGATTCATTGGGGTTTCTAAATGGTCCCGATCCGTCAAAACCAAATATCATTATCATTTACACGGATGACCAGGGTTACGGCGATATTAGCGCTTTGAATCCAGAAGCGAAATTCAAGACGCCTCACATTGATCGTTTGGCCAAAGAAGGGATCTCGTTTACCAACGGTCACAGCGCCGATTCAATTTGTACGCCCTCGCGATACGCTTTATTGACTGGTCGATACGCGTGGCGGACCAGGATGAAAAAGAATGTCCTGGGCGCTGAGGCAAATTGCTTGATCAGTGATGATCGCCTGACTGTCGCAGGTATGTTGAAACAATCTGGCTACCATACGGGCATGGTCGGCAAGTGGCATTTGGGAATGGATTTCCCAGGTACGAAAAAGCAACGTGACTGGAGTCAGCCGGTAAAGGACATGCCTTTGGACAAGGGTTTCGATTACTTTTACGGCATTCCCGCTTCATTGAACTATGGAATCCTGGCCTGGTTTGACGGGCGGCACGCCGCAGTCCCGCCGACGCAATACACAAACAAAAAGAAGAATGATCGGCACGAGGACTACCGGATCCAGCCACCGTACAACGAGACTCCCCAGGAAACACAGGCAGAATTGAATCGCCCCGGTTTCGAGATCGCGCCCGATTTCATCGACAACCAGTGTCTGACTCGTTTCACTGACAAGGCGTTGGAATGGATCGGCGAAAAAACGGTGGACGCGAAAGCTGGAAAGCCATTCTTTCTTTACTTGCCATACACTTCTCCGCATTTTCCCGTCTGTCCCCTACCGGAATTTCAGGGCCAGGGAGAATGTGGTGCCTATGGTGAATTTTTGATCGAGACAGATTTTCATGTTGGCCGCGTAATGACGTTCCTGGAAGAATCAGGCCTGGACGAAAATACGCTGGTCATCTTTACCAGCGACAATGGACCAGAAAATCCCTGGAAGAGTCACCTGGAAGAATATTCGCATGACAGCCGTGGCGGGTTTCGTGCCGGCAAACGGTCGATCTACGAAGGCGGGCATCGTGTGCCATTTGTTGTTCGCTGGCCTGCCGGAATCGATGCACCAGGCAGGACTTGCGAATCGCTGGTTGGCCAGGTCGACTTGCTGGCGACATTCGCTGAGCTGGTCGGTTTTCAATTGCCTGACAATGTTGGTGAAGACAGCCATAGTTTCGCCAGCGTTATTCAGGACGCCAATGCCGATCACCAACGGCTGCCATTGATTTGTCATGGCAATGCAGGTGGAACACGTTACTCGATTACAGAAGGCAACTGGAAACTAATTCTGCCCAGCAGCAAAATTCCAGCCGGCGAGTTGTACGATCTGGCGACGGACCAGAAGGAATCCAAAAACCTGGCGGACCAACATGCCGAGACTGTGCAACGTCTGACTGAATCGATCAATCGGATTATCGCCAGTGGACGGACGACGCCGGGCGAGCCCCAAGCGAACGACACCGGTTACTGGCCGGAACTAAGCTGGATTACGAAACCAGAGTTTCAAAAACTGGTGCCGCAAAAACAGGATCGCTAAACCGCCACAGCGACTATGCCGCGCGGACCTGGACCAGTCCCTGGTTGATCTTGTTGTACAGCGTTTTCAGGCTAATTCCGAGTTCCTGAGCGGCTGCGCTTTTGTTGCCGTCGTGTCGGTCGAGTGCTGCGACGATGGCGTGGCCTTCGATTTCGCGAAGCGACATTCCCGAGGTAACCAGTTTGCCGCCGACAAGATTTCGGTTCCCAAATTTGCGAGGCAAGTCTTCCGCAGTGATGGGAAGTTGTTCGCAAATGATCGAAGCGTGTTCGATGACGTTGGCCAATTCCCGGATGTTGCCGGGCCAGACGTGTGCACGCAGAGCTTCCAACGCAGTCGCGTCGAACGGCATCTCCAGCTTGTTCGCCTCCGCACGATAACGTCCCAGCAAATGCATCGCCAATTCCTGCATGTCGTCGATGCGATCTCGCAGTGGCGGCAACTGGATTTCGAAAGTGTTGATGCGATACATCAGGTCTTCACGGAACTCGCCTTCGGAGACCATTGTCGTCAGATCGCGATGCGTGGCACAGACGATACGCACATCGATCTTGAATGAATCATTGGCACCCACGCGACGGATCTCTCCCGTTTCCAGGACCCGCAGCAGCTTGGCTTGCAGCGATTTCGGAAGTTCTCCGATTTCATCCAGGAACATCGTGCCGCCGTCAGCGACTTCGAACAGGCCGGCTCGTGATTCATCGGCGCCAGTGAACGCGCCTTTTTGGTGACCGAACAATTCGCTTTCGATCAGGTTTTCAGGCAAGGCGCCACAGTTAACGGCCACAAATGGTTTTTCAACTCGCTCACTCTGTTCGTGCACAGCGCGGGCGGCCAGTTCTTTTCCGGTACCTGTTTCACCCAGGATTAGTACCGTCGAATTTGTGGGGGCGACCTTTTCAATTAGAGCTCGTACGCGCTGGATCGTGCGATGGTTACCAACCATCTTGTGATCGCCTTCGATACGATGGATTCGCAACTGCAGGGCCTGGCAGCGTTTGCTGAGTTCAATTTTTTCGGCCACACGTTGCAGCAATGAACGTAGATCGACCAGTTTGCATGGCTTTTGCAGATAGTCGAATGCACCCAATCGCAACGCCTTGATCGCCGTGTCGGTCGAGCCTTTTCCGGTCAGCACAATCGCTTCCGTATCAGGCGACATCTCTTTGGTTTTGCCGATCACTTCGATCCCGTTCAAGCCAGGCATGTCCAGATCGACGAGCACGCAGTCGTAGGCGTTCTTTTCCAGTGCCGCGACGGCCGTCAATCCATCGGGGCATACCGTGACCTGGTGCCCCATGCGAGGAAGTTCGGCGGCAATCAATTCTTGCAAGTGAATTTCGTCATCTGCAAAAAGGATTCGCAGGCTATGCTGCCGTTCGTTGTTCTTTGTCATGTTCAACCACTGGTAAGGAAACAGTAAATGTCGAGCCTGCGTTTCTTCCGTCGCTTTCCGGACGGATTGATCCACCATGCTCCTGAATAATTCGATAAGTGATGGACAGGCCCAGCCCCGTGCCTTGTCCGTCGCGACGCCGCGTAAAGAACGGCTCAAAAATGTTTTCTAGTACATCGGATTCCATGCCACATCCGTTGTCTTTGACCACCAGGAACGCCTCTTGTTGATCCTGTTTCAACTGAACTGAAACGTGACCTCCGACGTCGACGCTGTCCAGGGCGTTGGTGACAAGGTTCAAAATGACTTGTTTGATTTCCTGGGCGTTGACGATCGCCTGCACTGCCCCGTCGCACTTGAATTCGATTTCCTTGCCACGGTAACGACTGAGCGGTCGCACCATTTCGATCACTTCTTCGATCAGTGGCGACATACTGGTGGCGACCTTGCGAGCGTCACCCAGGCGAGAAAAATTGAGCAAGTTGGAGGTGATGCCTTTGCAGCGGAATGCTTCGTCCTGAATTCGTTTCAGGTACTTCTTCATGTCGTCGATTTCGGCATCACGAGTTGGGTCGGGTGTGTCGGTCGCCAGAATTTCGTGAATTCGGCTTTCCAGTGACTCGGCGCTCCATGCGATGGAAGCCAAAGGATTGTTGATCTCATGAGCCACGCCCGCGGCCAAAAAACCCACGCTGGCCATCTGCTCGCTTCGCACGACTTCGCGAGTTCGCTGCCTGACCTGTTGGTTCAGGTCCTGGCTGACGCCCTGGAACTTGGTGGTCATCAGGTTCATGGCGGATGCCAGTTCGGCGAACTCGTCATCCGTTTCGATATCGAGACGATGATCAAAGTCGCCGGCTGCCACGCGTCGCGATCCTCTGACTAACGCTTCCAAGGGTTGGAAAATTCGTTTGTGGAAACGACGCATCAGCCAAAACACTGACCCAACTCCGAAGAGAGCCAGCAATGCCACGTTGCGAAACCACTTGTGATAGTCCGTTCGGGCGGATTCGGCGAAGGCCTCCATCCGTTGTTTCATATGTTGAGGTAGCAAGCTGGCCTCGGCCTGCACTTCTTCCAGTTTGTCTTTCAGTAGTTCACGATAAATCGCGTCCGAAAAATCTTCGCCATAGATGTTTGCCGAGATCCAGTTCAGATGGTTGCGCATCGTTTCCACTGACGCCAATTCCAGGGACGTGTCGGTCAACGTAGAACGGTGGCCAAAATCGTCGTTCAGTTGGTACTCGTAATCGCTGAGTGCCTGATGGACGTTGTTCAGGGAAATCTGAAAGTTGCAGGGCCACAACGCGGCATCGACACCATCATTGCCTTGCATGACACCGCGTAACTGAGATCCGATATTCGGTTCGTAGGCCATGTGCGAGAGTGCAGATCGCATGTTGCCGATCTCGGTGCTCAATCGCGAAGACAGCGGCAGTTCGTGAGCACGGTCGCGAATGTTCTTGGTCAGTTTGCGAAACTTGGAAACGGTTTGCAGACCGGCAATGGAAACGGCCAGCACAATGACCACAAGGATCGCTGTACCTATATGCATTTGAGAGCGTATTCGCTTTCGGAACTGCACGCCGCGGTCTCCCGTCTCGACTATTGAAATCCGTTTCTTGAGCCAAATGTTGGCTGCCAGTCCTTTTCTTCCTGAAAAGGATGGGGGCGGGAGAGTAGCAAGTTCACAGACTATTCGGCAACGTCATTTCTCCGCGATTTTGCAGTGTTTTTGCGTTGTTTTGCCGGACGAAGAGGCCTGATAGCAAGGCTTCGCGTACAAAATTTTTTCGCCGAGTGACCTGACTTGTCCAGCCCCAGCCGATACTTCTTATGAAACAACCGCCAAGGCAATCCTGCGATTGCGAATCAGGGAGATCAAGCATGCGACAACAGATCCGACAAGCCATGGACGACCACGACCGCCTGGTCCTTTTATTCGACTACACGGATAAACGAGGGGTAGTTACGCGACGGGTCGTCAGCCCGATTCGGTTCGCTTCCAATGGATGCTTCTTGGCGCTTTGCCTTAGTCGTGAGGAGCCAAGAATGTTTCAAATGAATCGCATCAGCGATCTGCAATTGGCGGGAGCTCACCACTTCCTGATGCCGGTGCCAATGGGAGCACCATTGGATTCGCCGATGCTGTTAGCGGTTTAGTGCGATCTGCGACCAATGATCGCCGACGATTGGAACGAACGTCGCAACATTCAGTTCTTGACGACCCGATTCATCATCACCCAGCCGATGAAAAGCAACACGATATTACCGAGCCAGACAATCGGCGGTGGAAAGTCGCCCGACTTGGCTCGCCCGACTCCGAACATCAGCAGTGGATAATAGAGCATCAGAATGGGGATGAAGCAGAGCCCAAAAGTGCTCCAGAAATCTGACTTTCGCAGATAGATCGCCAATGGGGCACCTACAAAGACGAAGCACAGACAGCTGAATCCATTGGCCCAGCGTCGCCAAGGTTCCGTCTGTAACCGAAAGACGCGTTCACGTCCAACGCCCAATTCTTTCAGCTGCGCCGGCCATCGTGGGTGCGTCAGGCTGACAAAATCGCCTCCTAACATTTGAAACGAGGCTTGCATCGCCAGTTTTCGATTTTGAGTGGCGTTCTTTTCAGTTTGCAACTGAATTTCCCGCCGCATGACTCGTAACGGCAAATTCGATGGGCTTTCTGTTTTGTTTTTGCGACGCGTCGCATCCTGCAGCGGTATTTCCAGGTCGCCAGTAGGCAGCACCGCGTTTTCGTCCTCTGACAAACGTGCCAGCGCGTTCTTTACAGAGAAGATGAGTACATTTTTCTCGGGAGCGACACTCAACCGCGCCGATTCCGCGCTGAATTGAATATCTCCGCTGAAATCATCTTTGTAGATTTGCACGACTGGGTTGACCAGGCGATCGCCATCTACCTTGTCGACATGAATCGAGACGCGACCATTTTGGTAGGAGCCCTGCGAGTTGAGTACGGCGTAGATTGTTTTCTCGACGGAATTCAAAACGACGCGATAAACTCCTTTGCGACCCCATGAAACGGCCAGGTCGTTCAGGAAAACCGTTGCCAGACTCATGCCAAAGGCCATCACGATGATTGGCCAGACAACAACCATTGGTGAGATTCCCATCGCTTTGATGGCCACGACTTCATTGCTGGATGACATGCGACCAAGCACCATGCATGTTGCAAACAACGCCGTACCCGGTATCGCGAAACAGAGCGCATTGGGTATGACAAATGGAATCAACTGCAGAATGGTCAGCGGCGTCAGGTTTTCGCGGACCGCTTCCTGAACGACTCCAACAACCAACATCAACGCGGTCATGCTGCAGAGGGTGACAAGGAAGACCTTGATCATCTCCATGCAAACGTATCGCGTGAGTATTTTCATTGCGGTTCCGGAAGCTTAAAGCCAGCGAGGTGCGGGTTAAGCCGGGGAGAATAGCAAGCAGACGACTATCGGGAAACCACGATTTGATAGTTGCCAGCATTTGCCAGACAGCGGTAAATATTTGCTGGGCGACAGAATCAGCTTTTGTCGATGCCGGTATCGGACGCCATCTTGCGAGAATGCTCGCGAAGCTGCTCCATCAGAAAGCAAATGCTACGCGCGTAACAGCGAATGGCCAGCGGTTGGTCGTTGTTCTTCACCGACTCGTTGGCTTTGGCGACCAGGCGTTCCATCTTTGGCCAATCGACCGTCCATTTTTGATCGACGGCCGCTTTTTGGAGTTCCCCGGTGATCGATTCCAACTGGTTTATCAAATCCTTGCCAGAAGCGGCGTCAGTTTGGGTATGAGGTCCCTTGCCGAACCGTTGGCCGCTGCCGAGTGTGACACCGCCGGAAAAAGTCTGCGAGACTTGAATCACGATCCAGACCAGGGCAGCCAAAGCGATCGCGCCGGGGATGATCGCCGGAAAAATCGACCACGAACTGAGAAACATAACCAGTGCAGTTATGGCGAACAGCCCGAACATGGCCAGCGAAATCGGTTGTAGTTTCATCTTCCGGGCACCGACTCGAATCGGTTGTCGATTTCCGGTCGTCGCCATTCTTTGATCGATCACTTTGACAATAATCAGCGTGATATTGTCCGGGCCACCTCGCAAATTACTCAAGTCGACAAGGACTCGTGCCGCCTCGTTGGCTGGCAGATTGGCCAGCAAGGGCCCGAGTTCGCTGTCCTCGACCAGCCCGGTCAATCCATCACTGCACAGCATAAACACGTCGCCAACCTGAATTGGAAACGGTCCTTCCAGATCTACTTTGACATTCGGGTACGGCCCCAGCGATCGAGTAATGACGTTTTTCGGGATCAGGTTTTCGGATTCGTCGTCGGGCAGGTTTCCCGAGGCTCGCATTTCCCAAACCAGGCTGTGGTCGAAGGTTAGTTGTTCCAGCTTGTTGTTTCTTAGTCGATAGACGCGGCTGTCGCCCACATGAGCCACGACAGCGCCCTGGGGTAACAACGTCAGCACGCTGCACGTCGTTCCCATGTTGTAGAAGTCTTCATTCGCCTGGCCTTTGCGGTGAATGGCCGCATTGGCATCGGTGACGGCTTGGCGCAGGGCTTCCGGTGCCGAGAGGTCGCGATATTTGGTGTACAGGTGCGGGATTTTGTCCGCCGCGATTTCACTGGCTAATTCGCCTGCCGCATGAGCTCCCATGCCGTCCGCAACCAGGAACAAGTGCCCCAGTTCGTTCCATCGCTCAATCGAACTGGCCATGCTGACACTCAGGTTATCCTGATTGCTGGCACGGCGCATTCCAACATCGGAGATCGTAGCGACCTCCAACATCTGATCCCAATTGATTTCAGATTCGGACATTCGGTAAACAACGTTTGGTCAGTTTCAATTGACTGGCAAATGATCGATCTGGCTAAATCCGCAACTCAATAGCAAAATCGAGGAAACGGGGGAGGATGCAACAAATAGAGCAATCTATTGCGACATCAAATGCTGGTTTGTCGCCAGCACCGATAGCACTCCCTGGTTACGCCGATTCTGCATTGCCACATCACCGAATCACATTGTATCCAAAGAGCACGATCAGCGATAGCAAAGAAGGTGGGCAGACGCGGTCGGTATATCCTTGACGGCGTTGCTTCCCTATAGTCCGCCCCCAGACCGTGTAGCTTCCGAATCGTTCGTATCCAAATTGAAATCAGGCAACACCGAATCGTGACTGAATTTTTAACGGAATCAACAAGAAACTGGATCTGTTTTCTGTTTGTTGGGTTGCTGTTTGCGTCGACGGGCTGTAACAGTGTGAAACGGAAGATTCTGGTCCGCAGCAATCCAGAGGGTGCTCTGGTGATGATAGATCGCCAGCCAATCGGTCATACGCCAGTGGCCGTTCCCTACACCTACTACGGGACCCGCGAGATTCAGCTCGAGATGGACGGCTTTCAAACCAAGAAGGTCAAGCACCGCTTTGCAGCGCCTTGGTACCAAATCCCTCCCCTGGATTTTATCACCGACAATTTCTGGCCTCGTGAAATTCGCGATGACCGGATTGTTGATTTTCAGCTGACACCGTTAACCAACGTCGACGAGAATTTGTTGCTGGATCGTGCCGGGCAACTTCGTGGAAACGTTTATCGTGGTACGGTCACTTTGCCGCTGGCTCATGAAAAACCAACTGGCTCGGCCGTACACAATCCGCCCGATCAAACGGCGATCCTGCCAGACGTGCTGCGACGTTAATAAACACGCTGAGTGTTATTCCAGGTTAGAATGGCTCTGCCATTGCATTCTATGCGCCGAAATCCCTTTGGTTGATTTAGATCGACTTTGGTTAACCAATTTCGTTGACCAATTCCGTTGGTTGTCTTCTCGACGAGGCCTGACAGATGCCGACACCTGATATCGCACACCTGGCCAACACTTTGCGATCTGTTGAGTTGGCGATTCCGGAATTGGAAGCCGGCGCGGAGCGATTGATCAGCCAATGCGACGAGATCATTGAGAAGACCTGGTTTCGTCCCGATCAGGATGAACAGTTTGCCGAATGGTTTACCGGCTTTCTGAATTTGCGAGGCGTGTTGTGGGAGCACATCGACGCGGCGCACGAAGGCGTCTCAGTAAAGCTGAACCAGATTTCGAGCGAGTCTGATTTTCGGTGCTTTGTGATCGGCTTCGTTGCGGCTTGTCATGTCGTCAAGCTGGATCGATTGTTGCTGGAACGTGTCGCCACCGACTCGATCATTCAACGTAAACTGAACGAGGGGATTCCGCAGTTCAATGTGCCTCGAAAGCAATACAGTCGAATCTTCGAGTCGTTCGTGGATGCCTCGAATGCTCATCGAATTTATCAGGCGGTCAAGTTTCTCGACGACAAGGTCGGGCAGATCCAGGCCCTGCACTCCGATCCTGATGTCGGTTCGTTCGTCAAGAATCTGGATCGTTATCGGTCGTGGCTGGACGAGAGTAAACGAAACTACGTGCGACGCCTCTGGATTTTTATTCAACATGCGTTCCGTCGGCGTGGGGCAACGATCAAACAGCACGCTCAATTCCAGATTCTGGAGGCCTCCGGTCGCGTCGTATCCGAGATCGTCAATAAGAATGAAAAGCATGTCACCGAACAGATGCGACAGCAAACCCGAGCCGTGCTGCGTCCCGGCGACGTGTTGGTCACTCGCCATCGTCTGGCGTTGACCAATTTGTTTCTGCCTGGCTTCTGGCCTCACTCGGCCGTCTATGTCGGTGATTCTGATGACCGTCAGAGATTGGGAATCGAGGTCTCACCGGAAATCGCGGAAAAGTGGCAAGGCGATATCTGTACTTTCGAAGCTTTGAAAGACGGCGTCAAGTTGCGGACTCTGCACAACACATTGGCGGTCGACAGTTTTGTCGTCTTGCGACCCGACTTGTCCGATTCAGGGCTGAAGCAAGGCATCGAAAGAATGGTGAGTCATGAAGGCAAGCAGTACAACTTTGACTTTGACTTTTTTCGCTCGGATCGACTCGTGTGCACCGAGGTTGTGTACCGCGCCTACGACGGGATCGAACGGATGAAATTCGAATTGAGCGAACGAGCTGGCCGACCGACGTTGGCGGCAGAGGATCTATGCGATCTGGCGCTCGATAGCGATCTGTTTCAGGTAGTCGCCATTTGCGGAGTTCCCGGCGCGGACGGGTTGGTTACCGATTTGGCACAGGCGACCACGTTGTTAAAAGAGAGCTATCGAAAAGAAGCGAGCGAATGAGATCGCGGCCAATTTCTGTTTGGAATTCGCGATTCAGACACTCGGATCTTTGTTTTACCGGCGGATTGGTACGTTGCCTTTGAATTGGCTGAATGGCGGAGTCCTGTTCAACGCTCCGCGGATTCCGAGCTGGCCCGGGTCTCTGGCGACGCCGTCCACTGTGTAACGAACGTCGTCCATCAACGGTTGCAATTGAATAATGATCGGCTTCAATTGGTTACTGATTTCACGAGCGTTGCGAACGGTTTCATTCAGATTGTTGTAGAGTTCCGGATCGTTCAGCAGCTTTCCGACGGTGCCATCCGAGTTACCGATCCCTTCGGCGAAGCTGCCAATATCGGCAACCAGCGAATCGATTTTCAACAGGCTGGCGTTCAGATTCTCGACCAGTTCCGGCCCTTGTTCGCCGATCGCCCTGGTGAAATCTGTCAGGTTCGCCAGGTTCTCTTCGGCACTCTCTGAAACCCCCTGAAACCCGGTAATGGTTTCACGAGTCGCGGTGACGGTCGAATTGACTTCATCCAGCAACTCGGGCAATTTGGCGACGGCGTCCATGATCGTGCCCCGCAATTCGGGATCGCCTGCGAACTCGTTGACGTTGATCATAAAGGCGTTGAAGTTGTCGATGGCGGTTTCTGCTTTGGCCGACAGTGTTTTGGCGTTGTCCAGGAAAGTCCTGAATTCGCTGCCGTCGCCGGCAACGCCCTCCTGCAGTCCCTGCATCATGACACCAATGTCATTGAATGTGGAATTGACGGAATCTCCCGCTTGTTGAATCGAATCCAGTGTTCCCCTTAGCTCGGATTCCAGGTTCAGGAAGACGTCCATCACTTCGACGGGATTGCGTTCGACTTTCACGTTACTGGCTAACACCGATTTGCGATCGATTAAGGCCTCGCCACGGTCTGGTTGTATACCTGGAACAAAATCAATCACGGCGTCACCCAGAAAAGAAGCCGTTCCGATCGTGCAGATTTCGTTTTCGAAAATGGCCTCGTCGGAGCTGATTTTCAAGGTCAACCGCACGCTGCGGTCGCGGTTTTCCACTTCGGAAACGCGACCAATCCGGATTCCGTTTTTGCGCACCGGCGTATTGACGGTCACGTTAGGTGCCGTGGGTGTGTCGACGAAAAGGGTGTACTGGGATTTCCAGCCTTCTCCAAACAGCATCACCAATATCGCCAGAATAATCGCCGCGCAAATCACAACGATGCCAACGCGGTATGCGAATCTTGCTTCGGTATCCATAAATTTCCTTAACCTCTACTGCTGGAAGCAGCTCGTAGTTCCATTAGTCGTTCGCCCGCTTCGCCATTGACAAATTGTCGCACGCGTCGATCACGAACATTGTCCAGTTGTTCCGGAGTTCCATCAAAAATAATTTGCGACTCGTCAGGTTCCAGACGGGCCAATGGGTACAGCATGATAATTCGATCAGCAACTTTTCTGGCCGTGTTCATGTCGTGGGTCACCACGATGCTGGTCACGGCATTGCGACGTCGCGTTCTTAAAATCAATTCGTTAATTACATCGCTCATGATCGGATCGAGTCCGGTCGTTGGTTCGTCGTACATGATGATTTCAGGTTTCATTACCAGGGCCCGAGCCAGACCGACGCGTTTTCGCATTCCCCCGGAAAGTTCAGCAGGTTTTTTGCGGACTACCTCGTCGGGCAACCCCACCTCGGACAGACGCGACAAGACTTCCTCGCGGATCTCGGCATGCGTGTAGTTACCCTGTTGTCGCAATGGAAAGGCCACGTTTTGACCAACCGTCATGCTGTCGAACAGCGCTGCATTCTGAAATACGAATCCGAAACGTAGACGTAGCTGGCTCAATTGCCGATCGTTCAACTTGCGGATGTTCATTTTGTCGAACAGCACCCGACCCCGCTGCGGATTGACCAGACCAATAATGCTTTTCATCAAAACAGTTTTGCCACAACCGCTCTCGCCAATCAGGACGAGAGTCTGCCCGGCCGGGATCCGCAAACTGATATCGCGCAGCACTCGTTGACTACCGAAGCGGACGGAAATGTCCTCAACGGCGACAAGCGGTTCTTGCTCTCGAATCAATTCATCGATCATGGTGTTCTTTCTTGCTGAGTCAGACTTCGCGATATCGCTGAAGATCTAAAACAGTGATCCTCCCGATGGAAAGAATACAAAATAGAACTTATCCAAAAAGATGCCGAGCCCAAGATCAAGCATCAGGATCAGTACAAACGAATACACGAACGAAGCTGTCGAGGCTCGCCCAACGCCCTCAGCGCCGGGACTACAGTTGAATCCTTGATAGCAGCTGACCATCGCAATCGCCGCACCGAAGAAGAAACTCTTGAACAGTCCAGTGAACAGGTCAAACCAGCCCACGAATTGGGCGCTATTGTACCAGTAATAATGTGTGTCGATGTCCAGCACCAGGTAACTGTAAAAGTAACCACCCGCGACGCCCATGAAGTCAGCCATGATCGTAAGCGTCGGGATCATCAACAAGCAAGCAAGGAAGCGTGGCACCACAAGGTAACGAATCGGATTGGCGCCCATTGCCGACAGAGCATCGATTTGTTCGGTGACCCGCATTGTGCCCAACTCAGCCGCCATGGCACTGCCAACGCGACCGGCCAACATCGTAGCGGCTAACACCGGCCCAAGTTCTCGCACCAGCGTCATGTTGATCACGGCGCCCAATCGAGTCTCCAGGCCAAGCTGTCGGAACTGAAAGTAACTCTGAACCGCCAACACCATCCCGATGAAAGTACCGGTCAATGCCACAACGGGCAAACTAAGTACGCCGACCTGGTAGAAGTTGGGCCACAACGTTTCTCGCCGTGGCAAACGGCTGAACATCCAGACGACGGTCTCCCAGATGAACAGGCTGAAGGCACCGATAGCGGTGACAGACTGAATGACGACTCTGCCCCAGTCCGCAATCCACGATCCGAAACGACCCAGTTGGGGCGCACGGTTCTCGTAGTTTCCATTTGGTACCGATGGGGAAGACACAGTCGGGGGAGACCTTGTGTAGACCTTCGAAGTGCGCAGGTTGATCCATTGATGCAACAATACTGCACTCTCTTTTTCGGCGTTTGAAGGTGTGACGCTTGAGTCGACTCTGTCGATTAGACAAAGGTTGCCGCTAGCAGACAGCGATTGCCTTGCTCAATGTTCCGTAATGCATGGCGTTATACCTCGTGGTTCCACGGAATTACACGACATCAAAAAAAAGTGCCACCACTCAGAAATTCTGCGTGATGGCACGATGCGTGTTTGCTTTGGACAGGCGAGCGACCCGTGATTACTTTTCAGTGGTCGCTTTTTGCAAAGCTTCCTGACCACCAACAATTGGCAAAGTAAATTTGGTTCCATCCAGATCGACCGTCAATTCAGTGCCCGGTTCCGGCCATAGAGTGAAGTCGTAATCGCTGGAGAAGATCATCAGGCCGATTTGTTGGCCGGCGGCGATGACCTGATCATCCGGTTGCAGGTTAAAGGTGACATCGTAGAACTCACCCGGAACCAAGGGCTCGCTTTCAGTCAGCGACTTGTGGTTCTGCGGATCGGCCCAGCCACGTGTAATCACGTTGTCCGTGATTCTGCGAGACCTTTCCCATGGCAGTGAGACAACCCAAACCGAAAGGTTTGCGGCATCCTGGTCGGCGGCCATTCGAATTGTGACCTGCGGTGTGCCGGACAGGTGCAATGGCTCAGTCAACGTGGGCGTGACATACAGCAACCGATTGGTTGAAGAACTTGCCTTGGCATGATCGCTACCCTTGACGTTGTAATCGTCGATCAGTTTTTCCTGGCCCTGTTTATCGGCAGGCGCGCTAACTGTTAGTCCGCCGGCCTCTGCTCCACCGCTATTCAGGTGGAATGTCACCGGGCTGGCCTCGGGGTGTGGGTAGTCCGCGTAGGCCGTTGGATTTCGATCACGTCCGGCATCTTCCCGAACAATCCAGGACTTCGGATCTTCCTCGACATTATTCTCGACGTCGAACAGGTAACGTGTGAACCAGCGGTTCATTAACTTAAGAGGTGGCGGGCCGCCGTGACCTCCCTGATGGAAGTAAGCCTGGCAGGGAACGCCTTTTTCTTTGAGTGCTTCGTAAATCCGGACACTGTGCTCGGGCATCACATTCCAGTCGTTGAACGCGTGAGCCATCAACGTAGGCGCCTTGAGTGGTCCAAGGTCGTGCAGGTAGTCGCGGCCTGCCCAGAATTCGTTGTAGTCGCCGTTGACTCGATCGAATTTCGCCATCAGCAAATCGTCACGGACGTTGCAATTGCAAAACTCACGCTTCTCTGGATCGCCGCTATGAATGAAGTTGTAAAGCACATCGATATCTTCGCCGGTGTAACCGCCAGGATGGCGAATCAAACCGTTGGATCGGTAATAGTGGTAGTACGAAGTGTTGGGAGCGATTGGGATAATGGCTTCCAGGCCTTCGACACCCGTCGTGGCGGCGGCCAATGGCAACGTTCCATTGAACGAGGTTCCCGTCATGCCGACTTTCCCTGTACACCACGATGCCGTTACTTCCTCGTCACCGTCCAGTGTCTTGTAGCCCTTGGCACGACCACACAACCAATCGATCACGGCCTTGGGTGCCAGGGACTCGTTGTCGCCACCGACGGTTGGGCAACCCTGCGATTGTCCCGTTCCCGGCGAGCAGGAACAGACGACGGCGTAGCCTCTGGGAACCCACTTAACCGCGTGGCGTTCACTGAATCGCGGCGGACGCGGTTTGATCTCTGGCGGGTTGGATCGTTCTGGCGGTTCTTCACCCAATTCTTGTTTTGGATCCCACATGTAAGGTGGTGCCGTTGAACCGATACCAGCAAAGTAGGGACTGGTCACATAGATCACAGGCACCTTCAATCCTTCGGTTTCAGTTTGTTTTTGACGGCAAACCAGAACTTGCATCCGATCCGGTTTTTGATCTCCGTCAGAATCGAATTCGGTTTCGACAAACAGCTCGTGCCGCACCCATTCGCTTGGTGTTTTGAACCCGTCAACGACCTGTGCTTCGCCATTGGCGAAAACGGGTACTGACTTGGATTCCTGGTCAGTCGCAGATTCTTGCGCCAACGCGTTGCCGACGCACAGCGGCAGACAAAGTGATACGGCAAAGAATGCGAGCAAGTATTTCTTTTTCATTTGTTGGTTTTTAGGTGTTAAAGGTTGATTACCGGCGGCCATTAGACGCCACATTTTTCAGGTGTTGATTGTTTTGAGAAAGCAGTGAGAGCGTTTTCCAGGTCGGACACGATATCCTCTGCCCCCTCAATTCCTACGGACAGACGCACCAGGCGATCACCGATTCCGAGTCGTTTTCTTTCCTCGGGCGAGATTGGTTTGTGCGAAGTGTAAATCGGCATGGTCACCGTACTCTCGACACCTCCAAGGCTCATCGCCGGAGTGATCACACTCAGTTCGTTCAGGAATGATTTTGGGCAAGCCTGTCCTGCAAGGTCGAAGGCCATCATGCCACCGAACCCGCTCATTTGCGACGCGGCAATATCGTGACCGGGATGGTTGGCCAGTCCCGGGTAGTAGACTTGATCAACGCCTGAGTGCTGATCAAGAAAGGAGGCCACGGCCATCGCGTTTGTATTTTGTCTTTGCACTCGCACATCCAGAGTCTTGATGCTGCGTTCGATCAGGTAGCACGTCATCGCGTTCAGATTGCCGCCGTAATTCACGGCCTTCTTGCGGATGCGTTCGATCGTATCCGATTGGCCAACGACGGCACCGAAACTGAGGTCGCTATGTCCGCCCAGGTACTTGGTGCCGCTGTGGACGACCAAATCGATTCCAAGAGCGATCGGGTTTTGATTGATTGGCGAGGCGAATGTGTTGTCGACGATCGTGATAATGTTTTTTGCGGCAGCCGCCTTCGCCAACTCGACCAGGTCGACGACTTGCATCAAAGGGTTGGCGGGCGTTTCCAAAAAGATCACCCGCGTGTTCGGTTTGACGCTGGCCATCAATTGGTCGACCGAAGGACCAGCCACATCGTATTCGATTCCGAACTCAGGGAATTCACTGTCGACGAATGACAAGGTTCCACCGTAGATGTTTTCCAACAGCACGGCATGGTCGCCGGTTTTCAACATCGCCAGCAGCGTGGTGCCGATCGCCGCCATCCCCGAACCAAAGATGACACCCGTCTCGGCGCATTCCAGAGCCGCCACTTTTTCGATGATGTATTGCTGGTTGGGCGTGTTGAAGTAGCGAGGATAAAACTGGTCGCCGCCATCCGAACCATCGATGTACTGGTATGCCGAAGACGGCTCGATCGCATTGACGACCCCCAGGTTGTCGCGGCGTTGCCCGGCATGAACGCAATCGGTACTTTTGTTTTTCATGTTTGCTTTCAGAGCGACGTACTCAACGATTTACTTGTCGGTCTTCTAATTTTTGTCAGTCTTGCCCTTCAGGACAGACAGAATTCGTCCAATGGCGGCTCGTGTGTTGGGATCCTTTTCATTTTCGTAGCGACTCGACAGTAACTCGATAATGTGTTCGCCCTTCTCCGCCAGCGACTTTTCCGCTTGTTCACGTTCCTCAAAATCCATTGATGACAATTTGTTCAACAAGGATTCCAGTTCGCTGGTCAAGTCGTACGTGACATTGAAATTGTACTCCAAAGGTTCGGTCGACAACATCTGATCGGGGCAATGTAATTCAACGCGCAGTTGGTGTTCTCCTTGTGGAACGACGGCACCGGGTAAGATCGGGTTTGAAGAAGGTTGCCAATCCGACCAACTTCCGTTGTCGACCTGGTAACGCAGTTTCAAATCGGCCAAAGGTGTTGGACTGACCCACGTGGGATTCAACTCGGCTTCCGAATTTGCCTGGTCACCTAGCGATTTTTCCGCGACAGAAACTTCTGTCACCTTGGGACGGTAGACGATGTAGCGACTGTTTCCGGATGCCGTCGACATCCGAAAAATCCAGTGACCATTGCGGTGTCTGGCCATTGACGAGATTGACCGTCTGGCGGCCAGTGGTGAACCGGAGGTCGGAACCGTCGTCCAGTGATGGCCGTCGTACAACGAGACCTTATCGGGAAGGAATTGGGCATACCGAAACTCATCCGAATACAACCATGCGCCACTATCTTTCAGTGGCGTGTTTGCCAGTCGTTGGTTGGAGGCTTCACGACGTTCTCGGTAGTTCGACGACAAACCGACAGGCTCGTTCACCGTTTCCCACAATTCCTTAATGTTTGAAGAGACGTCTTTCCAGTGGTGGTTGGCAAGGTCAAAAGCCAGGTAACGCGACACCCAAATTCGCATTCTGTCGATTCGGAACTCGATCGTCTGTCCGCGTTGTCGGTAGCGACCTGCCGTGGATGGAATGGGCGTCGAGGACCAGTTCTTGCCATCAAACAGTTTTAATTCGCTTTTAAGCATCACCGCGATTCGCCCTTCCGGGCCAAATCCAACCTTGGTGCCAAGATAGTCAATCGGATGGACGTGGTTGTTCTGGCTAAGCCACTGGGCAATCGATTCAAGCCAGCCTTGCCCGTCAACTTTGTCGACATCGATTGTCTTCCAGGCTCCATCGATGAATCCGGCCAACAGGAATTTCTCCTCGTCGCCGGTACTGACCAACCAAGGTCGACCCTGGTTGTCTTCGAACGTGATCAATTGTCTTCCGGTGATCGGAAAGACGTCCGCCGAAGGCAGGTCGTAGGAACGGTCCACATCGTCAAAACAGATAACTTTGTTTTCGGGAGTCACAGCAGGGCTGACGGTGCGAAACGGAGCTAACCTGGAGATCCCAATCGGAATTTTCGAATACAGCTCGCGCCATTCAGGCGACGAAACCGGCTCGGCGGCGCGAAGAGCGGCCATGTCAATCTCAATCGGCACGTTGCCAAACAACCACAGGCGATTTTGACGATCGATTTTCACTCGCCCAATGGAATCAGTGGCAATGCCGTACTGGTATCCCAATTCGCGAAACTCTCCTTCGTTGTCGCGATGCAACAGCGTGCCTTCGGAAGTGCCCAGCCACCACCCGCCATCCTTATCGATAGCTTGTGGCAGTTCCTTGCTGATGCCACGGTTCTTTCCCTGTACCACATCCCATTTGTTTTCATCATCATTCCATTGGCAGATACGTTGGTAGAATCCGTTTTCGAATGGGTCCAGGTCATCTGGCTTGTACGATCGGTAGTGTCTCCGCCAAATCGACAACAAGGTTCCATCGATGGTGCGAGTGACCAGCATTGGTTTTACTTTCGAGTCGCCTTCGTTTGGTATTTCGAATTTGGTTTCCGTGAATTCGCTTTTGGCCAGATCGATGTTTAGCCAGCGATCGTACCGCAACATTTTCAGTTCGGTCGGGCTGGTCATGACGGCCGGGCCGGTCGCCTGGCGTCCGAGGTCGACGGTTCTCCAGCCTTTTTCCGGGTCGGCAACGGCAATCTCGTATAACGCACGCGGATGATACCTGGGATCGGCAATGGAGTAGGCACACACGACATTGCTGCCTGGGAAACTGGTGAATTGAATCTCCCGAAAGACCTTGTTCGGCTCAGGCTCCTGGCCTTCGGGTAACGGCAATTGAAACCGCAGCCTGCTTTTGTCGGGCTTGATCCAATAGATCACTCCATTTCGGGACCCGATGAAGATGTCTCCCGCCTCGGACTGAAAAAAAGAAGGCTGCCGGATTCGCTCGCTGATGTGCGTTTCAAATTTTGTTACTCCATCGCGAAATGAGTAAATACCCATGCCATTCTTCTTGTCCGCATCCAGCCAGGAGATTCCGAGTTGTCCGTCGGGGTCCGTCGGGTGATCGAACAGGCGTTCAAACCGTTTGATGCTGCCACGTTCGTAAGCCGGCGTCTCGTCTTCGTTGGTGGCTTTCTGGCGGTACAGCAATAGAGGTTTGCCGTTTGACAAGCGGGTCGCGTCAAGAATTCGCTGTGAGCTAAACGCCTTGATCGAAGCGTTTTCCTTCGAAGCCTTTTCCTGACCGAGCAGATCGCCGGGCGTTAACAGCGCGGTTGCCAATGCTGTAAATACGACTAGCAATGCAATTGAGATGGTCAGGACCGTAGCAATCGACCGACCAATTCTGTCAGTGCTGGTTGCAATCGTTTGGCAGTGTCGGAACCCAAACATGAAACTTCTTTCGATAAAGATGAGGAGGCAGGATCGAAGCAATTATTCTAGTCCAGTTCCAGATTCAGTTCCACGATTGGGAATCGGGGCGGGTTAAAAGCACGACGCCCGGCAAATACCGGGTTTCAGATGGACGAAGGAATAGCACGCGCCTATGATTGGTTGCGATTCGCGCAGTGGGCCGGTTGGGCTTGTTGTAGCAAGGTACTGAAGTGCCAATCTAATCGTATTTGAAAACGAACAGACTACTTAGATTACTAAAATATCCACTTACAGATGGGCGGGATTTAGCAGCGTTCGGAACAGAGCATAATCTGAACCGCTGGTAAATCTGCCACAAGGTTAAAACTCAATGAACGAACCTTTTCCTGATGATGTCGATGGCGACGCATTGAAGTTGATCGCCGAAACCGGTAGCGACTTTAGCAAGCCGATGGATGTTGACATCCAGATCGCCGCACCCGATGAGCAAGTGGCGATTGAAATTGCCAACGCCGTTGGGGCTCTGGGCTATCGGACGGAAATCTACTTTGACGACGAGATTGAGGAGGTCGAGGATGCTGCCGAGCAGTGGACTTGTGAATGTTCGCGAGTAATGCAGCTCAGCTACGATTCGATCGTTGCCGCACAGGAAGAGTTAGACAAGATCGCCAAGCCGTTACTGGGATACGTCGATGGATGGTCGACCTTCGGCAACGCCGATTGAGTTGAGAACGTAGGTTGGGCACTCTTGACCGACTGCCCGACTGCCCGACTGCGTGTGATTCAAAGACGGGCAAGAGTGCCCATCCTACGGCGCTCTGTGTGACCTGTAAAAACAACTCATTCATCACCTTGATCTTCGACCTGCTGTTCCAGCCAGGTGACACCCTTTCGGATATTGCCGAACGGATCGTCACGCCACCCGTGCCCGCCACGATAGGTTTGCAACTTGGCTGTGGCGCCGGCCTCTTTCAACGCTTTGACCGCTGGTCGCGCGTGTTCGTCGATATTGATCCAATCGTCAGGTGAGTGAAAAACGAAGTAGGGGTGCTCCTTCGCCTTTGACAAATCAGGCATCCAGGCTTCGCGAAATACACTCATCGCCACAAAGCTGCCTGTTATCGGCGAACCTTCTGTCATTGATGCCGCATAGACCGGCGGCCCACCCGAAGACCAGCCCAAAGCGAACACATGCTTTGAATCGAATTCAACATGGCTAGCGACGTCGACCAATGACTCGGCAATCAACGTCTCAGAAGTAAATTCAGCTTTCTGCGGATTCACAAACTCGGTCGGCCACACTGTTCGGTTGTCGTCATCGGACCATGCGTGGGCCACTAATTGAATCGCGATATAACCGTCGGGCAAAGCATTCATGTGAATTCTGCGGCAAAAGCCATTGAAGTCTGCCGAGCCGTCACCGCCGGGCAATATAAACAATACCTTCCAGCCAGCTTCCGGCATCTCACCCGATGTCTTGGGTCCAATCTGAAAATACGTCTTCTTCTCGTTCTCTCCAATCGTCCTTTCGACACACGGAAAACCTTCAAACTCGTCTTGCGCGAAAACAGTCGAAACGCAACAGAACAACAGGATCGCTATCGTCGCAAGCTGTATGCGAAACCAACACAATCGAAAACACTCATTCCGATACATAATTACCTCCGATAAAGCCTTCGCCTAATTTCGATTCATCGCGATTCAACGATTGTAACGCATCAACACTCGATCACAAAAGAATTCACGGTCTGGTCGCGGGAGTCAATAAACGACATCGCCTTAACCATCGTTCGACGACTTGCTAGTCCATCAAAAACCATGCGTGTGCAAGTAGTGAGCAAGAATGCTGGTAGAGGAACACAAAGGCACGGATGCCACAGAGTTCGAGTAAGGTTGGCCGGGAGCATTCCTGTACTCTCTGTTCCGCTGTGTTTCAAAAATCAGGTTAATTGCAGAAAATGGGTCTGATTTTTCACTGGATTTGTTCCCGTGGCCATTCACCATTTTGACATCAATGTTTGGTATGATAACAAAGACACGAACAGAATCTTATTCAGCTTCTTAACGAAATCTGAGATGGGAGTAGAGA
>CAZPOL010000008.1:79985-82065 GCA_964588195.1 uncultured Pirellulaceae bacterium | reverse complement strand
CTGAATCCCTTTTGTTTTGACGCAATCGGCATCGCCCGCCCAGCATCCAGCTGTTGGGCTTTTTACTGCGCTATTTCGTCAGTTTTGCAGCTTTCAAACAACCTCTGTTTCTTTGCATCAAAAAATCCTTCGCGTCTTCGCGGCATCGCGTGAGGGCAATCCAATTCTCATCTTGCCTCACGCAAAGCCACGGAAATTTCGACATCAATCGCCGACCAATCGCTGCAGTCGGAGTCGACGAATTCTTCGGAATCGTTTAAACCGAATGCATGAATGAATGCACCCCGGACCATACGTTGCTTCGTTGGGCCAGCCAGAAACCGTTTCTCACGGCACTGACTGGTTCGATCCTGATGTTGCTGTGCTTCCCTCCCGTCGGATGGTGGCCATTGGCCTGGATTGCGGCTGTCCCATTCGTGGCCTTGATCGTCACACCTGAATTCAAAGCCGCTAAACCGCTACGCAGCATCTGGTTCGCTGGCCTGATCTACTGGGCGATCGAAACTTACTACATCGCGCTACCGCACCCAGCGTTATACATCGCCTGGGCCATGCTGTTTTCCTACCTCTCGATTTACCCGATTCTATTCGTCTGGATCGGTCGCAAGTTCGTACACAACCAAAATATTTCGGTCGTGATCGCGGCTCCCATCGTGTTCACGGCCCTGGAATGGGTCAGAGCTCACATGTTGACCGGCTTTGGTTTTTCAATGCTGGCCAACTCGCAATACAAACACCCGATCATCCTGCAGGTTTGCGACATTGCCGGAGCCTATGGGCTGACGTTCTTGCTGATCCTGTTCGCGGCTGGTCTGTTTCAAGCCATCGCTGGTAAGCGCAGAACAGGCTTGGTCGTTTGTATCGCAACGCTCGCATTCGTTGTCGGCTATGGGTTCCTGCAACCGGACCCCGCTTTTCAACCGAATCGCGAGTCGATCGATGTTGCGGTGGTGCAGGGCAGTATCGACACGCGTTTTCCAACGAGTGAAACAGAAGCCCGAAAATATCAGGAACAGCTGGCCACCGCCTACCTGGAACAGCACCTGGCTTGGCAACGCGACAACCAATGTCCGAGGCCCGATCTGATTGTTTGGCCAGAAGGCAAGTATCCGATCCCGCACTACCTGCCAGGTAAAGATCCAAAGTTTGAACAGGTCCGACAGGAGTTTCGCGCCTTTCACGAGTATCTGTTTCGACCGATGATTGAGCACTATTACATCAAAGCCCCCGATGACGCACCACCACGATTCAACCTTCCGGCCATGATCGTCGGCACGACGACCTTGGATCCGGATTTCGAGGACGCGTACAATTCAGCGTTGTTGCTTGGCCAACAGGGTCAAGTCACGTCGGCCTATCACAAGATGCATCTGGTTCCATTTGGCGAGTTCGTTCCTTTTGTCAAGCAGTTCCCGTTCCTGGCCAAAGCCACTCCGATTGGCAGCGGCTTTCAGCGTGGCAAAAAGCCGGTGGCGTTTCGAATAGGCGAATTCACAGCAGCGCCCAACGTTTGTTTTGAGAGCGCCGTGGCGCACTTGCTGCACGAGTCGCTTGATTATTTACGGTCGTCAGGTCATGAGCCCGATTTCATGGTCAACGTAACCGATGATGGCTGGTTTTACGGTCACTGTTTGCTGGACCATCACCTGGCATGCAACGTCATACGAGCCGTCGAAAACCGCATGCCGATGATCGTCGCTTCCAACACAGGATTCTCGGCATTTATTCAAAGCGATGGGAAGATTTTGCAGCAAGGCCCACGACGAAAAGAAGAAATCCTGCACATGGATTTCCCACTGACGGCTCGCCGCAGCTGGTACGCCACAATCGCCGATTGGCCCGCCCTGATGATGACCATCCTGTGCGTACTAGCCATCATCCTGCCCAGCCGCGCCTCAAAAAAACCGGTTGATGGCAAAGCCACTGAATAGCCTGTTCAAATTACAAAGATACAAAAATACAAGCACGAAGCGCGAGCGAGTGGTTTGCCGGTTTGGAACCACTCGCTCGCGCGTCGTGCTGGTATTTCGTTTAACGGCAAGCCGCAGGCGTCTGTGTTACGACGACGGACGATTACGCA
>CAZPOL010000008.1:74685-79885 GCA_964588195.1 uncultured Pirellulaceae bacterium | reverse complement strand
TCGCCTACCCGTAGGACACTGCTGAGAAACCACTCGCTTGCGCTTCGTGCTTGTATTGACACCACTCGCTTGCGCGTCGTGCTTGTACTGTGCGCAGATTCGTTTCCCGCTCACGCCTCGTCTAACCTTCTCTTCGCGATCCCGCAGTACTCCTCTGAGCAATCGACCGCCAGAAACTTCCTTCCCAACTGTTTCGCCACCAGCGCCGTCGTTCCGGCCCCGGAAAACGGATCCATCACCAGCCCCTTTTCCGGGCAACTCGCCTTGATACAAGTCTCGACCAGCGTCGGCGGGAACACTGCGAAATGGGCCTCGCGAAACTTTGACAACGAGATCGACCAAACCGTGCGTTTGTTCCGACCTTTGGGATGAAACGCCTGGTCCCAACGGCCATCATGCAAATTGCTGCTGCCGCTGTTCTTTCCTTTCTCGGGCGTGCCGCCTCGTTTCCCCAAATGCTTTCGCCCGCCCTTCATCTTGCTGTTTTCAGTGAACGTGACGTGCGGTTCGCGAATCGCGTCGGCATCATAGAAGTAGTTTTTGGAACGAGTAAACAAAAAGACATACTCGTGATCCGTGGTGGGGCGAGTCTTTGTGGACGAGGGCATTGCGTTCGGCTTGTGCCAAATCACATCGCTACGCAAGTGCCAACCGACATCCTTCAACGCCAACGCGACACGCCACGGCATCCCCTGCAATTCGCCATTGATGTACTTGTCACCCAGCACCAACCACAGCGAACCGGACTCCTTGACCACCGGCAACAATTTCTCAAAGACGGAGGCCAGCGAGTCCGTATATTCCTGAGGCGTCTTCTCCTGGCCAATCTGCAGGCCACTGCCGTAATCGCGTTGGCGATAGTACGGCGGGCTGGTCACGATCGTATCGACGAAATCACGAGGCAGTGTTTCGGCGACTTCGTGAATATCCCCGCAGACGATCGTGTCAGTAAATTTACTGGCCGAAATTTTACGCGGCTTCCGTTTTTGTCGAGTCGTATTTGCCATCACATCCTTGCCAAGCCAGCCCAGTGAACGAGTGTCCCAACGCTCCCCGCTACATTCGATCCAACGTTTCGATACCCATCAGCGACAATCCCATTTGTACCGTTCGAGCCATCAGATCGCAGAACTGCAACCGCGATTGTTTCAACGCCCCTTCCGACTTTAGCACCGGGCACTTGTCGAAGAACACGAAGAAAGTCTGAGTCAACTCGAACAGATAATTCGCCAACTGGTTTGGTCGATAGTCGGCCGCCACATCATCCAGTGCTTCGGAAAAACGTAACAGCTTCAACGCCAGTTGTCGTTCCACCTCGTGCGAAAACTGAAATGGCACCGGGTTGGCTCGCAGCTCATTCACATCGACCTCGCCACGACGAAAGATCCCTTGTACTCGAGCGTAACCGTATTGCAGATACGTCGCCGTGTTCCCTTTTAGCTCGACCATCTTGTCATAGCTAAACGTGTAATCGCTCGTTCGATTCTGCGACAGATCCGCGTATTTCAGCGCCCCGATCCCGACCACCTTGGCGATCTGCTTCAATTGTTGCTCGTCGAATTCCGGGCCAGTCGGCTTATTTGCATCCTGCTCGGACACCACCGCCAACGCTCGCTTTTCCGCCTCGTCCAGTAACGGCTCCAGGCCAACGGTATCGCCAGACCGAGTCTTGAAAGGCTTGCCGTCATCGCCCATTACGGTTCCGAATTTGACGTGTTGATACTCGACGTTCGGATAGCCCCACTTGCGAGCGACCTCGAACAGCTTGTCAAAGTGCTCTCCCTGTCGAAAATCGACAACGTACAAAATGGCGTCCGGTTGCCACTCGTCCATTCGATATTTGACCGTCGCCAGGTCTGTCGTGGCATACAGAAAAGCACCGTCGCTTTTTCGCACGATCATCGGCGCCGCCTTCTCGTCCATAAAGACGCAGAGAGCCCCTTCGCTTTCCTCGGCTAATTTTTTCGACTGCAAGTCTTCGACGACCTTGCCCAATTGGTCGTGGTAGAAACTCTCGCCCAACACATGGTCGAATTCGATTTTCAGTCGATCGTAGACTCGTTGAATCTCGACCTGGCCATGCTTCATGAACTCCGTCCACAACTGCTGGTTGGTTTCATCGCCTTCATGCAACCTGGCCGTTTCGTTCAGCACCGCAGTACCGATCTCAGGGTGTTTCGAAGCATGCTCAAGTTGCTCTTTGTTCGATTCAACTTCCGCAATGGTTTTCTTCAACCCGGATTTGATGTTGTCCTGAAGCGACGCCATCTTCGACTTCAGACTCTTGATATCCTTCTTCAGTTTCTTGGCCAGCTTTTTGTCATCGCCGGGATCGGTGCCTTCGAATTCGGCCAGCAACGTTCGCTGCTTTTCCAGCAACGCTTCTGACTCTGGCAATTTCTTGACGGCGGCGTGATAGTCGACGAAGCCACGAACCATTCGATACAAACGACTCAGTTCCGCAACCGGTTGATCCTGATAAGCCGACTCGTTCAGAAAATGTTTGTAGCCGTAAATGATCATGCCGAATTGTGTACCCCAGTCACCCAGATGGTTGTCGGTGATCACGTTGTGGCCGATGAAGGCCAGCACTCGACTGAGGCTGTCACCGATAACGGTCGACCGAATGTGACCGACGTGCATCGGTTTGGCGACGTTGGGAGAAGAGAAATCGATCACGAACTTGCGTGGCGATTCGACAGGTTGAACACCGAGTCGTTCAAGATCGGCGAAACTCTTGGCAAGTCCGTCAATTAGCAACTGGTCATCAAGCGTGATATTGATAAAGCCCGGACCGGCCACCTGGGCATCACCCAGCAAGCCTTGCAGATCCGTCTTCTCAATTAGACCGGCGGCGAAAACCGGCGTATCTTGCCCGTTCTTTTTGCCCAACGGCATCGCACAGTTCGCTTGATAATCGCCGAACCTGGCGTCTTGCGATGGTCGAATCATCGCCAACAACATGGGCATCGATTCCCCATCTGCATACTCGGCCAACACAGGTTCAAAGCGATTCTTGATTTCTTGCAGCAGGTTCATCCAACCTCCAATGTCGAATTATGCCGGCGAACCAGTTTGCCAGCGTTTACAATCTAAGGAATTTCACACAATTGGGCGTTTTTATCAATCGGACAATGGACGGCCAAGGCAACTACCCATAAGTTCAAGGATGCGGCTGAACGCTGCGATTCCTTTGGAATTCGTACCAAAACGAACAAAAGACACGCTAACTAAAAAACAGGCCCTGCATTGTTTCTGATGACCACTAACAACCCAAAACGGTTCATGTTCAAAACGAAAACAATTCTCCTTTGCTTGATTCTTTCGATCATGCCCGGATTGCTCTCCGCCAATTCACCGCACCGTTCCAGTACATCGGTGGAAACCGGCAGTGCCGAGCACCCATTCGTGCAGACGATCGCAAACATCTACGTGAACCGCGATTCGATGACGGTCCGAATTTCCAGTTCCGCCGATGAACTCTATCTCATCCACCTGATCTCGGCGATGGAAAACGGCAAGTACGACACGGAGGAGTTACTGGAAGGCGTTGAAATCCACGGTGACTTTTTGCTGGAGCGATTCGAGATCTATGATCCGGCTGGTAATCGAGTCGAGGGCAAGCTTGTCGAATTGCCAAAATGGAAGATTCCCGAAGCAGGAATCAATGACGACCAGCTAATCGAATACATGTTGGACTACACCTTCGAGTACGCTTTTGATGAGCCTCCCGAATACCTGACATTCCAAAACTACATTATCGACTACAACGAAGATCTACCGTCCGAAGTAAAGATTGTGGTCAAGCAGGGCGGTTCCGATGCGGCGTACGCAGACACATTGAAAATCAAGGACCCAAAAACGGTCCGCTTCGATTGGGACAACCCGTTACAAAACCATCTGACCGGCGCGGAGTTGAAAGCGTGGTTTGAAGAGACTCGCGACAAGACGCTCGGCCTGACCGAATACGGCGGAGTCTATTCGTTCATCTACGTGACTCCCCGCGAAATCAGACACGAAGTCCTGATACCGTTGGCGAACCTGAATGAACTGATTCGATTCGAGCAAAAAGACCGCTGGTACCTGGAGGTCGACGAACAGGACAAGGCAGTGGCCACGATCGAAGCTCTGTTTTCCGAGGCCAACAAACTCTCCGTCAACGGCAAGGAACAAAAACCTCGCTTCGACGATATCGGCTTCTTCGGCCTGGACGTCCGCGACCTGGGAAGATCCGCCGAACGAAAACGAGTTTCCATCGCCAACGGACGCGCCGGCGTGATTATGTCCTATCCAATTCGCAATATCCCGGATAACGTTTCAGTTTCGTGGGACATGTTCGCAAAGATGCTTCGCAACGTGGAAGTAAAAATCGTTGGCCCGGATGATTCGGTCGCTAAAAAACAGTTCTCGAAATTCCTGACAAAGAATGTCGCAAAGTGGACCAACCCGGGCATCCCGCCACTGCCTGAAGTGGTCGACGTAAAAGTGGATAGTTTCGAACTGGAACCGGAGAGTAAAGCACCTGTACTGGCAATCGTTTGTTGGTTACTGGGCGGACTCGTTTTTCTATTCGGATTGTTCAATGCCAATTTCGGAGTCGCCAAAACGCTGTTGCCCACCGCCGCCATGTTGGGACTTGGATTTCTTTTGATGCCCGTCCCGCAATCAGCTGGACCATCGCCCGAAACGGCTCGCGAGATTTTCAGTGACTTGCACACCAACCTGTTTCGATCGTTTGACTACAACGTGGAAGAGGACGTGTACGACGCTTTGGCCCGAACGACGGACGGACCGTTGCTGAAGAAAGTGTATCTGGATATGCGGAAGAGCCTTGAGATCAAGGAGCAGGGTGGGGCGGTTTCGAACATTGACCGTATCGAAATCATGGAAGGCGAAATCTCCGACGCGTCCGCGGACGACGAGCACGTAGACGCACCCGATTTCTCATACCGCTGCATCTGGGAACTGGAAGGCAACGTCGAACATTGGGGCCACATCCACCGACGTACCAATCGATACGAGGCGTTATTCAACGTCCGTAACATCGGCGGACTCTGGAAGATCACAGAACTGCAGGCGATCGACCAGGAACAAGGCCGGATCATAAGATCGGTGCGAAAGTTCTAAACCGTTTAACGACGAGCCGGCAGGCGACCGCGTCACACGCACTCAAAATACGCGCACGAAGCGCAAGCGAGTG
>CAZPOL010000008.1:9363-74585 GCA_964588195.1 uncultured Pirellulaceae bacterium | reverse complement strand
GGCAGGCGACCGCGTCACACGCACTCAAAATACGCGCACGAAGCGCAAGCGAGTGGTTTTTGCGGTATGGAACCACTCGCTTGCGCTTCGTGCTTGTACTGAAACCACCCTCGTACTTCAACGCATCATATAAACTTGCACCGCGTGCCCCGCAGCAAACGATTCGCTATCGCCATCGAACACAGCAAAACAATTCGCTTCGGCCAGCGTCCGCAAATCGGACGAGCCTTTCCAGTTCAACGGCGTCACCGCCAATCCATCATCAGTCCGTTCACAACGCGACGGCCAATACGTCGTTCGGCCGGGACGGTGTGAGTGATCAGTTGCCAAACGGCCGCGATACGATTCGTCCTGACTATCTCGTCCGGCCAGCCGCAACAGAGCCGGCGCGACGAACACTCGAAAACAAACCATTGAACTGACGGGGTTACCCGGCAAACCGAAAACCAGAGTTCGTCGTCCGTTGTCGTGCCGTTTCAGTCCAAACCAAATCGGCTTGCCCGGCTTGATGCGAACCTTGTGAAAGATCTGCTGAACACCAGCCTCTTGCAGCAGCCCGGGAACCAGATCAGCGACACCCGCAGAGACTCCGCCGCTTAACACCAGCACATCGCTGTTAAGTCCCTTTTGAATTTTCTCGGACAACAACTTCGGATCGTCTGGCCCGATTCCCAGGTTGATGACTTCTTGACAATAGGGACCAGCCAACGCGGCCAGCATCGGCCCGTTGCTGTTTCGAATCTGGCTTCCTGCTGGCTTTAACGCCGCATCGATCAGCTCATCACCTGTCGCAATCACGGCCAAGCTCGGACGACGAATCGCCGTGCATTCCGCATTTCCCGCCTCAGCCAACAACCCAACGTCCTCGCCGCGAATAAACGTCCCCGCGTCCATCACCGACTGACCATTTCGCATCGCAGCCGCCTTGGGCAACACGTTTTGTCCTTTGCGAACGTCGGCATTGATCGTCACCTGTTGATCGGCTTCCTCGGTTTGCTCGACCATCACCACCGAATCGGCACCGGCGGGGATCGGCGCTCCGGTCATGATTTGCGCTGCTTTCCCTTGATCGACCTCGCCCTCAAATGATGCGCCGGCCAGCACGCGAGCGACGATTTCCAGTTTCACCGGTGGCGAATCGACGTCCGCCGCACGAACAGCGAACCCGTCCATCATCGATTTATCGAAGGGAGGCGAATCGACGTCGCTGGTCAGGTCTTCGGCCAATACATGGCCACTGGCCTGTTCCAGATTCACAGTGACGGATTCCAGAGTGGCACATTCTTCGGCAACCAGTCGCAGGGCTTCTTCGATCTCAATCATTCTTCAATTCTTGCTTCGTAATTCATTCGGCTTCATTCAGGTTCGTCGTCGACGTGGACGCTTCGGCATCCTGGTCCCGGTCCGGATCGGCGCCGGTTGGACGGGTTCGCTTGCCTTTCCGCGTTCGCGTCCCATGACCACCGCCTCCCAACATCGTCAACAGCACGGGCAACACAATCAGGTTACCCAACATTCCGCCCAACATCGACAGTCCAACCAGCCCGCCGAAGAACACCGTGGGGATAAACTCGCTGGTACACAGACTGCCGAATCCGATTACCAGAGCCAGCGTGCTGTAGATCAAGGCACGACCTGTGCGAAACTGTACCCGCCCGATGGCACGGGACGTCCGGAAGCCGGCTCGCTTGTTCGCTTTGTAACCGGTCAGGTAATGAATCGTGCCGTCGATACTCAGTCCCAACGATACCGCCGCGATCATCGCCGCGCCCATATTCAACTTGATGCCAAGCCAACCCAACATGCCCAACAGTCCGATGATCGGCAAAATGTTTGGCACCAAAGCGATCAATACCAAACGAAACGAACTGAAAGCCAGCCAGATGACCAGCCCGATAAACAGACACGCCGCCAGAAACGTTTTCAACTGATCGGCCAACACACTATTGACGATATTCGACAACAGCACGAAAAACCCGGTGGTCATCGTCTTGCGACCTTTTGAATCTTTGCCTGCGTTGTCGCCAGACTCTGGAAAATGTTCCCGTACGATTTCCGTGACGCGATCGATAAGCTCGGCCTGTTGAGCCGCCGTCTTTTGTTGACTCGTTCGAAGCATCACATGAAAATAATGCTTGCCGGCGGCATCCGGTTCCGTCGTCTTCATTTGAGCGGAGAACCCGGGCATCACGGCCGACATTGCTTTGAACCGAGGTTCCGGTCGCAGCAAGATAAACAACGGATTGGAATCGAGTATCCGGTTGGCATCGGCAAAGCTGACGACATGCGACAGCGCCGGCTCTACGCCCTGCGAGTTCGGTGAAGCCAAATTCAGGCCACGCAACTGATCCTGCATCTCATTGATTCGTTTTAGGAAGCCTCGATTCAATTCCGGCGGCGATTCAATCACCACATCCAGCAAGCCAGCGCCACCCAAGCGTTCCTCGACAAACGTGTACGCCTGAATGATCTCCGAATCCTCGCGAAAGTTTTTGGTGAAGTCTGTCTCGACCTCCAGAAACATGACGCCACTGCCAACGGCGACCAAAACCAACGCGATCAGTAATCCGATTCGCTGCGGGTACTTTGAAATCAAAAACGAACTTTTTCGCAGAACATTTTCCAGCAGGCCCTCACCCCAGGTCTTTTGAGGGTCCGTATCGACGTTACCCAACAACGCCAAGCCCGGGACCAGCAACATCACGCTGACCAACACGAACAAACTACCAAACGTCATCATCCAGCCGAAATCACTAACCGGTTCCACATCGGCCAACGTCAACGCCAGGAACCCGGCGGCTGTCGTCAGGCAAGTCCACGTGATCGGCATCAGCAACGACTCGAAAACCGCCACCATCCCTTCGACTCGCGCCTTGCCGTTCTTTAAACGTGCCTCTCGGTAACGAACCGTGATGTGTACGACGGTAGCGACCGAGATGACCGCCACGATTGCCGACAGCATCGAACTGACCATCGTCAACTTCCAGCCCAGCAACGCCAATGTCGCCAGCGTCATCCACAACGACAACTTGATCACCGCAATCGGAATCAACATCCAGCGAACGCTGCGGAAGCACGCGATAATTACAAAACTCATTAACAGCAAACAGACCTGGTTCAGTCGTGAACCGTCGCGACGAATAAATCGAAATCCGTCAGCCAACAAAACCGGTTCGCCGGTAATCCGAGATCCATCCCATCCGTCGGCAATGCTGCGTAGCGCCTTGATCGTCGTTGCACGAGGAATCTGCAACGTTTCCAGGCGTTGCAACAGGCAGACAATCGCCGCCGTCTTTCCGTCCTCAGCGTGCGTGTACCCTTCGAACATATCCAGAAAGGCCGACGCCATTTTGTCATCGGCATCCAGAATCGGCGCGCCGCCTTCTTCTGCTTTCAGGAAGTTGCCGAGCGTATAGACCTCGGTCAACGCATCGTTGATCTCCGCCAGACTCAGCACATCGATCACACCCTCGACGTCTTTTACCTCCGCCGTTCGCGACCTCAAGCGTGCCAACCCGCTGCCATCCGGATTCATCAATTCCGCGTCTTCGTAAACAGCCAACACAATTTCGGCACCGCCAAAAATGTCTTTCAGCTGTTGATACTCGGCCAGTGCCTGATTGCCGGGCGCGAACATGCCCTCGATCGAATTATCGAACTCCACATCGCTCTTCAAAATAAAAGACGCGCCGGCCAAACCGATCGCCACCACCAACAGGTACCAGCGCATGTTGACCATGAACCGGGCAAACCGTGTCATTTTTTTTGAAGCGTGTTTATTCAATGTCTTTGCTTGCTAGCAGGCACAGAAGATTCGCGAACCAGTTCAAGTGGACTCCGCCAGGGCCAACGTTCGCTGATTAATTCAATATAGCCGTATTCGATCGCCAATCGACGGATGATTTCGAAAAGTACGTGTTCTAGCCTGGATTGTTCGATATTGACGCCGAACAGTGCGGCTTCTATTTTCCTGCGTCCCGTTTTGTCTACAAGGAAGTCGACACAGCGACGGGGCACAGCGAAACGAATGTGTTGCAACGATCGTGCGCCTCACATATTCGCCAGACTGTGCAAAACGCACACAAGCAAGCAAGGAGCTACTGCGGTGGGACGGAACCCAAATTTAGACCAGGCACCATCGAACATCCCTGTACCTTTACTGGATGTTAATCGAGGCAATTCAGTGTTGTTGCCAGAGATCAAGGAGACGATTGCGTCGATTCTTGAATCCGGTCGATTCATTGGCGGGCCTTACTGCCAGGAACTGGAAGCCGCGGTAGCGGAAGAATGTGATACAGAATTCGCGATCGGCTGCGCGTCGGGTAGCGATGCCTTGCTGTTGGCCTTGATGGCAATCGACATTCAACCGGGTGACGAAGTGATCGTCCCCAGCTTTACATTTTTCGCCAGCATCAGCGCGATCACTCGACTGGGCGCCCATCCGGTGTTTATCGATATCGATCCCGATACCTACAACATGGATTGCGACTTGCTGGAAGGTCTGATCACCGACAAGACCAAAGCGATCATGGCCGTGCACTTGTTCGGTCAATGTGCCGACATGAAAACGATTTGCGAAGTCGCTCGCAAGCATGAATTGCGAGTCATTGAGGATGCGGCTCAGGCGATCGGTGCCACGTTCGATGGTAAACGAGCTGGCGGAATCGGCGACATTGGTTGCACCAGTTTTTACCCGACCAAAAACCTGGGCGGCATGGGCGACGGCGGAATGCTGACGACCAACAACCAAAAGCTGGCCGAGCGAATTCGATTGCTGGCCAACCACGGCATGCAGCCACGTTATTACCACCGCGAAGTCGGAATCAACAGCCGCCTGGATTCGTTGCAAGCCGCCGTGCTGGGCATCAAAATCAGACACTTGTCAAAGTACAGCGTGATGCGATCCGGTAACGCCGACACGTACCATCGTTTGTTCACCTCCAATGGGATGAACCAGGTTTTGAACTTGCCGGGCATTCATCGACAATGCGGACACGTCTGGAACCAGTTCACCGTTCGCGTCACAGGCGGGCGTCGGGACGAAGTACGCCAACAGCTGGCCGACAAAGGCATCGGCACCGAGGTGTATTATCCGGTGCCAGTTCACCAACAAGAATGTTACAAGCACTTGAATTGCTCGGCAGGCAGTTTGCCAGAAACCGAGCGGGCCGCCGCCGAAGTACTGAGCCTGCCGATCTTCCCGGAATTGACTCGTGTGGAGATCGAAACCGTCGTGACCGCGCTTCGCGACATCATGTTCGGCCAGCAAGAATCGTTCGGAGAACCTCGACTGCGCCGTGCTGCCTAGGAAATTGACTCTGGCCACAATAACGACCCTAATCACAACCGCGACCTGTTAACGCCCCTTTGAGAAATAGCTATGCGGACTGGCAAATACATTCCGTTACCGGCAGACCGACGCCTGGTTTGCGACGTGATCGAAATTGCCAGGAAGATGCCGACCGCTCCGTTGAGCTGTGAATACGACGTCACGGAAATCAAGCGTTTGCGAAGACTGGCACCGGTGAAACTATCGTGGCAAGTCATCATGATGCGAGCCTACGCCTTGGCCTCGCGTGATATACCGGAACTCCGTCAGGTCTACGCACCACTGCCTTGGCCGCGTATCTACCAGCATTCGGAAAGCGTCTGCATGTTGACTGTGGCTCGCGAACACGAAGGCCGGGAGGCTCTGTTCTTTGCCCGATTCTGCCAACCCGAAAACCGCTCGCTGGTGCAATTGCAGGAGTCGTTTGACCACTATCGCCGGGCACCGCTGAGCGAGATTCGCCAGCTGAAACATCAAATGCGTTTTGCCAGGATGCCGTGGCTAATTCGCAAACTGGGCTGGACCGTGTTGACGCACTTGATGCCAGCCAGTCGAGCCCGCCAAATGGGTACCTTTGGGCTGAGCCTGTCCAGCTACCGAAACGTCAAAGGAGTCTGTCATCTGGGCCCCTGCACGACGACGCTGGGATATGACCAGTTATGCCGAAAAGGCAAGGCATATGCGACTTTGACATTTGATCATCGGATTCTTGACGGAAAACCGGCCGTTGATGTGCTGGAACATTTGGGCAACGTGCTAAAAAATCAGGTGACTGCCGAAATGCGAATGCTGGTCAAGCAGAATCCCGATAAGGGCAAGGAGCGGGAACAAGTTCGATTGTTCGATCAGAGCAAAATGTCCGCCTGAATTCGCCATGAGCCAAGAACGCGGCTGCCGGCGATGTTGCTGTGCCGGTAACAGGTCGTGGTCAGGGCCAAAAACAGGCAGAATCGGCACAATCAGAATCCCGCCCAATGAAATCGCGATTGGCCAACGTCCAGGTCACTGAAACCCCGGACTTTCCGTTATTTCTTGACCACCAAAGTTTGCGGCAACTATACTTAAAATTAGAGTTGTAGGCCTAAAAACTCCGTGAATCGATAGGAATCCGTCCAGTGTCTAAACCGGTAATGGTTTTGGTTGCATGTTGCATTGCAGCCCTGTTTTCAAATCACGCAAACGCACAGCGTCCGTTCGCTCCTGGCGTCTTCAAGGTTGTTGAACCAATCATCAATGGACGTGACGTAAATTCGTTGCCCATGAACCTGCCCGGTATCAGCGACCAGTACCTTGCCGACGGCAACTCGGCTGACTGGAAAACCGTCGACGACACCAAGACTCTGCTGGGCCAGACACGTGGCATCGTTTTCCACCGCGACGTGTTCCAACACGAATTCGGTCACCTTGGCCTGCGACAACTGAATGTCACCGCATCGAATCTGAGCGGTCAGCTTCGTGATCGCAACATCTTCTATTTGGTCTTTCGAATTCGCAATGTCGGATCGGCGATCACTCACGAAGAAGTCGAGGATCCAAAGTACGGCCACATCGATTACGAACCGAAAGCGAACCCCGACAAGATGAGAGATACCACGTTAAGCACGCGGTTCTTCGGCAACTTTCAATTGTCGGGCTGGGTTTACGACCAACAAACCAGAACCTACAACGAAGTGACTTACGCAGATCAAGTATCACCTTCGATTACTCGCCTGATTCAGGATGAGGAAGATCCCGACCGACCGTTGCTGGACAAAATCCAGTTGGCTCAAACCACTCTGGAACGCGTTCCCGTAGATTCCAACGAAGGTGGAAAATGGGGCGTGGCAATCTGGTACAACGTGGATCCTTCCCTGGATTTCATTTCCGTCAAGGTTTCCGGTCTGACCAATGCTCATCGCCTTGAAATTTCGCCCGATGAAACGATCAACTTCAAGCACAAGACGCTACAGATGAATTTCTACCGACCTGGTGACGGCATCAAACAGGCCGAAGACCGCATCGACTACGGGATTCCGCTGAACGACGATCCAAACTCGCAAATCGAAGTTACCAAGCGGTACCACTTGCCCGGTCCACAAATCTTGTGCGAGGTCACGGACCTGGAGTTCCTGCGGTCGACCTTGATTTTTGAGGCCGACGCCGATTTGGACGATATCGACTTCGACTCGAGAGTCGCCGAATCGCTGGATTTGGGCCAAATTCCAGAGTCAATCCTGAACGCCTTTGGAAATGCAGGATTCGAACTGGACTCGGGTGCTTCGCTGACAACCAGCATTCCAGGCCAACAATGGACGGTGACAGACACCGCTGGCGGCGAAACTCGCCAATTCACCCTTAAATTGCAGCCAGAATTCTGGGAAAAGCGGCGAGAAGGTGGCATCCGCTTCACGAAAAGCCTTGAATATCTTTGGGTTTACGAGTAAATTTCCTCTTTCGATTTGAAGGTAAGCTGGGCAGACGCATCGCCCGGCAAACGAGATTTCAACCCATAATTCAGGTATAGATCAATGGCCCATAAGAAAGGTCAAGGTTCCAGTCGCAACGGTCGCGATTCGAACGCACAACGTCGTGGAGTCAAGAAGTTCGGTGGCGAGCACGTCATTGCCGGTAACATCCTGGTTCGCCAGGTAGGCAATAAGTTCCACGCTGGCTCCAACGTCGGTCAAGGCAAGGACTACACCCTGTTCGCACTCTGCGAAGGGCACATCATGTTCGATCGCAAAGGCCGACGAATCAACGTCGTCCCTGTCGAGAATTAGAATACGATCCGTTCGGTTTCCGAACCAACAAGCCACAAGAACAATGAGCCGCTCAGCTTAAAAATCACGAGCGGCCTTTTTCATGCGCACCCGTTTAAAAGCTCGATTGCCTCTCCAGAATTTGACTGACGGTGACCCGGGTCCTAAAATGATCGTTGCGTTAAGGAACGCAACCGTGCTCGCGGAAAGGGCCCAGCCCAACCTCTTCGAATCAAATTGCTGACCTTACCTTCTTTCGGTTCACCACGCGAGCAATGAACCCCGCGGCATTTCCGCAGAAAGAAAGGTTCGTCATGAAAAAGCATTCTACACCGCGAGCTCACCGCGCCCTTCCAGCAAATCCTGACTGGGAACACTTGCAGAAACAGGCCAAGACATTGTTGAAGTCTTACCTGAGCGGACAGCCACAGGCGATCGCCGAGGTTCACCGTTACGAACGAAACCCCGATCCACACTCGTTTCGCTTGGCAGACGCACAGCGAATCCTTGCTCGCGCTTACGGATTCGCCAGTTGGGCACGATTAAAGCAGGAAGTGCTCAAGACGCCGCCTCTAAAATACTCCGTGCAAGATTTGTGTGATGCAGCAGTCGTTGGTGACTTCAAAAAGGCCAAGGCGATTCTTGATGAACAACCCAACCTGGCTTTGCTTTATCTAAAAGATGACTCCGCCATGGCGATCCACTTTGCCGTAATGCATCGACAGCCGGAAATGGTACGGTTATTGATGAGTTGTGGCATCAATAAGAACTCTGGCATTTACCCTTTCACAAAAGCAACATCGCCAATCGGAATGGCTACCGACCGAGGCTACGATGAGATTGTCGAGATCATCAACGAAGAATACGCTCGCCGCGAAAAACAGTCGATCGAATCAGACTCAATCGAGTCCGAACAGGCCGCGTCTGAAGGCGAACAGGCGCCCGAAGGTCGAACCTTGTTGCTGGGGCAACTCCGTCAGGCAATCAGCGATGGCGAACTTGAAACATTCGACGAATTGGTTGCCAAAGGAATTACGGTTGATGAGGTCGGAAGCTTTCTGCAGTTGGCCGTGGACACTCATCAAACAGGAATAGTGCGACGAATGATGTCGCTTGGGATCGATCCAGACGGAACCCATTTGCGATACATCAGCGAGAGTGCGCCTTACGTCGTTGGAGGTGACCCGTTGTATCGGGCCACGTCCACCGGACAGCACGAGATGGCTCGGTTGTTACTGGAAGCTGGCGCTGACCCGAACTTGCAGGTTCTGGGAACCGGCACACCAATGGCCGGAGCGTTTTCGAGTGGGAATCAAGAGGTAATCGAACTTGTGAAATCGCATGGAGGTATTGTCGGCGTTGAAAGTGCGGCCAAGTTTCTTTCTTATCAGGAATTCGTCGAGCTATTCGATAGCGATAGTCAGAATCCAAAAGTCGACGAGAAATTGTTAATGTGCGCAGTACATGGCGGGATTCCGGAGATCGTACAACACTGCCTCAAACACTTTCCCCGGAAGGTCAGCACCGGTTTGTTAGGACAGGCCGCCCGTTTCTGGCGGCCCAAGCATAGCCACGCACCTCACATCGACCGTGAAAACTATTTTCAAATCTACGAAATCTTGTTGAAACATGGCGTGAAAGATTTGAATGAGTTTGCAAAGGCGGAGGGTTTACACTCGAAACCTGGAACCTACCTTGAACTACATTCGCTCGGTCGAAAAGAGCCAGAGGAAGATGCCGTAAGATTCGCCAAGCTGTTGCTGAAGCACGGAGCAAGACTGGACGTGCTCGATTTACACTTGCTGTCCACACCATTGGGATGGGCGGCGCGTTGGGGCAAGGAAAAACTGGTACAACTTTATATTGACCACGGCGCCGATCCAGACCTTTGCGGCGCTCCGTGGGCGGCACCGATCGAGTGGGCTCGAAAAAAGGGACACAACGACGTCGTTAAGTTGCTTTCAACTTGAAAACCGGCTTGCAATCCGTCCGCTTGCAACGTTCGCTCGACTTGTTGCAGCAAACCATCGAACAGCTGCTGATCTGTTGGAAGAATCCTTGTTTGCTCATGAACGTCACCCGGCCGTCGTTACTGGTTCAGGCTGTCGCTCGTCCCGGACTCGTTGCAATCCTCACAACTTGCCGGAGCGTCGCCTTTAGCAGTCTCCTTGGTGCACTCTCCTTCTGCGCATTGCCCTTCAGCGCACTCTCCTTCTACGCAAGGACCTTCCGCACAGCAGCCCTCATTCGCCATCTCTGCCTGCAAGCCTGGCACCAGTGAGAATTCCGTTAGCTCCGAACCCGAAGCCGGCACAGTACCGCCTCAGCAATTCGTCGAAGGCCGCTGAAACACAAACGTGTTAACAAGCAGGATTCCTGCCAAGACGACAAACAATGTTCCGGCTGATATTTTCATTTCAGGGTTGAGCTCAAACGGTAAAGAAATGGATCGACGAACAAATTGGTCAATGACCACGAACGATACGACTCGCTTCCAGGATAGCCCAACCGATCGGGGCAGGCAATCCAATTGAGGCGTCTAACGATTGTATCGGCATATGATGTGTAGAAAAATCAACATTGAGTCGCGTCCGAGCCCTACGTTGCTTTTTTGCAACGAGTTATCGGCCCTCTGCCAGGCGAGCCATTTTCGTTAAACCCTTGCTATCTAGAGACTTAGCCACCCACACCACAACTCTTCTATCAAAGGGCACCCTTTGTGCATTAGGTCCGGTACCAATCAACCGCATCAAACCAGGACCAGCACATGTCAAAGGCTTCCCGCAAGACGGCAAAAGCAGCCACCACCAAGGCAGCGAGCAAGAAGGCCAAGTCAAGCGTCAGTGAAAAGGATCGTCACATCAGTTCCGATTCGGCACTTGATGATCCGGTCCGCATGTATCTGATGCAGATGGGACGCATTCCGTTGCTGACTCGCGAAGAAGAAATCGCATCGGCGATCGACATCGAAGAAACTCGCGAAGACTACCGCAACGTCATGCTGGCCACCGACTTCATGCTGCAAGGTTCCGTGCACTTGCTGGAACAAGTTCGCGACGGCAAACTGCGTCTCGACCGCACGATCGAAGTATCGGTCACCAACAAAGCGGAAAAGAAACGTATCATGCAGCGACTGGTACCCAACGTGATCACGTTGAAGTTGCTGCTGGAAGAAAACAACCGAGACTACATGCAGGCCATCAACCCGCAAGGCACGTCCAAAAAACGATCCCAGGCGTGGCGTCGCCTGGTTCGTCGTCGCCACCGAGCCGTTCGTTTGATTGAAGAACTGGACCTGCGAATCAACCGACTGCAGCCGTTGTTCCAACAGCTGTGTGATGTGAACCAACGAATGCAATTGCTGTACAACCAACTACACGAAGCTGAGGAACAGAACACGACATTCGTCGCCAATCGAACGGTCGACGAGATCCGTGCCGACCTGAACTTCCTGATGAAGAAGACCAACGAAAGCCCAAAGACATTGGGCCGGCGAATTCGCAAGACGATCATCAATCAAAAAGAACATGATCGGGCGAAGCGAGTTCTATCGGCAGGTAACTTGCGATTGGTCGTTTCGATTGCCAAGAAGTATCGCAACCGAGGCCTCAGCTTTCTGGATCTGATTCAGGAAGGCAACACAGGCCTGATGCGTGCCGTGGACAAATTCGAACACGCTCGCGGTTACAAGTTTTCAACTTACGCCACCTGGTGGATTCGACAAGCGATCACTCGTGCCATCGCCGATCAAAGCCGTACGATTCGCGTACCGGTTCACATGATCGACACGATGGGCAAGGTTCGCAAAGTCATGCGTGAACTGGTACAGGAATTCGGTCGCGAGCCATCGGCGGAAGAGATCGCTGAACGAGCCAAGTTGTCGATCGACGACGCTCGCGTGATCATGAAGATGGCACGACAGCCGCTTTCACTGGACCAACCCGTTGGCGACCATGACGACAGCTACTTTGGCGAGTTCCTTGAAGACCACCGCGACGATGACCCGCTATACACAACCAACCAGCAGGCATTGAAGTCGTTGATCGAAGAGGCCATGGAACACTTGAACTATCGTGAACGCGAAATCTTGCGACTGCGTTACGGCCTGGCCGACGGCTATTCGTACACGCTTGAAGAGGTCGGCAAGATCTTCTCTGTGACACGGGAACGAGTGCGTCAAATCGAATCCAAGGCGGTTCGCAAGCTGCAACAGCCCTACCGCAGCCGGGCACTTTCCAGCTTCGTCGATGGCATCGAACCGATCGATGGCCCCACCGTAGAAAACTAGTCGTCGAAAATAGCGAGATTCACTTCTCGAATCTATTCCGGCTCGACCAGAATCCTGGTCGGGCTTTTTCATGCGCCATGCGAGTAACCCCTGAGCGACCGTCTGTCATTTGCATAACAAAATGATGATCGTTTTTATCAGGCAAAGCACTTCCACAAACCAATCGAGCAGGTATCATGGTCGATTTCGCACTTAATCTATAAAGACTATGCCCAAACCTAAACGCAAAAAGAACCTGTCTGCTGCCACCGTTGTTTGCCTGGGAATCCTTAGCGACTATCCAGACGGAATGACGCTGGACGATGCAGTCGCCGGATACGAACAAATGAACCTGGAATGTGAACGTCGCGCCGTATGCACCTACCTGCATCGCGTTAAGAAATCAGGATTCATCGAGACCAAGGGCATCAACGCCTCAACGACCTACCACATGACCAAGGCCGGGAAAAGTGAATTGGAATGGTGGCGATCGCTGGTAGGCTAAATCCAGATAGTGATTTGATGCACTCGTCCGCAGCACTTGGTTTCATTTAGCTCACATTGGCGCGTCTGTGGATTGGCTCGGAAAGACAAGATGAAACGAATCCTGGCAGCCTTGTTTCTGGTAGTTCTTGTCTTCGGTTCGTTCATCGTCTTTCCTTGTCACCTTCACTGGATGGGATTCTGTTGGCTGACCTGCTCGCTGACTGCCTTCGCAAAAAACAAACGAATGTGGCCGTGGCTGCTTGGCTTTATCCTGATTCTTACCATCAAGCGTCCCGGCTTCACGGTTGAGTTCTTTGGCCTGGTGGCGGCATTCCTCACGGTCACCGGCGTCGATTGGCGGGCCGCTCCCAAGAATCAAGTGCCAAACAGCCTTCGACGGTTCGTGGTTTACGCGTTGATCCTTGCTTTGCCGACCGCGGCTTATGGTGCGACAAGATGGTTTGCCGCAAACACAACCCAAGCCTTGATTGCTGACGGCCGACCCATTGCTTGCCTTGGCGACTCGTTAACGGACTTCGGCTACCCTCAGGAATTGGAAAAACTAATCTCCGTTCCCGTCGCCGACTTCGGAGTCAATGGAATTACCACCGATGACGGTATCGAAATGCTCCCTGAAATATTGGCTGCCGATCCCCAATTGGTCGTACTTGAACTCGGAGGCCATGACTACAATGCCGAACGGAAGACTCGCTCAGCAACTCGCGAAAACCTGACCAAACTGATCACTACTTTTCACGAGCACAATATTGGCGTGATTCTCGTGGAGATTCCGCGTGGTTTCATTTCCGACCCCTACGATGGACTGGAAAGGGAGCTGGCAGCCAAATTCGATCTGCAATTAATTGATGACTCATTGATTCGCAGTTTTGTATTCCTCAGCCCCATCGTGCCTCCGGGCTCGTGGCTGGAACCGTCTCAAAGATTCAGCAATGACGGGCTCCACCCCAACCAACGCGGCAATGAGTATTTCGCACGTGTGGTAAGCGAAACTCTCGTTAAGATATATGGCAAATCGATACTAAACTAAATTGGAACATTGAACTGACATGAAGAAGCCACCACCTGGTACAGCCGAACGCATTGCCAAGATGACCTTCGCGTCAATCTACCCTCACTATGTAACGAAAGTTGAAAAGAAGGGGCGGACCGTCAAGGAATTGCACGAAGTCATCAAGTGGCTTACGGGCTACACTGAGAAAAAGATTAAGACCCTGATCAAGGACGAAGTGAACTTTGAGACCTTCTTCAAGAAATGCAAACTAAATCCAAATGCACACCTGATCAAAGGTGTCATTTGTGGCTATCGAGTCGAAGAGATTGAAGACCCTTTGATTCAGCAGTGTAGATACCTGGACAAGCTGGTCGACGAATTGGCTAAAGGCAGGAAGATGGAAAAAATATTGCGTGTCGATGAGTAGTCGAATCCGCCGGCTTTTATTCAAACCCGCTTAATCCAAAACTGCTTAATCGAAAATACGAGCACGAAGCGCAAGCGAGTGGTTTAACGCCGCAAAACCACTCGCTTGTGCTTTGTGCTGGTATTGTTGACGACGGTGGTTTAGCAGAATTCACAAAGGAAATTACATGCGTAACCCATTTGTTTACCGAGCTGGTGGAGTCCTGAGCGCGGACATTGCAGTTCCTGAACATGACCGCGAAGTCAAATTCTACACGCAAATCCTCACGACGGGCGACGCGCCACTGTGGCGTGACGACCTGACAAACAATTTGGGCGCCCCGGTCATTGGGCTTGGGGTCCGCACTCCCGAATACGAAACATTGCCATTGCAGTGGATGCCTCACTTTCAAGTCACCGATGTTGCCGCCAGTGCTAAGTGCGCGGTAGACATGGGAGGCACAGAATTGATGCATGCCAAATCCGACGATGGCCCGAGCCAGTGGGCTGTCCTGGTCGATCCCGACGGAGCGGCCTTTGGTGTTATCCCTGTCGTTCCTAAAGCAACAGACAACGACCAGCAAAACAAACCACTCGGCTGTATCGCATGGCTTTCACTGACAGTGCCAGACGCTCAGACGAGTCGCGATTTCTATCAACGCGTCTTGGGATGGAGCGGCAAGCCGATTGAGCCCGGCGGGGAAGGGCAGGTGGCAAGATTTGAAATGCAGATCGATGACGAAACCGCCGCCGCCGAAATAAGTCAGGCGCAAAGTCCGTCGCAAAGTCAGGACGATGGAATACCTGCGGTTTGGCTAATCCATCTACCCGTCGATGACTTTGCCGAAAGTCTTCGACTAGTCCGCGAGCTTGACGGTCAAGTCGTCAAAGAATGCACCGATTCCAAATTCGCAGTTATCCGCGATCCGGTCGGATCCTATCTGGCGCTGCAAGCAGGTCCGTCGAGATAAAGAGGCACAAGAACGCGATCTCCAGCGACGCGATTAATATCGATCAACGATCGTTTTTCGCTGACGATACAGATCCGTCTTGATCACGTCCTTCATTTTTTCACTTGTTGGCAACCGCTCTTTCCCGAGGAAATCGACGACTTGCGAAATCTGAGATTCCGGGTCGTCGATCAGGTCACCGTAAGCGATGTTCAGCATTCGGAAATTGCCCGCCTTGAACAACCATTGTCGAATTGCATTCCGGTGACGGTTCAATTGAGTCGCCATGGTCGCAATGTCGCGTTCCTCATCCTGATCAATGCCGTCTTCAGAGTTTCGGTCAATCATTCGGAACTGAGAGGCAACGACCTCAGGTATTGGCCGCTCCATGAACACGACAAGATATTGGTGATGGCTGGGTAGCTGAGGCATCAACATCGAGACTGCCTTGATCGCTTTTCCTTCAACATCCGCCTGGTCCAGCAGTTCTGGATTTTTGGCGATACTTTTGATCGCTTCCCATTCCAGGTAACCTTGCGGGTTGTCTTCATCGGCGGTTCGCAATCCATCAGTCATTGGCTCGATACCACCCGCCTGCAACATCTGCATCATCAAAGAGGTGCCCGAACGAGGCAGACCGGAAACCAACACAAACGTCTTGCTTTCCGTTTTCGTCTCGGCTTCCTGTTTCGCACTCTTGCGTGGTCTTTTCTCAGCAAGAATTTGCCGTCTCTCTTCGGGAGTCGGAATTTCAGGCAAGCCCCACACTTGCAAAGCTCTTTTCTTGAGTTCCTGGTTGGTAGAACGCTTAAACGACAAATACTGCTTCGACTTCGAGCGATGCAGAGTCGCCATTTCGTCGTTTCCATTTCTGGCATACAACTTCGCCAGATAGCGGTGAGCCGAGACAAAGCCTTGCCGGAATTTGGTTGCTTTTGTGAACGCGACAATCGCCTGCTCAGTATCTCCGAGACCGTCAAACGCAGCGGCCAGGTAGTAGTGAGCCATTGCGTTTTGATATCGAATTCCAACAGAATCCAAAAGCAATTCAGCGGCGGGTTCAAATTCTCCCATCTTCAACAAGGAAGCGCCAGCGACCTGCATTGAAATCGGGCATTCGGGGTATCGGTCGAGTTCACGTCGACAACAATCCAATGCCTTTTTGAATTCACGATTCTTGAACCAGGTTCTTGCCAGTTCAAGGTAGACTCCCTTCAGATTCGGTGAGACCCGATTGGCTCGTTCCAGATACTCGATACCTTTTTCTCGATCGCCTTGTTGAGACAGGATACGGCCCATCAGCACCATCGGAGCAGCGGGAAGCTTGTCGTCCGGGAACGCCTTTTCAATGAGTCGCTTTGCCTGCTCCAAGTAACCACACTCGAATAGACAGCGCACGGTGTGCAAGACGAATCGCTTTTCCCATGGCGATTGTTTCATTAGTTCAGAAAACAGTTTTAGTGCTTCGTCCGTTTGGCCCTTCGACATATGGACGCGTGCCAGGTTGTAATCGATTTCGATTTGCGTTTTCCGGGCAGATACTGCCTTGTCTTCGTCGGGATCTTCGATGTATCCCAATTCGACAAATTGCTTGATCAATTCAGGGGACTGCTCCTGATCCCATTCCGTGCCCGGAGGATGCATACCTGAATTTTCCTGCGCGACGTGATCCCAGCTGGGAATCCTGTTTATCTCGGGTGAATTTTCAAACGCCGAGACCAGGACCTTGCCAGACATATCCTCTCCGACTGGCAAATCGAAAATAGTCAGCAATGTGGGAGTAATATCTAACAGACTCGCGCCATAGATCCGCTCGTCCTTCTTGATACCAGGACCCTTCAAAGCAAAAATTCCCAGTGGACGATGCCAGTAAGCGGGACCCGCTGGTTCGTTCGGTGTTACCCGAGGTCGAGTCGCGCCGCTCTGGAACCCGTGATCAGAAACCAGCATCACGTACGTATCGTCATCAATCATTCGCAGAACAGCGCCCAACATCATGTCGTGAAACCGATAGGCTCCATCCACGACCCCTTTGTATAGCTCGTAGATCTCTTCCGGGATGTTGGGTAATCTCGGTGGCGCGAAATGCATGAAACCATGACAAAAGTGATCGATGCCTTCGAAGTACATCGCGTTCAGATTGGCTGGATTATTTTCCAATAGCCATGTTGCGTTGGCCTGGATGGATACGGTTTCCGCCAACATATTGCAGAATTTTTGAAGATGCTTGTCCTCAGTTTGATCGATCCGGGCTGCTTCCGGGATGAATGGCAAGATGGCCGACTGGTCAAGTTCGCCAGGAGCGATTCGCAGGTCACCGACGTACTGCTCCAGGCCGCGTGGGTGAAAAGTTCCGTCTTCGTAATTCCACTTGCCTGAGTCAGGATGCTGGTTTGCTCGCAAGAAATTATTGCTTACGACACAGCCCTTAATCGGCTCAGCTGGATAACTCGCCCACCAATTAACGACATTGGATGCCATCGAATTTTGCGACAGAATGTTCCAGATTGCCTTCGTCTTGCGAGAGACGCTGGAGAAAGGGCGAAAACCAAGCCCTGACGGGTTCGGTTCCGTAAAGTTCAAGATGCCGTGTTCGTCACCGTATTTTCCTGTCGCGACAGAATTCCAAAGCATTGGACTCAGGATTGGTGTCAGGGTTTCAATGTTCCCCATCACTCCGCCCTGAATCAGAGATTGCAGGTTCGGCAGCAGCCCCTTGTCCAACAGCGGGTTGATGTGATTCCAATCCGCTCCATCCCAACCAATAAGCACTACTTTGGCATCGTTTGACATTCGGTTATCCGAAAATGATCTGAAAGAGGTCCATACTCAAAGATCAATCAATCGATATGATCTTTTGCGCAACAACACAACGGCTTACCGTCCTTTATCGCCCGAATGATGCGACCACCTGTAACGTCTTCCTGGTCCAACAGGTTGACCGTTTGGACATACTGGGCAAGCGTCTTTCCAATCGAACGATTGTATGACTTGAATGGCCAGGGAATGCGAACGCTGATTAGCTACCTGTTAACGCAAAATTCGGATATTCCGAATGAGCAAACTTTTTTGAAGCCCATCGCGGGTAATCCTGGATTAATGCCGTAAGATCCGAAGCGACACACCCAACTGAGATTTATATTTCCCTTGAAGAAAGCAAGTACTTCCCCAAAGAATCATTCCCTTCAATTCAAGCCTAGCGGAGAATTCAGTTGGCTATCTCAAAGAAAAAAATTCTGGCCTATGCTGCTTCAGGCAGTGCGTTAGTGGGCATGACTCAATCCGTTGAAGCCGACCTGGTCTTTAACTCAGGAAACCTTGCCCCGGGTTCCGTTGTCAACGATACGACACTCGATCTTGACCTTGATAACGACGGTACACTTGACGTTCAATTCCTTCACGATGCGGATGGTGGATTCTCCGGAACGCAATACGCAGTTGCATCAGTAACTGGTCTTGGAGCAAACATGATCGGCGGAGCTGGCATCTACGCCATCGCAGGAGCTTCCAGCACCAGCGCTTCGGCTGGTGGATCATTCATAAACACTGGTTACCTTTGGGATGGCGCTGGATTCGTTGGCAGCCAATTCACAGCCGGAACCACTAACTTTCTGGCCGTCCAATTCGACATCGCTGGCAGCACTCACTTTGGATTTGTCGAAGTAGCTATTTCAGATGACCCAAACCCAAACGCGGGCGGACTGGCAACATCCAACGTCATCACGATCGTGAATTACGCTTACGAAGACGTCGCCGGTGCTGCGGCTCACTTCGAGCAACCTGCAGCGATTCCTGAGCCAGGCAGCCTGGGCCTTCTGGCTTTGGGAGCGAGTGGAATTGCCCTGATGCGACGTCGCAAGACTGTCTAAAGCTAACGGTTCGATCGCCTGGCTTTCCGCTGGCCGATTAGTGACCAAAACACAATAAAGCGAAGCCCTGGATCGTATGGTCCAGGGCTTTTTCTTTTTGATGCAGGTCGTGCTCGATAGCGATATACAATCACATGCCCAGGACGGGTACTGATTAATCTTTGCTATAATTCGTTTCTGGTTTGATGCTTGCTTGTTAAATACAAGCCGCGAACGTAGCCGATGTCGTCAGACTTCGGGCGAATCATCAGTGCCCCTGAGCTCTGGCGAGCCCAGCTACGAAATCAATTGTTCAACCCCAACAAGCCAGAGCGAACTTGCCCAGCCCAGCGAGCACCTATATGGACCCCAATCTTCACCGAAATTTTTTTGACGCGGTTCGCTCGAACGATCTGGAACGTGTCCGGACGATGTTGCAAGCGGAGCCTGCTCTTGCCAATGCCAGGATACTCGGAGACGCCACGCTGCTTAACGAACAGGTTTGGCAAAACAAAACGAAGGTGAAAGTCGCGGCTGACGAAAAACGAGATACTCCGGCACTTCATCATGCCGTATTTCATGGCAATGTGCAGATGACGCGAATGCTGTTGGAACATGGTGCGGATGTTCATGCACTCGGTTACGAAAACAACCATGAAATGACACCGCCCATTGTGCTTGCTGCGTGGGAGGGAGGCATCGATGTATTGCGACTGTTACTGGAACATGGTGCCGATCCGAATGCCAGGTCTGGCAACGATGCCACTCCATTGTCGACCGCAACTCGCCACACAGCCATTGATCGCGTTGCGCTGTTAAAACAGTTCGGAGCCACCGAATAGAACGCGATTTCTTGATCATGAAATCTCAACAGGTCAGAACCTGTGTGGTCAACGGATGGAACCAGCCTCAATCAGTTTCCTGTGCTCCACGAGTCAACGCGTTCCATTTCTGAAGCTTCAACAGCATTCCAATATCGTCGCCTTGCAGATTGTCATCGGTTTTGTTGGGGCCGAGGCTCATCACGTACAACTGCCGCTGCGACCCCTTCATCCGAATTGGCTCTCCGGTGTACAAGTCCAACGGCAGCTCGCTCAAGAATTCATCGCTGGCCTGTTGCAGCGAGTCCGGGAAGACCTGGTTTACAAATCGATATCGATCGACGGCCAGTGCAGCCAACAGAGCATTTCGAGCCGCAACAACATCACCCGTTGCCTTGACCAGGTCGCTCATTCTCGGAACCATCGAATGAGCGGTCGGCTTTTTGTATTTCTCTAACCCGGAAGGAGTGCTATTCCAGATCTCCTGCTCTTTGTCCGCCACGGCGATCGCTTGTTCGACCGGGTTACCTTCCAGCAGCGACTCAATTGAATTCATATGCTCAAGAAACTGAACCGCATCATCGCCGGAGAAGGGCGAGTACTTCATGTTGATGTCCAGGTTCTTGATGAACTCGGCCTGCTGCGGATTCTCCTGCATTTCCTTGAACAGCCAAGACTTGCGAAAATTTTCCAGATCATTGTACATCGTCAACCGAATCGCTCGTTGATAACGCAGCATTGACCGGATTGGCTTCCAATCGACGTTCCTGTTAACGGCATTCCGCAGCTTCTCAAGTTCCCGCTCGTTGAATTCGATTTGACCAAGTGCTGCAAACAACAACTCCATGCCGCGTTGTTCAAATTCCAGTCGTTGCAATTGATGGGACGGGTGCAGCGCAAGACAGCCACCAAAGTTTAGACAGCTAACCAATCGGATCACCAAATCTTCGAGTTGTCGTTCGTGAGCCGAAACATAACAACTCAACACCAAACAATCCCAGGCTTTGTTCAAAGCATCGATCGATTCGGCGGGCAGTTCGTTCTTTTCAATCGGTTCCACTTGCCAAACAGCAGTACCGGAACAAGCCAATTGCAATTGCAACAACAGACGGCGGTGGTCTCGTAGAAACCGTTTCGATGCGTCAAGTTCGTTCCAACTGGTAGGCGGCCAGCGAAGCGGCACATTGACTCCGACGTAAGGCACGCCTTCGATCGCCTGGCGATATTCTTCGGAGCCAAAACCATCGATGGCTACCTGCCAATCTTTGCTGGTATCCAGAGTGCGGTTTGTTGGTCCATACTCTTTTTCAACCACCTCCTCGACCGTCAACGCCGTTCCGCCAGCAATCGCTTCTTCAATGTAGGCGTTGAAATTCTCGTCAGATTTGTTCCGGTTGACCAGGAAGCCAGCGGCTAACCCGCCCGCGACCAAAAGCAACAGCAAGCACAACTTCATCAAACAGCACCCCAGCCCTTTCTTTCGGGGCGGTGCATTACCACTCTGACTTCCGGAGGTCTGCGTTTGAGCGGTGGATTGAGTTTCAGGCGGTTGCGTAGTGACTTGAGACATGCCGACCCCGGAGAATGATTGACGAATTCAACGTATTATACGCCGTGAAGACAGGATTCTGTAGAGCCTGAATCGAACCAGCCGCCTTGGCGCTGGGCACGTTCCCGATCCTGTGTGGACCTCGGACAATGAACAGAGCAAAGACGGCTGGAGAAAAATTCGATTGCGACTGTGTTAGCAGCCAAAGCTACTTCGCGTACTTGTATGACTCGATTTCCGAGCGGATGTCGGCCAGGAAGTTTGCAGCGCCGACACCGTTGGCAATTCGGTGATCGAAGCTGAGCGTTGCCATGACCATACGTTTGAATTCGAACCCATCGTCACCTTTGGGTACCGGGTGCGAATAAGTTTCACCGATGGCCAATGTCGCAACAGCGGGTGCAACGATGGCGGGGATGCCGATACGCATTCCTGCCTTCCCGATATTGGAAACCGTAATGGTCGTCGACTCGTCGGCCTGATCCTTGCCATCGCGTGCTGAAACAACCGTATCCACAAACGCTTTGAAGAATGCGGACTGGTCCATTTCGTTGGCACCACGGATCACGGCCGTCACCATTTCATCGCCTGGCAATGCGACGGCGACTCCAAGATTGATTCGCTTGAAGACCTTAAGCGCCTTGCCATCAATCGTCAAAGCACTGCGGAATTTGTCGTGCTTCTTCATCGCCTGCACGACGCACCAGCAACTCATGGCGAACGAAGTCGGTCCGCCGGATTGCTTGACCTCGGCTCGAGTCTTTTCCAGACCACCCCATTCGATTTCGTTCATCACGGTGACAGGAACGCAAACCTGAGTTCCGCGTGACAATCGATAATTCAAAACGATTTGTGATTTGGGCAAGTCGACCTGATCGAACGCTTCACCCGATCCGCCATCCGCAGAACCTGCAGCGGCTCCACCGGCGGCAATAAACCGGTCGATGTCGTCGGGCATCAACTTGGAACCGTCGGCCGGAATCTGATCGGCGACATCCATCAGCCCTTTTTCCTTCAGGTACTTGCGAGTCCTCGGCGGAATCGCAACCTTGGCGCGTCGGACGGCCGAGCCTGTTTTGACAGGCGCCGCCACGGCGGCAACGGGTTCAGGCTTGGCGGATTCGGCGGGCGGAGGTCCATGACCAGCGGCCATTTCCTTGACGCCTTCGGCGACTTCCATCTTGCCAACTTCGGCACCGATCTCCAGCACCGTCCCGGTTTCCACGGTCCATTCGACCAGCTTTCCTTCGTAGGGCGATTCTACGTCCGTGGTCGCCTTGTCGGTTTCCATTACGTAAATCGGTTCGTCACGTTTAATCATGTCGCCCGGCTTCTTCAGGAAGTCGACCAACAGGGCCTCCTGCAAGCCTTCGCCAAGCTGGGGAATTCGAACTGAGATTACCGGCATATTGTTTAGTCCTCCATCGTCAACCGAATCGCATCGACAACCTGTTCGGTGCTCGGCAACGCAGCGTATTCATAAATCGGGTTGTATCCAATGTGGACGTCCTGCTTGGCAACCAATTGTGGTGCACTAAAGAAGAACGACCAGCTATCCGGATCACCAGCAATTTCGCTGATGATCATTTGGCCAATGCTGCTGGTGCGTCCATCTTCCTGAACGACGACCAGGCGGCCTGTTTTTTCCAATGACTCGAGAATGGTTTGCTTGTCCCACGGCACGATGCTGCGCAAGTCAATCACTTCGACAGACGCTTCACCCTCCAACTGTTTCGCGGCGGCCAACGATTGCTCAATACAATTGCCCCACGTCACTACGGTCACATCGTCGCCTTCCTGACGAATCCTGGCGGAACCGAAACCAACTGCAGGAACCTGTTCTGGAACCTCCATCTGCAAACGGAACAAGTGCTTGGGGATCAAGAAGATCGTTGGGTCTTCTGCCTTCATCGAAGTCCAGATCAAACCGGCCGCGTCTTCGGGCGTGCTGGGCACGACGACTCGTAAACCGGGAATGTGAGCGAACATCGATTCGTTGGCTTGCGAGTGCCAAATCGATCCACCGGGAAGGTAGGCACCGTAGGGAGCGTACAACACCATTGGGCACTTCCAATTTCCGTAAGTCCGCCAACTGAGCGTCGCCAGGTTTTGGCTGATCTGGTTCCAGCCCGGACCGACGAAGTCGACGAACTGCAATTCGAAAACCGGACGCATGCCGTAACTGGCCATGCCGCAGCCTACACCCATGATCGTTGCTTCGGCCAGCGGCGAATTGAAGACGCGTTCCGGGTGAGCGTCGGACAACCCGGAGGTCAAACCGAACACGCCGCCCTTCGGGTCCTCGATGTCTTCACCAAAGAAGACGTGTCGATCGTCCTGTTCCAAAGCCTTCTTGAATACTGAATTCAGTGCGTCCACCATTCGCCAACGCTTGCCACCTTCCAGCGGAGGCGGCTCGGGAGTCGGATCAGGGCCGAACATGTGCTTCAACAGCTCGTCCGCTGAAGGGTCCTCTTCGTGCTCGGCGTCCTGATATTCCTTGTCGACGCGAGTATTGATCTCTTCCTTGGCTGCTTCCCAATCTTCTTCGGTCAGCTCACCAGCCGCAATCAATTCCTTGGCGACCACCACAATCGGGTCGCGATCGGCCATCGCATCAATCTCTTCTTGAGGTCGGTAAACGCGGTGATCGTCGCTGCTGGTGTGGCTACACAAACGATCGACGTGGCACCACAGCACCGTAGGACCGCCGCCATTCCGGGCTTTTTCGATGGCCGGAGCCACGGCTTCGAATATGCGATCCGGGTGACGTGCGTCGACTTGCGTTACCGGGATGTCTTCATTGAAGATACCCAAGCGGAACGGATTGAACTTGGTCGTGTTGGTACTGATGCCGTACTGGTTGTCCTCCACGATGAAGACGACGGGCAAATTGCGTTCGACGGCGAAGGCGATCGCTTCGTAGAACTCGCCTTGGCGTGACGCGGCGTCACCAACCGTAGCGACGGCAATATTCTTGAGTCCCTTCATCTGCATCGACCAAGCCACACCACAGGCCGGCAATGCGTTGGCACCGGTCGGCGTTGGGACGGACCAAACATTTTTTTCGCGGTGAGAATAGTGGCCCGGCATCTGGCGACCGCCGCTGCTGCTGCCCTTCTTGGCAAAGTAGACCGTGGCCAGTTCCGAGTTCTGGACTCCACGAGCCAACACCATTGCGCGGTCACGGTAGTACGGGAACAGATAATCGTCTTCTTCCAACAGCATCGACACGACGGCCAAAGCCTCGTGGCCCATTCCGGCAACCTGAAACCAGCCCTTGCTTTGGCGATGCAGGATGCCTTCGCGCCGATCACCCTCGCGACTGAGGTACATCAGCTTCAACAGGTCCAGTTTATTGTATGTCTGTGTCGTCATTTCAGCTTGTTCATTCATTTAGGCGTTTCCTTGCTGGCCATGGGCCCTAAAAAGGCAGGTTCGGCCGGAGGGTACCGGTGGCGTTCCTGTAACCATTCGTCAAGTCAAACTTGCTACGATTCAAATTGAATCGCCTGGGCGGTTGGCCCAAACACTCGATTGACTCGACGCATTTCGATGTTCGGCAGGCGAGAACTGCATCGGAACACCGACTCGATCAGGGTCACCGTTGGCAACGGTCGACCATGTGCGGGCCCTGGACAGAATCAGATCTCGGTGAGCGGGAGGATAACACGCAAGAAAAGTCGTAGTTACCTCGCCGAATCAAGGGACTAAGTTTACCTTGCGATGGCATTTCTTTGAAGGCGTTTTGGCGTGGATTGACGCCGGAATGGCACTCGGATTGCCCTGTAAAATCCGCAATGTGAACGACTTTCACAACCGCAATAGCCGACAAATTCAACGCCGAACCCTCAATAATCCGGGACGGGTGAAGCCCGACAAAGTGAACGCCACAGGCACAAGGCTTTCGTGCGGGCGGTAACATATCCATTGCGGACAACGATCTGTTCTGACTCGAATCGGGAAATTCCTTGTCACTCTGCTGTTTTCCCGCGTTTGCGAGATGACTGAGTGATTCCCAGTTGCTAGATTGGGGAATTGTCGTTGTTCAAAGAACCATTCCAACAGTTGAATTTTACCAATGCTTGTGAACGCCAGTGGTGTTTACCCAGGAGGCCTCGAGTGAAAAGTTTGAAAGTTTGTCTTTTCGTATTAACTGCGACCCTGACGATAGTCAGTTCGTCGCCGGCGTTTGCCCAAACCGGGCCAACACCTGATCAAAGGCTGGATGCTGATATCAAGTACCTGGCATCGGATGAATTGGAAGGTCGTGAACCCGGTACCGCGGGAATCGAGTTGGCCGCCACTTACATCATCGATACCTGGAAAGAATTCGGCGTCGAACCTGGTGGAGACGATGGCACCTACCGCCAGGACTTTAAAGTCAACATGGGCACCGTCGCCGACAAAGAAGCCACTTCGCTGGTATTCAGTGGGGCGGTGGATATGAAGGCCGAAATCGATACACACTTCCGCCCTCTATTGAGTGGTGGAGGAGGAGAGTTCAAGGACGTTGAACTCGTTTTCGCAGGATACGGAATTCGAGCCGACGACTACAACTACGACGACTACAAAGACCTGGACTGCGATGGCAAACTGGTTGTCGTATTGAGAATGGAGCCTCAACAAAATGATCCAGACAGCGTTTTTGATGGTACCGAAAGTCCGCGACACGCCTCAATCGTCCGTAAACTGGAACACGCAATGGGCGCCGGTGCGATTGGAATGATTCTGGTAAACGACGGCGTACGCAGTTCGGACGAATTGGCTCAAATCAGCCAGTTTGGACCGGAAGAAGAAAACATTCCGTTCTTCCACATGAAACGCGAGGCCCTGGAAAGCATCCTGGAAAAGGCTCCGATCGCCACTGCTACCGGCAAAAAACTGAGCAAACTGGACGACATCGAAGCCATGATCGACGAAAACCTGGAACCTATTTCACAGGTTATCGAGGGCGTCAAAGTCTCCGGGGCCAGCGCCTTTACAAATAACGCCGTCACCACATCGAATGTGGTTGGCATTGTAGAAGGTGAGGGTCCAAACGCTGACGAAGTGATTGTGATCGGTGGACACTACGACCACCTTGGATACGGTGGATACGGATCCAACGCTCCTGGCCGTCGCGAAGTTCACAACGGTGCCGATGACAATGCCACTGGAACTGCCGGCCTGGTTGAACTGGCACGCCGCTTTGCTCAAGGCGAAAACAAGCCCGGCCGAACTCTGGTTTTCATCGCGTTTAGTGGTGAAGAGCGTGGTTTGTTGGGAAGCGCCTATTACGTTCGCAACCCACTGTTCAAACTCGAAGACACCGCGACCATGATCAACTACGACATGATCGGCCGACTTCGTGAAGACAAGCTGACCATCTTCGGCGCAGGTACAGGAGACAGTTTCGATGGAATCCTGGATTCAGCCAACGATCCGATGGATCCGCTGGAATTGAACAAAGTCGCCAGTGCATCGGCCGGTTCCGACCACATGGCCTTTGTCGCTCGTGGTATTCCGGTAATGTTCTTGCACACCGGCTTGACCAACATCTACCACACTCCCGAAGACGATTACTCAACCCTGAACATTCCAGGTGCCATACGAGTCGTCGATTACACCGAACGCCTGATTCGCGGATTGGCAGACGCCGAAACCAGACCTGAATTTGTTCAAGTCGGAGGCCGTCGAACTCGTGGCCCACGCCCTTCTTACTTTGGCGTTCGCCTGGATTACGAAGCCGACGAAAGAGGTCCACGGATTGATGAAGCTCCGGAAGAAGCACCAGCCGCCAAGGCCGGTCTTCAGGCAGGTGATGTCATCCTGACGATCAATGGCGAAGAAATCTCTGACCGCGACGAGCTGAACAAAGTGCTGGTCGACAATCGCCCCGGTGACGAGCTGGAAGTTGTCATTATGCGTGGCGACGAAGAGATGACCGTCAACGTGGAACTCGCTCGAGCACCACGTCCGAATCGCCGACAACGCCGCCAAAGAGAATCCTCAGATGGCAACGAGACCGAAAAGTCCGAAGAGGAAGAAAAGAGTGACGGCTAGGGTGATCTAGCTGAAGAGTCCTGCAAAAAACGAAAGCCGACCCGGTTATACCTGGTCGGCTTTTTTATTGCCCGTTTAACGACGAGCCGGCAGGCGTAGGCGAATGGCTGGCTGCAAAACTCCGTCGCCTGCCGGCTCGTCGTTAAACGGTTAGTGATACGTCGTCTGCCCACCCTTACTCAAGCCTGCAAACGGCGTAACAAACGACCAGTTTTGGCGAGGTTTACCCTCCTTCTCCGGATTCGATTCAACGTAATGGATCGCTTCCTCAATCGCAGTTTCGCTATCCAGGTAAACCTTCCATTGCTGCGCCGCCCACATCGGCTCCCACCGTCGCACATATTCGGACCAGGAACCAAGTGGATCGTTTGGCAACCAGAATCCATACATCGGCAGAATCAAATGGTAACCATGAACCATAGGAACTCCTGTTTAACGACGAGCCGGCAGGTGTAGGCGAATGGCTGGCTGCAAAACTCCGTCGCCTGCCGGCTCGTCGTTAAACGGTGCCTGACGCCCGCGCCTCTACGACTTCAGGCTTTGTAGAATCTTGTCGACACTTGACTTGGCATCGCCGAACAACATTGCTGAGTTGTCGTTGTAGAACAACGGGTTGTCGATTCCGGAATAACCGGTGCCCATACTTCGTTTCAGGATCACTACCTGAGCCGACTTCCAGGCTTGCAAAACGGGCATCCCGTAGATGGGACTTGAGGTATCCGTTTCGGCTGAGGGATTAACGATATCGTTGGCACCGATGACCAGCACCACGTCGGTCTCCGGGAAGTCTTCATTGATCTCTTCCATCTCCAACACCACATCGTAGGGGACTCGAGATTCGGCCAGCAGAACATTCATGTGACCAGGCAAACGACCGGCCACGGGGTGAATTGCGAAGCGAGTCGTCGTGCCGTTCTTTTTCAGCACCTCGGTGACTTCGCGAATCGGATGCTGAGCCTGAGCCACCGCCATGCCATAGCCTGGAACGATGATCACATTTTGAGCGTCTCGCAATGCCTCGGCCACCTCTTCGGCTTGCATTTCGTTGTACGTTAATTGCTCGCCCGATCCGGCAGCGGCCGCAGCAGGTGCTCCGCCGTCCGATCCGAATCCTCCCAGAATAACGCTGATAAACGAGCGGTTCATGGCGGCACACATGATGTAACTGAGAATCGCACCGCTACTTCCAACGATCGCACCCGTCACAATCAACAAATCGTTGGGCAACAGGAACCCCATCGCCGCGGCCGCCCAACCGCTGTAACTATTCAGCATCGAAACGACAACTGGCATGTCCGCACCACCGATCGCCATGACCAGGTGTGCTCCCACGACAAACGAAATCAGTGTCATCAGAATCAACGGAAGCATGCCGTAACCGACAGTGTTACAGTTCATAAACCAGACGCCCAACAACAGGCAAATGACCAGCATCGCCAGATTCAACAGGTGACGGTGCGGCAACATCAACGGCTTGCTGGAAATCTTTCCGTCCAACTTGCCAAAAGCAACAATCGAGCCCGTAAACGTCAGGCCACCAATGAATACGCCAAGGAAGACTTCGATCTGGTGAATCAAGCTCTCATTTCTGGCTGCGAAATTCAATTGATGATCGCCGTGCACCAGCCAGTTACTCAGGCCCACCAGCACCGCCGCCAACCCCACAAAGCTGTGCAGGATCGCGACCAACTGCGGCATCGAAGTCATTTCGACTTTCGAAGCAATAAATATCCCGATCGCCGAACCAATCACCAGCGCGATCACGATTCCGATATAGCCACCCTGAATCACGCCACCACCGAAAAACAGCAGGGCGCTGATGGCAATCACAATACCGACGATGCCGTACCAGTTACCACGGCGAGCCGATTCGTGCTTGCTGAGTCCGCCGAGGCTAAGGATGAACAGAATCCCGGCGGCCAGGAATGCCAGTTGCAGAGTATTTTCCGTCAGGAAATTGTGTAGACCTGTGCCGACAGACTGAAGGGTTTCCGCAGCTTCGCCATGCTCAACTTCTTGAGTAACCAAGGCCAAAATATTCAAATTCGAAAGCATCAACTAGTCCTTACGAAACATGGCAAGCATGCGATGAGTGACCCAAAAGCCGCCTGCGATATTGATCGTGGCGATTAACACAGCGACAAATGCAAAGACTGTCGCGAAGGAAAAATTGCTGTCCATTTGCAAGATGGCCCCCAGCACGATGATTCCGCTGATGGCGTTGGTAACACTCATCAAAGGCGTATGCAAAGCGGGAGTCACGTTCCAAACCACCTGAAACCCGACGAAACAGGCCAGCGCGAACACCGTCAGCTGTTTGACGAACGCCGGCGGTGCATATTGAGCGACCAACCAAAGCGTCAAAAGAGCCAATGGCAACCCGATCAAGGTCGCGCCCCATTGCTGCATAAATGATCGTGATTCAGGACCGGCTTCGGCGGCAACCGTTTCCGCGGGAGTTTCCTTTTTGGCGACGGCCGTCGGCGATGGCTCGATCGCCGGAGGTGGCCAGGTGACGCCACCATCGTGAGCCACCAACGCACCGCGTACGACCTGGTCTTCCAGGTCGATCTTCAGGTTGCCATCCTTTTCCTTGGTCATATCGGTCAACAGATTGACCACGTTGTTTCCGTAGAGCGTCGAGGATTGAGTCGGCAAACGGCTGGGCAAATCGCTGTAACCGATGATCGTCACATCGTGTTCGCGAACGACCTTTCCGTGTTGAGTCAGTTCACAATTGCCACCATTTTCGGCCGCCAGGTCGACAATCACGCTGCCCGGCTTCATCATCTTGACCATCTCGGCGGTCACCAATTTCGGTGCCGGTTTGTTCGGGATCAGAGCCGTGGTGACGATGATATCGACCTCTTTGGCCTGGTCGGCGAACAGCTCCATCTCGGCCTTGATAAATTCGGGACTCATCGTCTTGGCGTAGCCACCAGCACCTTCGCCGGACTCCTCGAACTCCAGTTCCAGGAAATCGGCGCCCATACTCTCGACCTGTTCCTTGACCGCCAACCTTGTATCAAAGGCACGTACGATCGCTCCCATGCTCTTGGCAGTTCCGATCGCCGAAAGTCCAGCGACTCCGGCACCGATCACCAACACTTTGGCGGGAGGCACTTTTCCGGCCGCCGTAATTTGGCCCGTGAAGAAGCTTCCGAAGTGGTTGGCCGCTTCGACGACCGCACGGTAGCCGGCGATATTGGCCATCGAACTTAACGCGTCCATCTTTTGGGCTCGCGAAATTCGTGGCACACAGTCCATCGCCAACGCAGAAATGTTTTTGTTCTTCAGAGCCGTTAACAGCTGCTCATTCTTGGCCGGCCAGATAAATCCGATCAGTGCCGCGCCGGACTTCATCTGGTCCAGTTCGCGCGAGGAGGGCGGGGCGATCGTGACGACGATATCGCCTTGCGACCAGATCTTGCCGCCATCGGAAGTCACTTCCGCTCCGGCTTTTTCGTATTGGCTATCCAGAAAATTGGCACGCTGGCCACAACCGCTTTCCACAAGCACGTCGTATCCCAGAGCGATCATTTTCTTTACAGAGGCGGGCGTCGCAGCGACTCGACATTCGTCGTCGCTGTTTTCTTGCGGTATGGCAACAAGCATCAGGCGGAACCGGTTTCGTCTTTTGAACGGGTTGGGTTTTGGGCGGTGTTTACCGTCCAAATACGCCGATGATCGTAATTCAGAAACGCCACTCAGACAACCACAGACAATGTCCGGAGTGGCGTTATATCCAGGCGTTTGTGAAGGCCAGGACCATCACGAAACGGTCAACTAGTCAAGATTGCGTAACCGCTCCAGAATCGTTTCCTTGTCATAGACATCCGCCAACAACTTCATCGTCAACACCGTGCCGAATTCTTCGCCAGGCACGATCCCAAAGACCTCCCAATACTCCTGGCCAGAATCTTTGCCACGGGACTTGTTGAACTCCAGATCATAAATCTGGCCCTTGATCTCCACCGGTTCCTGCCCTTCTTCGATGATCTCGGTTTCCTCGGACATCTCGGCCTGCGCGTTGCCTTGATTGACTTGCCCCTGCATCCCCTGGGCCATCTGTTTGGCATCGGTGGCAAATTTGGTATCGAACATCATGATCATGCCCTTGTCAGGACTCACGAAAACCGCAATTCGAAATGCACCCAATAAGTCGACACCTACTTGCGGATCAAGCTCGTCATTGAATTCCCAATCCAGAATCCGGGAAGCGATCTCGCGAATCTCGGCAGGCTCCCTTGTTGCAGCACTTCTTAGGTAAAGCCCGCCACCGACGCAACAAACCAACAGAGCGACGATACCCAAACCACCGAAGATCAAAAAGACTTTCAAACAGCCGGACATCCCGGTCTTTTCCGGCGGAGCGTCGTAGGTATTGTCGTAGGCACCCGGCTCTGTTCCGTATTGGTCACCAAGCTCCGGCTTCTGATAATCAGACATTTGTATCTTTCTGCAGAGGGTCGCGTCGCGAATTGTGCTTCATTGGTCCGTTCTTTTACATTCGCTCAAACCAACAGGATATTGGCTGGATTGTCCGCCGGAAAGCCGACTCAAGCAACCAATCAAGCGATCGAGCCACTCGGTTGGCCGTGCCGAATCACAAACTCGGTCAGTTCTCGGTCTGCCAACTCGGTCAGTCACCCGCTAATTTTCCTGATATTATCGGGCAAAATCCGGCAACATCCGTTTGCCAACTCTGCGTTTTTTGCGAGAATTCACTTTCAATTGCCATCGGACCATTCCGCTCAACCCTGGATTTTTCGGCGGTTCCGACTGCAAGTCTCCCGAATGGATTCAGCGCCTATGGTGATTGTTGTCCGCGGCGATTGTTGTCCGTGATTGTTACCCTTGATTTTTGCTTGTTTGTGTGGCGGTTTGGTTGCACAACCTGAATGCTCACTTGAACTGATCGGATCAGTTTCGAACCACGCACCTGAATTCTGGATCTCTGAATCTCTATCCCAAAGGAATGGCCAATCCACTTTCTATTTGATTGGCTTGCTATCGGATGAACGTCTTTAGTCACGACTACGTCGAATCGCTTTACCAAAAATACCAGGAAGACCCCGCCAGCGTTTCGCCCGATTGGCGGGAGTACTTTGATACCTTTGACGATTCCAGCTCGGAGTCCACAGGACCTGCCTCGGTCGGTTCCGCAGCAACGCGTGGCGCTGAGTCCGTCGCGCAGCTGCAAGATCGTGTCGATCAAATGATCCGAGGCTTTCGAGTGCGCGGTCATCTGGAAGCCCGTATCGATCCGCTGAACATGCCGCGACCGACCAACCGCGAACTGAACCTGGAAGCCTACTCCCTGCTGCCGACCGATATGGAGAAACGCTTTTCAGCACGGACCATCCACGGCGAAAACTTTATGACGCTGCGAGAAATCGTGGAGCGTCTGCGGGCGACCTACTGTCGCAGCATCGGCGCCCAGTTTATGCACATCGACGACCACTCCGTCCGTGCATGGCTGCAGAAAAGAATGGAAGGGACTCAGAATCGAATCGAACTCAGTCGCGAAATGCAGTTGAGAATCCTGACTCGCCTGACCGACGCCACCATCCTTGAAGAATTCATGCGCAAGAAGTTCATGGGCGCGAAGACGTTTTCTCTGGAAGGTGGCGAAACGCTTATCCCGCTGCTGGACCTGGCACTCGAAAAAGCAGGACAACATGGCAATGTCGAAGTCGTGCTGGGCATGGCCCACCGAGGACGCCTGAACGTGCTGGCCAACATCATGGGCAAGCGCGCCGAAAACATCTTCTGGTCTTTCGACGACCCCAACCCCGATGCCAGTCGCGGCGGTGGCGATGTCCTGTACCACATGGGACACAGTAGCGATTGGGTGACCAGCGCCGGCAAACAGATGCACATCAGCCTCTGTTTCAATCCCAGCCACCTGGAATTCGTCAACACGGTCGCCATGGGTCGCTGTCGAGCCAAACAGGATCGGATCGCCGACCGGGATCACGGAAAAGTAATGACGATCCTGATTCACGGTGACGCCGCGTTTGCCGGTGAAGGGATCGTGCAGGAGACGCTGAACCTTAGCCAACTCGGCAGCTACAAAGTCGGCGGAACATTGCACGTCATCCTGAACAACCAGGTTGGCTTCACGACCGTTGCCTCGGAAGGTCGCAGCACGACATATGCCAGCGACGTGGCCAAGATGCTGCAAATCCCGATCTTCCACGTCAATGGCGAAGACCCCGAAGCCGTCGCCCAGGTCGTGGAACTGGCGATGGAATTCCGCCACCGTTTCCAACGCGATGTTGTGATCGACATGTACTGTTACCGTCGACACGGGCACAACGAGACGGACGAGCCACGCTTTACTCAACCAGAAATGTACAAGGCGATTGACGCGCGGCCAACGATTCGCGAAAGCTATCTGGACCAACTAACCAAACTGGGCGAGGTCACGCGGGAAGAAGGTGACGCCATCGCCGAGAAACGATACGAAACCTTGCAGGCCGAATTCGACTCGGCCAAGCAACGGTCCTTCGAACCCGACACTCAATCACTGGGCGGCTACTGGCAGGATTACTATGGCGGCAAAGAACGCGACAATGACGATGTTGATACCGGCGTTGCCACTGGACAGCTAACGTTCACGCTGTCCAGATTGACCGAACTGCCTGCTGACTTCGCGATCAATCGAAAACTCGCGAGGATCTACGAACAACGCCGCAAGATGGCCGACGGCAGCATGCCAATCAACTGGGCGACTGCCGAACTGGCCGCTTTCGGAACACTCTGCCTGGAAGGCCACCCGATTCGCATGACGGGTCAGGACGTCGAACGTGGCACGTTCAGCCAACGGCACGCCAACCTGCATGATGGTGAAACCGGAGCCCAATACGCTCCGATTGACCATCTTGCCAAGGACCAGGCAGAGGTCACGATCACCAACAGCCCGCTTAGTGAAACCGGCGTTCTTGCTTTCGAATACGGATACAGCCTGGACCGACCCGAGTCGCTGGTGTTGTGGGAGGCGCAGTTCGGCGACTTCTACAATGTCGCTCAGGTGATCGTCGACCAGTTCATCACCAGTGCCGAAGACAAATGGAATCGACTGAGTGGCCTGGTCATGTTGTTGCCTCACGGCTTCGAAGGTGCCGGCCCGGAACACTGCAGTGCGCGTGTCGAACGCTTCCTGACCCAAACGGCTGAACACAATTTCCAAATCGCCAGCCCCACCACCTCTGCCAACTACTTCCACCTGCTGCGTCGTCAGGTGAAACGAAAATGGCGAAAGCCTCTGGTGGTGTTGACACCCAAAAGCCTGCTGCGAGACCCAATGGTGTCCTGTGACATCGATCAATTCACCTCTGGTAAATTCCAGCGTGTGCTGCCTGACCCGAAGCTGAAAGAGATCAACAAACCGGCGCGAATCATCCTGGCGACGGGCAAGATTGCGGTCAACTTGATCAAGGAACGCGAGGAACGTGGCGTCAACAACGTTGCCATCGTGCGATTGGAACAGCTGTACCCAATTCCATTCAAGGAGCTGGAAGAAACCCTGTCGGCTTACCCGGATGGCACCCCGGTCACCTGGGTTCAGGAAGAGCCTTTGAACATGGGAGCCTGTAACTTTATTCGCATTAACTTCGGCAACTCGTTCTTCGGACGTTGGCCGTTTGCAAACTTCGTGACTCGTCCCGAATCGGCCAGCCCGTCGACCGGCTCGATGAAAGCCCACGTCATCGAACACAACGAGCTGATCGAAGCCGCTCTGACGACCAACGTAAAAGCCAAAGTCTGACGCCCAGTCGCGAGTCTAAAGCTGAACCACGGGGTAGAAGTTCTTACTGGAATTCGACACCAATCCAGTGATACAATCCCGGTCTGACCGACGCAGCGATGTCGGCCACTCATTCCCATCGAACGAACGCCTCTTACCGGTCAGGGTCTATTCATGTCCAGTTTTCTGAAACCCGTCCGCCACCTGTCGCACAGCCGCCGAGGCGTTTCAAAGTTCAGCGTTGTGCTGTTTGTGCTCGGACTTGTCGTAGCCGCAGGCATCTTCCTGTACCAGGCGAATCTCAACTCTCAAAACGAAGAACTCTCCAAAGCTCCTACTGGCCATCGAAAAAATGCACCGTACATCGTATCGCCCAAAGATGTGGTCGACCTGATGTTGTCGGTCAGCGACCTGGATTCCGATGACGTGATCTATGACCTCGGTTGCGGGGACGGAAGGATCGTGATCACCGCCGCAAAACAATTCGGATGTCGTGGCGTCGGCTACGAGTACGACGAGGAGCTTGCCGAACTGGCTCGTCAAAGAGTAAAGGAAGCGGGCGTAGAAGATTTGGTGACAATCAAACAGATGGACATCTTCAAGATCAGCAAAGCCGAAATGAACGAAGCCTCGGTCATTACCTTATACCTGCTGGACTGGATGAACAAGAAACTCATTCCGCAACTAAGAGAGCTGGATGACGGAAAAGTAATCGTATCTCACGATTGGGGCCTGAACCGAATCGAGCCTGATCGGATCGAAAAGATCCAGTCGAAAGACGACCCGGAGAGGAAGGAACACGTTGTCCACGTCTGGGTGACTCCCTTGAAGAGCGAACCGCCAGACCCCGCGGCCGGCAAAGACGATTCCGGTTCACCCTGAGTGAGCCGCTCGGCTCCAACTCCAAGCCTCGCACCAAGCGCTGGTTGACGCTGTGGTGACTTCCTATCGGCAGCTTTTTCTCGCTTAACGTGATCGTCTGCGACGACCCATGATTGCGGTCAGAAAGGCGAACCCTGCCAGTGCTGTACTTGGCTCAGGCACTGCGTTCAAGGTCACCGTAAAGTCGCCTTGCAGTGAAGCGCCTCCCGCTCCATTGTGGCTGACGAATTCAATTGTGTTGTCGCCCTCTTCTAGTAGAGTCGTAAAGTCCAGAACCGGGAAGTTTGGCAGATACTCGACTACCTGTGATGCCCCCGTTGTAACAGAACCGTTCATCGTGGTGCCGCCAAGATTGGAAATCGTCGTCAACCTTGGTAGTCCGTTCATGTTTGCAGACCATGGATTTTCAATGTCGTTAGGTTGAACGGCCGTCACCTGAAAATCCTGGGGTCCAAATTGGGACAGCTCCTGAGCCAGAAACAGGCTTTGCCCGTTGACCCGGATCTCTACTCCATCATCAATGATGTCGAAATTGGCGAGCAACTCGACATTCGGAATATCTGCTGCGGTCAAAGAGAATTGCGAAGAAGCAACAATGAAATTGCCAGTGTTCGCTGACGTCCCGGAGATGATGCCTGAGTCCAGCACGACCGACGCGGAACTGACGAGAGGGAGAAAAGCAAACAAAACCAACAATAGAACTGCGCGTGCAGCGCTAGCAAGCAACGACATAGGCATGATAAGAACCTGGATAAGGAAAGGTATTTTTCTTCATCGAAACATGGGCCTAAACAGCCTGAGTTCTTTTCAGAATTTTCTTCCGGTCGCAGAAACATGAGCCCAACTAATCCCACAAAGCTACCGACTCAGAACCACCTATTGGTGGCGATCCAATAGAAGCACGAAGGGCAAACCATATATGACTCAAGCCTGCTCAATCATTGGTGTTGCCCGCTTATAGTAGACTCACTTTAGAGAACGCGGATTTGGCAATCAACAAAAGCAACGCTAGCGAGCACCTTGCCGCGCATAAGAACTTCTGGCGGGAGGGTTTACCCTGAACCATCAAATAAAAAGAGCACGCGTCAAGAAACGCGTGCTCGGAATTTTATTCAATTCAACTTCGTCTGGTTTACAGATTAAAAATGTTGTTGTCGAACGGGAAGGTGCCGAACTGGTTGTCCAGTGAATCTTCGCCTTCACCCAAATCGCCAAACAGGAAGTCAACGTCGGTCGTTGTTTCCACAACCAGAACGTCATTGCCGGCCCCACTTAGCACAGCGAATTCAGCGATTGGGGCGTCAGCCGCCAGCACGATGAAATCGCTGGCCGATCCACCACGATACGTTCCGTAAGTTCCGGTGTAGTCGCCTCGGAATTCAACCGTGTTCGTTGTCGTGCTGTTCGCAAAGTTCACAACGACCAGTCCACCGTCAACGAAAGTGTTGGCGTCCATGGTCACGAAGTTACCTACCGAACCACCCGTTCCACCGACGACGAACAAGGAATTCGTTGAGAATCCACCAGTCAGTCGGACATTCTGTCGAGTGACATCGTCTGACGAATTGGCAATGTCGATGTAAGTGAATCCACCGATATTCGCACCGGCGTCATTGAAGTTGACTTGATCAACTCCGCCACCACCGATGTAAGTCAGGTTGCCACCGACCGAGAATGAAGTGTTACTGATCAAGCGTGTATCCTGGTCTTCCAGTACCGTGATCACGTTCAGATCACCACCGACGTTTACGCCGAGGTTGTTAACGAAAGTATTCACGCCTCGTAACAAGAAGGCATTCGAAACCGTGATCGCTCCATTGGCAGTGACGGTGTCACCTCCATCGCGAGTATTAACGATCAGCGAGCCGGTCACGGTCAAAGGCGAAGCCTCAGCAAGGTTCACATTTTGAACTCCGTCAGCCGCTTCGATTCGCAACAATCCGTTAAAGGTATTGCTGGTACCAGTGAAGTCGATATCGCGATCAGCACTTCGCAGGTTAATCACGGTGCTGCCGTTGCGAACGGAATCGAAGTCAACGGTCACGTCACCAGATGAATTATCCTCCAACACGACTCGCAGATTGTTGACCGGAGTCAACTCGTTCAATTCACCCAATGTTCCAAAGCGAAGGGCACCACCTGAACCATTGTCATCCACGGTCAGGTCACCTGCATCTGACGTTTGAATCAGGTCCAGGTTTCCAGTGGCATCAATATAGAACGCGTCAAAGCCATCAAGGTCCAACAGGGTGGCATTGAATTCGAAGTCGCCAAAGTTGTTGTCGAAGACGTCGTTACCGCCACCAAAATCAACTCGCAACAAACTCAGATCCTGTTCCGGTTCCAGAGTGAATTCGTCATCGCCAGCACCCAAACGGACGTTAACGTTCACTGCCGATCCTCCGGTCGTGTCCAGAGTCACTGTATCGACACCTGCACCACCTCCGTAACGGATACTGTCACCACCAAATTCGCCGCGAATGATCGCTTCGTTGTCACCTTGGGCGGCACGAATATCGATGTTACCACCAACCGAGGACGAATCGTTCAGAATCACAATGTCATCGCCGGTTCCACCAAAGAAGTCCAGGTCGCCAGCGACTTGCAGCAAGGCATTGTCAATCAGTCTTGAATCATTGAACTCGACCGAATTGTCTACCGTCAGATTACCACCAATGTTAATCGTGCCATCGTTTACGATTTGATTGACATTAGTGAAGGTGGCGTTGCCGTTCACCGTCAAGGCATTTCCGTCGGTGTTGAAGACGTCAGGACCGGTTCCCAAATTGATATCCAGCCCGGCACCCACAGTCAGAGCGTTATTTGGTGCCGCATCGACCAACTGGATTCCGGTACCCGCAGTCACCGTCAATGCACCACCGATCGAATTATTGTCGCCGGTCAGGCTTAGCGAACGACCGCCTTCGCCCAACGCGATTGACAAGTTACCGGCCAGAGGCGAATCGAAATCAACCGTCAGTTCGTCGCCGGAGTTATCCAGCAAGGTAATATTCAAATTGGTCGCAGGTCCCAACACGGTCGTGTCACCATCGGCGAACAACTGAATCGCACCGCCCGCACCATTGTTGTCAAAGACGACTGGACCAGTGACTGCGACTTGCTCAGATGTCAGTGTGCCTTCGACTGGGTCGAATGTGTGATTAAAGGCGCCCAGCCCCAGCAATGTTGTCGGGAACGACAATGGTCCAGAGTTGTTGATAAAGGTATCGTCGCCCGTTCCAAAGTTTACGAACAAGCTATTAATGGAAACGCCGGCTTGCAGCTCGAACGTGTCATCGCCGGCACCCAAACTGGCAAATATATCGACTGGCGACCCGGTTAGACCGAACTCAAACACATCGATTCCATCACCACCCGAGTAATCTACATTCGTGCCGTTGACCGAACTGCTGTGCAGCAATGCCGTGTTGTCACCACCACCAAGGCTCAGGTTAATGTTGCCACCGATCGCAGCACCGTCGCCACCGCTGGTAAACAATACAGTGTCGTTAGCTGCGTTACCGATGAAGTCAAAGTTACCGGCAACGTCCAGTTCTCCAGCGTCCTGGAACAGCGAGGGCTCAACATCAACACCGTTGTTGATTAGCAAGCTGCCGCCAACGGTCAGCACCGAGTTATTAATGTAAGTGTTGACACCGGTCGCGGTAAAATCACCGCCAACGCTGACATCGTTTCCACTGTCGGTAAACTCATCGGCACCAGCACCAAGGTCAATCGAAACTTCACCGCCGACACTGAATGCATTGGTGGTTGCCAGATTGACGATCTGGTCGCCTGAACCAGCGTTTATTGCCAACGATCCAGCGGTTGAATTGTCGTCACCAGTAAAGCTGACGACACGAGGTCCGCTGCCAAGATTAATTTCCAGGTCGCCAAGGTAGGCGTTGTCCCAATCGATATCCAGGTTGTTGCCCGTGGCACCCAGCAAATCAATTTGGATGTTGGTAACAGGAGCGATCTCGCTGGTGCTACCTGCGGTTGTAAATCGAATAGCACCCAAAGTGCCGTTGTTGTCAACGATGACATCGCCCTGGTCGGCAATCTGAATCGATGTCAACTGGGCATCCGTCAAGTCGAAGAGGTGGTTGAAACCATTCAGCCCCAACAACTCGGCGTCGAATGTGAAAGGCCCGAACTGATTGATAAACGTGTCGGCGTTACCACCAAAGTTTACGACGAAAGGAGAAGCGATCGACGCGCCGGCCAGCAACGTGAAGAAATCATCACCCTGCCCAAGGTCAGCATTGAAATTAGCCGGGTTGCCTGTCGTTCCAAACACAACCGTATCCACCTGGTCGCCACCGACGTAAGTGATATCGGATCCGCCAAAGACACCAGTGATATGTGCTGTGTTGTTGCCATTGCCCAAATCGACCGCGATGTCACCGACGACACTGGCTGTTCCAGTCAGACCCAGATCGAACACGTCATCACTGTCTGCGTTGGATGACAAAACCGTCAACGCACCACCAACGAATGTCGACGGTGCATTGATCAGGAACGACTGAGTTCCACCGGCAACATTGTCACCCAGGTCGACGGTCGTGGTTGATCCGATACTGTTACCGGAATCGCCATTCAAACGCAATTCGTCTCGCCCGGTTCCACCCGTGTAGGTGAACGTCCCGGCGACGATCAGCGAAGAATTATTCGCGAAGACACTCTCGGTCGAATCGTCAGTCGTATCAATAAAGGCGTTACGTCCAACTGACAATATCCCATCGTTCTCGAAGCTGTTGACGCCACTGAAGATCAAATCTTCTGACAAACTCAGGTTGTTAGCATCGTCATCGACGGTATCAAATCCAGAGCCAAGATCGATATTCAGTGTGGCAACCGCCAAAGCAGCATTTACCGACAACTCAACATTCTGGTCACCCGCGTCGGCAAAAATACTAATGTCACGCAACGGGTTGTTCGAGGCACCAATGAAATCGACGTTGCGATCTCCATCGCCCAGATTCAATGTCAGGAATGCCAGAACCGGATTGGCCAAATCCAGGATCACATTGTTGCCGGTGTTGTCCAGCATGTTCAGGATCAGGTTGTTGGCCGGAGTCGATTCTGCCTCGACATCCCCCAGCGGAGTTGAAACTCGCCAGGCGACGCCAGTAATGCCGCCGGTATTGTCGATAGTAACGTCACCAGTGTCGATCAACTGAGTCAGTTCCAGCGTGTCATCGCCAACCGTGAACTCATGATCGAAGAAGTGGTAATTCAGCAGGTCGGCATCAAACGTAAACTTGCCGACGTTATTGATAAACTGATCCCCTGGATCGTTACCAAAATCGATGATCAAGGAGTTGATGGGCTGGTTAAGGACAAAGGTATCGTCCCCGCTGCCCAGGTCTGCGATCACGTCGACCTGGTTACCAATCCAGGAATAGATAACTTCGTCTTCCAAACCACCCAGGTCAAAAGTTGCCAGGTTTCCATCATGGTAGCCATCCAGAGTGATCTCATTGCCTAGCGTTGCATCACCGGCTGCGATGGCTGCGTCGCCATCCAGTTCAAAGAATGGGCCGCCCAGGAATCGTGGCGCCACAATGGTGGTCGTCAAGTTTTGAGGATCACCAAAGAATGGAATCCCTTCGCCAAGATCGACATTCAGATTTCCCTGAATGAAAATATTGTTCAAGTCCACATGGTCGATATCGTCGCCACCGATATAAGTAAAGTCTCCACCAATTACGGTCCGCTCTTCCATCAATGGATCCGCATTCAGGAACGTTCCATCGTCCAGGAAGAAGGACTCAACACTTTCGTTACTGGTATCCATTGTGAAATTCCCACCAACTGTCAGGTAGGCATCCAGCGGAACCGGGAACAGGAAATCCGTAAAGATAAAGTTGTTGACGCCAAGCAAATCGACATCACCGCCGACTGTGGCAAAATTCTCGCTGTTAAAGATTGTGTCGAATCCAGTACCGGTATCGACCGTAAAGTTGCCTCCGATATTGACCGGAGCCAGAATGTTCGGTGTCCACAAGATGTTCTGAACACTATCGCCCGCAAATACGTTGATATCGCCAGACAACGAGTTTGCACTTCCAGGGAATCCAACACCACTGAAGATAATGTCACGCGGTCCATGACCGGCATCAATCGTCGCGCTTCCGTTATGGAAGCTGTTGATTTGCAAGTCGATCTGGTTAGCTGTGTCATCCAACAATTCAATCACTACATTTTCGGCAGCCACGAACGACAACGTCGCAGCGTTATCCGTGACTCGCCACGCCCCACCGATTCCAGAGTTGTCTACGACCACATCGCCGTCATCAACTGTCTGTTCGAGAGTTAACGTAACCCCGTCAAAAAAGCCCACGAATGCCAAGCATCGCTTGTCTTCCAGCTGTTCAAATTGGCCGAAACTATTCTTGCTCGACGCCTTGAACTGGCTACTTCGAACACTAGTGTCCGCTTTTGAACTAAACCAACGACGAATCATGGCGAAACTCCTGAGGGCGATATAAGACTGGATTGATAAAAAGGCGGGCTTGGATCGAATAAGGAAAAATTATCGATTAGTGTCGACCCGGTTTTTGTCCGTTTTCAAACCTTTAATACTATTTGGAGCGGTCAAAAAACACAAACGTACGCGTCTTTTTGGGCTCGCTTTGTCATAATTTAAGGATCATATGGCCTGAAATTGTGATGCCCTTTTTGCCATTTAGGGCAGATCTGCTGGCCGGATTATCGAAACACCTGGAATTACCGGAAAAAACAGGCTTCACCCAGCCGTGGCAGTGTTTCCGTCACGCTGAAAGACTTTTTGAACGGAATCCTCTTGCCCAAGAATAAATTCTGGAATAATCCTGCCGTCGCTTCAGAATAGGGCGTTTGGGCAGCATCCAGGGTTTTTCAACCGCTCCCCCTAATCTTGCGGCGAAATCTGGAGACCATTCCCCAGCTCGTCAGCCAAACTCACCAATGAAACACTCCGGCAAGACGGGCTCGTTTCGACCGATACCCTGCTGCAATTCGACTCGCAATCCCTTAATCTGAGAACAACGCCTTAACCCATTTCTGCATAAACCCAGCTGGACGCGATGGGCTGACTTTGATCGCGATTCAATGCGCAATCGCCATGCTCGAAAAGGAAGGAAACACCATGTCAAAAGATCCTCCTCCCGGCCAGGACCAGGCAGAGATTCAAGGCTTGGTCATGTTGGTCGCCGAGAACCTGCAAAAAGGTGAAGATCCTGATTCGATTGCTCAGCAACTCATCGACAATGGGTGGGAGAAGGACGACGCGTACGGATTCGTTGCTTCGATCCAACAACAGATGCAGCAACCACGCCAAGAGAGCGGTGATTACGGTTGGTTGATCTGGATTGGTGCGTTGGTCGGAATCAACCTGGCCAGCTACTTGTTCGGATGGGGCTTTTTTATCTGGTAGCGGATTTGAAACTGGATCTGACCAGTTAGCAATCTAATCCATGTTGTCGCTTTACAGCCGGCGAATCAAGTTGCCGATCAACAGAAACACCATGGCCGCGAAATAGAACCAGTGAACCACCGACAAACGTGTCGGTTGTGGAGTCAGGCCTTGGTGAATATCAGAGACCGTCAACGACGACAACCTCTTCACCTCGTCAGGCAGCTGGTTGGACAATCCGTATTCAACCGGGTAAGGCTTGTCGTAATGCAACACCTTGGTCTTGTCGCTAACAGGATCACGCAATCGCAACGTCAGGTTTGACTTCGTTCCTACCGGCACCGCAGCGCGATATTTCCCGAGCCCCGATTCCTGCACCGGGATATCCTGCATCTTGCCTTGCGAATCCAATGCGGATAATTCCCACTGAACTTTGGATTGTGGTTGCCCGGACGAATCGGTGCGTTTGATGTCCAGTTGCCATTGTCCGTTGACGACTTGCTGTGAAACCTGAATGCCCTCGTCATCGTTGTTGCGAGCGATGGTCCGAAATATCTGCCCCCAGAACTTTCCAAAGTCGCTCCACGCCAACCACTCACCGCCCCAACGCTCGGTCATGTCACTGGTGAACGCCAAGCCATTGCCCAGGCCAAACCGTGACACAGCCAACAGCGGATCACCGGTCTCGGCAACCAACAAGACTTGCGAAGCGGGTTTCTGTTGAGTCATTACGTAGCCAAGCGAAAACGGCAAGTCCGCTTCCGTAAATCCTGCCAGAGCCCGGTGGTCGCCGGTTTGCACTGTGCCAAACAAATCTTCCTTGATGGCAGACTTCGAGGCCTGCATCGTTTCCTTGGTGAAGATCTGTGGCACGTTGGCCGGATCATTCGTTTCGTAATATCTACCGCGTCCAATCTCGGCGATGGACGCCATCAATTGGCGATCAGCTTCGCCCAAGGCTACCGTTGAAACCGTAATGCCACTATCCGTCATTGCCTGGACCAGCGAGGCGTGATCAGCCTCTTGCGTCTGCCCATCGCTCAAGCAGATCATATGTCGGATCTTGGCCGGCGCGTTTTCCAGCATCTCTTTGCCCACGACCATGGCCGGATACATGTTGGTACCGCCACCCGCCTGTAAAGAATCAATTTCAGCTCCGATCGATTCCTTGTTGGCCGCGCTGCGAATGTCACTGACCACATACGGCTCACCATCAAACCCGACCACGCCGACTTGATCGCGTTGTCCCAACAACTCAACCGCTGCCTTGGCCGCTTGCCGTGCCAGTGCCATCGGAACACCTTGCATCGATCCCGATTTGTCGATCACCAGGACCATCGCCAGCGACGGCTTCTCTTTTTCTTTTTCGAAACGAGAAACCAGCGGCAAGACTTCCTCTACCGGTGTCCGGTGATAACCACCCAGTCCAAAACTGTTTTCCGAACCCAGCATTGCCAATCCGCCGCCGAAATCAATCACGTATCGATTCAGCAAGTTCATCTGCCGTGGCGTCATCGACGTCGCGGGAAAGTCAGCCAACACAATTGCGTCGAAGGCCATCATGCCCTGAATCGAATCTGGCATTCCGAATTTGCCTCGCAGCTCGATCGACACGTCCTGTTTGGACATCGCTCGTTCGAAAGCCCGCATCTCTTTTTCATCTTCGTGCAGCACCAGGATCCTTGGCTTGCCACGAACCGTAATCGTGCAGGTTCGCTGGTTGTTCACCGGGAAATAGTCCTGCTTTGGAACCAACTCAGCCGTCCACTTGCTGTCGCCCGGCGTAAACATATCGATATCGAAGTAAAACCGATTCAGTTGATCCGGAACCAGCCTGACCGGCTGCTGCTGGACAGCGACTCCCTTGTGAATAATTCGCAAGTCGCCTTCGATCGTCTGGTTGCTGGACAAAGTGACGTTCATCCTGACCACCTCGCCCAGATAGGCGCGAGTCGACGAAGGTTTCAGCGACACGACGGCCGCTTCGGGCTCGGCCAGCCTTTCAATCCTGTTGAACCGAACATCGACGTTCTCATCTGCAAGCTGCCGCAATGCCTCGCCTAAAAAGCCCTCCGTCTCCTGACCATCGCTGTACAACACGACGCGTTTAACTTTGCCAGCCGGAAACGCCAGCCGCGTCTTTAACAACGCCTCGGAGATGCGAGTCTCAGCACGGAACGCATCATCTGAGCCAGCCGTTTTCCAGGATTCGATACATTGGCCAAGCTCTTTCGCAGATTGAAATTGTTTTGGTTCATTGCCCACCGCAAACAACGACCAACTGTCACCCGCACGCAGTGTTTCAATGATCGACTGAATCTCTTGCGTGGCCGTGACACTAGCGTCGACGTCAATCGACTGCGAAGCATCAACCAAAAAAATGACGTGCAAGTTGTCGCTGGTAGAAAAAGTAAACGGACGGCAGATCGCCAGGACCAACAGAACGACGGCCATGACTCGGCAAATAAAGGAAGCCAGCCGTTTACGGACTGGTGCATCGACCAGGCTGAACCGCCAGCCAACACCCAGCAACAGTACCAGGCAAAGCCACCATAATGAACTCGGGGAAATCAACTCCATCATCAACCGACCTTTCGTCTTTGATAGAGTATTGATTCCGCCACCACGACCAGGATCGCCAGGATCGTCAGCCATATCGCCGGAGAGAATCCGCGGTTAACCGGTTGACTGCTGGCCTCAACTTCCGAGTTGTCGATTTGGGTTTCCGTGGTGGACAACAGGCTGCTGGCAAATTGCCAATCGCCACCGCTGCTGTTCAGCTGATAGAAACCAGCCTGGCTTAGCGAACTCAAAAACGTTTCGGTGGTTTCGTATTGAGTTTCATCCGGTCGAGTCACCGTCGTCTTCTGGCCGCTCTGCACACCGGGGATCCTGGCGAAATGACCGGTCGGATAACTGGCACTGACAACTTCCGAGCGGCCCGCCAGATGAACAGCTGATGAATAAACCAACACAGGAAACCAGGCACTAAAATAAAAATCGGACGCCAGTGGATCCAGGTTCACGATAATCGCGGACCTACCCGCATTGGTGGCTCGATAGATCAACGGCGTGCCATCCTCGGCCTCAACCCAAACCTCTGCTCCCTGGGGCGCCGTCAAACGTCTGGCACCGACAAACGGAATCAACGTGGGATCCAGATGCCGCACCACCGGATGATTCTCATTGAGCGTGCGTGGCAGCGCCACCTCGATTTCCTCGCCAACCTGCGACCACCAAACCGATTCACCCTGGGGCTGAAACACCAACAAGTCACTGGTCGAATCATCTGCAACGGCAAAGATCCCGGCACCGATCAACAATTGCGGCGAGGGCTTTTCTTGTTGTGGAACCAGCGTCAGCAATCCGTCGTTACGTGAAAAAGCCAAAACACTGTTCTCGTAGAAGAAGCGATCTTCCGCGACGACCGCAATTGGAATAGGGCGGCGTGGTGGCAGTACCATAAACGCCTGGTCATCGTCCGCCAGAGCATCGGTTTCGTCGGCGATCTGCAACTGCAAGAACCATTTTCCTTCGGGCGTATCTTCCAGTTCAAACACTTCCGCCGGGTTCTCACCTGGAACCAGCTCCAACGGAATCAACTTGACCAGATTGTCCTGCGTGCCGTGACTCAGCAATATCTCGGCTGAGACTTGTTTATCGAAGGTTGAATTGATTTGAAAAAATACGCCAACCCGGTTCCGTCCACCGGGCAGCCGCAGCATGTCACAAGCCACGATTCCCACGTTACCCGGATTCGATGTCCCGACCTTGATCAACTCCAATTCCTCAGGCACCGGCGCTCCCAGGCAGCCATCAGAAATCAAGATCACACGATGCGAATCCAGTGAGAGCCGATCGGTCACGGACGATTCTTCCGATTCCAATTCCGCGGCACCGTCTTCCTGACTGTCTCGTTTGCGGAACTGCTGCAGCACATCGATTTCAGAAGTCAGCAGCCCCGGTTGAATACTGGCAATGGCGTCCAGCAACTCGCGTGGGTTATCGGTCAGGTTCGACAGAAACGCGGACTCATTCGACACCGTGGCGACGCTACATCGTTGCGTCCCATTCAGGCCGCGCACAATTTGACGGGCAACCGTCTTGGCTTGCTCCAACCTGGACGATCCACCATCGATCGCATTCATCGACGCGCTGTTGTCGATCAACAACACAAGGTCCTTCTGGTTGTCGCCGGAAAGATCGGGACGCACCAGCGCAAACACGATCGCCAGAAACGCCAACATCATCATCAACAGACTCAGCAAATCACGAAAACGCTGAAACAATGACGTCGCCTTCTTTTCCTGGAAGATGTCCTCCCAAAGAAAAAACGCGGTCGTCGGTTTCAGAGTCGGCTTTACCTTCAACAAGTAAATGGCGATCAGGGGCAATAGACTTACAAGTGCCCAAAAGAAAACAGGACTGGCAAAACTCAAGCGACCAACCCTCCCCGCCGCAAGATATCCTGAATCACTCGCTCAAAGGCGATCTCAGGAGTCGTCGAGGCCAACCCGATGCCGCGTTTACCGCAGCTCTTGATCAATTTCTCATTCCAATCGGCAACCGCAGATTCGTATAGCGCCGCTTCTCTCGGCGAAATCGTAACGCGGCGTCGCTGCCCGGTTTCCACACATTGCAGCTCCACATCCCCCTTCAACGTACAGCGAGTATCGTCTTCATTCTGAATGTGCAGACAGTAGACGTCGTGTTTGTGCCACTGCAGATAACTGAGTCCGTCGTCGAAACCTTCCGGGAACAGAAAATCAGAGATCACAATGACCACGGCTTTGCGTTGATGTCGGGCCTGAAACAGTCGGGCACAGGTATTGAATCGCGTGTCGCCTTCGATCGTCGAGACATCTTCCAGCCCCTGCAACAGCGGCATCACACTGCCACGACCGCGGCAAGGCTCCAGAATCGGAGTCAGTGAATCACCCAGGCCATACACCGCCAACCGATCAAGACAGTTCAAACCGATGTATCCCAACGCCGCAGCGATCTGTTTGGAATAATCGAACTTCGTCGCCATCGACCGACTCTGGTCCAACAAGACGTAAATCGTGGCGTCCTCTTCGACCTCAAACAACTTGATCACCAAAGATTCGAACCTGGCGAAGACTCGCCAATCGATCGATCGATAATCTGCCCCCAGATAGTACTCGGCGTAATCGGCAAAGGTGATGCCGGTTCCTTTTTTTGTACTCTTGCGATCAGCCTGCAACGAACCGTTAAGCACCTTGCGGGCCAGCAGGTACAGCGAATCGAGTCGGCGGATAAACGAGGAATCAGTCAGCATGAAAGGGGATTCGCTGGCGGCTAAGCAATATTTTCGGGGAACACAAAAACAATCAGCTTTCGACCTGAGGAAGCGTTACTTTCAGGAGGTCAGCTTTTCAATCAAGCTTTTGACAATCGTATCCGTGCTCATGCCTTCGGCCTCGCCTTCAAAACTGAGCATCACGCGGTGTCGCAACGCCGGCAAAGCCATTCGATTAATGTCTTCATTGGCAACATGGAACCGACCCTCCAACAGTGCACGTGCCCGGGCCGCCGAAAGAATCGCCTGAGCACCGCGTGGCGAAGATCCGTACCGCACATAACGCTTGACCTCGTCCGATGCATTGGGGTCATTGGGATGCGTTGCCCGCACGACCTTCACCAGATGCTCCTGAACCTTTTGATCGATCGGAACCTGACGCAGCAGTTGTCCCATCGCATTGATGTCGTCACCCGTTGCCACCGCGTTGACTTCCGGAGTCGCATTACCGCCAGTGCGATTCAGAATTTCCGAGAACTCATCATGACTTGGCAATTCCACAAACAACTTGAAGAAGAACCGGTCCAATTGGGCTTCCGGCAACGGGAAGGTACCGTCTTGCTCGATTGGGTTTTGAGTCGCCAGAGTGAAAAACGGCAGGTCCAGCTTGTGCGTTTGCCCGGCCACGGTAACCGATTTTTCCTGCATCGTTTCCAACAACGCGGATTGAGTCTTCGGTGTGGCCCGGTTAATTTCATCGGCCAGCAAAATATTGCAGAACACCGGTCCGGGTTGAAATTCCAGTTGTTTCGACCCGGCACGGTCGATCAGGATCTGTGTGCCCACGATATCGGCAGGCAACAAGTCCGGTGTGAATTGAATGCGTCGGAACTTCAGGTCCAGAGCCTGGCTGATCGTGTTGACCAGCGCCGTCTTACCGAGCCCCGGGACGCCCTCCAGCAAGGCATGCCCGCCACATACGATCGCGATCAAAACGTCTTCGACGATCTGTTCCTGGCCAACGATGAATTTCCCGACCTCGGCGCGGATCAGGTTGAACTTGTTTACAAACTCCGCCGCTTCGTCTTCAGTCCTGGTCGTCGATGTTGATGTCACGCTGAACGGACTCCGGTGGTAAGTCTTTCGAAATGAAATTGCTTATTCTGGAATCGGACCGTTCAAAAATAACTCGCCGGACTCCGTGAACGAAATCCAGGCTACTGTTCGCCCGAGCCATCATCCTTGTCGGAAGAATCGTCGTCGGAATCAGACTGATGAATATTCGTAAAGTAATTCTTGACACCAGCCTTCAAATCTTCAGGCACATCTTCACGGCCCACGAACGATTCGAACTGACGTTTGAATTCGCGATTCCTGGCCTCCCGGCTCAGGTTACTGGTACCAGTCCCGTCGTTTGCCGATTCAATTTTCGTCAGCGAAGGACCGTTACCCTTGATCCCTTTCAACTTGGTGTACTGATCGTTGTTGATGTTTTCGTCGCGTTGATCGCGTGAGGAGTCATCAGACCCCTCGCCGGCTTCCTTCCCACCTGGGCCCTTGGCTTTACCGCGAGCGGAACCGAGCGACTGGCATTGCGAACATTTCTGGCTGAGCTGTTTCAGCTTCATGCGTGCCTTGCGTTTGCGAGCCATTTTGGTCAGCTTTTTAGCGAGTTCATCAAGCTCTGCCCTGGTCGCCGCATCGCATTCTTCGCAGTCCTCGCACTCTTCAAGATCCTGTTCGTCACCGTCGCTCTCTTCAAGCTCGGCCATCTCAAGCGCCTCGTCCAATTCCTCGATGGCATCCTCAAGCTCTTCGATCATCGACTCCAGCTCGTTCTGATCGGCGTCTGACGGTTCGCCTTCCGATTCGGATTCAGAATTGGACGAGTTGGTTTTTCCGTTACGGGACTCGGCCATCTTGGCGTCTGACGACTTTTCGGAAGCCGACTTTTTTGAGTTCCCGGTTTGCTTCTTGCCGGCTTGCTGAGTGTTTCGCACGGCGTCGGCCATCCGGTTAGCGACGGCTTTCAGTTTCGCCAATTCCTTTCGTCGCTCGGACAATTTCTTGAGGTCTTCTTCATTCAGGTTGCCCGGCTTCATGTCCTTCAGATCTTTGGCAGCCAACTCGTATTTTTTTTGTTTCAGTTTCTTGGCTAGTTCTTTGGACGCCTGGTCTTTATTCAGTTCTTCCGCGACCGTGTTTAGCAGCTTTTCGTCTTTCCGCTGATTGAGCATCTCCGCGGCGCGATTCAGTTTCAATTCCAGGCGTGCATATTGGCGGAGTGCTTCCTGGCGATCGTCCGTCTGTTCCAATTCGTCGACCCACTTGCGGAGCTTGTCTGGCTCCAGCAACTTGCGCTCCTCATCGTCCTCGACCGCCAACGCCAGCTCTTCGACCAGGTCTTTCAATTCCTTGTTCGCAACTTCGGTCATCTCTTCCGTCGCCGCCGCGACGCGTTCTCTTTCCACGACCGCCGGGCTGGGACCTTTGAAACCGAGTGAAACCGAAATTCCCAAAAACAGGACTGCCAACATAATGACACGGTACGGTGGTTTGTATTGAAGTTTTTCGATCGATGCATCGGCAACCAATTCTCCGGTTTGCTTTGATTGCAAATCGTAAAACCCGCCGGCCTTGCCTTGCTTGGTGAAATTCAAACAGGAAAGCACTGCGTTTTTCAGACCAAAGAATCTGTCGGTAAAACTCGCAGCCTTTTCATCCGAAGTGCGGACAAACGCCCAAGCCCCGAATGCGAATAACGCCGCGACGCCGAACACAACGGCGTACAACATTTTGGGAACCTGATAACCTGGCCAAACATAAGCCAGTGCGATCAAAGACATGATTCCACCCGCAATACAAGCGGTCCAGAAAGTCAGGTTCCATGATCGATGTGAATCCAAACGTTTGCCGACCTGACGGACAAAACCCTCGACCTTATTCTCGCCTGTTGCTTCAGGAGCATTCGAAGGGTGGCCAGCTTTGATGTTCGAGTCACTACTCATTGTTATTCCTGTAATCCATGTGAAAGGAATGTGTGGATACAATTATGAATCGGTTGGAATCCATATCGTTAACGAGTTCAAATTTCACGTTTCCATGCCACCGTCGACCAACGTAGGATGGGCACTCTTGCCCGTCCCCATTGATCCACCATGTAGTCGGGCAGGAGTGCCCAACCTACGGGGACATTATGATCTATTTTCCTTTAAACTTTGTTGATAATTTAGAATATCGTTTGATGTTGTCACCGAGCAACAACGATCCATCGATATCCTCAAGCAGCTTCTTGCATTCTTCGCCACGTTCCAGTTGATCCAAAACGAAAGCGTATTCGATTTTACGGTTTGTTTTCGCCTGGTCCATCTCTTCGGTCGATCCAGCGAGGGCCTTTTGGAAACACTCGGCGGCTTGTTCCAATTGTTCAAGCTCGAGATGTTCTTTCCCCAGCTGCCGCCAGATCTCGCCATCGACCGAGCCCATTTCCGCGAGTGCCGCAGCGTGCTCGGCCAGTTCCTGACCCGACATCAACCCGGCTTCCTTGATCGCATCCAGGCCAAACTTTCCATCACGACAACCTGCACAGCTTTCCTGGATCCCCTCCTGGAAATGTCCGGAGCCACAATCCAGGCCGATCGCACAACTGATTTGCCAGACTTCCTTCACAACCTTCAGTCGCTCGTCTTTTTGATCCAGCCTGTTAGTTGCTTCGAGATGCTCAACAATTTTGGGCCAGAGCGAATCAGGGTCCAGCGAAACACGCCGACGGCCATCCTCCTCCTTGTCCTTGTTGAATTCGGCGTACTGATTGACCAGCTCGTCCGTTTTGCCTGCCAGCAAGTGAGCCAGCAAGTTGACCTCTTGCGATAAGCCAACGTCATGCGCTGGATCGTAGACGCCACGGAACATTGGCAGCAATTCGACAAGTTCTTCTGGCGAAGAACTTGATACCAACTCGGACAACGGCTCATCGATCTGGCCAAGTAGTTGTCGCTGGGCACTTTCAAAGTACCAATCGTTTTCATCCTTTTCGACTGCCGAAAATTCTTTCAAGACCGTTATCAAAGGCTGGAAATTATTCAACTGAATTTGCGTGACAATATGGGCGGACAGCAACTGACAATTGTTAGCCAGAACGCCTGAATCCGAATCCCAAAGATCGGTGGCCTGTAACTTCCCCGCCAGCTTTTCCAGTGGTTCGGCGATGTGTGTCGCCGACCCGGGGGAACCGGCCAACAATATTAGCGTCATGTCCTGCTGAGATTTCGAACGAAACTCAGTCGTCGGGTATCGGCTGGCCAATGCTGAAAGTCGATCGGCCCTTTTGGTGTCAGTGGCTTTCGACTTATCATCGAGATCTGCCAAGTCTGCCAGCCATGCTTCCACCAGCAACTTGAGGCCCGGTTCTGCAAACAGTTCGACGAAAGCTGGCGTCGCCTTTTCCAGTTCTCTCGTGTAGCTACCTTCGTCATCTCCAAACTCTTCCACCATTCGGGACTGACCGTTTGACGATCGCCCCTTTAGTTTTTCAAGCAATAGCTTGCGGGCTTCCGGATGAAACCCGCTCTCGACCAACACCGCAATCGTGGAACGATTTTTTGTACGTTCTGCGAAGTTTCGCAATACTTGATTGACCAGGATTCGATTGTCGGACTTCGCGAATACTCGAACCGCAGATTCGATCATTCGAGATTGGACTGATCCACCATAAGAATAGCCATTTCTCGATTTTGCGTACGCAGCCAACCACGATTTTCCGAAACTTTCTACTCGACTTGCGAACTTTTCGTCCTGTTCAAAGTCCTGCATTGCGGCGAACAGACTGCCAGTTAGCAGATCGGAAACCCTCGCGCCTTGCTTGTTTGCCTTCGTCGCCAGATCAACACACTCCCAAACGACTTCTGCCGGCAATGTGGCGTTCTTTGCCAGGTGTTCAACGATCGTCAAACGCCATGGCATCGTCAATGATTCATCCTGAAGAATTGGCAACAACCTGGCTTCGTATGCGAACATTTCCGTACGCCGGGGACGAACTTTCACAGTATCTTCGGAATCGGATTCCTCAGTTGCTTCCCTCGCTCTACTTACTTCCAATGCGGCGGCGGAGGCGATCCACCAGGTGGTGGCAATCTGTTTGTATTTACCGTCTTTAGATTCTAACGCCATCAGCTCCTGCAAACGCTCGAGCTCAGCGGCCTCTGATTCATTTAGCCACTTGTGCATCATCGGAAACAAGCAAGAGATGTCTTGCTGTCCCACCTTGTCGCCAAGTTCTTGATACACGGCATCGAAGGCCAACAATCGGTTTTTTCCATTGGCATTTTCATCTTGTAATTCGTGCTGTTTCGCAAGCTGTTTCTGCAGCAACGCAATCAACGTCTGCTCTGCCGTTTCCGATATTGTGATTTGTTTGAATTCCGCATTACTCATCAAAAGCAAAACAATCTTGAAGGAATCGAACTCTGCTCCTGATATTGCCATGTCTATCAAGGAATCCGACACATATTCGCTGAAAAAACGATCTTCGCGATTCGACAACTTGATCGTTTTGGCAAAGACTTGTGCGACTTTTTCTGGATCTGATTTATCCATGCTTTTCACAACCTCATTGGCCCAATCGTTGAATTCGTACTCATCGATTCCCAGGTCGCTCAATCGTTTAGCGTCAAGAATTTTTTCCACATTGGCACTGGCGGAGGAGCCAAGAAGATTGGAAACCAGCCGTTTAGCAGTGGCCGCATTTCCCTCAAGTGAAACTGACTCACTTCTGGGTCGGAATTCAAATCCGCTGCCAACTAAATGCCCAACCATTTTGGCCATTTCAAATTGCTTCTCTTGTGAAAGCGCCTCGAATTCCTCCAATGATTCGCCTAGCAACCCGTACACATTTGCGGCAGAGCGTAGATCTCCATTGCATGCCATCACCAACAGTTTCTCGCCAAACGTTTTGTCTGTCTGTTGTTTGTAATGTTCAACCAATGCCTCGCGAATTTCGGAGTCAGAATAGTCATTCAGTCGTAACAAAGCGCTTGCCCATTTCGATTCGGCAGACTCCTGCCCGATCACAATCCCGTCGAATTCGCTAAATTCCTTCAGCACATCAATTTGTCCCAGCCAGGCAATGGCTTGTTCAACATCTTGCGAACCAAATTCACTGAAAAAACGCGGGAACTCATACCCAAAATTATTGAAGGCTATCTCACTGTTCAATCGCTGTGCTTCCTTGACGGCCAGCAAGACGGTCGCTTTTTCGCTCATCAATTGTCGAATCAATCGTTCATAATTGCGAACCTTTTCCAGGGTCTTGCGAGACCCACGAGACACGCCGCGGCCTGAATTTGAATTCTGCGATGCCTCGAGCAATTCAACCGCTTCGTCCAAATCGCCTATGAGGCTGGTACGATACTGCGTCAAGAAGTCTGCGGCTTCTGTTAACTTTTCATTTTCGGCCAGCCATGAAATATATGACACGACTGCGGAATTTCGATCGCCATCACCGGACCGACCAGGCTTGCTGTCGGTCTCCTCTATCAACACGACAGTAAGGTCGCAGGGAGCCTGACGATCGGCCCAAATCTCGACGATCCTGGCGTACTTGGTCCCGGCGAAACTGGAACGGCGCGAGTTGCCCTTTTCAATTAATTGCTTCGCGACCGATACGAATTGTTCGGGCGAAGCCTTGTACAATTCGTAGATCATTTCAAGTTCTTCGACCTTTTCCTTTGCTTTCCATTCTGTCAGCTGATTGACCAGTTTTTCGACATCGGCATCACTATCGGCTTCCGACGTTCCATAGTATCGAGCAAGAAATTGAATCGGCGATCTCTTCCTGGCGACTTTGGAATTGGACCCGCTATAGAATCCCCTTGAACTGACGATTCGCCTTTGCATCATCGAAGCGGAACCCCGTGACCCAACCGTCTTCTTAACCGGTTGCAGCGCAGTCATTGCATACTGAACGAACTCCTCGCCGACCTCGGCTCGCTTTGCCTCATGTGAGGCCAGCAGTGCTGTGAATCCTGTCGACGAGACCGACGGGATGTCGATCATTTTCCTGGCAAGCTCATCATGCAAACGATTTCGCTTCTCAGTCAGCAACTCGATGCGCTCCCGCAACTCTTTTTCAACTTTTGATTCATCTTCATCCGGTTTTTCCTTGTCTTCGTCAATCAGCAGATAGGCGGACCGCAGATAACCACCTCTACGGGAATCAATGGCGACCTGAGTACTCAAAATCCCTATAGCATAATCCAGCCAGGTAAAATCTGCATTCTCCACGTCAGCAGAATCCAGATAGCTGCAGATTTGATCCACGATTTCCAGCGTTCTGTCGGCAGTGGGTTGTTGGCCACTGACTCTGGAAAACAACATCGTGCCAACCGTGTTTTGCGATCGTTTTTGAAATTTCGGAAAGTGTTTTGCGAGGGCATCCGCGTCCTCGGTGATTTCCAACATCAGCAAACGAAACCGCACACCTTCCTGCTTTTCATTTTCCTGCAAAGATTGGCGATAGCCCGCAATCGCCTCAGCGGAATTCCCAAACAGCTCGTTGGCCAGCGCGATCATCCGCGAGTTTGATTCATTCGCAGCAACCTGAGCCAAAAATTCGTCCTTCACCCCCAGCTGCTTGACCTGATTTACGAACTCTCGCAATTCGTAAGAACCATCGGTCAAAGTATTCAAGGCGACCGCTGATCGAGACAAACTTCGAAAATTCTGAGTCAATAACTTGACGGCAGCCTCGGTATTCCCCGCGTCCACCAATTCCGCAATTCGTTCTGTTGGAGAAGTCATAGGGGCAACACGTCCCGAGAAATTTCTCGCGCCCTGGCTTTGGGCAATCTTCTCTTCCATTTTCTCCGCTTCGTTTTCCAAACCAAGCGTCTCGAATACGGACAACAGATTTTGACGTTCTTCCTGGTTCAATCGCCCACGCCGCAACCGTAAGGCCGCAGATTTCGCCGAAAGGAAGATGGATTCATTTTCCTTGGCTTGCAGATCAGTAACGAGCCCCTGGGTCGCGATCGCGATCAAATGACCATCGATCCTCTGACGAACTTCGCGATTCAGTGGCAGGTTTCGCATTTTTTCAAACAGGTTCGAGGCATCCGCGAATCGTTGCTGGCCAGCCGCCAGGCAAGCTGCAAGATAGTAGGCATCCGCGTTGGGACGTTCGGAACCAAGCACTTCAGTAAGCGTTTTTCGACCCTCCACCAACTGTTGCTCGACAGGCTTGTCCATTTCCATTGGGTCCGCCATTGCCAGCTTCACCTGTATCAAAAAGCGGAGGATCGGATCCTTCGCCTTGTCGACACTACCACCAAACTTTTCCGCCCATTCGACTGGATCTTCGTCCTCAGAACCAAATGGATCAAATTCGTCGCGGCTGTTACTCATTCCGAGCGTTTTGTAGACCTGCTCGGGGAATTCAATCAGCTGTTCTGGCGGAAAAGTCGGCATCAACACCATCGCACTGCGAGAGGAATATCGATATCGATATATTCCAAAGCTCGCTGACGAATTCGATTTATTTTTGGCGGCAATTACGACTTGCTCATCCATAAAATTGACCAACCGATCGGCGGACTCGTCCGCCATCAACGCATTGTGGATCAGTTCGAAAACCCAGGAAGCATCCGGGTCCGATTGAACCTGCGGATACCATTCCACCAACAATTCATTCAATTGAGCAGTGTGTTCCTTGGTCAATTGGTTCTCAACCATGTCCTGGGATGCCAAACCAACGATCTGAGCAATCGCCGAGATCAAAAGCGAATTCGGTTCTCCGATTTCGCGAATCTGCTGCAGTGCCTCCGACAATGCTTTGGCGTGCGACTTGTCTTTGGACGCGGCTTGTAAAGCTGCCAGAAAAGCGAGCTCAGGGTACGTGGCCTTGAATACCTGGTACCCCTTCGCTGCGTATTCCGGGTCAGATTCGTCATCGTCGATCATTGAAAACAAGCTGATCGCAAGGGCGACCTCATCGTCCGGGTATTCATCCGCGAGAACACTGGTGTCACCACCGTGCAGCAACCGTTCATCTGCCAGGAAGAGAATGTCGACATTGCCGATGCCATTGTCCTTCAGTTGCTGCTTCAGTAGTTCCTGTTCCTCGTCATCGAGTTTTTCTCGAAGTTCCATCAGTCCTGAAATTGCCATGGTCTGGCAAACATCTGCGCGGTTGGGCAACCACGAGGCTAGAGAACCGCTAAAAAAAGGTTCCCGCGAACCAAATGGACTGCTATCGGTCACCCAATTCAGTTCAAAAATTCTCGCCGCACCTGAAGGCAATATTTGCTTCAGACCTCTCATCTGATTCTCGATGTAAGCCGGGATCCCGCCATGCCTACTAGTCGAAGTGGGATTCTGCACGCCGGTCAACTCTGTTTCAACGTTGACCAGTTTCAACAGCTCGGCCTGTGCCGCGGGGATCAGGTCCAGTTCATAATTGGTGACTGCCAACAGGAAGCGAAGACGGTAGTCGTCTTCGAATCGGCTCACTTGAGTCAACAGAAACTCGCGAGCTTGCTCCCATTCCTGGGCGTCGATAATAGCGACCGCGATCGATTCCACATCTCTGGCCGATGAGTTTTCACCGCCCGCGATTTCCAACAGCCTGGCAAACCCTTCCTGCGACTCGCCGTACTGAATGTAAAGCCGTGCGATCTGTTGTCGGGAGCGAGTCGTCTTGTCGATCTCGCTTGCTTTCTCCAGCGTTTGAATCGCCTTTTCCCAATTGCCCTCGGATTCCTCCAGCCGCGCGATCTCCATCAACAACGGCAGGTTGTCCTTCTGAATTCGAGTCGCCTCCAGCAACGACATTCGCCGCTCTTCGTAATTGTCGGCGACGCGGTGAGCCTGAGCCATAGCCAGCAAAGGCTCGATTGAATTCGGATTGTTATTCTTGCGTTCCTGGAACCTGGCGATCAGTTCGTCCATCTTCCCGGTATCGTCGCTAAGGTTTGCCAGGCGATCGGACCAACGCAGTTTGTCGGACAGCTTTTCGCTCTCTTCGTACTGACGCCAGTAAATTCGCATCGCATCATTAAATTGCCCGTTGCTGATGTAGCGTTGTGCCAACTGACCAAACAGATCGGGATCTTTCGGGAATTTTTGCGTTGCTGAACGCAGCACCTGGATCGCCTGCTTGTATTGGCCCATCTGATCATTGACCTGAGCATGATTCAGCCACGGCGTGACACTGCCCGGCGAGACCTTCTTCCATTCCTCGATCCAATTCAACGCCGACTCGTTTTCGGAGGCCCTCACGAACAACTGCACAGCCTCGCGAATATTGACACTCTTGCGACCACCTGCCAGACCAATCATCTGTTCCGTGGCCTTGGCGGCAGCCAACCAATCCTGGCGATTCTTGAACACCCGCACTTTTTGACGCCACAACATTTGCACCTGCACGTTCTCTTCGTTAGCGTCATTGGCGGCTCGCTCGTTCGATGCCAAGGCGTCGGACAAAACCTGCTCGGCTTTCAGTCCCTCATTGTTGCGTTCCATTAATTCGGCCAGCAAACAGGTCATTGGGACGTTCGGTTTTTCGGCCGCCTGCAATTCCCTGACCTGATTTTCAATCTGATTGGCACTGGAAATCGCCTGAACCGCTTGCCCCAAAGCACTGTCCAGATCGCCAACGGTCCGGGATAGCCGCACGCGACTGGTCGCCCATGGAATCGCTTCCTTGAATTTCTTCAACGCGATTGCTTCCGTGCACAACTGTCCCAGGAAAATCGAATCCAGCTTGAAGTCTTCGTAACGCTGATTCAATAAATCAAACGCCGCCTGGTGCTCTTGCTGAGTACTAACGACACGAGCGATCCGGACCAGGCGAGACCGATCGGCTCCCTCAACCAGCTTCGTCCATATCGCAATTGCCTCAGCCTTTTTCTCGTGCTTGTAAAGAAACGCGGCCAACGACTCGTTGGCAGAATCTGATTCCGGAAACGCCGCCACAGCCCGCTGGTAAATCGCCTCGGCCTTTTCCTGCTTCTTGAATCGTTCCAGCAAGCGAGCGGCACGCAAGAACGCGTATTCGTTTTCGCCAGAGACCTTGATGAAGGTATCAATAGACGCATCGACTTTTGCCATGTCGTCGGCCTTGAAGCTTAGCTCGGCCAACTTGATTTGCAGCTCGGCATCTTCTGGATACTGCTTGATCAACGATTCAGTTTGCTTAACCGCCTCGGCACTCTTTTCAGCGCGGGACAGCAAGTTGATAAAGGCTTCTCGATTCGGTCGATCACCAGGCGTCAGCTTGATGATTTCCTCAAACGCCTTGACCGATTCGTCGATCTGACCCAATTCGAATTTCAAACTTGCAACCGATTTACGGATGGAAATCCTGTTGCTCTCGGCCTCCAACAGTTTTTTGTAGTGGTCATTCAGTCCGATCAAATCGTCTTCGCGACGGAACAGCTGTTCGATCTGGCCAAGGATTTCGCGCTCCAGCCATGTATCGGCACCGACCTGTTTCAGCGACTCGCCGTAGACTTCTAACGCCTTTTCACGTTTCCCACCCCGTTGAAAAATATCGCCTTTCCGCAATCGACGCATCACTTTTTGATACGGATCGGTCGTCATCGCAATCAACTGATCCGAGAGTTCGCTGGCTTCATCAAAAAGCCCCTCTGTGATTTGCAGCTCGATCACGTCCTCCATCAGCCCCGCATCCTGAGGATTGGCCGCAATCAATTCTTTCCAGACGTTAATCGCCTTGTCGTTTTCACGGTTGCGCACATACAGCTTGCCCTGCAGTTGCGCGATCTTGATCGCCTCTTCCGGCTTGGGATTTGAAGCAGCGGCTTGAGTCAGATCATTCAACGCGGTTTCAAAGTCGAGCGTCCGGGCCTCGATCGCCGCCTTTTCATAGAGCGTGGCAGCGTTGCCCGGATCCTTTTCCAGTGCCAAACGAAACTGCTCCAACGCGTTCACCTCCTCGCCTTGTTTGGCAAAGAAGAAGGCCAGCAACAATTGGTCGTTCGCCGCGCCGCTCTTCTCCGCTTCGTCACGCAGAAAGGTTTCCATCTCGTCAAGCGAAGACACGTCCAGCCAACTGTTGAAGAACCTGTCGAACAAGTAACCAGGCACCGGGCGTCTTTGCAACGCCTTGTGATACTTCAACGACTTCTCCAGCGGTGCGTCTTGCTGGGCAATCACGAGGGCGGGAAATAGAAACAAGAAGACCAGGGTGGTGGCCAAACATTTTCGCACTGACATCGCGCTCGTCTCTCCAAACAATTATGATGCGTTCCTGATCCTTCATGATACAAGATTGAAAAATCAATTCCAACAAGAGAGTCAATTTCAACGTTAAGCCATCCAACTAACACAATGAAAAATGCATGACCACTTGTTTGTAATACATGGACATTGCCGAATCGGATCGCCCTTGAAATTTGCCTCCGACAAAACTCGTATTTGCCAAACAGGTGGGGAAGGAATTTGCTCTCGCTCGTAACGCGTTGGACTTTTCAAAATTGATTTACGAAAACCATCAAGCTCGCTTGACTGACTTTTGTGACTTTGAAATCTGCATTCGGAATCAGTCTCCAGAAACCCTCGGCGACAAAGATCAAAAAGTTTGTTGAGCGGTTGGTCGATCGGTTGGTTGGTCGACTCGACGGAAGGCTGCCAATTTTCGCGAGGCCTGATCGTCTTGCGTCACAACCAATCGGCTATTTCATCGTCAAACTGCCGTTTTAATCGCCTCATCGTTGACTGATGGAAGCGATTTCATTTTGCACTAGAATGAGCGTTTTAGAATGCTCGATTTCTTGATGTGGATCTACCGAATGAAGTTCGTCACCAAACATACCTCGTTCACTTTGCGAACGCTGGCTCTCACTGCGTTGTTGACCATTTGCCAACTCGGCGGCTTTGCCGGCAACCTGGCGGCTCAAGAAAAACCGAACATTGTGTTTATCTTTAGCGACGACCATGCCAACCACGCCATCGGTGCCTATCAAGGATTGTTCGCCGACGTGAACCCAACACCAAACATCGATGCGTTGGCGGCCAGCGGAATGATTTTCCGTAAAAGCTTCTGCACGAATTCGATTTGTGGTCCCAGCCGCGCCGTGATCCTGACTGGTTTGCACAGCCACAAGAATGGCTTTATGTCCAACGGGAACCAATTCGACGGTTCGCAAATGACGTTTCCAAAACTGCTTGGCAAAGCCGGCTACCAAACGGCCATCATTGGCAAGTGGCATCTAAAATCTCTGCCGCAAGGCTTCGACCACTGGGAAGTCCTTCCGGGACAAGGCGATTATTACAACCCGGTTTTTCTTTCGCCTGGCGATAACGATGAAGCAAAGCGTGAAACGTTCGAGGGCCATTGCACGGACCTGGTTACCGACAAGGCGATCGCGTGGCTAACAGAACAAACCCAAGGCGAAGACAAGAAGCCGTTCATGTTGATGTGCCAACACAAGGCTCCGCACCGGGCGTGGATGCCGGCGCTTCGCCATCTGGACTTGTACGCCGACATGGATATGCCTGAGCCCGATACGCTGTTCGACAAATGGGAAGACAACGCATCTGGTGCCCAGCACCAGACGATGCGGGTCGACCGCGACTTGCACTTAAGCTACGACCTGCAACTGCCGTTGCCTGCCGATTACGACCCGGCGAAAGAGCAGGGCGGTTCACTGGATAAATCGGCTTTCAATAACCTTGGCAAAATGACCGAAGCGCAGCGGGCCGAGTGGGACGCCAAGTGGAAGGATCGAAACGATGCCTACTTCGCAGCCAATTTGACCGGTGACGAACTGGTCCGTTGGAAGTACCAGCGATACATCAAGAACTACCTACGCTGCATCAAGGGTGTCGACGAGTCGGTCGGTCGGATCAATCAGTGGCTGAAAGACAACGGGCTGGCCGACAATACGGTTGTCATCTACGCCTCGGACCAGGGTTTCTACCTTGGCGATCACGGCTGGTACGACAAACGCTGGATGTATGAAGAGTCGATGATGATGCCGCTAATTGTTTCGTGGCCCGGTGTCACCGCGCCGAACTCCGAAAACAATCACCTGGTCCAGAACTTGGATTACGCCCAAACGTTTTTGGATATCTGTGGTGCTGAAGCCCCGCAGACCATGCAAGGCCGATCGTTGGTTCCTCTACTCAAAGGTGAATCGCCCGAGGATTGGCGAACCAGTCTGTACTACCACTATTACGCTTATCCGGGAGCACACATGGTTCCCAAACATTGCGGCGTCCGCACGGAGACTCACAAGCTGATGCACTTCTACCAATTGGACGAGTGGGAATTCTACGATCTGAAAGCCGACCCGGATGAACTGGCAAACGGCTACAACGACGCGGCGAATGCTGACAAGATCGCCGAGCTGAAACAGGAGTTGACTCGACTTCAGGACCGGTTCCAGGATGACAGCGATCGTTCGGTGAAGCCCGCCGAGTGGCACTCCGAAATGCGGAACAGATAAAGTAGAGCGAAAGACCTGGTGCCCGGCCTGGCACCAGATCTTTTTTAATCGCCCCACTTATGAATCGTTTTGCCCCTGCAGGGCATGGATGAATTCAAAACAATCGACGGGCCTGATTTGCGAACCCGTCGGACATCGCAAACCAGGCCACGTCGCGCAGGAAGAGTGATCAAAGCAATCCGCGATCGAATTGCTTTCCAGCTCAGTCCATCGCCGGCGCGTGGCCGGTTGTTTGCGGTTTGCAGAGGTACCAACATTTGTTGCCAGTTGCCCGCTCCTCATAGGAAACCAGTTTGAAACGTTTGTCGTTTTCGAAATGATTGACTAGCTGATCAACACTTCCCCGGTAGCCGAATTTCTTCCTGGCAATTTCGGTGAGTCGCTCCAAAGAGATTCTTTTTAAACCGCCTTGAAAGACCTCCGTCGCTCCCATAATTGCCTCCATAAAACTCTCTGCCGTTTCGGTTGAATTACTAGCCACTCTTGCCCTCGGTTCCTTTGAGTCTTTGAATAAGTCGTCGTCAAGTTGGGGAAACCCCATTCCAGACAGAGATAGATCAGCAGAACACGCATGAATATTCCAGGAAACGGAGAATTCCCACTCCGAATCCTGAAATTTCCTGCGGAAGATCGTTGAAACCTGCATATTCACGCTGGCAAACGGCAGGGGTCGGGTTTATTTTCTGCCTGGCTGGAAATTCGCGGCGCGCGGAGCGAAAAGATTCCCGACCTCGTCATGCTTCAAATTGAGCAGGTCGTCCAATCACGTAATACCAATCAAAAATTGTCAATGAGATGAAGAGGCAAACGAAGCTTAAAATGAAGAGACAAACGGCAAATACAGCACCACGAACAAAACCCTTTTTCAAATCCGAGTAGATTATCCAACCGGCGTAACCACAAACTACAAACGCTGTCCACAAGACAACAAAGCCGGACCCACGGAAATAGTCATGGTTGATATAGGCGTAATATTGAAACCAACACGCCACAACCAATGCAATGAACATACTGCAAATCACAACAATTGCTTTTACAGGTGACCAGGCAGGTTCTTCTTTATTCATTGCAACCCCGTCGCAAAGAACTACTTCAGCACGCTGACATTGATGTTTTTGAATTCGATGGGCCTGCCTTCGGATTGCAGAGCGATCGCGCCTTCTGTAACGGTCATTTCAGTGCCGTGATTTACCAGAACGTCGTTGACGAACACCTTGATTTCGTTGTCGTCACAGATCACCTTCATGGTATTCCATTCTCCAACCGGTTTTTCGACGGTTTCGGTGGCATCGTTTTTCAATCGTTTGATTCGGCGATGTGAATGCTGGTTGCCTGGCTTGGGTTGTGGGCGACGATTCGACTCGTCTTCAACTCGCACATCAACGCCAGTTCCGATCACCCAAAAGTCACCTGCGTTTCCGGCCTGCAACTGCACCTCCATCGACTTGGGCCAACCGTAGAACAGTAAAGGAGTCGTGGTATGAACCAGCACGCCACTGTTGCCGCCACGTTCGCCTGGCCATCGCCACTGCAGACTTAATTCGTAGTCTCGGTACCAACGCTTGGTTTGAAGATAGCCGGCCGGCTTGCCCGTGCATTTCAGCACACCATCAACAACCGACCAAACCGCGTCCTGCTGGACCTCGTCATCATTGGTGAAGAACAGCCAGCCCGTCAGGTCCTTGCCGTTGAACAACTCAACATCTTCGGCCAGTGCCTGAAGCGACTCCGGTTCCTGCCCGCAAGCAGGCACCGCGTTGATGCTGGCAAACAGCAGAGTGAACGCCATGATCAACCGACCGAAAAAGTGAGCTGTCGAACGATTTACAGAAGGAATAATAGTCATGGAGTTCATCAACCCAAATTTATTAAAAGAAGTTTTCCGTTTTTCCGTTTTCCGAATCGCGGATTCCGAATGCGGATGCTCAAGTGCTCGGCAAGAGCTTGGCAAAAGTGCAAAACACATTCGTATCGACTGAGTCATCGAAAAGCAAGCAAAAGCTGCGCCCAAAA
>CAZPOL010000008.1:0-9263 GCA_964588195.1 uncultured Pirellulaceae bacterium | reverse complement strand
AAACACATTCGTATCGACTGAGTCATCGAAAAGCAAGCAAAAGCTGCGCCCAAAAAACATTATTCTTTTTTGCTGAAAATTCGAGCGACTTTCGGTTTACTTGGGCTGGAGGCCTCGCTGGTATTCCCCTATAAATTTCGTCCCAGCGTGATTGTCCGAAAGGTTTGGTTTTTGCCCAACGTTTCGCAATCAGGTTGCCGAAGTTTTTAATGGCTTGCAATTTGCAACTGCGTTTCGCAAAACTTTTGCGTCTTCGCTATTCAAATTACAGGCTACAATAAAGTAAGCCTAGAATCCTCTGACGCTTACGGCTGAGGGATCATTTTTAGGGTAGGTCCGGTTCATTAGTGGCTAGTGCTAAGCACGTCCGAATCGCATCTTTCTCCCAGTAGCTCCCATCGCTACAACCGGTCGGAGGTTTCTAATATATTCCGCGACGCTCAATTTGAGTGTTGCGGTTTTTTTGTGCGCAGAATTCTGTTCAAGAATCGTTCTGCCTGGCCGAATACTAAACTGCCCATTGGTCCACAGCTTATGATTTTCAGTCTGCGATTTCATGCGAATCCTGTCAAACTTTGCGAACGCTTTGACCACACAAATTCGCAAGGCAGATTCACTTTCCACGTTTCAAGTCCTGGCGATTGGTCTGACGCTGGCCGCGGTGTTGGAGCTGCTGACGATCGCCGTCCGCTTCGGCATTGGTTTCACTTCGACCGCGCAAACGGCGTTCCTTAGCCCGCTGACATTTGGCCTGCGAATTCATCACGGTTACTTCGGTGTCATTGCGTTCCTGGTCGCCGTAACGGTGTTCCGCAGTAAAGAGAGATCGAAACACCGAGGCATCTTCAATGGGTTGATGATCGTCGCGATCGGGTTAGCGGGATCGGATTTGATTCATCATTTCCTGATCCTTTGGCCACTGACCGGCTCGCCTCAATTCGACCTGGTCTACCCCGCTGCGAATTGATTCATACAGGCAATCGGTTTATGCCGGCGTTTGCTCCACCGCTACGACGATCGCCAACCGACGTGTAAGATTGTGGCATGCAACCGAAACTCATTGTAAATCACGCGACAGGCAGCTACCCGATCTTCATCGGACAAGGCTTGCTACAGCGAACGGGCGAACTGACTGGCGACGTCCTGAATGACGAGAGTAAGCATGTCCTGATCACGGATCGCAACGTTGACAAATTGTATTCGAAACAGATACTTGGCGGGCTTGTTGACCAGAACATCTACTGTCACGTTTGCGATGCCGGAGAGAATTCCAAGTCGATTGATCATTGGTATTCGATCCTTCAGAAACTGGTTTCAGAAAACGTCGACCGCAACTCGACCGTAATCGCGTTTGGCGGAGGCGTCGTTGGTGACCTGGCCGGATTCGTGGCAGCCAGCTACCTGCGTGGCACTCGTTTCATTCAAGTCCCGACGACGTTGCTGGCTCAAGTCGACAGTAGCGTGGGAGGCAAAACCGGCGTTAACCTGCCTGCCGCCAAGAATTCCGTGGGAGCCTTCTGGCAACCGCAAGCCGTCGTCATCGACCCTAACGTGCTGAGTTCACTGGCCGACGATGAATACACATCCGGCTTGGGCGAGGTCGTAAAGTACGGCGTGATTATGGACGAGCCGTTTTTTGCTTTCCTGGAATCCAATACCCAGGCCATCAAACAAAAAGACATGCCGACAATGGTGCAGGTCATCACGCGTTGCTGCGAACTGAAGGCCCAGGTCGTGCAACAGGACGAGCGCGAAACGAGTGGTCTGCGAGCGATCCTGAATTATGGTCACACGTTTGGCCACGCCATTGAATCTGTTTTTGGCTACGGCACCTACCCGCACGGACACGCGGTGGCCATGGGGATGCATGCCGCAGCACACCTGGCAAAGCTTTTGAAGCGAGTCGACGTTGGTTTTGTCGAGCGGCAATCGGCGTTGCTGGCAAAACTGGACATTCCACATTGTTTTCCACGCGAGCAACATGCTGCGTTGTTTGATGCGATGCAACATGACAAGAAGGCGGTGCAGGGCAGGGCACGCTTCATTCTGCCTACTCGTTTGGGGCATGTAGAACTGGTAAGTTCAGTGGATCGAGACTTGGTAATCGATGCAATGAAAATGGCTGGCGGAGAAACGGAATGAATTCTGCAAACGAAACACTCGGCGAACAGAACTTGCGTCCCGCAGCAACCGATCTCGCCAACCCGATTCATGCCGCATTGTGTCTGTCACTGACTGCGGGCATTGGCCCAAAAACGTTTCGCAACCTGGTCGATTCACTGGGAAGCGCCGAAGCCGTACTGAACGCCGCGCCATCCGTGCTGCGTGAAATTCCAGGAGTCGGCACCAAGCTGGCCAAGTCTATTGCCAACGCCGCGTCGACTGTCGACATCACCGATGAATTGCAACGCTGCCACGATCACAAGATCGACCTGGTCGCTGTTGGCCACGAAGATTATCCAACGCGTCTATCAGAAATCCAGGACGCGCCGACGATGCTGTATTGTCGCGGCGACCTGTTGCCGCAGGACGAATTGGCGATCGCGATTGTCGGGACAAGGCACGCGACAAGCTACGGAGTTCGCCAGACCGAACGATTGGCTCAAGGCCTGGCAACCGCCGGATTTACCATCGTGTCGGGACTGGCTCGCGGAATCGACGCCGCGGCACACCGGGGTGCGATAGCGGCTGGAGGCAGAACGATTGCGGTGCTCGGTTCCGGGCTGTTGAATATGTATCCGCCGGAACACGCTGAGCTGTCGCTGGAGATCGCGGCCAGCGGAGCCGTGCTCAGCGAGTACCCGACGCGTCAGCCTCCAAAGAGTGGTTCGTTCCCGCAACGAAACCGAATCGTAACCGGCATGAGTCTCGGCGTCATTGTGGTTGAGGCGGCGGAGCGTTCGGGAGCTCTGATTTCTGCTCGGCACGCCATGGAACAGAACCGGGATGTGTTCGCCGTGCCTGGACAGATCGACAGTCGCGTCTCGTCAGGATGTCACAAATTGATTCGCGACGGTGCCGTACTGGTCACCTGCATCGACGATGTGATCGAGCACCTGGGACCATTGGCGACGCCCGCCAAACTCTCCGATCCGGGGACTACCGAAACGTCAGAAAACACGGCACAGACGATTCATCACCCGGCCGAGTTGCAATTGAACGAACAAGAGACTCAAGTTTTGCAGGCCATTCAACCCGAACCTACGCAGATCGATTCGCTGGTCGACGCGACCGGTCTGCCCATCCACCGAATCCTGGCGACGTTAAGCGTGCTGGAAATGAAGCGACTGATCCGCCGCGTCAGTGGAAGCGAAGTCTGCCGCAATTGAACTCTCGCCATGAAATCGAACTCTCGCCGTAATCAACCGCCTCGCCAACACGTCTACCTTCTCCCTCATCCAGCACGAACCCCATAGCGTTAACCTCTCATGCCCGACGTCCAACCCTCGCTCGATCACCTGACGTTTCTGGACGACAAGCAACCTGAAATGGTCGACCTGGTCCTGCAACTCTGCAACATTAATTCGGGGACACCAAATGTTGACGGTGTAAAAAAAGTCGCCGAATGTCTGGCCGGACATTATCGGGAACTCAGTGACGACATCCACACCCATCAACTGCCTGACATGCAGACCGTGGACGACGCAGGGAACATTCAAGACACACCGCTGGGGCCGCTGATCCATGTCGTCAAGAATCCAAAAGTCCGGCCGCGACTGATTCTTTGTATTCACACCGATACGGTTTACGACACCCAGCACCCGTTTCAGGAATGCCAATGGCTGGATGACAAGAAGACTCTGAATGGTCCGGGGGTTGCCGACGCCAAAGGTGGTCAGGTAGTAATGTTGTACGCCTTGAAGGCACTGCAGCAATCGCCGTTTGCCGACAGGCTTGGCTGGGAAGTCATCATGAACCCGGACGAGGAGATCGGTTCGCCCGGCAGCACCGATTTCATGCAAGAGCGTGCTCGCGAAGCCGATTTCGGCCTGCTGTTCGAGCCTTCGCTTCCCGATGGAACATTGGTCTCCTGGAGAAAGGGCTCGGGCAATTTCGATTTTGTATTCCGCGGTGTCGCCGCTCATTCGGGTCGCGACTTCGATAAAGGTCGCAATGCGGTCGCCGCCATGTCGCGAATGCTGGTAGAGATCGATGACTGGAACACCGACCCGCAAGTCACTTACAACGTTGCCAAGGTCAGCGGAGGCAGTGCGCCCAACATCGTTCCTGATGTGGCAGTCGGCCGAGTCAACGTGCGAGTCAAAACGCGATCGCAACTGGTCGACGTGTATGAAAAATTCGAAGAGGTCGTTCAGCGATACAACCAACTGGACGGCATCACGGTGACTCAACACGGAAAGTTTCGCTCGACTCCGAAAACAATCGACGAAGGAACTGAAACGTTACAGTCGGTCATTGAGGCAGCTGGCAACGATCTGGGAATCCCGGTTTCCTGGCGAGGTACCGGTGGTGCCAGTGACGGAAACAAGATGGCCGCCGCTGGACTGGCCAACATCGACACGATGGGCCCGCAAGGCGGCAGCATCCACAGCAGCGACGAATTCCTGCTGGTCGACAGCCTGGTTCCGCGTGCCCGATTGGCGGCGCTGACGATGATGAAGCTGGCGGCGTCATTCAAATTGCCGCAAGAGTAAATCGGAACGGCCCAATCGGCAGTCCATTGATGTTCAATCGTCATTGTGGAAACCACCATTCTTCCTAGAATGACAAGGCGGATGCCTGCCAGGCAACCCATACCTCAAAAAAACCAATCATCGGAACCAACACTGGAACCATTATGTCAACGACTCAGCAAAGCTCGGGGCTTGCCGCCAAAGACCTGCAAAACGATCCAAGAGTCGCCGAAGCCAAACGACTTCTGATGGAAGCCCTGAAAGAGCACTCGTCCAAAATTGATCAGGTGCGACCCGCCAACGAAGCGCTCACTGCTGACTACCAAAAAATGCTGGACGAGTACGGCCAGATGCGTGGCGGCAATCTCTACTTCCCATACCTGGGCAGCGGATTGGGTAACGGACCCTACGTCGAGTTGGCGGACGGCAGCGTCAAACTGGATTTCATTACCGGTATTGGTGTGCACGGATTCGGTCACAGCGATCCGCGGATCGTCGACGCCGGAATCGATGCAGCACTGAACGACACAGTGATGCATGGCAATCTGCAACAAGGCACGATCAGTTACGATTTCGTCAAGACGATGATAAAAGTCGCCAACGAAACAGACGCCGGTCTCAATCATTGCTTCCTGACAACCAGCGGTGCGATGGCTAATGAAAACGCGATGAAGATTGCGTTTCAGAAACACGCTCCGGCGACTCGTATCATGTCGTTCGAAAAATGTTTCGCGGGACGAACTCTGGCGTTGGCTCAAGTCACCGACAAGGCGAAGTACCGTGACGGATTGCCGAAAGTGATCGACGTCGACCTGATTCCGTTCTTTGATCACGCTGACCCACAAGGCAGTACTCGACGATGTGTTCAGGCGATTCGCAAACATGCTCAGCGTTGGCCGGGTCAACACGCCAACCTGTGGCTGGAACTGGTACAGGGCGAAGGCGGCTACTACCCCGGCAGCACCGACTTCTTCAAGGCGATCATCACCGAGGCGAAAAAGTATGACATGGCGATCATCGCCGATGAAGTTCAATCGTTCAGTCGCACGACGCGTCCATTCGCTTTCCAGCACTTCGGGCTGGACAAGTTGGTCGACATCGTCACGGTCGGCAAGATCACTCAAGTCTGTTGCACGATCTATCGCGACGAATACAAACCGCGTCCAGGTTTGATCAGTCAGACTTTCACGGGTAGTTCGTGGGCGATGTTGGCTGGCAAGGCGATTGTCGACGGACTGGTCGATGGAGGTCACTTTGGTCCCAACGGCAAGAACGTCCAGTTGTACGACTATTTTGTGGCTGGCCTGGAAAAGATCGCCGAGAAAATTCCTGGCAGCATCAAAGGTCCGTTCGGGATCGGCGGGATGGTCGGGTTCACGCCGTTCAAAGGTAGCTTTGAACAAGCCAAAGGCCTGGTACTGAAAATGTATCACGCCGGTTTGTTGTCGTTCATGGCGGGCGGAAACCCGACTCGCGTTCGCTTCCTGATGCCATTGGGTTGCACGACCGAAGCACACATCGACAGCGCCTTGAAGATCCTGGAACAATGTGTCGCGGAGATGGCCGCAGAAGCCTAATTGCCATGCTGGTTGTTCGCCCCGCACAGGTCGACGATGTCGATCAACTTTTCGATATGATTCAGGACGCCGAACTCGGTCTGTCAACCCTGAAGATTTCGAAAGAGTTACTCGCCGATCGGATCGACGAATCCGTTCGTGCTTTTTCCAAAACCGATGCCAAGCCGAATGGCCAACCCTACGTCTTTGTGATGGAGGACATGGCTCACGGCCAGGTCGTTGGCACCTCAGCGATTTACTCCAAGGTCGGTGGATTTCAACCGTTCTATTCGTACGAAGTAAAAACGGTGGTCAAGAAATGCGAGGACTTGCAGGTTGAAAAGGAGATCCAGTATCTGGACCTGCACACGACTCACAGTGGTCCTACCGAAATCGGATCCCTGTTCCTGTCGCACAAGTACCAGGGGCACGGCAACGGTCGGTTGCTTTCGCTTTCACGTTTCCTGTTCATGGCCGAATTCCTGCAGCGATTCGAAGCGGACACGATCGCCGAGATGCGGGGCGTCGTTCACAACGATGGCAAGAGCCCGTTGTGGGACTCGCTCGGTTCTCACTTCTTTCAAATCGGATACCCTCGCGCCGAAACGCAAACGCTCGAGAACAAGAAATTCATCGCCGAACTGATGCCACGACATCCGATCTATGTCCCGCTGCTGCCCCAAGCGGCACAAGAGGTGCTGGGACAGGTCCACCAAAAAACGATCCCCGCCAAAGCGTTGCTGGAACAAGAGGGCTTTGCCTTCAACAACTTCGTTGACATCTTCGATGGCGGGCCGACTCTGCAGTCCACCACGAATCAGATTCGCTGTGTCGCCGAAAGCAAAACGTTCACGGTCAAAGCAATCCAGCAAGCCGCGGAGGGCGAACGTTTCCTGATCGCCAACCGAAAACTCGACTTTCGGGCAACCAGCGGGCAACTGCAGATCGACGGCGACTCGGTAGTGGTCGACGAGTCGACAGCGTCGCGACTGAACTTGAAGGTCGGCGATTCGCTGCGAGCGGTAACGCCACGGAAACAAACCACGTAACAATTCAGAATCAAAACTCATTTCATTCCCAACGATAATCGCATGGCTGGCACACCGAACTCCGACGTAAAAACAGACTCTCTCGTTGGCGGAAACTGGTCCACGGGCCAAGGCAATGAACTTGTTTCAACCAGCCCAACGGACGATTCCGTCGTTTGGCAAGGCCGCGAATCGTCGACTCAACAAGTAACCGACGCCTGCGCCGCGGCACGCCAGGCGGCCGGTGCCTGGTGGGACACGCCGCTGGAAAAACGAATCGCGATCGTCAAGAAGTACGCTGAAATAGTCGAGTCGATGAAGGACGAATTGGCTCGCTTGATCAGCCACGAAATGGGCAAGCCGTTCTGGGAGGCAAAAACGGAAGCCGGTGCGGTCGTTGGCAAGGCCGCCGTTTCGCTGGAAGCGATGGAAACCAGACGAGGCTCGCAGTCATTCCCGTCGGGCGACGTCAATGCGGTGACTCGCTACAAGCCATTCGGCGTGCTGGGCGTCATCGGGCCATTCAACTTTCCGGCTCACCTGGCCAACGGTCACATTATTCCCGCGTTGCTGGCCGGCAACACAATCGTCTTCAAACCGAGCGAACAGACTCCGGCGGTTGGTGCCTGGATGGTCCAACGCTGGCAGGAAGCCGGTTTGCCCGACGGCGTGATGAACCTGGTACAAGGCGGACGGGATATTGGAATCGCCATTTCGACTGAACACGAATTGGACGGCTTGCTGTTTACCGGCAGCAGTGCCGGCGGCCGCGCTCTCCACAAAACGTTTGCTCAATGGCCACAAAAAATGTTGGCCCTGGAAATGGGCGGCAACAACCCGTTGATCGTGCACGAAGCGAAAGACCTGAAGGCCGCCGCCTATTTGACGGTTTTGTCTGCGTACATCACTGCCGGCCAACGCTGCACCTGTGCTCGGCGATTGATCCTGCCCGAGACCGATCGCACGGATGAATTCGTTGATGTCTTGAAAGCGATGATCCCTGGCATTCGCTGTGGCTTGTGGACAGATGACCCCGAGCCTTTTTCTGGCACGGTCATCAACAAGGCTCAAGGCGATCGGTTGATGAAAGAACAGGAGGCCTTGATCAGTGACGGTGCGATTCCGATCTTGCCAATGACGCAGGACTCGAAAAATGCAGCCCTGTTAACGCCCGGCCTGGTCGACGCAACGCCTGTCGAATCCCGCAGCGACGAAGAAGTGTTCGGGCCTTTGCTACAAATCATTCGAGTGCCAGATTTTGACGCGGCGATCGCGGAAGCCAACAACACCAGCTACGGCTTGTCGGCGGCGTTGTTGAGCGATAGCCGTGAATGCTTCGACCAGTTCATTCATCAAATTCGCGCCGGCGTTGTGAATTGGAATCGCCAGACAACAGGAGCCAGTGGAAAGCTGGCCTTCGGCGGATGCGGACTGAGTGGCAACAATCGGCCCAGCGGTTTCTTCGCCATCGACTATTGCAACTGGCCAGTTTCAACGCTGGAAGCCGAGACGCTTGCCTTGCCTGAAACAACAATGAACGGGATCGAGTTGTAATTCGTGGTCAAACGATTGATCGAAGGCGAATTCCCAATCACTTGCACTGGCTGTTGCCTGATCTGCGATGACATTGAACTTTCGCAGGACTCGGGTGGTGCACTAATCATCAAGAACGCCTGCCAGGTTTGCCACGATGATTTGATTGGGTGGTATTCGACGACTCAATCGACTCTATCAACCAGCGACATTGCACCGGAAATCGAAAAAGCGAACTCTATCCTCGCAGCGGCCAATCTGCCACTCGTTTGCGGGTTGACGGATCAATCGGTCGAGACGCAACAGGCCGCAGTCGAACTGGCACGTCGTTGCAACGCAGCCATCGACTGGACAAACGGCCATTGGCCGTTCGCGTTTCAAGACGCTCTACAAGATACGGGCCTGGTTTCTTGCACCTTCGGCGAGATCAAGGAGCGAGCCGATCTGGTGATCTACTGGTCGTGCACCGATGTGAACCCGGCATTCACTCGCCGCTTTGTCCAAGACACGAA
>CAZPOL010000007.1:77020-82899 GCA_964588195.1 uncultured Pirellulaceae bacterium | reverse complement strand
ACGGTAAATCCTGCGGGAGAGTTTTGTTTTGGCCGCGGCGAACTTCGCCCTCCAGAACAAACGCCGAAGGCGCAAACCATCGCCCGGAACCGCTCAGGCATCAAGGACCACAGGATCATAACGACCGTCTCTGGAGAGCGGTGCGTGTTGAACGAAAGTTTGGCATCGGCACCCACCGAAGGTGTAATCTCTCAGGTACACGGACAGAGGGGCGATCAGGTTTTAGCAAGCCGAACGAATCGTTGTATGACTTCGTTGTACGTCGAGGTGTTGGCTGGTTGATTCCGTTTGATCGAACCCGTTCTTCTGATACCTAAAAAAACATCCAGAGAGAATTCTATGTCTGGCGCACTTTCCCCGTTCGTTGCTCGTCACATTGGCCCACGTGAAGACGAAATCCAAAAGATGTTGTCGATCCTTGGTTACTCGTCGCTGGACGAACTGACCAACACCGTGATCCCGGAGTCGATTCAGGAAAATGGTCGGATGGATATTCCGGCCGGGCTTAGTGAAGAAGACGCCCTGGCTGAATTGCAGGCCTACGCGGACGAGAATGTCGTACTGAAGAATTGTATCGGCCAAGGCTACTACGGCACTCACACTCCCAAAGTGTTGCAAAGAAACGTATTGGAAAATCCAGCCTGGTACACCGCCTACACTCCGTATCAACCTGAAATTTCGCAAGGTCGACTTGAGGTGCTGTTCTACTTCCAGACGATGGTTGCAGAATTGTGTGGACTGGAAATCGCCAACGCTTCGTTGCTGGACGAGTCGACGGCGTGTGCCGAAGCAATGGCGTTGGCTCATCGTGGCAGCAAAGGAAAGAAGCACCGTTTCCTGGTCTCGACGCTCTGCCATCCTCAAAACATCGAGATCATCCAAACGCGTGCCGAACCGATGGGCATCGAGGTTGTGATGTTCGACGAGACCGGCACCGTCGACGATTGGACGGATGTCTTTGGGTTGATCGTTCAGTATCCATCGACCGATGGTTCGGTGAATTGCTACGAGTCTCTGTTCAATGCCGCTCATGAAAACAAGGCGATGGTCGTGATGGCGACCGACTTGTTGGCATTGATGTTGTTGCGGAGTCCCGGCGATTGGGGCGCGGACATTGCCGTCGGAAACTCGCAACGATTCGGAGTGCCACTCGGTTTTGGTGGTCCGCACGCTGCGTTCATGGCGACCAAGGATGCTCATAAACGCACAATGCCCGGACGATTGGTTGGCCAATCGGTTGACTCGCACGGCAACCCGGCGTTCCGTCTGGCGTTGCAAACGCGTGAGCAGCATATCCGTCGCGAAAAGGCGACCTCCAACATTTGTACGGCTCAAGCATTGTTGGCCATCATGTCGACCTTGTACGCTTGTTACCACGGCCCGGATGGCTTGAGAGAGATTGCCAATCGCGTTCACGGACTGGCTTGTAATTTGAGCAGCGCGATTAAAGGCGCTGGCTTCTCGACCAACGGCGATGTGTTTTTCGACACTGTGACCGTGGAGGTTGGAGATCGTGTCGATGAAATCATGAAGGCAGCCGTTGCCGCCGGTTACAACTTGCGAAAGTTCAACGACCACCAAATCGCAATCTCGCTGGACGAGACGACCAAGCCTGCCGACGTAAAGGCTCTGGCCGAGGTGTTCGGTGGCACAGCAACTGACGAGCCATCGGCTTGCGTCATCAAAAACTTGCGTGACGACAAGATTCTTTCGCAGGCTGTCTTCCAGGAGAATCGCAGCGAAACAGAAATGATGCGTTACTTGCGCAAGTTGTCCGAGATGGATATCGCGTTGGATCGCGCCATGATCCCGCTCGGTTCTTGCACGATGAAACTGAACGCGGCTGCCGAGTTGACTCCGATTACCTGGCCCGAGTTCAGTTCGATTCACCCGTTCGCACCGGCCGACCAGTGGCAGGGCTACCGCAAAATGATCGACCAATTGGAGCAGATGCTCTGTGCTGCGACCGGTTATGCAGGGATCTCGCTGCAACCCAACGCAGGTTCGCAGGGCGAGTACGCTGGCTTGTTGGCTATTCAGAAGTACCACGAGTCGCGTGGCGACGATCATCGCAACGTTTGCCTGATCCCAAGTAGTGCTCACGGAACCAATCCAGCCAGTGCACAAATGGCGAAAATGAAAGTCGTCGTAACCAAGTGCGACGATCAGGGTAACGTGGACCTGGATGATCTGGATGCCAAGATTGCTGCCAACGAAGGCAACATCGCGGCAATCATGATCACTTATCCATCGACGCACGGAGTATTCGAGGATCATGTGCGGGCCGTGTGTGAAAAGGTTCATGCTGCGGGCGGCCAGGTCTACATCGATGGAGCGAATCTGAACGCGTTGGTCGGTACCGCCAAACCGGGTAAATTCGGTGGCGATGTTTCGCATCTGAATTTGCACAAAACATTCTGCATTCCGCACGGTGGTGGTGGGCCTGGTGTTGGGCCGATTGGCGTTGCCGAACATCTGGTTCCGTTCATGCCGAAGGATGGCATGAATACCGATCGGGTTGGGCCAGCCGTAAGTGGTGCTCCGTTTGGCAGCGCAAGTATCTTGCCAATTTCGTGGATGTACATTCGCATGATGGGCGCCGAAGGACTTCGCAAAGCGACTCAGGTAGCCATTCTGAATGCGAATTACATTGCTCACCAATTGAAGCAGAACTACCAGATTCTCTATACGGGAAACAAGGACCTGGTGGCTCACGAGTGCATCGTCGATACGCGGCCGCTGGATGCCGACGCTCATGTGACGGTCGATGACATTGCCAAGCGGCTGATCGATTTCGGATTCCACGCACCGACCATGTCGTTTCCCGTTGCCGGAACACTGATGATCGAGCCGACCGAAAGTGAATCGCTCTACGAGCTGGATCGATTCTGCCGGGCGATGAACATGATTTTTGCCGAGTACGAAAAAGTGAAATCAGGTGCCTGGCCGGCCGAGGACAATCCGCTGCACAACGCACCGCACACGCTGGGCTCGATTATCGGCGACGAATCGAGTCGAGTGTATTCGCGAAAAGACGCGGTCTGCCCCGATCCTGACTTTGACTACTCGGTGAAGTATTTCCCGCCAGTCGGTCGCGTTGATAACGTCTGGGGCGATCGCAACCTGGTTTGCAGTTGTCCTCCGATGGATGCTTACGAAGAAGCGGAAGAATCACAGCCAAAGCCTAAGCGTCGAATGCACGATCGTGGTTCCGTCGAAAAAGTGACCTAAAAACACGGGCACGATGGGCGAGCGCACGAGTGATTCGTTCCTCCTCGAAAAATACAAGCACGAAGCGCCAGCGAGTGGTTCTGTGCTCCCGCGTTGGTAATGTATGGGGCGACCGCAATCTGGTTTGCAGTTGTCCGCCGATGGACGCCTACGAAAAAATCGATGCCCCCAAGCCAAAACCAGAACCGGTTGGTGCCTGATTTTTGGCAATATCGTTGTTCATCGAACGAATAGGTTTGGCGTAGTCAGCGACATGAATTCATGAAGCGATATCGGGAGAGAGCCTTGGGGATATTTTACATTGTCGTACCGGTAATCATTTGTCTGCTGGTCGCTGGTGGAATCTTCTCGTATATGACGGCTAAAAAACGCCGGTCCGAGATGGAGGAAATTGCCAGGCAAACAGGCTTGCAATTTCACTCTACCAAAAACTACTCGCTCGACGAGCAGTACCATTTTATTGACAAACTGTGCCAGGGCGACAATCGCTATGGCTTCAACATGATTTTGGGCGACTATCGAGGTCATCCGGTTAAAGTTTTTGACTATCACTACGAAACGACCTCGACCGATTCCGACGGCGATCGAAAAACGCATCATCACTACTTCTCGTTCTTCGTCCTGCACTTCAATGCCAATTTTCCAGAGCTGTTAATCTGTCGCGAAGGATGGTTTGCGAAGTTCACTCAATTCATGGGCTTCGAGGACATCGATTTTGAGTCCGCCGAGTTCAGTCGCAAATTCCTGGTGAAGTCGCCAAACAAAAAATTCGCCTATGACATTTGTCATGGTCAGCTGATTGAATATTTGCTGGCGAACACGGATTTGAATATCGAGATCGAACGTCATTGCTTGACCTTCTTTTTTGATCGGCGACTAACTGCCGAACAAATCAGACCAAACCTGGATCGACTGGTTACCGTTCGCGAAACGTTTCCCAATTACTTGATAGCGAAAGTTTAATGGCTGGATATATAATCCTTGCGGCAATCCTGTTGCTGCCTCTGATCTATGTGTTTGCCCAGTACAATGGACTGGTTGGACTGCGCAACCACATTTCCAATGCCTGGAGCAACGTCGATACCGAACTAAAACGTCGGCACGAACTGATTCCCAACCTGGTGGCGACGGTCAAGGGATATGCCGAGCACGAACGGGAAGTCTTGAAGCAAGTGACCGAGATGCGAAACCAGTGCGCCGGTCTGCAAGGCGGCGACGCCTCGACGGCCTCGAAACAGGGCGGCGCAGAAGCGCAATTGGTCGGTGCCTTGCAAAAGTTGATGATGGTGGTCGAAAACTATCCGCAGTTGAAAGCGGATCAAAATTTCCTGCAGCTACAACAGGAACTGACGAACACCGAGGACCGAATTCAGGCTGCTCGCCGATTCTACAACGGCAACGTTCGCGACTACAAAATCAAGTGCGAGTCGTTTCCGTCCAACATTGTGGCTGGCGTGTTCGGTTTCGAGTCCCGAGATTATTTCGACGTCGCGCCAAGTGTTCGCGAAGTTCCGGACATCAAGTTCTCGTCGTAGTGAACGAAGCTTCGGCAACAAGTGAACTTCCACTCCGCAATCCTGTCTTGCCCGTATGCGCATTTCCAATCTTTCTACCGATCCGATTCACGAATTCGAATTCCTGAATGCCGGACGAAAACCCAACGACTTTTACGTGGACCGGTTGCCGGTGTTGCATGGGCAAGTTGATGAATTGCCAGACGAACTGGAGGCACTTGTTTTCTGCGCCGACTTGCAGGGCAGGGAAGTTTCGGGGCCGCAGGCGCATGACCCGTTGCGATTAATCGGCGTGAACATTCCATTGGCGCTGGCGCCTGTGTTGGAGTCTTTGAATGTGCGATCTCGACAGCGAGCCGGAGTCGTTTTGGCGGGCGACTTTTACACATATCCCGACTTGCGAGGTCGAGGAGGGACAGGTGACGTGACTGCGGTCTGGAAGTCTTTTTCCACTTTTCGCTGGGTGTTGGGCGTGGCCGGAAATCACGACACTTTCGGGGAACAGAAGGAGCCTCCGAAACGCGACAATAGCTACTTTTTGAATGCCAGGCGTTGCGTTGTTGACGGGATTCAGTTCGCTGGTTTGAGTGGCGTGATCGGCAGCCCGCACAAGAACTTTCGCCGCAACCAACACGACTACCTTGAGAATCTGGAGTTGTTGTTCAGCGAGCCGACAGACATCGGAGTTCTGCACGAAGGTCCCAATGGCGATACCGGAAAGTATCCCGGCCTGATAGAGATTCGAAATGTCCTGGAATCGTGCCCGCCCTGCTTGCTGGTCCGCGGTCACAAACATTGGCCAGAACCAATGATTGAACTGGCCAATGGAACTCAGGTGCTGAACGTAGAGTGCACGATCGTGGTTCTGACGAAAGAGTGACACAAAGAAATACCAGCACGAAGCGCGAGCGAGTGGTTCTGTGTTCCGCAACCGACACACGAAAGAACCACTCGCTGGCGCGTCGTGCTCGTATTGTCGCAATGTAGCATCGCATTGCGATTTAGTTGTTACGCTGAATCAATAAACCGCAGTTGGTCGTCGACCATCGAGTTGAAGACGCTTAGCAAGTCTTCCAATCGCTCGGTGTTCGGCTCCATCAATTGCATGGTGTGAACCAGAGCCTCGATGGTGGA
>CAZPOL010000007.1:68510-76920 GCA_964588195.1 uncultured Pirellulaceae bacterium | reverse complement strand
GTCTTGTTCTGGATGTTGGGGACCCGGTCACAGATGCAAACACTCTGCGCACGAAAACAGCGGTAACATTCAGCCCTGAATTCGAGCTTGTCTGTTTCCGCTGTTTTGGAATTGGCGCGTGCGTCTTGTTGCAATTGGCTGCTTTCAGAACAACTTGGATCGAGTGAAACGAGGCGAAAACCAGGTCCAGACGCAATAACCAGGCTGGTCTAGCCTTCTTCAGCACACTGTTTCTTGTAGGCAGCGTAATCCAGCAGAGTATCAGGTGCGTCGCCAGTCATCTTGATTTTGGCGATCCAACCAGCGCCGAACGCGTCGGTGCCGAGTACTTCCAGGCCATCGGGCAGGCCGGTGTTTACTTCTACGACTTCGCCCGAGATTGGGCTGTACATTGGGCTGACAGCCTTGACCGATTCGACTTCGCCAAATTCTTCGCCAGCCGTCACGGTGGCTCCGACTTCCGGCAATTCCATGTAGACCAGGTCAGTCAATTGCTCGACGGCAAAGTCAGTGATTCCGATCGTGGCGACTCCGTCTGCGATGTGGACCCATTCGTGCGAGGCAGCGTAGAGTAGTTCTTCCTGGTTCACGTTTATCTCCAAAGTGTTCGTTTGTTTTTGTAGTTTTGATTTTAAAGCAGATCCGAAATCAATCGAATCGGGATGATTTGTGCGGCGGTCGTACCCGGGGAGTTACGACCGGCTGTAAAATGGCAGTTGGCAAACCTTGGCAGGCAAGCGTTTGCCTCGGATGTCAATTTCAACTTCCGTACCGACCTCGGTATGTTCGGGTTTGATGAAACCCATGGCGATCGGTTTCTGGAACGTTGGTGAAAAAGTTCCGCTGGTCACCTCGCCGACTTGTTGGTCGCCAATAAAGATCAGACTGTGTTCGCGAGCGGCTCGTTTGCCTTCCATTTCAAGACCGATGCGTTTGGGCAAGGTTGTGTCCTTCTTGCCTTTGACGATTGCCGAGCGGCCCGGGAATTTGCGATCTTTCAAGTTGATGGCAAAGTTGACGTCTGCCTGTGCCGGGTTGATGTCTTCGGTTAACTCGTGACCGTAGAGCGGCATGGCGGCTTCCAGTCGCAAAGTATCGCGAGCGGCCAGACCAACGGCGCTGCCTCCGATTCCGGAGCTCTTTTCCAGAATCGTAGTCCAGATTTCAACTGCCTTGTCGTTGGGTACGGTCAGTTCGCATCCGTCTTCGCCGGTGTAGCCGGTGCGGCTGACAATACAGTCGACTCCGCAAACATCGGTGATCATGCCGTGATAGTATTTCAGTGAACTGGGGGCGGTTCCGCAAAGTGGATCAACGGTCTCCAGAGCCTTGGGACCCTGGATGGCAATCATCGCGGTTTGAGTGGTGCGGTCTTCGAAGCCGTATTTTTCCAGGTCGCCGTTTTGCTTCAACCAGCCGTGGATTTTTTCGCGATTGCTGGCGTTTACGACCATGAAGCAGAAGGCTTTGCCATTCGAATCTTCCAGGTGATAGACCAGCACATCATCCAGCACTCCACCGTTTTCGTTGGTCATCAACGAGTAGCGGATCTTGCCGGGTTCCATAGGATGGACGCGGCGGGTGGTCAGAGTGTTCAGGAATTCGCATGCTGCCGGGTCTTCGAAATAGAAGCGACCCATGTGCGAGACATCGAACATGCCCACCGCGGTGCGGCAAGCGTTGTGCTCTTCGATAATTGATGTGTATTGAACCGGCATGGACCAACCAGCAAAATCAACCAATCGACCGCCGTTGTCAGCGTGCCATTGGTGAAGCGGCGTTTTAAGGAGTTCGGTTGTGGGACTGCTCATGGACCTCGCCATTCAAAATTGATTGCCAACGCGTAATATCAGAATTGGCATTATTCTATCGCAAGGTGATAACGGCAACAGACCTGTAAAACATGGTTTTTAAGGCAATTTTCAGGGCGGTTTAACGAATAGAATTACCAGTCGACAGTTGAACGAATCGACCAATCAAGGGAAACGCTATGGACCACATGACCAAACTGAAAACGTTGATCAAAGTCGAAGATGAAATGAGCGGCTCGATCATCGTCGGCGTTCTGGCCGATGCCGGGATCAAGGCGACGCTGACAGGAGTGTTCACGGCAGGGTTCAAGACGGAGGCACCTGGTCTGGTCAGCGTTGTGGTCAGTGAGAAAGATCTGGCGAAGGCCGAGAAGATTCTGAAGTCGATCGACCTGGAAGCTCCCGTCGATTGGTCACAGGTCGATGTTGGCGAACCGGAAGAATGAACACACCACAGGAATGAATGAGCGAAGAGTGCTACAATGGTCGGCATGAACAAGCCAGACCGATCATTGCACCCGATTGAAGCTTCGCAACTTCAGGCCCGACGCGAGCGGGTCTTTCTGGTGCTGGCCGGATTGTTTCTTGGCTCCTTGACGATGCTGAACATTCTGGGAACCAGCCGCTTCATCGTGCTGTTGAGTATCAATCCGCTGGAATCAGGATGGCAATGGAACTGGGGGCGATGGGGTGAGTACTCTTTCGCTCTGGCCGTCGGTGTTTTGCCTTATCCAATTACGTTCTTGTGTACCGATTTGATCAGCGAGTTCTATGGTCGTCGCCGAGCGAACTGGGTGGTGTTCGTAGGATTGTTGCTTAACGTCTGGGTCGTCTTCATTTTGTGGCTGGGCGGAATCCTGCCTTCGGTACCCGCCATGGATCCGGGCACTGGTTTGCCGCCGCTGGAAAACCTGACGACGGATGCTGACGGGAAACTGGTCGACAACGATGCGTTTGCCTTCTATCGAATTCGCATGTTAACGTTCGCCGCCGTCGTGGCCTCGATGATCGCTTACCTGGCGGCGCAGTTGTGCGATGTCTGGCTGTACCACTTCTGGAAACGACTGACCAAAGGCAAGTGGCTTTGGTTGCGTAACAACGGTTCGACACTGATCAGTCAGCTGGTTGATTCCACCGCCGTGATCCTGATCACTCACTTTTTTGCACACGCCATTCCATTACCGCCCGAAGGACGCGAGTTGGCGACTCATCTGATGATCTTCATTTTCACCGGGTATGTGTTCAAGTTCGCAGTGGCGTTACTGGATACGATCCCGTTGTACCTGGCCGTTCGATGGTTACGCGATTATTTGCAGTTCGACCCGATCACTGAGACCAATCTCAGCAATTCTTGATCAGACTTGCTAGATTAGTCGTTCAGAAATATTCACAGGCTGCACCTAACCCGGCCTGGTCCTGACTTTTTTCATTGTCCTGGAATGTCGATATGCGTCAGCCGAAGAAAAGCCTGCCAACGAAACGTTTGCCGAAGAAAGTTGTTTCGCTACTGATGCATTCGACTCTGTTCGTCGTGTTGATGGGTGCCGATAACTTGATCGCTCAAGTTGAATCTGCAGGCAACTGGCCTCAGTTTCGAGGCGATGCCGCATCCGGTATCAGCGCTGGGAACCCGCCAATCGAATGGGATTTTGAATCTGGCAAGAACGTCAAATGGAAAACCGACATTCCTGGATTGGGGCATTCGTCACCCGTCATTTGGGGCGACCATGTTTTTGTAACGACGGCGATTGACCAGGATTCTCAGCAGCCATCACTTGGCACGGGATGGATGGGAGGAACCGGCAAGGCGGCAGAGGATTCAGAAAATTGGGCCTGGCAAGTCTTGTGTCTCAATCGCCAGGACGGTTCCGTAGTTTGGAAGAAGGAGGTCGCCACGGGAAAACCGATTACCAAACGGCACTTGAAAGCCTCGCACGCGAATTGCTCGGTCGCGACAGACGGTACGCACGTGGTTTCGTTTTTTGGTTCAGAGGGCCTCTACTGTCATGATACCGAAGGCAAATTGCTTTGGCAGAAAGACTTTGGCAAATTGCATTGCGGTTCTTACAACTCGACAGATTTGGAGTGGGGCTTTGCAAGTTCACCGATCATCTACCAGGATCATGTGATCGTGCAGTGCGATTGCATTAACACCGGTTTCGTCGCGGTGCTGGATATTGAAAACGGCGACGAGTCTCTGCGAATTCCGCGTGATGAAGTGGCAACCTGGTCCACCCCGGCGGTTGTGAAAACCGATTCAGGCACACAGATCGTCTGCAACGGTTACAAGCAGATGGCCAGTTACGATTTTGAAACGGGCGAAGAATTGTGGACGCTGAATGGCGGCGGCGATGTGCCAGTGCCAACGCCTCTGTTTGCCAACGACTTGATCTATTTGACGAACGGTCATGGGCGCAGTCCCACGTATGCGATCCGCCCGGACGCGCGGGGCGATCTGACTCCATCCGATGAGTCTGCCGAATCATTGCCCGATGGCCTGGTGTGGTGGCAGAGTCGTGATGGATCGTACATGCCGACGCCAATTGTGATCGGGAAACGACTTTACACTTGCAATGACAACGGACGGCTGGCGGTTCGCGATGCGTTGACCGGTGAATTGGTTTACCGGCAACGAGTCGGCGGTGAATCGGGCACGTACACCGCCTCAGCCGTCGCGACCCGGGACCGGTTGTATTTCAGCAATGAAAAAGGTGTTGTCACCGTCGTCAAAACGGGTGACGAATACCAGGAATTGGCGGCCAATGAGATGGGAGTCATCATCATGGCGACTCCTGCGATTGCCGGAGACCAGTTGTTTATTCGCTCGGCCACACAATTAATCTGCCTGGAAAAAGAAGACTGATTCGTTCGGCCATGCGACGATGGAGAATCCGGACGGCGGCACAATCTGTTAGAATGAGGCACCGATTCGTTTAACTCGTTTTTAGTAGTGCCAGGTTCCATGACCGCCATCAAACACTTACTCCATCAAATCGTTGACTATGCCGGATTGTTCCCGCCTGCGGGATTGCCGCTGGATCAAGTCGTTGAAAACTATCGTGAATACGTAGGCAGCGAAACGAACTGGATGTTGGCGCGGTTGATCGTACCGGCTTCTCGCCTGGAAGAATTCGCAACGGTCTATCAGAAAGTGATCGCCGGTAATGCTGGCGGCGATCCTTGGCAGATCAGCGCTTTGATCCCGCCAGTGAATGCTGCGGAAGACGGGTTTGCCAAGGCGATGCAAGCGATCGAGTCCTTCAATGCGGCTCACTCGTATGCCGTCGTTGATACGGTTGAGGGGAAGTTGCCGTCCGCCGATTTGATCGACGCGACCTGCGAAAATCTGTTGCCGTCGTTGAATGCGTTTCTGGAAGTCCCGTGGCAAGATCCAAACGCCACGCTTCAAGCCTTGGCCAAGTCTGGACGTGACAAGACGTTTGCCAAGATCCGCACAGGCGGCGTGACGGAAGATTTGATTCCGGCGTCAGAACGAGTCGCTAATTTCATCTGCCAGTGCGTGGCGTCGGGGATCGGTCTGAAAGCAACGGCGGGACTGCATCATCCGCTTCGCGATCAATACGCTTTGACCTACGACGAAGATGCGGATCGCGGCACCATGCATGGTTTCATGAATGTCTTTTTGGCGATCTGTTTTGCCCGGGTGCAGTTGTGGACTCCCAACCAGGTCGCTCATTTGCTGGAGACCGGCGACCCTGAATCGTTCAAGGTCGAGCAGGATCAAATCAGTTTCCAGGACCAATCGTTGACGGCGGCTGAGATACAATCGGTCCGCGACAGCTTTGCTATCTCGTTCGGATCGTGTTCGTTTGTCGAGCCTGTTCAGGACTTGATTCAACTAGGCTGGTTGGCGGACGCGGCAAAAACGGTCTAATAAGGTGTGAGAGCGATGAGGTTTGAGAGCAATAGAAGTGAGCAATAGAACCTCGCCGGCCGAAAGTAATACCCAGTAAGGAAGAACAGAACAAAAATGCGCCCGATCGATCATACACACTCGCCTGGATTGAACTCGTGGGTTGGCTCCGCGAATGCCGAAGATACTCCGTTCCCAATCCAGAATCTGCCTTGGTGTCGGTTTAAGACCGGCGACAGTCTGCCCCGTTTGGGGATCGGGATCGGCGATCAAATTCTGGATCTGCAAGCGGTCGCTGATCAGTTCGACGAAGGATTGCGAAGCGCAATTACGGGCACGACGATGGCCAGCGTGATGCTGTTGACGGTGGAGAAACGAATTGCGATTCGTCATCGGGTCAGCGAGCTGCTAAGCGACTTGTGTTTTCACATTCAGGATCGCGAGAACGTGTTAATCCCGCAGTCCGAGGTCACTTTTCTGTTGCCTGCCACGGTTCGCGACTACACTGATTTTTATGCGTCCGTTTTTCACGCGACAAATGTCGGCAGTATGTTTCGACCCAACAATCCGTTGTTGCCGAACTACAAACATATTCCGATCGGGTACCACGGTCGAGCCAGCAGTCTGGTCGTCAGCGGAACCGAGGTCCGTCGTCCTCACGGCCAATTGGCGCCGGCAGAAGAGGGCGGGGCACCAAGCCGCCAGCCGTGCAAATTGCTGGACTACGAAATGGAACTTGGTTTCTTTGTCGGTCCAGGTAATCGCATGGGCGATGTCGTTACGATCGATCAGGCCGAGAAACACATTTTCGGAATGTGCCTGGTAAACGACTGGTCGGCCCGAGATATTCAAAAGTGGGAATACCAACCGCTGGGTCCGTTTTTGGCCAAGTCATTTGCGACTTCGATTTCGCCGTGGGTGGTTACGATGGAGGCCTTGGCGCCGTTCCGTTGTGCAACGTTCCAGCGACCACAGGGCGACCCGCAGCCGCAAGACTATCTGGCAAACGATGCAAACCAGCAACAAGGCGGAGTTGACGTTCAGTTGCAGGTTTCCCTGACGACCGAAAAAATGCGTCAAGAGAATCACGACCCACATGTCCTCAGTCGCGGAAACTTTCGTGACATGTATTGGACCATGGCGCAGATGCTGACTCATCACAGCAGCAACGGCTGCAACCTGCAGGCCGGTGACTTGATGGCCAGCGGCACGGTGTCCAATCGTGACAAGAGTTCTCGTGGTTGCCTGCTTGAACTGACTTGGGATGGTGACCTGGATAACCCGGTGCCGGGTACCCAGCGAACCGCGATCCAGCTTTCGTCGGGCGAGGAGCGAAAGTTCCTGGCTGACGGCGATGAAGTGATAATGACCGGTTTTTGCGAGCATGAAGACTATCGTCGGATCGGATTCGGCGAGTGCCGTGGTACCATCCTGCCCGCTAAATAGCTCGGCAAACCTGTGTTCCATGGAACTGTGTCAAATTGTCGCAGTGCTTTGATGTATCCGGCGGAATTCGGCGGCGCTATAATAAGCGGCAGGACGTGTCGCCTTTTTTGTTCCCGAATTCCAGATGATCCACATGAGCAAGCTTCCGCTCTCGATTCGTTTTTGCATTTTGACAACCTGCGCATTTGCCTTGCCACTGTGCGGTTGTCAGGACGATTCCATTACGTGGCATGAATCGGTCCCGGTGACTCGTAGCAGCCCGGAAGATCCTGGCGGCAACGCCAAACAGGATGACAGAGAGTACCGCATGATCACGGCGATTGCGGATCGATCGGACGCTACCTGGTTTTTTAAGTTGACCGGGCCAAAAGAGAACACCGAATCCGTCGAAGAAGGTTGGGCTCAGTTCCTTGACTCAATCAAGTTTGGCGAGACTGAACCTACGTGGGACTTGCCGGAGAGTTGGGTGTCGGCTGGGTTTCAGGACAAGGCTTTGGGTGGCGGCATGGTCATGAGGATGGCCGATATCCAGACTTCCGATGAAGAAACAAAGGTCTCTGTTTCCAGTCTGCCCGCTGGTCAGGAGTTGTTGTCGAACGTCAATCGATGGCGAGGACAGCTTGGCTTGGCTCCGACCGACGCTGTTCGGCTGGCAACAGAACTTATGGAACTAAAAAACGAGTCCGCCGAGTTCAAGATTTTCGATGCGGTCGGTCCAACGTTAACAACACGAATGGGTGGAGCTCCCTTTGCCGGACGCAGGGGACCAGGGAAGACGGCACCGCATTCTGGCGGCATGTCCGGATCGCCTCATGGACATATGGGATCGATGCCGGCTGGTACGGCTCCTTCGCAAATGCCATTTCAATTTGATCAGCCAGAGGGCTGGGAAACTGGCAAGACATCCAGCATGGTCATCGGGAATTGGAGTAAACAACTTGGTCCGGAAGGTGACAAGGCAACGATGAAATTGCTGACCATGAATCCAACCGATGAATCATGGCAGCTGAATGTGGAGGCTTGGGCACGGCAAGTCAAAATTGATCCACCATCGGTCGATGACGTTACCGGAACGGTGAAGGTAGGCGGCAAGGAAGCTCGTGCTGTCCGCCTATTTGGAGAGCAACGAGATAATCCCGCTGAAAACCCGGCGTTAACGGCGGTCATGTTTTCGAATCCGCAAGGTAATGGATACGTGTTGATGCTGACCGGTTCAGAATTCATGGTGGGCGAATCGGAGACCGAGTTCAATATGATTTTGAACTCGATCAACTTCGAA
>CAZPOL010000007.1:61604-68410 GCA_964588195.1 uncultured Pirellulaceae bacterium | reverse complement strand
GGTGGGCGAATCGGAGACCGAGTTCAATATGATTTTGAACTCGATCAACTTCGAAACGGCCAATGACGAGTAGGCGATTAAATTGGTTTTGTTAGTTGCCAGGACTTTGTGACTGACTCCATCGTGTCGACGCTGCATCAAACCCAGCGTTGACGAAGACTTAATTGATGACAATCTGATTCGATGACCACCCGGATTGTAAATAGACTGTGAAACAACCAAGCGGGCCAAGCAAGTTGACCTCATGAATCCAGAAACAAATACTACCGAACTGAAATTCGACCCAAAGCTCTTTGCATCCCAGGTGCTGCGAGGACTCGGTTCGCTGAAGATCACGGTCTTTCTGCTGGTGCTGGGACTTTTCCTGGTGTTGATTGCAACTCTGCAACAAAGTCGCAAGGACATTTACAAGGTTAAGCAACAGCATTTTCAGGCGCCGGTTGTCTTTATCGAATTCCAGGAACTACTGACCCCCGCCTGGTTCCCAAATATGCAACAAGTCGGTGGTGGGTTCCTGATGCCCAGTGGTGCTGCCGTGTTGATCGCCATGTTGCTGAACCTGTTGTGCGCTCATGTCGTACGTTTCAGAATTCAAGCCAAGGGTACGCGTTTATTATTCGGAAGCGCATTCCTGGTTTTCGGTGTCATAACGACGTTGTTGGTGATTTCCAATGGAAGTGCGCGCGGTGAGTTCCAGGAGGAGCCACTGATCGATTGGCAGACTCAATGGACACTGTTGCAATATTTGTTAGGCGCTGCCGGTCTGGCTGGTCTGGCAGGTGGAATTCTGTTGGAGTCAACAGTACGCCGTATGTTTTCGTTTGTGACCGGGCTGGTGTTGGTCGGCGCATTGGCCTTCTTGCTGTACAAGGGAAGTTCGGCATTCATCGGCGACGACGCGATGCGAGTCGTCTGGCGATTGACGCAGGGATCCGTCGCCGCCATCGTTTGCTACATCGGTGCCTTGCTGGTCTTCAAACGTAAGGCCGGAATCGTTGTCATCCATGCCGGTCTGTTGATGCTGATGGTCGGTGAACTGTACACAACGTATTCGGCGCAGGAACAAAGGCTGTTCTTTTTCGAAGGCGATACAACGAGCCACACGATCGATGTGAACCAGGTCGAACTGGCAATAATTTCTGATACCGATGATGATTCACGGCAGGACGTAGTAGCGGTCCCAGTCAAGCGACTCGCGATCGATGGTCCGCTCTCCATTGACGGTGTGCCGTTCGATATCGAAACGGTTGCCTACTATCCGAATTCACAGGTCAGAAGCATTGAACGGGTCGGGGAAAACGTCCCGGGTGCAAAAGGCCTGGCTGAATTTGTGGCGGCCGAAGAGATTGCCGAGACGACGGGTACCGGAATGGGAGCCAGCGAAGTCAACGAGGCGGCGGCGTATGTGAAGCTGACCGAAAAGGGATCTGGCAAACAACTGGGAACCTACCTGTTGTCGCAGCGTCTTTACCAAAACGACAGCCTGGACCTGGATCGCATTACAGTTGACGGCAAAGAATGGCAGATCGCACTTCGATTCAAGCATATCTACAAACCCTATTCGGTTCGGCTGAATACGACGACCAGAACCAACTACACCGGTACCGATACGCCCAAGTCCTATTCGTCCAGCTTTCGAATCATCGATCCGGATAACAATGTCGACGACGAGAAATACATCTCGATGAACAATCCGTTGCGTTACAACAACGAGACGTTCTACCAATCGGGGCACGATACGGATCCCGGGACCGGTCGCAAGTATTCGGTTTTGCAAGTCGTGAAAAACACGGGCTGGATGATTCCTTACGTCAGCTGTGCCATGGTCGGTATTGGTTTGTTGCTGCACTTCCTGGGAATCTTCTTGCGATTCGTCGAGCGAATGCCCCGCACCGGTTCGTTGAAGAGCGGCGCGATTGCGGCTGCCCGGACCGTTAACGATCCAATTCGCAGCGCCGCTGACTTTACGGTTCGCGAGTACCGAACCTACGACAAGACATCCATCTGTTTTGTGATCGGGTTTGTGTTGTTGTTCAGTATGTTCGCCTATCGCAAAGTCCCCAAGCCAGTTGTCTACGAAGAGATGAATCTGGAGCAGTTCGGGCAAATTCCAATTGCGTATGGTGGGCGAGTACAACCGCTGGATTCTTTGGCTCGTTCCAATCTTCGCCAATTCCGCAAGTACGAAATCCCGGTGAAGTGGGATCGCGACGCCAGCGAAGAGGTCAAGTATTCGCCGATTCGGTGGTTGGCCGACTGGATCTATGCCGCAGACGGATCCGACGAATATCGAATCTTCAAAATCGATGATCCCGATACAGTGCAGGCGCTGCAGCTGATACGTCGCAAGTCTCACTTGTATTCGATTAAGGAATTGCGTGAGGTCGAGGCCGCTCTCGATAAGTATGTGTCATTGGCATCGGTCGTCAAAAAGGAGGATGAATCGAAGCTGACGAATTTCCACAAGAAGGTGCTCAAACTGAGTCGCCACATTCAACAATTGGAAATGCTCCGCTATTCGTTGGGCTCGCCGGCAAGCTTCCAACTGGAAGATCCTGTCGATACTTTAAGTATTCTGCTGCAGGCCCGCGTGAACGCCAATATCCCGTTGGCCATTCCGGGCGAAGAAGAAAATGACTGGTCCGTGTTCTCGCCTGTCATGGGACCTGAGTGGATCAAGTCACTCTCCGAACAGTATGGATCAAATTCAGTAGAAGAAGTTGCTCAGAAAATGCTGGAAGATGGTTCGATCGAAAAAATGCGCCAGTTGGTGGTGACCGACGAAATGCGCCGGGCCATTAGCGAATTGCAAGGCTCCAATGTAGAAGACGCCGACGATATCATCGAGGCGATGCTGAGTACAGAAGATCCGCAAGAAAGAGAACTAACGAATGCTCTGGTGCGATCGCTGAAACCTCGTATTGATGCCGCGATGCAATTGCAGGTCGATTCGATGAGAGTGCAACTGGTCTCCGAGCTCTCAAAGATCGTACACGTGAGTGACGGGCAATTTGATTTCTCCAAAAACATCGTTGATGCTCCAATGACAAAACTGCGAGATGCATATTTGGCCAAAGACGCCACGGCATTCAATGGGTCTGTCCAATTGCATCGAACGCAAATAGAAAACGCACCGGATGTCGCCAACAACCTGGACAAAGTGAATTGGGAGCATCGTTTGAATCGGATCTCTCCGTTTTATCTGGCGACCGCTATTTATATCGGAGCGTTTTTGTTGAGCCTGTTGTCGTGGTTGTTCCTGACCGGTGCTCACGTTTCACCGCGAATGAGCCGTTACGCGGCGGCAGCCAGAAGAGCAGCGTTTTGGTTGGTCATTACCGGCTTTGCCTTGCATACGGCAGGTTTACTGATGCGAATTTATGTTTCTGGTCGCCCGCCAGTTACGAATCTTTATGGCTCGGCCGTGTTCATCGGTTGGGTCGGAGTGTTAATGGGTCTGGTGACCGAGCGGATGATTGGTTTTTGTTTCGGCAGCATCAAAAGCAGCTGTGTTGGTGTGACGACTTTGTTGGTCGCCTTTGCATTGGGGGCCGAGGGAGACACGTTCTCCGTACTGCAGGCAGTGCTTGATACTCAATTCTGGTTGTCGACTCACGTCGTGACGATCACGATCGGATATGCCGGAACCTTGGTCGCGGGCATGCTCGGAATTCTGTATTTGGCGACGTCCATGTTCATTCCAAAAGACTTGACCGAGTCACGCAAAACGCTGGCCAAAATGGTTTATGGCGTGACCTGTTTGTCGTTGATCTTCAGTTTTGTCGGCACCGTCCTGGGCGGTTTGTGGGCGGACGATTCATGGGGTCGATTCTGGGGTTGGGATCCGAAAGAGAACGGGGCGCTGATGATCGTGTTGGTCAACGCCATCCTGTTGCACGGGCGTTGGGCTGGTTTGATCAAGGACCGTGGCATGGCAATGGTCGCAATCTTCGGAAACATCGTGACGTTGTGGTCATGGTTCGCCGTAAACGAACTCGGCATCGGGCTTCACACGTATGGATTGACCGAAGGCAGAATGAAAGTCGTTGGTTTGACCTGGTTGGCTCACCTTGGATTGATCGTGTTCGCGTTTATCCCAACGAAATATTGGCTGGGCAACCGAGCGGCGGCTCGCAACAGATCCCAAAGCTAACGAAACGATTTCGCGCGTGACGGAAATAAAAGTAGCTTAGCGATTGAAGTACGTTCCATAGCCGACCTCGTTTTGCCGTGCGGTTCGGGTCTCGGGCATTGCCGAGTTCGTTGTTACCGGAGGCATTACCAGATGGTTGGCCAGAACGGCCGAGCTGATGTTGATTTGGTCAGAAGGCCAGTTCAACAGGCGAACGAGCGATGAGGTCGGCCAGTTCTGCCCATGTTGGGCAATCAACATTCGCTTCCCGTCGATGTTGTTCAGAATGGCACCAGATTCCATGCCATAAATCGCAACTTGATCTTGCTGGATCTTGAAGCCAAATCGCAAATCCTTGAAGTCCTCGCGAACGAGCCCGCCGTATTGATCAGGACTTACACTTTGACCATGGGGCTCGACTAATTCCATCCCTAGCGCAACCGTAGACGCTTGCAACAAACGGTTGCCAATCTTGCCCGAGGGACAGTGAATATCGCCCTGCAACGACTCGATCCTGTTGTTGCGGATTGAAGAAGGCCCCAGGTTGACGATGGCTCGACCACTCAATGCATTGCCAAATCGTTGCCCGATGACTTCGTTAAGGTCCAGATCGACTAGCTGACACGATTCGATTTCACCGGACCACAAACCTTGTCGATGAACGAAGTTGGCTTTGGCGTCTGCCAGTTCGACCGTCACGTTCAATGCCGACACGGACGGAACACCGTGCTTCAAGACCCATGCCGGAATTCGGTACCCGGTCCCGTCGACGAACCATGACTCGCTGTCATTCTGTAGCAAACGTTCCATCGAAACGGTCGCCTCAGGATGCCAACTGTCAGTGTGTTGATCGCAAACGAACGAGGCTGACATTTGTCGTCCACGTTGTGTCACGCTAATCACCAGGTTGTTCCAGACGCAGGTCTGCGCGCCGGGTGCCTCGTTTTCGACCAGTGTGATTTTTTCGAAATACAGTTTGACTGGCCGATCACTCTTACCGGACCAGGCAACCGTTTCGGTAATGCGCGACATCGAATCCCAGAAAGCGCTGACTGACCCATAGGCGTTTTCGATAAACAGCGTCTTGCCGTCGTTGAGTTTCTGCAGTGAGGCCGCATCGATCTCCAAACGCGACTGGAATCGATCTGTTCCGAGACTCAAATGAATAAAGTCCGTGCGTTGCGGCGATTTTACCTGGACCTCGCCAATCTGATTGATCAGACCAAAGTCATGCTGAAAACTTGCCGACCATTCCTGGTTGGAACGAGGAAACAACGCCGCTTTCAAGCTAAGAATCGTCGGGATGACGCACAGCAAGATGAAAGCCGTGCGGCAAAGAAGGCGTTTCGCGTTGTCGCTGAGCATTACGTCCATGCTTCGCTCGGACTGAGATGGTGATTGAATTCGTTCTGAATTCGTCGTTGATTAATTGATGTCGTTAGTTTTAGTGGGCGGCTGCCATTTCCTGGAACAGATCCCAACGCTGTTTCATTTCCTGAACACTGTCGCCACCAAATTTGTCGATCATGGCTGCAGCGATTTCCAATGCGACCACAGCTTCCATGATGACACTGGCCGCAGGCACCGCGCAGATGTCGCTGCGTTCGTAACTCGCTCCACTTGGTTCTTTGGTGTCCATTTGGATTGAATCAAGCGGTTTCTGCAATGTGCTGATTGGCTTCATGGCCGCTCGCAAAACCAGCGGTTGCCCATTGGTCATGCCCGCTTCCAGGCCACCTGCATTATTGGTGGGGCGAGTATAGCCGAGCGTATGTGTCTGCTTTTGGTCGGGAGCGTAGTGAATTGCATCGTGAACTTGCGAGCCGGGCAGGGCGGCCGCGCGGAAACCGAGACCAATCTCGACTCCTTTGATCGCCTGCACGCTCATCGCGGCGGCAGCCAGACGGGTATCCAGTTTCCGGTCCCACTGGGCATGAGTTCCCAATCCAAACGGCAGGCCTTCCACTCGAACCTCGACAACGCCTCCCAGCGTGTCACCATCTTTCTTGGTTTGATCGATCAACGCTTTGACTTCACCGTCGCGAGCCGGATCGAGCGAGTAAATTTCGCTTTCGCTACGGGCCTTCAATTGCGAGGCAAGGTTCTCGTCCGCAGCGGGTACGTCGATTCCGCCAAGCTGAGAAACGTAGCCAAAACAACGAATGTCAAATTGATCCAGCAGCTGCTGAGCCAAAGCACCGGCGGCTACTCGCGAGGCCGTGTCTCGTGCACTGGCTCGTTCCAGAATTCCGCGGATCGAACTGAGGTACTTGATCGAACCGCTCAGGTCTCCATGACCTGGTCTGGGACGCGGCAGTTCTTTCAATCGCTCCAGTTTGTAATCGCTGTTGATAACTTGCAGAGTGATTGGGCTGCCGAGCGTCGTGTCTTGCCAGGTTCCGGTTAGAAATTCAACCTTGTCGGTCTCAAGTTTCTGACGACCGCCTCGACCGTAGCCTCCCTGACGCCGCCGCAATTCCTGATTGATGGCGTCGTGATTAATGCTCAGTCCAGCAGGAAACCCATCGACCAAAGCCAACATTGCTTTGCCGTGTGATTCACCTGCGGTCCAGTATCGAAGAGGCATCTTGATCGTGGTTTCGTTGTATTTAAAGACCAGGAAGTTTAAGTGGCCCTTTGGATTGTCGGAAGTGCGATCGTGCATGCTAGCACG
>CAZPOL010000007.1:52389-61504 GCA_964588195.1 uncultured Pirellulaceae bacterium | reverse complement strand
GCTTCTTGCAAAGCGATCACGTCTCCGTCATGGCTGCCGAAATACAATCGGCCGTTGACGGCGGCGGCGGAGGTCCAGACGTTAACGCCATCGGCGACGAGGTGCCGCCAATTGACTTCGCCAGATTCTCTATTGAGGGCATAGAAGTGGCCATCGGAAGACCCGACATAGATTGAGTTATCGGTTACAGTGGGCGAGGAAAAGACCGCGCCTTTCAAGTCGGTTTTCCAAACAACATCGCCACCGTCGGTTTTCAACGCGTACAGATGATTGTCGTTGCTGCCAACGTAGACGATTCCATCCAGCACGCAGGGTGAGGAGAATATCTGACCGTCGGTTTCATGTTTCCAGACGATCTCGCCTGTCTCCGCGCTGATGGCGTAGATGTGTTTGTCATACGAGGTGAAATAGACGACACCGTCGATCACGGCGGGTGTCGAAAAGATCGGGGTGTCATTCTGTTTGAATGTCCATCGTTTCTCGCCACTGTTTCTGTCGATCGCAAACAACTCACCCTGGTAGGTGGCGATGTACACCGAGTCCTCATCCAGGCCAGGCGAGGACAACATGCTGGCTCCCGCGTCAAATTTCCATTTCTCTTCACCGGACTTGGCATCCAACGCGTAGACGAAATGGTCGAAACCGCCAAAGTAGACAACGCCATTGGAGATTGCTGGCGATGATTGCTCGCCTCCTTCGCCCAATGCAAAGTCCCATTTCTTTTCGCCGGTCTTCGCGTCGATGGCGTAGAATTTGTTGTCATCCGATCCAATGTAGACGATACCGTCGTGGACCGATGGCGAGGCCCGGACCCAGCCTTCGGTTTCGAATTTCCACTTCAGTTCGCCGCTTGTGGCATCGATTGCGTGCAGGTTCTTTGCGTGCCCGCCGATGTACAGCACTCCTTCGCAAACGGCTGGCGAGGATTCGATGACGTCGCCGGTTGAATATTTCCAGGCGACTGCTGGCTGTTCGATCTCGGTTTTCCCGAACGCACCGCTACGAGTCTGGGTCAAGCGAAACTGCTCCCAGTTGACGACTTCCTGCTCCTTCATATCCTGTTGATCTCCTGCTGGTTGAGTAGTCCGTTGTTGGTCTGAAGCAGTTTTACTGCCTGATGCGGCTTCATCCTGAGCCCACAAATTGCCATGGCTGGATGTCGCAAATAGTAGCGCCAACAGGATGGCCCATTTCCTTGATTTGTCGTTCATTGAAGACTCTCGACCCTTGTTTGGTGAATGTTTTCGGTTTGTATCGGGATTCGTATTCGGTTTTGTAGTGTTGTGTGTACCTGGTTCAGGATTAATCACGGCTTGTAAACTATCACACTCGCTGGCACATGTGGGGCGATCCCAACTAGAATGCGATGGTTGTTTGAAAATTTTTTGCGGATGTAATTAATGAAACCAAAAACCCTGATCACGGCGATGTTTGTTGTGGCGTCTATGGTTGCCAGTGTGGTTGCTCAGGACGACTACTTTCCTGGCGAGTGGGGCAGTTGGGAATCGAAGCCAGCCGCCGAAGTTGGCATGAACGCAGCCTTGTTGGATGAGGCGGTTGAGTTCGCCAAGTCTGCCGAAAATCCAGGCTCCAAAGACATGCGTCAGGTCGTTGCCACTTCGTTCGCCAACGAGCCATTCAACACAATCGTGGGACCTACGAAGACGCGAGGCGGTGCCAGCGGAATTATCGTGCGTGGCGGATACATTGTCGCCGAATGGGGCGATACGAATCGTGTCGACATGACGTTTAGTGTTACCAAGAGTTATCTCTCCACAGTAGCGGCTCTGGCGCTGGATGATGGGTTGGTTCGAAACGTCGACGATCCGGTCAGGGACTATATCCGTGACGGGAAGTTTGATCTGGAGCACAATCAAAAGATCACCTGGCAACACTTGCTGCACCAAACCTCTGATTGGTCTGGAGAATTGTGGGACAAGCCGGATTGGTGTGACCGACCCGTTGGACGGGACCGACAAAAATGGGTCGACCGCGACATGCACGAACCGGGTACGCATTATAAATACAACGACGTTCGCGTTAATCTGTTGGCGTACTGCTTGACCAACGTCTATCGAAAGCCATTGCCCGTCGTGCTTCGCGAACGAGTGATGGAGCCGATCGGTGCTTCACCTTCATGGCGTTGGCATGGATACGAGAATTCATGGATTACGATCGATGGGCAACGAGTTCAATCGGTTAGTGGCGGAGGACACTGGGGCGGTGGCATGTTCATTTGTACTCGCGATCATGCTCGGTTCGGCTATCTGTTTTTGCGTAACGGAAACTGGAAAGGCAAGCAGCTGATTGCCGAAGACTGGATCGAGCAACTGCGAAAGCCGTGCACAGCGAATCCGCAATACGGCAACATGTGGTGGCTGAATACGGGTAAGGAAAAGCTTCCTGCGGCGCCTGAATCCAGTTTCTACGCGTCAGGTTTCGGAGGAAATTACATCTACGTCGATCACGAGAACGACTTGTTGATCGTTTTGCGCTGGACACCGAATATCGCCGGCGTGGTGGAACGGGTTTTGGCCGCTGTAGAATCGAAAGTTGAAAACTAGACTCTGCAACTCCGTTGAATAACTGGAGCCAATTGAACAAACTGCTTTTGAAATACTGGTTCTTGCTGAGCCTGGCTTTGGCGATGGTGCTTGGTTACTGGTGCGCGGCGGGTTTGGAAACCGTCAGCTCGTGGGTCTGGCTACGACGCGGCATTGTGATGAGCGTAATGTTCTTGATGGCATTGCCTCTGCCTTTGTCGATGATCACGGCAACGCTGAAACGGCCTTGGGCTGCGCTGTTGGCTAGTGGCATCAATTTTGGCATCTTGCCGTTGATTGCGTGGCTGTTGTCGGGACTGGTCAGCGATCTGTTCTATGCCGGGTTCCTGGTCGTCGCTGCGACTCCGTGCACGTTGGCTTCGGCAGCCGTATGGACTCGCCGTGCCGGCGGCAACGAGGTCACGGCGTTGATGACGACCGTGATCACGAATTCGCTGGCGTTTCTTATGACGCCGTTGATTGTATTGTTGCTGTTAAATCAGACCGCTGAAATTTCATTTGGCGAGATGGTGTTCCGGCTTGGTTTGTTGGTGTTGTTGCCAATTTCGCTGGCTCAATTACTGGCCATTCGAAAACAGGTCGCCTCCTGGGCAAAGGCTCGAAAGAAGCAGTTGAGTGTCGGGGCGCAGATCGGGATTCTATTGATCGTTCTGTTGGGGACTGCTCAAACAACACTCGCCATTCCAGGTGATCAGGTTCCTACGCTGACCGGAACGATTGGGTTAGCGTTGACTTGCGCGGGGCTGCATTTGATCGTGTTGGTGGCAGGGTTCTGGATGGCGCGAGGCGCGAGGTTCAATCGAGCAGATCAAATTGCGGTGGCTTTGGCAGGTTCTCAAAAAACATTGATGATCGGTTTGTTGGTTTGCATGTTCTTAAATGTCAGTCTGCTGCCGATGGTGATTTACCATGCCGTTCAGTTGATCGTCGATACGTTCATTGCCGACTGGTTCGCGAGAACGGAAAGTGGGCATGACCGTTCGTAGTACCGCCTTCAGGCGGAATCGTTTAGCCGGATTCGGATTCTGTTGACGCGACCAATTCCGCCCCTCCGGGGCTGATAGTCTCTTTTTGTCTTCGGTCCTTGGGCTGACGCCCAAGGCTAAGTGCTGCCGCTCCTCCGGAGCTAGTTCGATACGAACAGGAGCGCAAGTCACGTATTTTCGGCAGGATACGCCGTCACAGTATTGACCCAAGGATAATGGCTAAGCAAAACAACGACGTGGCGGCTGCAAACAGGCGTGTGCATTAGCACCGATTTCCGGTCCGCATTTCCAGCTCGCATTTTCAGCCTGCAATAGCCACGGAGTGGCGACAGCGCTTAGCCATGGGCGTCAGCCCATGGACCAGTCTCACCCATCCGATCGAAAGCCCCGAGGGTGGCGGCAGCGACGCAATGGCCGAATGTCAGGTCGTGCGTCGATTCCGATGTATTCGCTGTCTGCCTGACTCGCTTGAAAACGACTATTTCCCCACTGGGAATGGTGTGGCGTCCGAACCCGTTGCCGCAAAAATGGGTCAGCGATATAGTGAAGGCGTCAAAGGAATTACGAGAATTAGTCTCATGACCCAAACACAATCAAAACGGATCGCTGGTTTTAACCAAACAAGCCGCGGTTTGGATTTTCTGTTGACCGAGTCCTAGCCTCGGGACGCTGCCGTTGCGCAAGAGCTTTGGGCAAACGGTGCGGGACGCGAATATCATACTCGCGTCTTCTTGTTAGTCTTGCCGTGTCAGGCGAGACATCTCGTTAGATGAATGGTTATCAGGAAAGAAAAGTCTCATGCGTGAGATGTTGGAAGAAAAGTTGAATCGCTTCGAGTCGCTGGAAGCGGAAATGTCCGATCCGGAAGTGCAGGCCAATTCCAGGAAGATGGCCGAGATTGCTCGCGAACACGGCAGCCTGGCCAAATTGGCCACGAAGTACCAACGATTCAAATCGGTCTGCAACGAGATCGATGAAGTTCGAGTCATGGCCAAGAGCGAAGATTCGGATGAGCGCGAATTAGCCGACGCGGAATTGCCGACTTTGTTGGAGTCCCGTGAGACGTTTTGGAACGAGTTGTTGGAAATGACGATCGGTGGCGAGGACGCCAGTCGTTCCAAGTGCGTGATGGAGATTCGCGCGGGAACCGGTGGCGACGAAGCGGCTCTGTTCGCGCGCAACCTGTACGAGATGTACAAGCGATACTGTGAAATTCGCAAATGGAAGTTTCAGGCGATGGAATCGAGTCCCACTGAATTGGGCGGGTTCAAAGAGGTCACCGTGGCGATCTCCGGCGAGAACTGTTACCGCGACTTGCAATACGAAAGTGGCGGGCATCGGGTTCAACGTGTTCCCGACACTGAGACAAAAGGACGAATTCATACCTCTGCGGCGACGGTGGCGGTTTTGCCGGAGGTCGAAGATGTCGAGATTGAACTGTCTCCTGAGTCGTATACGGTGGAAAGATATGCGGCCAGTAGCGGGCCGGGTGGACAGCACGTGAACAAAACCGCCTCGGCCGTACGTATTACTCACCACGAGTCAGGCATTGTGGTGAAGTGCTTCGAAGAGCGAAGCCAACACAAGAATCTGGCCAAAGCGATGCGTTACCTGAAGACCAAGTTGTACGATCACCAACAGCAGACTCAGAAGAAAGAACGCGCCGACGCGCGGAAGACTCTGGTAGGTTCTGGAGATCGTAGTCAACGGATTCGTACTTACAACTTTCCGGAAAACCGGGTCACGGATCATCGGATTAACTTGACGCTGTATAAACTCGATTCCATCATCGCCGGTGATGTGCAACCCGTTACCAGTGCGTTGATCGATCACGATCGACAAAGCTTGCGCGATTCCATGGGAGATCTCGATTAACAACTCCACGGACAAAACGACTGAGAAAACGAACGATTCAACCGATGCGGCTGCCGTCAAACCGGCGGCCGATCGCTGGACGATCAAACGATTGCTGGATTGGACCACCGACTACTTTCGCGACAGCGGCTTTGATCAGCCTCGCCTGGATGCGGAAGTCTTGCTGGCCGAAGCACTCGATTGCCGCCGTATCGAACTCTACACACGCTTTGACGACGAACCACCGGAGGACGTCAAAGGCAAGTTTCGAGATTGGGTCGCCCGGCATGCCGAGGGAGAGCCGGTTGCTTACCTGGTCGGGCACAAGGAGTTCTTTTCACTAGGATTCGCCGTTAACTCTCACGTCTTGATTCCGCGGCCGGAAACGGAGCACCTGGTGACGGAGGCTCTCGACGCGATCAAGTCGTTGTCTGAGTCCGACCAAGCCGGATCCAGTTCGCCGATTCAGCTGATCGACGTGGGAACCGGCAGCGGCTGCATCGCGGTCGCCATTGCCAAGCACGCCGCACACGTTCAGTTGACCGCTTGCGACATCTCGGACGACGCACTGGACGTTGCCAAGTCGAATGCAGAACGGCATGAAGTCCAGGATCGGATTAGATTCGTGACCGCCGATTTGCTGGAAGGGATCGATGAACCGGACAAGTTTCATCTGATCGTCAGCAACCCACCTTACATCGGCCTGTCGGAAAAGCCGGACCTGGCCAAGTCGGTGATTGAATTCGAGCCGCATCAAGCGCTCTTTTCAACTGGGGCCAACGGGACGGAGACGATCGAAAAACTGATTCAGCAATCGTCGCAACGGCTGGTCGAGGGCGGGTATTTGATGTTCGAGTTAAGCCCGATGATCGCCGAGGCCTGCCAAAAACTGGTCGAAGAATCGACGGGCTTGAGCTTTGTGAAAATCGTCAACGATCTTGCCGGGCTGAAACGAATCGTGGTGGCCCGTCGCGTTTCATAATGTGTTTTCGGCGGTTACCCCGCTAGCACGTCACTATCATTTGCTTCGATGGACGTTGTTGCGTCGGAACGTTGCCCGATTGACCTTGAGCTACCGTGGTGAATCCGAAAGACTACCGCCCGTTTTTCGTCGATTCCTGTTTGCGGGTCTCCAAGTGCTACGTTCGATCGCTGCCAGTGTTGCTGTGCTGATTTTGTTGACCGGAATTTCCGGGTGCGGCAATATCTCGAGTGGTGGATGGGGGCCGGTGTCCGAGGGTGTGCAAACTGGTTTGCCAAATCCTTTGTCGTTGCCGTTGGTGTCTCGCGATTTGGTGATGGATGAAGTGTCAGACGAAATCGACGACTACTTTTCGATCTTGCGAGAGCAGCGAATTCGGCTGAACAGCAATATCTTGACCGAGGGCTGGATCGATACGTCACCAAGAATTGGTTCGACGATTCTGGAGCCCTGGCGAAAGGATTCGACTCCTGGTTTCGAGGTGGCACACGCGACGCTTCAAACCGTACGTCGCTGGGCCAAGGTCCGCGTCATTCCCAACGGCAACCAGTATCTGGTGGACGTGAAGGTCTACAAGGAATTGGAAGACTTGCAGGAACCCGAACATTCGACCGTCAGTGGCCGCACGGCACGCCATGACAACTCGCTGGATTTCGATCGTTACGAACGGGACGATCTGTTATTGAATCCGCCCAATCGAGGCTGGATTCCGATGGGCCGGGATGTCGCTCTGGAGCAAACGATCCTGACCAATATCCAGCTGCGGATCGAACAGGCAATCAACGGCGGCGCAGACTGTCAGTGACCCGTTCTGTCGGGTTGTGCGATCCGGATTCGAAGCTGTGATTCCGTGGATTTGTGATCCTTGGGAAGTTTCACTCCTTCCCGGTATCCAGAGTCTATCAAATCGCGTGAACTTGGCTTACACTCGGCGCCTCTACCCAGATGTTCTCTCTACCCAGATGTTCTCTTTTTAGCCCGATGTTGTTTGCATCGCAGTCTTCACCCGGAATCAACGTGCCCAAGAAAAAGTCGACCGCCAAAAAGCCCGCCGCACCCAGGTCAAAGGCGTCACAACCTGCGGGAAACAGAAAACGAAAAAAAGTCGCTGCGGCGACGACGGCGATCCGTCTGCAGAAATTTCTGGCACAGGCTGGATACGGCAGCCGTCGCGAATGCGAGGAACTGGTGGCCGAAGGTCGTGTGACCGTCGATGGCCAGGTCGTCAGCAAGCTCGGTTCGCGGGTCGAGCCCGATTGCACCAAGGTGCGTGTCGACGGTACCAAGGTGATGCCGGTCAAGCAGCAATACTTCATGGTGCACAAGCCAACCGGCGTGTTGTCGACTTGCCGTGATCCGGAGGGTCGGATGCGGGTCATCGATTTGATCAAGACAGACCAGCGGGTCTACAACGTCGGTCGATTGGATAAATCCAGCGAAGGCTTGATCCTGGTTACCAATGATGGAGATCTGGCGAATCGGTTGACTCACCCTCGCTACGGCGTGGAAAAGACGTATCACGTGACGGTCGCCGGCAACCCAAGGTGGGAAGACCTGGAGCAGCTGAAACGCGGGATTCGTTTGGCGGAAGCGGTGGCTCGCGTTTCGGACGTGAAAATCAAGAAGCGTCATCGTGACGTTTGCGAATTGGTGATGGTTCTTCAGGAGGGCCGCAACCGCGAGATCCGCAGATTGCTGGCTCACATCGGCCACAAGGTGATTCGATTGCGGCGAGTCGCCATTGGTCCATTGCATCTTGGAACCTTGAAGGCCGGTGATTATCGTCGACTGGAACCGCGTGAGATCGAAGCGTTGCGAAAGGCCTCGGCGGTCGTTACGGGCAAGCGAGCACGGAAGTCGCGTCCGGTGGAAACGAGTCAATTGAGTGGCTCGAAAAAGAAGAAGGCAGCTGCTGCCAAAAAGAAATCAGCCACGGGTAAACCCAGCGCAGCCAGGACAGGTTCGAAGAGTGTCGGTTCAAAATCCGCCGGTACAAAAAGCAGCAGTAAGCCGAGCACCAGGGCTGGCGTTAAATCGAAGAAGAAGACCGCCAAAAAGAAACGGACACCAACGACCAAGTCGCGGCGGGGTGCGGGCCGCATGAGTCCGGCAGATGCCCGCAAGAAGAATTCATCGGGTGGAAAAAAGAAGGTGCACAAGAAGCGTACGGGCAAAAAGAAAACTGCCAGACCCACAAAGGGATCGGGCAGTCGTGTTTCTTCCAGGAAGCGTTCCAAGCGTCGCTAAAGTTTTCCGCGGCGCAAGTGATCTGATTTGAACGAGTCAGCGAGGATACATCACCGCGCTCAGACGTTCATTGCGAACCGATCAGGAGGCCTGTTTGGCTTTGCGAATACGCTGTTGCAGTCGCGACTTGTATCTGGCAGCAGTGTTTCGGTGAATCACCTTGTTCGCGCCTGCTCTGTCCAGCTTTTTGGCGGCAGCGAGGAACTCTTTTTCAGCGGCTTCGAAATCACCTGCTTCAACCGCAGCGTGAACCTTCTTGATTTGGGTCTTCATCGCTGATTTGGTGGAACGATTTCGCGCTTGGCGGACTTTGTCTTGTCGCAATCGCTTCTTGGCACTATTTGAATTTGGCATAAATCGTGTCTGGTCGGATTGGTTTTATTGTCAAAAATCGGTGCGGACCGGGGCCGCCCGTGAAATTGCAGCCAAGTAATATCGCTGATCGCCCGATATTTGTCCAGCGATAAAACCGGGGTGTTTTG
>CAZPOL010000007.1:43717-52289 GCA_964588195.1 uncultured Pirellulaceae bacterium | reverse complement strand
CCGATCCTTTGCCCGATCGTTTGCCCTATCCTGAGCAGTGGCAGGCCCGGATCGCTTCTAGCGTTGGTAAATCGGCAGGAATCCCTTGTCCAGCTGCAGGATGATCAGGTTACAGGCCGTCACATAGACCTTGGCGATATTGCCGGTCCACGAGCCTTCAGCCTGTTGGTCTCGAGCGATTTTGGTGTAAAGCTGGTCCCGGAAGGGCTGCCACAGCTCATCCGATTTGCGGTAAACGACCTGAGCGTAGTACAGATACGTGTAGTGCCAATGACCGTATCGGGACCCGGTTGCCAGGTCGTGCAGGTGTTTCTTGCAAAATTGCCACATCGGTTCGATATGCTCGCTTTCGTAGTCGCCGGCGTTGTACAGGGCGGAAAGAGCGGCGGCGGTGATGGCGTGGCGAGAGGTACCTTTGGTGCGCGAGCTGTATGAAATTCCTCCATCGGCATTCTTGCAGTCGTAGATGTACTGACGAGCCTTTTCGATGACTTCCTTGGACACGACGATCCCGGCATTACGGCAGGCTCGCAGACCTTGCACTTGAGTGATCGTGGTGGAGCCCTCGTCAAACGAGCTGTTTTCGGTGGCGCTGACGTAGCCCCAGCCGCCCGAACGAGTTTGGGCACGAATGCTGAAGTCGACCGAGCGTTGCAGGATCTCGGTCAATTCGTCACGGCGTTCGGCGTCCTCTTCCTCGCCCAGGACCTGCGAAAGGAACAGCATCGAAAACCCGTGGCCGTACGTGTAACGATTGTCGCGAATTGGATCGCCAATCAGCCCGTTGGGACGACACTTGGTAATCAGGTAGTCGACCGCCTTGCGGATGTTCTCGGCGAAGGGCCCTTGAGTTGCCGTCGAACCGGAACAAACCATCGCGGTTCCAGCCAATGCGGTCATGGCGGTCGGGTAGATGTCGTGGGCCCAGTGACCCAGGCGAGTTTGTTGGCCGGCCAACCAGGTCAGCCCGGAGTCTGTCGCGCGTTGCCACGCCTCTTCTTGCGGCGTTTTCTGCGACTCAAAGAAACGACTTGCAGAAACCGACAGAGGGTCAGTCAATAAGCCGCCAGTGACGGCGGCTGCCGCCATCAATACATCACGGCGTGCTGGTCGTCGATTGTTCAAGTCACTCATCGTCGCGGCCCTCGTTACCTGTTTATTCGGTCAGGATATTGTAGGCGATGCCGGATCATTCGGCACATGTCAGTTTGCAGTCTGCTGATAAGTATGATGCTGCGCAATGCCACGCAAAGTGAGGTGCAGCGCATTTCAACGGCGAAACGACAGTTCGGAGAAGCAACGAAACAAGCAGCAGAAACGCAGGTTCGAAACTCAAACCTGTTCGCGGAACGTCAGAAAGCTGAGAACGCCAAGAATGGCCGCGCAGACGCTAAAGACGATGTCGATCATTTGATCCGCGCCACGAAAAGGCGCAACTTCCTTCATGCCAATATTTGCCATCAGCAAATCGGCGAAGAATAAAAGGAAAACAAGGATGGAAATAACCAACGCGGTTAGGCACAAAACCTTGGGCATTCGCGAACTTTCTGCCATGGCCAGAGCCATGGGTTAGTTGTTATTTGATCGAGTAAAACGGCAAGTCTATGCCGGGAATGATAGTATAGTTCCGACTCAACCGGTGTCACGCCACCTATATTGGAGATCGAACGTTCTATTTGAAATTCTTCGGTACAAGGTGGACGTGGCGATGCATTGGAGGTGGAAAACGCGTGTCATAAGGATTATACGGGCATTCAAATGTTTGAAACAAGGCTGGCCAACCGTCCGCAGGCAGATCGACCCTACCGCGATCCACCACGCCAGGAACCGGTTTTAGGGTCATGAACTCAGATCCAGCCATGCGTTTCGCCAGTCACCGGCTTTGTAAAAACAAGCTCGGTTACTCGATTGACAGAGGCAGTGCATTGCGGTGTACTTGGATCGTATGAATGTCCACGTACCGCGTATTCGCTTCGATAGCCGAGCATTGCCGCCGACGCCATTCCTTCGTATTCATTTGCAAAAGAACACGACATGACAAGAACAGCCGTCTATACGGGTTCGTTTGACCCGATCACTTTGGGCCACCTGAATGTCATCCAGCGGGGGCAAAAGTTGTTTGACCGGTTGGTTGTGGGAATCGGTTTTAATGCTGGAAAGCAAGCGATGTTCGAGCCCAACGAGCGTTTGGAAATACTGCGCCATGTCACTCGCGACATGGACAATGTCGAAGTAGAAATCTTTGATGGCCTGGCGGTCGATTTTGTTCGCCGATCTGGCGCCCGAATTATGTTGCGAGGCGTGCGGCCGCTAACCGACATTGCTGGTGAATTCACAATGACGATGGCCAACCGGCAATTGGCCGATGACCTGGAAACGGTCTTTCTGATGGCCGACGCTCGTTTTGCTCACGTCTCCAGTTCGCTAATCAAACAGGTCGCACCGTTGGCCGATGACGAACAGTTGGCACGATTCGTGCCCGTCGAAGTCATCCCGATCTTGCGGAAAAAGCTGGAAACGCTCGAGAAATTAAACCGCAATTAAACTGGATGTTGGCATCACACGGCAAAGATTGCGTGTGCGAGCACGAACAGACCAATGAGTGAATCAAAGCATAAGTAAAAGGAGAGAGGATAGACCGATGATGAACCACCGAAAATCAAAACCAAATCCGAAACCAGGTCAAAAACGCGAACTGGTCGGGCACATTCGAACAGGGAGAACGAGGCTGTCATCTGCGACTTTCTTGATCGTGTTCGTCCTGGCGATGTTTGCGAATCGTACCGCAGCAATCGGGCAAGACACGTCGCTGTCCAGCAAACTAAGTAGCGCGGCGCCTGAAACTTGTCTGACCTGGTTCCAGTGGTCAAATCCGTACCGTGCCGATGCGAACAGCGAAAACGGCATCGACCGGATGATGGCAGAACCGGAAGTAAACAAGTTCTGCAAGGATTTTACAGACAAGCTCGGTCAGTTGCCTGCCATCCTGGTTCCCGTCGATGCTCCGGTCGAAATCAAGAACGCAGCCGAAGTACTCGGACCTCAGTTGGTTGACGCTCTGTTTCGAAAGCAAGGTTGTTTGTTCGTTGAGAGTATTGAACTTGAGGAGGGACAGGAGCCAAAAAACCTGAAGATTGGTTTGGTCCTGGAGGTGGGAGACGATGTCACAGAATCAATTAAATCGGTCGAAGCCTTACTGAAGATGGCCGACGTGCCGATGGAGTCCGTTGACCTGGGTGGTCAAAACGGAATCAAAATCGCTCTCCCGCCTGGCGGGCCATTCAACCAGGTTACGCTCGCCCAGCAAGATGGTTATTTGATTGCTGGCACAGGTGAAACGGTTCGGGAAATTGCAAAGCGGATAAAGGCAGGGCAAGTTGTCGATTGGCTAAGCAAATTTCAGGCTGAACAGAAATACGTTCGGTCATCGGCCGTTGGAATGATCGACGTTGCGGCAATCCGAAAACAGTTCCTGCCTTTGCTCGATGAGCAAACAATGAAAGTCGTAAGCGTGTTGGGGCTGGATAACCTGGATCGTGTTGAGTTCAGCGGTGGATACGCTCGAACCGATTTCGCCCAGCGGGTTAAACTCAAGTTTGACGGAACGCCCGGCGGGATCTTTGCCACCATTGATGGCAAGGGACTGACCACAGAAGACATTGCTCATTTTCCAGACGATTCGTTTTTTGCAGTCGCAATGTCGGTCGACTCGAAAAAGATGCTGGAAGAGTTCACGAATATTCTGATCCAGTTAGAGCCAAACGCAGCCAGAGAAATGGCTGGTGGTTTTATTCAGTTCCAGAGTGAAACCGGCGTCGACTTGAAAAAATTGATCGGCAATTTCGGTCCCAACATTACTCTGCACAACGGATACGGTGATGGCTTGCTGACCGGGGTCCAGTTGCGGACGGCACTTGAGGATCCGAAGTGGTTCGAAAAAACGGTTGATGATCTATTGGCCTTTGGGGTGCGAGAGTTAGGCATGCCTGCAAAAGAACATTCGTTCGAGCAGAATGGCAAGACAATAAAATCGCTTCACTTTATGGGCGAGTTTGTTCCTGTGGAGCCGAGTTGGTTCGTGGATGGCAACCAGGTGACTCTGTCTTTGTTTCCATCGGTGTTGGGGACGGCAACCAATCCTGAACTGGCGCCGCCGTTGATCAAGCATCCTTCTTTTGCTCCGTACCTGGGGTTGTTTGAGCAATCAGCAAACGATGGCAAGACGATCGGCTTCTCTTACATCGATTCCAGTTGGGCCTACCAAATGATGTATGGCTATGCCTGTATGGGCGGTGCCATGGCCAAAAACGGCGAGTGGGGCGAGTTCGGTTTGCCGTTGCCTGCAGGGCAAATAGAAATGCTGAAAGCTCACTTGCTGGAATTGCAGCTTCCATCATTTCGTAGTGTCAGCAAGTATCTAACACCCGACGTCGCCATCATCCGCCGGGAAGAAGATGCGATTGTTATCGAATCACACTCGATGATGGCCAACTCCAATCTGACCGTGGCCTTGCCAGCTATTGCTGTCGGACTGTTGTTGCCAGCCATACAGCAGACCAGATCGGCTGCTCGTCGTGTCACGTCGATGAATAACTTAAGGATGTTCGCTCTGGCGACTCACAATTACGAATCTGCGCACATGAAATTTCCATCGGGGGATGGACCTGTCAGGCCAGATGGTCCTGCCGTTAGCTGGCGTGTAAAAATTCTGCCGTTCATCGAGGCCGCAAACTTGTATGAGATGTACAACTTTGATGAGCCATGGGACAGTGAAAATAACCTGAAAGTGGCAAAAGAGATGCCGCCAGTTTTTCGGAACCCGGCCAGTAACGCGCCTGAAGGCTATACCGTCTATCGAGGTGTTGGTGGTACCAGCGGTGTGATGGGAATCGGAGCAGATGAGAAATCAGTTGGCAGAAGGCTTCGCGATATTGTGGACGGAACCAGCAACACGATTTTGTTTGTCGAAGTTCCAGATGAAATGGCAGTCCCCTGGACCAAACCGGATGGCGGAATTGACCCGGACGAAACTGGCCCGTGGGACTTGTTGGGGAATTTTCCTGGTGGCTTCAATGTCGCTTTGTGTGATGGCAGCGTACGTTTTGTCGACGTGTATATCGACGCTGAGACTTTTGAGAACCTGCTGAAATTTGATGACGGAAATGTAGTTGAATGGGATGATTTCTAGCAGCAGCTTGTCAGGCTGCGCAAGTCACTGGTTCAAAATAGCCCAGCCGTCTGCACAGAGTCTGTACAAAGCAAAGATTGAAATTCGGGTTAACGAAATCGAAAAAGTGATCAAAGAAGCCGACTTGAAAATCGGCCTAAGGTAGCCCGCTCGAAGCGGCACAATGATGCTGTTTCAGAATAGCTTAATGATCGTGGCGTCCATTTTCTCTTGAAGTTCGTTTTCTTTTTTTTGAACATAAATGAGTGGTGGATCTATGGAGGTCTTTGAGTTTGAAGCGCCACCGATTCTGTATTGGAATAGCAATGTTTATGCGCTTCAGTTCTCGCCGGACGGCACTCGACTCGCGGTCGGTTCTGGCGGCTGGTACGGCGGTGGCGGTATCACCGTTGTCGATGTCCGCGCGCAGAAGTCTTCGACGCTGCGTTTCGGGGACTGCAAAAAGACCGATCAGGTCGCGGCTCCCTGGACTTCACACAAGCTGACGATTTCTGGTGTCTGTTTCGACGGCAGCGGTCGCCATCTGGTGTTGAGTTCCTGGTCCAGCAGTCAACGCGCCGCCCCGACCTTCGTCTGCGAAGTTGACGGTCTTGAATTGAGTCACGTCGCCACTTTGGAAACAACCACTGAGCCAAGAATCTGGCGCAGGTGCCCGACTGGCGTCGGACTGCTCGACGGGCAGGTGGTAGTACGATGCAATGCGCGACGCGTTGAAGATGTTCTTCTCATTCATCCTGCGCCCGCCGGAGTCGATACTGACGCGCCACATGCCGCACACGCACACGCGCGTATGGCCATTGTTAATTCTCGCATAATCACCGGTGGCGGCGGTTCCCTAAAACTTGGTGGCTGGAGCGCAGTCGAAGGCAATTACGAATCCCACAAGGCAGCGGAAGGTCTGCTGGTGTTTCCCGACCCAATCCAGGCAAGGGCGACCAACGCTCGTGTGACAGCTGTGCTCGCTACGGCTGATGGTGGTCTTATCACAGGCGGACTTGACGGTGCGCTCAACCACTGGTCACTTCAGGAAAACGGCTGGACTGTCGATCGAATCTTGCGGGAAGCGAAACCACGTAAAAGCAAGTTGAATACCTCGTGGGCAACCTATCGCCCTGAAAGCATCATTGGGCTGTGCAGGCTGGACTCGGACCGTTGGTTTTCGGTCGACGCCGGCGGGCAAATCTGCGGTTGGACAAACAACTCCTGCACGGATCATTTCGACCTGCATCGAACGGGTACGCCAAGAACTATTGCTGTTCACCCGCAAACTCCAATTGGTCCACTACTCGCGGTTGGCGTCAAGGGTGATGAAGACGAGCGTCGCGGCTTCGTGGCCTGCTTTAAGGTGTAATCCGCAGTGGCTCTTCTGGATGTTGTAGCTCTTAATGATCAACGGGCTTTGCTATTTCTGGCAAAGCCCGTTTTTTTGTCTCAGCTGACGTCGATAAACCTGCGGCAGTTCACTACAGCAGGTCTTTCACGGCGTCTCGCTCTTCGCTCAATTCCGTCGCCGTTGCGTCCATTCGTTCGCGGCTGAATTCATCGATCTCCAGACCCTGAACGATCGAGTACTCACCGTCTTTACAGGTACAAGGGAATGAGTAGATCAGTCCTTCGGCAATTCCGTAGCTGCCGTCGCTGGGTATTGCCATGCTGACCCAATCGCCATCATCCGTGCCGTGCATCCAGGTGTGAAAGTGATCGATGGCTGCGTTGGCGGCCGAGGCGGCACTGGAAGCTCCACGAGCTTCGATGATCGCCGCGCCTCGCTGTTGCACTTTCGGAATAAAGTCGTCGCGGTACCAAGCGTCTTCGACCAGATCTTTGGCCGCTTTGCCGTCAACGGTCGTGTTGGTTAGGTCGGGATACTGGGTCGCCGAGTGGTTACCCCAGATCGTCATCTTTTTGATCGAGTCCGAGGCCGAATTCGTTTTGGCAGCCAGTTGGCTGATCGCTCGGTTGTGATCCAGGCGGGTCATCGCGGTGATGTTGCCGGCCTTGATGTTCGGAGCGTTCGCGGTGGTAATCAAGGCGTTAGTGTTGGCCGGGTTTCCGACGACCAGAATGCGACAGTCGCTTTTGGCGTTGTCGTTGATCGCTTTTCCCTGAGCGGAGAAGATCTTCGAATTGGCCTCCAGCAGATCTTTACGCAACATGCCTTTTTTGCGAGGCATGGCGCCGACCAACAGTCCGAATTCAGAATCGGCGAAGGCCTTGTTGGCGTCGTCGGTCGCCACAATGCCTTGCAACAGCGGAAACGCACAATCGTCCAGTTCCATGCAGACTCCTTGCAGAGCATTCATGGCTGGCGGGATTTCAAGCAGTTGCAAAATAACAGGTTGGTCTGGCCCCAACATGTTGCCGGCGGCAATTCGAAAGAGTAGCCCGTAACTGATTTGACCTGCGGCTCCTGTGACCGTTACTCGAACCGGTGCCTTCATGAATATACTCCTCAGCGATGGCTGATGAAAAACGAGAGGTGAATGTGAGTGAGTGCTGTTTATTCAGCGAGCACATCAGGGATGCCTCCGATGACGACTCGGCGAATACACCAAGGATTCTTACAATTCACGGGTTTGCCGCAAGGGGCGTTTATCGGCCAGCGTGCGGATTAATCCGAATCCAGGTCCAGCCCCGTCAGATCGATCGATTCCGGGTTGGAAGAAGAGGCCTCTTTTTGGTTTACCGAAGCACGAAACTGCCAAACCCCAAAGATCGCGAGTGCGGTCAGGATTCCGCCCAGCAACCACCCAAACAGACTGCCGATCGGATCTTGATCGTCATGGACTACGGTTTTGGCCAACGAGCTAATTCCAAAAACAATCGGGTTGGGGCGTCTAAGTTCGGACGACACGCCACGTGTCTCGGATGTTTTGTGTGACCAGTTCTTCAGGTAGAAACCGGGCACTGTAATACTGGCGTGCTTGTCGGTTTGCTGCATCGATTGCGGCAGATCAAAAAGAATCAGCGTGACGCCGAATGTTCCTCCGATGACGACACTGCCTTCGGAATCTTTCAGGTGGAAATTTGTCTTTTCAGTCGAAACAAAGAAATCGACATGATAATAAACGTCGCGACCTGTCAGTTCTTGCAACCGCGCCGAGGTGATCTTGATCGGGCTGATGCGTCGCACCGATCCACGCAGTTTGACGTACTGGCCGCGATACAGGCGTGGCTGTTGCAGAGCTTTGACTAACTCGAACGGTTCCGGTTCGGACTGGGGTGGATTTTCTTCCAAGCGACATGTCGCCGTGGCCATCGCTTGGAACAGATGAAACTCGTCAGCGACGAACGCTTCGTAAGTTCCGATTCGCGTCTGTTTCAATAAGTCCAGATCCAGCCCGGCCGCTTGCAAGTGTTGCAGGCCGGCGTTGGCCGGTGATT
>CAZPOL010000007.1:23145-43617 GCA_964588195.1 uncultured Pirellulaceae bacterium | reverse complement strand
TCCAGATCCAGCCCGGCCGCTTGCAAGTGTTGCAGGCCGGCGTTGGCCGGTGATTTCGATTCCTGTTGAGCCAACGTGGTTCCGGCCGGCAGCCACAGCAACAAAATCAGGAAGACGCCCAGTGTGTTTCCAGGATTGCGAATTTTCCGGTTCAAATTTCGCCTCCGTCCTTATCGCCCGAATCATGATCCTCCGAATCCTGACCATTCGATTCGGTGCGATCCGCTTCGTCTTCGGTTGGTGCCTGGTCAACGTCTGGATCAGCATCGTCTGGATCGTCAGGCAATTGGTGTTGCTGGCTCAGTCGTTGCAGCTTTTCGATCGTCGTTTCGACCCGTTTGTCCTGTTTCAGTTCTCGAAACGGTTCTTCCATGCGTTCGGATCGGGGCAGGGCTCGCACCTGAGTACTTAGCGTATTGCGGTAGACCGAAAAGGCGATCAGGCAGGCCAATCCGCCGATCAGACCAAGCGTCATGGCGATTGTGTTGCCACCTGGCATACGGAATTTCTGTTTCGCGGGGCTCGGTGGTTTGACGGGCAGTGTTACCGAAGACGTCATCAACACGGGAGCCACCGCGGCCTGGCCTTGTTCGCCGGAATTGAATAAGCGGTTTTTGAAAAAGCGTGCTGTGGCCTGGACTCTTTGGTTCACTTCCCGCATCCGCTCTCCCGGTTCTCCCATCAAGGATTCCGGTGCGCCCAGGGTGTAAACGCAATAGGGAAACGAGGACGGGTGATCTGGTTTGATCCAGATGACGAAGTAGCGATCGATTCCCAGTGCGTTGTGCGAGGCCTCGACACGTTCGACTCTCAACGCCGTCCCGCTAACGTTAATCACTTCGCCTCGCCAGACGTCGGGTTGCGAAAGCAGTTGAGTGACGGTGGCTGTTTGCGTCACGTCTTGTTCGATGGGTTGCTCGTAAACGTCTGCCCAGGCCGCGAACCAGGCGTAGGCTTCTCGAACGCGATTGACCGGCGTTTTGTCTTCGATCAATCGATCGGCGGCATGCCGTAGTGTCGGCGACAGGTCTCGCACGTTTTGGTCGATCAAATCGCGATTCGGTTGGTCGTTCAGGATTGCATCGAACGCTGGCAAAACAGATTCGGACCAGAGGGCAAGGAAAGCCGCCTGTGATTCACCTTCAAGTTGTTGAGAAAATTTTTGGCGACTCAGTTTCAACTTCTTGATCACAGGTCGCAGGGCAGCTGTCGAACTTGATTTGAGTTCCTCCTGGCGAACGGCCGAGTCGACCAGATTGAACAGTCGCAGTTGCTGCGGGCCATCCAGTTCTTCCAGTGTTGTCTGCCAAAACCTGCTTTCGCGTTTCATTACATCTGCAACGGCGACTTGATTGATCGGGTCAGAGGGCGGGCCAGCCGGGTTGTTTCCGGAATTTTCAGGTTCGGTCGTCGGCGAACCGGTTTCTGTGTTTGCGGCTTCATCGTCATCAGTCGAGTCGACAAACCGGTTGGTCGCTTCCTCGGATGATTCGATTGGCGAGGTTACCGGTGCGGGTCCGCCATTTGATTCAGCCACGCCATTCTGCAGATCGACATTGTCGAATTTGAACAACCAATTCCAGGTCTCCGGTTTGGAGGCGTGATTCATCGCGACCAGAACCATCACCAGCATTGCACACAGCATCCCCAAGCGGATCCGGGTGGTGCTGCGGATGGTCCGAGTCTGCTGGCCTGATTCTCGATGGGCACGTTTTCCGAGCGACTCTTGCGGCGTGTCGTCTGAAGGTGGTTCTTCGTCGTTGCCGCGGAACGGAATGACGTCGGCAGGTGAGGGAGTGTCGCTCTCTTCGCGGGAAGGAATCGAGAATTTGATTTTGCCGCGTTTGGAACTCATTCCGGCTCTTTTCTCTTGATTCGTTCGGGGGATTTGCGACCAGAAGTCGATGACTCTTTGGATGTTTAATCGGACCGATGATTGGCTTGCCGTCACGATTATAGCGGCAGCTTTGGATTGTGAAGGAAAGTCGGTATGGGAAAGCACGGAATCCAGCAGGAAATTCAGACCTGAGGCAGTTTTTCAGTGTTTGTTTTTGGTTTTTCTGGCCGGTCGAACAGGTCGATTTTGCGGGTTGTTTGGTGTCGGACCAAACTGGCGGATGGTTGATTTTCGAGGCGGTGAAAGTTAGGCTTATGGTAGCGGAGTGAGACGCCCGACGGCATGGTTAGCAGTTGACGTCGACTTTGCTAACGCCTCTCTGCCGCTTCCAACTTCCAAGTCTCTCGGCAAATGTGTGGCTTCGGCCACTTCGAATTGAACTGACACCATCAGTTTGTTTCTACAGGAATCAATATGCGTTTTTCACGTATGAACGTTTGGAATCAATTGAAACACCACCTGGCACCGGCCCTCGTTTTTTGTACTGTCTCGCTCGGATTGTTCGGCATGTCGCAACGGTCCTTTGCACAAGAGCCGTGCGAAGAATTTCTGGAGGCGTTACGCGACGAGCGATTGTTTGATGTCGCGATCGATTATCTGGACGAGATGGTCGACAGCCCGCTTTCGGACAAGGCCTTCAAGGATCGCGTGCCGTTGCACAAAGTCGCGGTATTGCTGGACGAGGCCAGTTTGATTCGTGACAACAATCGTTTGATCGAACAACTGGATGCGACTGAAAAAGTCTTGACTGAGTTCATTAATCAGCAACCTTCGGTCACGTTGTTGGCAGAAGCTCAGGAACAACGTGCCAGAATCTTCATGGCTCGCGCCAAACGATTGTTGGTCCAGGCTGAATCGGACCGTTTGACGGTCGCTCAGAAAACTGCCAAGCAAGAAGAGGCCCGAAAATACCTGAAGAATGCGAATGTCGCTTACGAAGAGATCCGTGAACGCCTCCGCGCCGAATATCAGAAGCCAGTCGATCCACAGAACCCCAACGCGGATGTTGAACGTGAAAACTTGCGAAACAAATATATTCTGGTGCGAATGCAGTCACCCAAAATCAAGGAACAGATCGCGGACTCATACGGCAAGGACCATCCAGACTATACGCTTTTGTTGACCGAAGCGGCCGAGCAAAACAAATCGCTGTACGAAAAATATCGCAGTCGTTTAGGTGGAATCGATGGTTGCCTGGGAGCGGCGCGTTGTTATCTGAAACTGGGTGAACACGGGAAATCGCTCGGATACCTGGGCGAAGTTTTCGATTTGCCGCGAGGCTCGGTACAGACCGCCAAGAAGCGTGAAGCGGCGGCGATCGCGGTCGATTGCTGGGACCTGGAAGACCCGAGTCAGTTGGAGGAAGCCTACCAGCGTTTGCGAACGGTGACCTTTTCCATGCCTCCCGAATATTCGCGAAGCGCCGACGGGCTGAAGGTGCGTTTGGCGTTTGCCAAAGCCTGTTATGGGTTGGTCCAAAAGATTAAGGAGAACGGAGGCCCATCGGACAGCGAGACACGCACTCGCATGGTCGTGCTGGAAAAAGAGGCCACCAGAATTCTTCAGTCTTTGGTTCGCACGCCCGGAGCCCATCGCCAGGATGCTCAGGCAATGTTGAAACAAATGGGCAGTGCGATCGCATTGAATCTGAACGAGGACAAGGGGCCTCCTGAAACGATGTCCGAGGCGCAGCAGCGCGGCAAGGATCTGCAGCAACAGGTCAGCCAGTTGAAAACTCAGCTGAACGGCGCCGACGCCGAGAAGGCCAGTTCGTTACGGAAAGAGATTCAGACAGGCTCAGAAGCCGCGCTAGCCATGTTCGAATTGGCGCTTGCGAAAACAACCCCGGAAACCAGTAGCGACGATTTGTCTAACATTCGTTACCTGCAGTGCGCCAGTTACTATCAGATGGAGATGTTTTTCGAATCGGCAATCATTGGTGAGTATTTGCTGGAACAGTTTCCAGGAAACAGCGGGGCACAACCAGCGTCCGGCTTGGTTTGCAAGTCTTACTGGAACCTTTATCGCGAGGCCGGAAAGATGGCTGGCGAAGGTGAAACACCAGATCGCAGTTTCGAAAAAGAGCGGCTCACCAAACTGTGCACTCACATCTTCAAGACCTGGCCTGGAAGCCGGCAAGCCGAACAGGCCGGATTGGTGATGACACTGTTGTCACTTTCGGAAGGCGATACGGTCGCGGCTGAAAGATACCTGGCCGAGATTCCGGAAGAATCTCCGACTCGTTCGGCGGTTGTACTGGAAGTCGGCAACCGACTGTGGCAGGCCTATGTGCGGGATCGCAAGAAAGGCGCGACCTCAGAAGAAACATTGTTAACCAATCGTGCCAATGCTCAGAAGTTGCTGGAAAATGGCGTCGCCCTGTTGAAGGTCGATAGCGTGTCTGCCTACGAAGCGCGAACCGCATTGGCTTTGTCAGAACTGTACCTGGATGCCTCGATGGCCGATCGTGCCATCGAGCAACTTGAAAACGCCACGATCGCTCCGCTGGACTTGATCAAAAACAAACATCCGTCGACCGACGATTCCAGATTTCGACGTGACACATTCAAGACCGCTATCCGTGCCTACCTTGCCAAGCTTCGTGACGGTAAGGACGCCTTGGTGTGGGTCGAAAAATCACAAGCCGTGTTGGCAGCTCTGAAACAGGAAATTGGCGATACGCCTCAGGGTCAAAAAGAGTTGTCCGACATCCTGTTGACGCTGGCCGAGCAGTTGAAGCAACAATTCGACCAACTGGAAAACAATGAACAGCGAAAGTTCTTCGCCGATGGTCTGGAATCTTTCCTGGCGGGTTTGGGTACGAACTCGGATGACCGAAACTTGTTACTGATGACTGGTCGAATGACCTCGGAAATCGGGCAAGGCTTGAAGTCGAACGGGCTCGATTCCCAGGCGGTGCGGTTTTTCAAACAGGCTCGTCAGGTTTACGAGTCGCTTAGGGATGGCGGAAAAGCTGACGATCCGCGAGTCCAGGTCGAAATCCTGCGCGGGCTGGCTAACTCGATGCGAGGCACCGGAGAATACCAGCAAGCGATCAAGCAGTGGGGCGACATTTTGTCGGATCCCAAATATCGCAGGTTTACCGAACTGCAGGTCGAGGCGACGCGCGTCTACAGCGAATGGGGGCTGGACAAACAAGATGCCGCGATCCTGGTCAAAGCGACTCGGGGTGGCGAACCTCGTGAAGATGAACGCGGCCGGAATTCCAACACGATTATGGGCTGGAGCAATCTCGCCAAGGCCGCTCAACGCAGTGGAAAAAAAGCCTTGCTCGCAGAAGCGATCTACAACATTGCCGCATGCAAATTCAGATACGGTGTGATCAAGGGCGAAACGAAGTTCCAGGAGACGGCTATCAAGGAAGTCGAACGCTTTAAGGAAAATAACCCGGAAATGGGAGGCCAACAGTGGAAAACACGGCTGGAAACTTTGTTGGCCACGATGCAAAAGGAAAAAGGATAATCAGTAAATGAGAACTACTCGAATAATGCAACGCTCGCTGATAATCGTTGCCACTAGTCTGGCGTGCTGTGTTTTTGCGCAGGACGTTCTGGCTCAGACCGATATCGTTAACATGGTTTCCGGGCCGCGGATTCGGGGCACCATTGTGTCCAGCACTCCCGATCAAATCGTGGTCAATACGGACGACGGAAACAAGAATGTCGCGTCATGGGATGTCCGTTTGATCCGCTTTGAAGGATCCAACGAACTGGTGAAAGCGAAATCTGCCTACGGTGATGATCGTTTTTCGGCTTGCTACGACCAACTCAACAGCCTCGGTAGCCTGGACCGTGACCTGATGCAGCAGGACGCGGATTTTTACAAGGCGATGTCGGCGGCCAGGATATCGCTGCGTGGCGGCAAGGTGACGATGGATCAGGCGGCGACGCTGTTGCGTCAATTCATGCAAAGTCATCCAAACAGTTTCCACACATACGAGGTGATGGATATGTTCGGTGATTTGGCGATTGCAACTGGCCGTTTCGATGCTGCTGAAACACAATTTGCCAAGACCGCTGCTTGCTCGTGGCCAGAGATCAGTTTCAATGGAACACTGAAAGCCGGAAAGGCGCAATTGTATTCCGGTAAATATGATGAAGCGATCGCCTCATTCAAGGCGACTGAAAGGGACGACAACGGCGAAGCGTACGCGGTACAGGCCAAGTTGGTTGCCAGATGCTTGCGAGCCCAGGCGTTGGGACTCAGTGGCAAGACCGCTGAGGGAATGGAAAACGCCAATTCAATCATCAAGAACGAAAATTCCAAGAACATTGAACTGTTCGCTCATGCCTACAACGCATTGGGTACGTGTTACGCCAAAGAGAACAAGAACAAGGAAGCGATTCGGGCTTTCCTGCACACCGATTTACTGTTCACGATCGAGCCTGATTCACACGCCCAAGCGCTGTACAACCTGGTCGAATTGTGGGCCGCTACAGAACGCCCGGACCGCGCCGCTCGGGCTCGACAAAAACTGACAGAACGATACCGAAATACTTTTTGGGCAGCGAAATTAAACAACTAGTGGTTTTTGGCGATAGCCACGGTTTTCGAATGTTCAACCGTGGCCATCGGCAACGAAGGCGGAGCGCGGCATGGTTAATTGCGAGTGCGATACGGGCCAGTTAAGATTATCGAACTTCGTTGCTGCCAGCGAAAATCCAACCAATTAAACTAGAAACTTCGGTGTAAGACACATCCGGGGCATTGCAATTCAACGTGGAGAACCATTGATGCGACAAATAGTCGAAACTGGCACGGGCCGATTCCTTTCCAGTCCAATTGAACAGGAAAACGCCCGACGCAGACACTGGTCGATCGTTCTGATCGTGTTCCTGTTGGGATGCGTGTTCGCCTATGCACCACAATTGGCAACCGAGGCAGTTGCCTTTCAGGAAGGCGGCGAAGGCGAAGCCGAACGGAAACCGGTGTTGACCTGGTTGTTCGAATCACTCGGCGCAATGTACATCATCGTCTTTCTGGTGCTGTCCTTTACGTTGGTCGCCCTGTTCGTAATGAACTTACTTTCAGCGCGACGCGAAACCGTTTGCCCTGATCACCTGATCGAAAACTTTGAAGCCAACCTGGATCAAAAGAATTACCAGGAAGCCTACGAGATGGCCAAGGCCGATGAGTCGTTCCTGGGCAATGTGCTTTCCACTGGCTTGGCCAAACTGACCGCCGGTTATCCACAAGCCGTCGAGGGCATGCAGGAAGTCGGCGAAGAAGAGAGCATGAAACTGGATCACCGCCTAAGTTATCTGGCTTTGATCGGAACGATCTCGCCAATGGTCGGATTGTTTGGAACGGTTCACGGGATGATCAAGTCGTTCAGCACGATTGCTCTGGCCGGTGGCTCGCCCGATCCACAGGACCTGGCCGACGGTATTTCCAAGGCGTTGGTAACAACGCTGATCGGTTTGGCTATCGCGATTCCGGCGATCGCCGCTTACAACATTTTGCGAAACCGCGTTCAGCGACTCGTGCTGGAAGTCGGCATTATCAGTGAAAACCTGATGGGCCGATTCGAAAACGTTTCCGGCAAGTCCTAAGCTGGCTTGTTTTGAATCCCGGCTTTTTGATTCTGTCCGTTTACAAACTCTGATGGCCTGCATATGAAATTCAGAAACAAGAGAACTGACGTCGTCGAGGGTGATTTGACTCCGATGATCGATATGACGTTCCAGTTGATCGCCTTCTTCATGTTGATTATCAACTTTTCAGAAGTCGAAAAGAGCGAAGAGATCAATTTGCCGCTCAGCGAATTGGCCAAGCCACCGGAAGAACCGCCGCCGTACAAGATCACTCTGAATCTGAAAGAGGACGGCAGTCTTACGCACTTTGACGATGTGATTACCAACATTGATGTCCTGAAGCCAACCTTGAGCAAGGAGATCCGCACGGCCAGCGTGCAAGGTGTTTCGATTGATGAAATCAATGTGATTATTCGAGCGGACATGGACGCAAAAACCGGTGACGTGCAACGCCTGATGAACAAGTGCAAGAGCGAGAAGCTGGAAAACTTCTCGCTTCGCGTGAACGAGCGGTTGAGATAGTCGGGCACAGGAACACGAGAATCAATTATGAAAATTCGCGGCTACGATAAAGCGAACGAAGAGATCAAACTGGAAATGACACCGATGATTGACATCGTGTTCCAGTTGCTGGTGTTTTTTATCATGACTTACAAAGTCACGGCGATGGAGGGTGACTACAACATTCGTATGCCTTCGCCGGGCGCCCAGGAGACGATGCCGGACGAATTGTTGGAGGAGATTCTGCAGGTCCGGTTGGTTGCAAATTCGGAAAACCGGTTCCTGGATCGCATCGAAGTTACGTACGGACCCGACCAACAAACCTGGAGACGCGATGTCTATCCCGTTCGCAGGGAAGATCCCAAGGTCAAGCTGACCAAGGCTCAAGAGCAACAAAATCGGGAATCCCGAGCCGTCTTCAATAGCTTGAATCAATTCGTGATCAATGTGGTTGGCGGAGGTAGTGACGATCCCGGTTCCGCTTCCGAACTTGAAGCGGAGATCGAAGCCGACACTAATCTCCGTTACGAGGACACGGTTTACGCGATCGAAGCGATCTCGGGCTACAAGGATGACAATAAGAAAATCATCAAGCTGATCGAAAAGATCAAGTTCCGTGACACGTCTGGCGGATAGCCAGTTGCCTGATTTGTCAGTTGTCACGCGCGTGGGTGAAACTGGTTGTGCACTTTCTTCAGTCGCGTTTGGTCGACGTGAGTATAGATTTGAGTCGTCGCGATACTGGCGTGGCCGAGCATTTCCTGGACGTGTCGCAAGTCGGCGCCGCCGGCCAACAAGTGAGTCGCAAAGCTGTGACGCATGGTGTGTGGGCTGATGTCCGGTGGGATACCAGCGATCAAAGCGTATTTCTTGACCATCTCCCAGATCGCTTCGCGTCGCAAACGTTTTCCGGATCGCGAAACGAAAACCCAGGGCACAAACGACGATGCTCGTTGCGTCATCGCCGGGCGTTGCCGATCCAGGTAATCTTCGATCGCGTTCACCGCGTCTTCGCCGATCGGCACCATCCGCTGTTTGTTACCCTTACCCGTGCACTTGCAATAGCCTTCTTCCAGATGCAAATCTTCCAATCGCAGATTTGAAATTTCCGAAACGCGACAGCCGGTGGCGTAAAGAATTTCCAGCAAGGCCCGGTCACGCCAATAGTAATTTTCAATCGGCTTCGGTGCTTTCAAAAACCGTTGGATCTGGGTAGGTGACAAGACCTCGGGAACCCGTTGCCACAATTTTTGGCTGCCCAGCAATTCGGCCAGGTTGTCGCGAAGCACGCCTTCCAGTTGCAGGTACTTGAAGAACATCTTCAGCGTTACCAAATGCCTCGCGATCGACGCGGGCGCCAGTCGTTGATCGGCCAGCCAACTGACGTAGGCCGAAAGCTCGGAGATCTTCAGCTTTTGAATCGAACGCTGGCCACGCCACAGCTCGAATCGTTGCAGGTCACGACGGTAAGCGGCGACGGTGTTCTCAGCCAGGTGGCATTCACGTTGCAGGTAATCGGTGAACGACTCAGTCCACTGATTGGCGCGCTGTGCCGGACGCTCCCGTGGTGGTTGCGATCGCATCTTTTGCAATTTGGTCAGTCGTTTCGCCATAAAAGACTCATCGGCTTAACAACGGCCTCAGCTTAACGACCGGTTCAATTCGAATTACCATCGCAAATACCGGCACGAATACGGGCGCGAATACCAGCACGAAGCGCAAGCGAGAGGTTCCAAACCGCAAAACCACTCGCTTGCGCGTCGTGCTGGTATTGGTGCTGGAATTCTCGCTGGTATTAATCGGCGAGGGATCTGCCGGAATCAGGCGCCAAATTTTGTCAGGCGTCTGGCGTTGCCCATTGCCAATCCCATTAAATGCTTGGCCTGGAATTGACCGAGTTCTCCTGTGCGGCACGACGTTTCGCTGAAGCTGGTGTGACCGTCGGTCCGGCAACAATCGGAGACCAGCAAGGTCGGTACCGAATGCCAGCTATGGGCGCTCATGAAGGCCGGCGTGCTGTGGTCACCCGTCACGATCATGACGTCTGGCGACAACTGGTTGATTCGCGGGATCACGGCGTCCAGTTGCTCGATCCGTTTCACCTTGCCATCGAAATCGCCGTCCTCGCCCGTACTGTCGGTGTATTTGAAATGGATGAAGAAGAAGTCGTAGTCGTTCCAGTGTTTGGTCAGCAAGTCGATTTGTTCGTCCAGCGTTTTTGGTTCTCCGGCGATCTCCATGCCGACGAGTGATGCGAGTCCTTTGTACATCGGGTAGACGGCGATCGCTGCGGCTCGTAATCCGTAGACTTCCTGGTAGGAGGGCAGGGCGGGGCGGGCTGCAAAACCTCGCATCGTCAAACCGTTGGCGGCTGGTTCGTCGTACAACATTTTGGTTGCCTTCTCTACAAACTCGGCTGCCAACTTCGCAGTCTTTTGACTCGCCGCGTCGTCACCTTTCTGAGGCAACGGGGGCACGCCAGTTTGTTGTGGATCGGTGTCGTCCAGGTTTCCTCCAAGGCCCGCCGCTCGGAACACCACCACGAATCGATGCTCCTTGACCGGGCGAACGAAGACTTCACCTTCCGACAATTCGATCGAGTCCAGTTTTTCGGCCAGCGGGAAACTCTCCTCCGAAGGAATTCGTCCGGCGCGACGATCTGTGATCAGTCCGTCTTTATCGAGCGAGCAAAAATTACAACGAACGGCCACATCGCCGTCCTGCAACTGGAATCCGATGCCGGTCGCTTCCAAAGCACCGCGTCCAATCAGATATTTCAGCGGGTCGTAACCGAACAGGCCCAAGTGGCCAGGTCCACTTCCGGGAGCGATTCCAGGCAACACCGGGATACTGCCACCCTGGGCACCGATGGCGGCCAGCGCGTCCAGATTGGGAGTCGCCGCGGTTTCCAGCTCGGTTTTCCCGCCCGGCTTCATCGGCAGCCCTCCCAAACCGTCAGCCACCAGCATTACAATCTTCGAGTCGTTTTTGACTTGCAAATCGCGAGTTAAATCATGCAGGTCCATCGGTCTACTTTCGGAATCGGGAAAAAGGAGCAGTGGGAATAGGTAAGCAGCTGAATTAACAGGATACTTGCAGTGTTCAGTTTTCCTAATTTTATCGGCATTCGTCCAGCAGGGCAGGGCGGTCATTGACCCGTTTGGCTTTGGTTGGGATAGTTCGTACGCCGTGGCTAGCAATGTACTAACCGGAAACTCCTGACGATTCAGCGACCAATCAAATGACGACTCCCAAGACACCCGAATTGATTACTTTCGATTACTCTGGCAGCCTTTTGGAAGACGACGGTATTGCTCAATCGCAAATCGATGGCGTTGCCGACCAACTGCAGGAGATCCGTGACCAGCTGTATTCACGGGACCTGCCGGAACTGAAAAATGGATCGGAAATCGCCGCCGACCGCCAGCCACTGGATGCGGCCTTTATGGATCTGCCGGATCGGTTATTGGCGGAGTACGATGAAACGAGAGATGCCAGCGAGCTGGGAAGAATTCTGGCGACGGCCAAACGGATTCGCGAATCGGTCGATCGAGTCGTCGTGCTGGGGATTGGCGGGTCCTATATGGGAGCCCGGGCATTGATGGATGCCTGCTGCGAACCTTACTACAACGAACTCTCTCGCGCCGATCGCGGCGGTCGCCCTCGTGTCTACTTTGCCGGTAACAATGTGGACAACGATGCGACACAGGGACTATTGCATCTTCTGAAAAATACAAATGCCAACGACCCGTGTGGCGGGAAGTGGGCGATTGTGGTGATCAGCAAAAGCGGCGGAACGATCGAAACCGCCACCGCCTTTCGTCAGTTTCTGGCGGCTTTGGAAGACCAGTTGGGAAGCGACGCACTGCCCGAGCTGGTCGTCCCCGTCACAGGGCCTTCCGGCAAACTTTCGGACTTCGCCGACGCGATTGGATGCCGGGATCGATTCCTGGTACCCGAGGGCGTCGGTGGCAGATTCTCGGTGTTGTCGCCGGTCGGGTTGCTGCCTGCTTCGATCATGGGTTTGGACATCATGGCGTTGTTGCGAGGAGCGTGGTTGATAAATGGACATTTTCAAGCGACCGATCCCGGGTCGAACATCGTATTGAACTATGTGGCCGTCAATCATTTGCTGGAAAAGCATCGCAATGTCAATTTGCGAGTCCTTTCGATGTGGAGCGCGGCGTTGGAGACCACCGGTCTATGGTACGACCAGTTGTTCGCAGAGAGTATTGGCAAGCGAGAACTGGGTGCCACGCCGTTCACTGTCGTGAATACCCGTGACTTGCACTCCCGGGCCCAACAGCACCAGGAAGGGACACGCGACAAAGTCATGAACAATGTGGTGGTTGGCAAGCCGCGTTGCGATCTGCTGAACATTGGCGAACGTGAAGGTGATCACGACCAATTGAACGAGTTGTGCGACAAGACTTTGGCTGATTTAATGTCTGCTGCGATCGAAGGGACCAACCAGGCCTATCACAGCGACGGACGCCCGACGACAACGCTGACTCTGCCAACTTTGAACGAGCACGCGATAGGCCAGCTGTTGCAAATGTTGATGTTGGCGACGGTCGTCGAAGGTCGCCTGATAAATATAAACCCGTACGGCCAGCCGGGTGTGGAACTGTACAAGCAAAACATGAACCGAATCCTGCGAAGGTAGGACTCGTAGGGAGAAAATGAAATGAAAAACTTGAGCGATTCAAACAAGCTTGCCAGTCGTGCTTTGCTTCCCGGGTTCCGACGGGCCTTAACGTGTGCCTTCATCGTGATGGTGTCGTTGCAGATACTGGCCAGCCATGCGGCCGCTCAATCTGCAGGTTGGAAGTTTGCCAAGGGTGACCAGTTCAGTATCAATCTGAAGCAAACGTCCTCGGTCGAAACGGTAGTCGATCGTCGGGTGATAAATCAGAACAGCGAAATGACGATGGATATCCAATGGGAGGTTGCCGAAATGCAGGGCGACAACGCTTTGGTCCAACAGACGATCACTCGTATCGTTTCGTCGTTAACGATTCCGGGCGACGAAGGTGTGAATACGCCGAAGACGATCGAATACGATTCAGACGTTGAAAAGCCCAGAGGCGACGCCAAGCGAATGCACGCCAGTTTTTCGCGAATCATCAATCAGCCAATCACGTTGACGATCGCTGCCAACGGCGAAATCGTGGAGGTCGATGTGCCAGAAGCAACGCTTGAGTCCTTGCGTCAAATGCCCGCTTCGATGCAGGGCCGCAAGATGTGGGAGCTGGAATCGATCCGCGAAACGTTTTCGAATGCTGCGTTGAAATTTCCTGGCGACGAGCAACAAGAGTGGCAAGCCAAACGCGATTTCTCAATCGGCTCACCTCAAAAATTCAGCCAGACGCTCGACTATTCGATTGCCGACGCAACCAGCAAGCCACTGAAAATCGACTTCACCGGAAAGATCGCTGTCGTCGAATCAATGGGTAGCAGCGAACGGCCGGAAGGCATTGAATTTGACAGCCTGGAAATCGAGGACCAGGCAACGAGCGGGCAAATCGTTTTCGACACAGAATCGGGCAATTGCACCAGTAGCAAATCGACGACGATGCTGAAGACTCGCAGTGCTTACCGCGATATGCAGGTCGTCGCCACGATCAATAGCACCGTCGATATGACCGTCGAGCGTAAGTAAGGGCTCGTTTACTATCCGGGTTCGCTTTACATTCGCCGGAACGTGCATTCTGCTTCTTCCAGCTTGGCCAGTTTTTCCGTCAACTCGTTGGCGATCTCGTCGACGACGGAATCGTCAAGTTCGCCTTCGACGGTCATCACGATTTCTTCCATGGATTCCAAAAACGACACAGTGACTCCGTTGATCTGGATTCGTACTTTCTGCTCATCATCTTCGTCATCAGGTTCTTTGATTGGCTGGTGCGGATGGCTTGGCACGTACAAGTTCTTGTAGACTTCAATTTTTTCAGCGGAGGGCTTGGGGGACATCAAATCGACTCCGCATTCGTTTTGAATTTTGGCAAATTCCTTCGCCACCAACTCCTCAAGGTCACCACTAAATTCGGAAGTGATCGCGTGAATACTCAGATCGCTCAAGAAGATTGATTCGTTGTCTCGCCGTTCGATGCAAATGCGTGTCCATTTGCGGGCGGTCAGACGATTCCAAACGCGGTTCTCCAGATCGAGTTCCCAATCGTCAATGTTGTCGAGATAATCGTGCTCCAGGCTAGAGATTTTGCCACGCCGAATGTGTATGCGTTTTCCGTCATCGGAAAGCGTGGCTTGATGGCGACAAATCCAGCCCGGCGATTCACCAGAGGCCTCGATCTCAGTGAATGTATTTGCTGCAACGTCGTAGATTCTTAGCGGCGTCGTTCCATACTTTCGCGAGTCCGGATAGCTCAAGCCTCCGATCAACAAGATGCTGTTCCCATCCGGCAACAACGTGGCGGAGTGAAAATCAGTGGGAGGGAAATAGTCAGCGGGAAAACCGATTATTTTGATTTGGCCGTCAGGTTCATGAATGATGACATCGTTGTAAATGAAAAAGTCGGGGTCGTAGTGGTCTTCATGTTCACCACCGATCCAGATTTCTCTTCCATCAGGCAAGAGTGTTGCCGTTTGGCCGAACCGGTTGCAACACCATCTGGCAGCTTTCGGGAAAGAGGCTTTGCCACGCACTTCCATTTCGGCGCTGTACGCGTCCAGTCGGGTTCTAATGAGCCAGTCCCAAACCGGATTCGTCATGTCCTCGCCGGGAACTTTACCACGACGGGCATATCGCCATTTGCGATACCGCCAGCGCGTTACGTTTTGCGGAGGAGCCGTTTCACCCGGAACAAATTCATCGTCGTACATTTATCGCAAACTCCCGCATTCCCTGGCGAACTGAATGAACCAGGTTACATCGCCCGTTATTCTGCCACGGACTCATCGGTTTTTTTGGGCGGTTCGAAGGAGACGTAGATCGATCCGTCCTTGACCGTGACGGGAAAGGCATCGGTGGCGACTCGCGGATTGTCGCACCAGGTTCCGTCACGCACATCGAATCGCCAGGCGTGCAATGGACAAGCGACGACACAGCCATCCAGGTAGCCGGCCGATAAACTGGCTCCCATGTGTGGGCAAGCATCGTCGATGGCGTAGAATTGATCTTCGATCTTGAAGACCGCCACGACACGATCATTGACTTCGTAGCTGAGTCCCTGGCCCTCGTCGATTTCGTCAACGTCGCACACTTTAAACAGATCGCTCATTTATTATTCCGGAACCGCTCAGGCAAGACTGAGTGGATTCAAAAGGATTGCATTTTTGGTCAGTCCACCGATTAAACCACGACGGATATCATGAATTCAAGCTCTCCATCCGATGCCTCAGCCAATTCCACCAATTCAGACATTTCGATCGCTGATTTTCAGCAGTTGATCAAGAAGATGTACTACGAGAAGGATGTGGCTCGAGGTGTTTCCGGTACGTTCATGTGGTTGATGGAAGAGGTCGGAGAACTGTCGTCTGCCTTACGTTCAGACGACCGTCAGAATCTTAGCGAAGAATTCGCGGACGTGTTGGCATGGCTGGTCACGATTGCCAATGTTGCGGACATCGATTTGACGGCTGCGGTGGCCGCAAAATACGGAACCGGTTGCCCAGGTTGCCAGAAATTCGCGTGTGTTTGCCCGGACAAAGAGAAACCGTAACGTCGATCGCAACCGTTGATGGTCTTTGCCGGCCAGGTTCAGCAACCAGGTTTGTATCGGCATGTACGAAAACGCGCATGAACGAAACCGGGGTGCGAGCCGTATAGAAAGAGCTGGAATCCAGGACACGCTTCGGATAGGAGCATAGGCTTTGGCGAGTCATTGGATTATGCTTGTAGCCTGGTTTTACCGCGTATTTCTGTTGCTGCGACTTTTTTCTCTACCACCCGCATTATGACTTTCTCGTCAACTTGTCGCCTGAAACTTATGCCATCAGTGATGCTGGCCTTGACCCTGTTGTGGTCGAGTTTCATTTTTGGTCCTGCGGTCATCGCTCAGTCGTCGGAGGGTCATGAATCTGGCATCGATTCGGTTTCGATTGGCTTCGATGGCAAAGTCTTGTTGGGTCGTTGGGTACCGATGTCGATCACGTCGTCGGAGTCATTGCAGACCGATTCGGCGTCTTTGCGAATCGAGACACTCGACGGCGATGCGGTCCCGATCCGTTACGTCCATGACGATGCGGCGGCCTCGATTTCAAGTCCGGCAATGATTCGAATAGGCAGAGCGTCCGGGGTTACCGTCAGTCTCGTCGACGCTGATGGTGGGGCGATTGCCAGCCGCCGGTTTTCGCTGGATGAGCTGCGGGAGACTCACGCGTTCCTGCCGGGCACAACAAAACTCACTCTATATTTTGGCATGGATTCGAAAGACCAGATGGAGTTGCTGGACTTGGGAAATCGTTTCACCGATGAGTCCATTCTGGTTAAGTCCGCCAGTGAACTGCCATTGGATTGGATGGGTTACGATTCGATCCGCACAATGGTCATCAGCAGCCACCGCGCGGTTCCGGGTGACCTGAAAAAAGAACACATTGATGCCATTGAAAAATGGGTCCGCCTGGGAGGCCGTTTGCTGGTCACCGGCGGCGAATTTTTTGAAGCTAACTTCAATGGCGGGCTGGAAGTTTTCTCGCCAGGAAAATTTGTCGGAACGACATTGCTGGACGATTCAGGTGCCGTGGAGTTGTTTACCGGATCGACGGAACAACTGGTAACCGCTGGCGGGTCTGAATTACCCGTCACATCGGTCAGTATCGACTTGCCGCCCGAATCTTCGGTTCGCACAATTTCCAAAATCGACGACATGCCTTTGATCGCTCACTGGATGATCGGTTTTGGTCGGGCGTCTTTCATCAGCCTTGATTTCTCCAGCGAGCCATTGGCGAGTTGGGATGATCGTAGTCAGTTGTTAACGATGGCGATGGACGACACCTCCGCGACGGTTGACGAATCAGTTGGGCAATCCGGGAGAGTCTCGCATATCGGGTACACCGACATCTCGGGTCAATTGCGGGCGGCGATGGATCAATTCCAGAATGTCTCCTTTGTCACTTTTACGATGGTGGCGTTGTTGGTGGGCTTGTTTATCCTGGCGATCGGTCCCGGCGACTATTTCTTTCTGCGAAAAGTTACCGGCAAGATGGAAATGACATGGCTGACCTTTTCGCTGATTTGCCTCTCGTTTTGTGGGCTTGCCTGGTTGTTGGCCAAAAATCTGAAGTCGTCAGAGATCGAAATGAACCAGGTCGAGATTGTTGACCTCGACGCGACCACCGGACAAATGCGAGGCAGCTTGTGGACTCACCTGTACAGTCCAGGCACCGATACCTACACCGTTGAAATGCCTGCCAGCAACAAGCTTCTGGGCGACTTTGATGATGCATGGTTTTCATGGCAGGGATTGACCGGACTTGGACTTGGTTCGATGCAGAGCCGAACAGACCTTGGCCTCTATCGTCAACAGTACGAGTGTCGTTGGGGGCAGGGCGGTTCATCACTGGTTGAAATCCCGTTGCAGACCGGCGCGACCAAAACATTTTTCGGCAAGTGGAGCGGCACTACTGAAAAGAAAGTGATCAGCGATTTACGGCAAAGTCCTAACACCGATGCGTTGTTGGGCAGTGTCACTAACCCGTTGGATCGCCCGCTGTACGACACCGTCGTGCTGTATGGGGACTGGGTTTACACGCTGCAGAATCGACCGTTGGAGGTAGACGAGACGGTGGTGGTGGAAGACCTTCGTGAAAAGACAGTCGCCGGTCACTTCACACGATTGGGTGGCAGAGGCAGTGACGAGGTCAATGCGGCGTGGGAATTGACGAACACCAGTCTGCCACAGATCTCGCAGATGATGTCGTTTTTCGATGCCATTGGCGGTGAATCGTATTCGCGATTGACCAACGACTTCCATCACGAAGTTGATCTTAGTTACGAATTGAATATGGGGCGGGCCGTTTTGATTGGACTGGTACCTTCGGTAACGTCCCCTCTGTCGGTCAATGGGCAGGATACCGATGCGTACGACAAGAAGTTGACTCTCGTGCGGATCGTTTTGCCCGTGCGACCTCGGAAATAACGAAGCAAATACAACGGCCAACAAGGCCGACCAGAAAACGACAACGACAAAGGTAATCGCGAAGTGATCAAAACCGAAAACCTCACCAAGAAGTACGGCGAAATGTTCGCTATCAATTCGATTGACTTGAGTCTGGAACAGGGCGATCTTTTCGGATTTATTGGTCCCAACGGTGCTGGCAAAACGACCACCATGCGGATCATTGCCACATTGCTGGAGCCGACCTGGGGCGAGGCGTATGTTTGCAATCACTCGATCTACAACAACCCCAAGGAAATTCGTCGCCTTGTCGGATACATGCCTGACTTCTTCGGCGTCTACGATGACATGAAGGTGATTGAGTATCTGGAATTCTTCGCGGCGGCGTATCGCATCAAGGGCCCGGCCCGACGCAAACGCTGTGACGAGATGCTGGAAACGGTCGATCTGGACTTCAAGCGTGACGCATTCGCCAACACCTTGTCCCGTGGTCAAACCCAGAGGCTTGGTCTGGCGCGAGTCTTGTTGCATGACCCGCAAGTGTTGTTGCTGGACGAACCGCTTAGTGGACTCGATCCACGTGCTCGTATCGAAATGCGAAACCTGTTGCGGCGTCTTGGCCAAATGGGAAAGACCGTCGTCGTTTCCAGTCACATTTTGCCGGAACTGGCCGACGTCTGTAACAAGGTGGGAATTATCGATCGTGGTGTGATGAGCGTTTCAGCCGAAGTCAGCGAAGTGATGCAGCGAGTGCGTCAGCGCGTGATCTTGCAAATCGGAGTCGCCGAAAACGAAGACAAGGCCGCGCAAACTTTGGAAGCGATCGAATCGGTTGATTCTGTGACCGAAGGCGACGGATTCCTGGTCGCCACACTGAACGAAGGGGTCGCCGATTATTCCGACATTCCTACCAAGCTGGTCGAGGCCGGTTTCCGACTGACTCGATTCAGTGAAGAAGAAGTAAACCTTGAATCTGCGTTCATGGCGCTGACCAAAGGGTTGGGACAGAACTTCTAGCAGAGAATGATTGAGAGAATGATTGCGATTGCTTTGCGATTAGCACCGAAGTTTATCTGGTTCTAAATCGCTTCCGGGCCACGTTCGCCGGTGCGGATGCGAATGCACTCGTCCAGCGGCAATACGAAAATCTTGCCGTCACCGATTTCGCCTTCGTCACCGCTGCGGCCACCTTTGGCGATCGCCGCGATCGTGGGCTCGACGAATTCTTCATTCACGGCGATTTGCAACTGGACTTTCCGTCTCAAGTTGGCCAGGAATTCGTCCGCCTTGTACAGCTCGGACTTGCCCAGTTGCCGCCCGAACCCCTGGCAATCCATGATCGTCAGCCGGAACACTTCGACCTCCGACAACGCCTCTTTGACGGATTCCAGTTTGTGCGGTTGGATAATGGCGATGATCAACTTCATGAATCGTCCTCGTCGTCCAAATCGAACAACGCATCGACGTACATGTCCACATCGAACTTTGCGAACGCGTCCGGTGTTTCGCCCAAGCCGATAAATTTGACGGGCAGACCGAATTCCTGGCGAATCGGAATCGCCACGCCTCCTTTGGCGGTGCCGTCCAGTTTTGCCAGAACGATGCCTGTGCATTCGGCTGCTTCCGAGAAGCCTTTGGCCTGGCTGATGGCGTTTTGTCCGGCGGTTGCGTCCAGCACCAGCAATACTTCGTGAGGTGAATCCTCAATTACCTTGCTCATGACTCGCCGAATTTTGGTCAGCTGGTTCATCAGGTTAGTTTGAGTTTGCAGACGCCCGGCCGTATCGACGATGCAGATGTCGGCGTTCATCTCCTTGGCTCGTTCGACCGCTTTGTAAGCGACCGAGGCAGGGTCGCCGCCGGATTTCCCGGTGACGATTTCAGCACCCAGACGATCCGCCCAAATGGTCAGCTGTTCCACCGCCGCAGCGCGGAAAGTATCACCGGCACCCAACACCACCGATTTGCCTTGTTCCACAAACATGTTCGTCAATTTGGCAATCGAGGTCGTCTTGCCCGACCCGTTGACGCCAACCACCATAATGATGGTTGGTCCACTGGTGGCGAATTGAATGTCGGCGCTCTCCTGAACCATGATCTCGCGGATCGCAGTTTTGGAAGAGTCAGTAAGGTCATTCAGGAAGACCTTTCGAGCTCGAAATTTCTTGCCGACGGCGTCACGAATCGTGGCCGCAGGCCCGGCGCCCATGTCCGTCTTGATCAAGTGAGCGAACAGTTTCTTCAGGAACTCGTCGTCGACCAGTGTCCCTTCTTTTTTGACAACGTCGCGGATGTCTGTGTTCAGGACGGCGACGGTTTTACTGACGGCCTTGCGAAACCGGCTGAACAGCTTTTTCTTTTCCGGTTTCTTTGCGGGCGGTTCTGCGGCAGGCTCTTTGACAGGCTTTTTGGCAGCGGGTTCCGCAGCTTCGTCAGGCTTGGC
>CAZPOL010000007.1:5732-23045 GCA_964588195.1 uncultured Pirellulaceae bacterium | reverse complement strand
CAGGCTCTTTGACAGGCTTTTTGGCAGCGGGTTCCGCAGCTTCGTCAGGCTTGGCCTCTGGCGGTTGGGGGTTCGCAGCGTTCGAATCTGATTTTGAATCTGTTTTAGCAACTGGATCCGTTTTTGCAGGCTGGTCCTGTGTGGTTTCCTCAGCTTGCGGCTGGTTCGAATCCTTGTCGGAGTCGTTGTTGCCCTTTTTCTTTCTTCCGAATTTCCAAATTGCCATGGCAGGAGTCTGTTTCGTTTTTAGGTTGACAGTTTGAGGGTGCGTTTTTCGATGCCGCGTTTTCGCTGCTGTATTCGACGAAGCTGCGTTTTCAATACACCAGGAAGTTTACCGAATGAGTGCCCACTAAGGCTATTCCACTGATTCGCGCTATTCCACTGATTCGCTTTGCTTGGTGGGATCTTTGGCCTGTTGTTTGGCATTTTGCATGAGTTTATCCAGCACACCGTTGACAAAGCTGGCTGATTTTTCGTCGCCATATCGTTTTGACATTTCAATCGCTTCGTTAAGAGCGACTCTCGGTGGTGTATCACCAAACAGAATTTCCCAGGCTGCCAGACGCATGATGTTGCGATCCGTGGCGGCCATCCGTGAAAGACGCCAGTTGGTGGTGGTCGATTCCAGGGCTTCATCGATCGATTCGATTTTTTGCCGGACGCCCTGCAGCAGGGTATCGGCAAACTCAACCAGTTTCGGGTTACGGTTGAGTCGCGTGGACAGGAATTGACTATCGAAATCCGCTTTTCCAATCCCGTTCAGGTCGTCGCGATACAGCAATTGCATGACGACTTCGCGTGCTCGACTTCGACGAGACATTCGGGGACTCCGGATTTCAATTTTTAAAGAACAGCTGGAATGGTTTGCCCGCAAGTTGTCGGGCATGATCAATTTACAATCGCTAAAACTTTTCGTACAGGTCGACCATCGCCAGCATGGCCAGCGCGGCCTCGTTTCCCTTGTTGCCAACTTTGCCACCCGAGCGATCATGGGCTTGCTCGAACGTGTTACAAGTCAGCAATCCGAACGCGATCGGGATTCCGGCATCAAGTGACAATTGCCCGAGTGCCTGGCTGACGAATCGATTGATGTGTTGATCGTGGGACGTCTCGCCTCGAATCACGGCGCCCAGGCAAACGATTCCTGCGTAACGATTGGTCGACACGGCGTGTTTGGCGCCCAACGCCAGTTCCCAGGCACCGGGTACACGTACCAATTCGATCTTGTTGTCCGGGATTTTGTGTTCGCGGAGTGTCTCGATCGCACCGTCACGCAGCTTGTCCGTGATCATTTCGTTGTAGTCCGAAACGATCACGGCAAAATGCTTGCCGGTCAAGTCAGTCTTTTCGCCGGGTGGGTTAATCTCTTTGATCAAAATCTGATCCGTCGCAGGTTGTGATTACGTTGAACAAAAGGGAAGACTTGAAAAAATGAAAAACGGGTTACAGCTTGCCTGGTTGCAAACCCATCAGGAATTCTGCGTTCGTTTGTGACTTGCGAAGTTTCGAGGTTAACAGTTCCATCGCATCCGGCGGATTCATATCGCTGAGCACCCGACGAACCATGCATATTCGCTCGAATTCATCCGGGTCCATCAACTTCTCTTCGCGACGAGTGCCGCTGCGATTAATGTCGATGGCTGGCCAGATCCGACGTTCGACCAGCGAGCGATCCAAAACGATTTCCAGGTTTCCGGTCCCTTTGAACTCTTCAAAGATCACGTCGTCCATCTTGCTGCCGGTATCGATCAGGGCCGTTGCCAGGATGGTCAGTGAGCCACCCTCTTCAACTTTTCGAGCCGAGCCGAAGAAGGCTTTCGGTTTCTGCATGGCGTTGGCATCGAGTCCTCCCGACAGCGTTTTGCCGGACTGAGGACATTCCTGGTTCCAGGCACGTCCCAGTCGAGTGATTGAGTCCAGGAAGATAACGACGTCACGACCGGCCTCGACCATTCGCTTGGCTTTTTCCAGCACCATTTCGGTTACCTGGACATGGCGGTTCGGTTTTTCGTCAAAGGTAGAACTGATGACTTCACAGCGAGGGCCTTTTACCTCGCGTTCCATGTCGGTTACTTCTTCGGGTCGCTCATCAACCAGTAGCACGACGACATAGGCGTTCTCGTGATTCTTCAATACGGAACGAGCCATGGCTTGCATCAGCATCGTTTTGCCGGCCCTTGGTGGGCTGACAATCAGGCCACGTTGTCCAAACCCGATCGGTGCCACCATATCGACGACACGAGTCGATAAATCCGACGGATCCGACTCCATGACAATCCGTTCGTTGGGATGCAGGGGCGTCAGTTCGTCAAAGCTGGGTTGTCTTGAAGCTTCACCCGGTTCGACTTGATTGACCGATGCGATTCGCAACAGAGCAAAATACTTTTCTGATTCTTTGGGAGGACGAATCTGGCCGCAAACCAGCGAGCCGGTTCTCAGATTGAATTTTCGAATCTGGCTTGGCGAAACGTAAATGTCGTCCATGCAGACGCGATAGTTGTGATCGTTGCTGCGGAGGAAGCCGTAGCCGTCAGGCAAGATTTCCAGCGTGCCTTCGCCATACATCATACCGTTTTCACGCAAACGGATTTTGATTACTCCCAGCACCAGTTCGCTGCGGGATTTGTCTTCCGGATGTTCCAGGCCCTCGGACGCAGCCGCTTCGACCAGCTCCTTCATATCCATCTGTTGCAGGCGAGTAATGTTCGCTCGCTCCAGTTGGTCGCCGGCCGCGTTTTCACTACTGCGTTCCGCGTCGAAGTCGTATTCGCGGGCGATTTGTTCGGCCAGAGACAAAGGGTCTCCACCCGATTCCAGTTGGCGAATTCGCTGGTCAATTTCCGAATTGGATTCATAGCCCTGGTTTCTGGAGCGTCTGCCCCCCGATCCGCCGTGGCTTCTTCGTGAGCCGTGGTTGTTTCCAGCACCGCCAGAACGATGTGGTTTGCGAGGCCTTCCACCTCCGCGTGAGTCTTTTGTTCGATCCATTTTTCGCTCTCCCGTTCTTTTTGAATAGATGTAACGGGGTCAAGGTAGGTTTTAATAACTTCGCCTTTAGAGCATGAGATTGCCCTGGCGAATTCCGTCGTCTTTTTTGGTTGGAGCTTCTAGCGAGGAGGAGTTGTTAACGAGACCTCTTTCCAGAACTCATCCAACTGCTCAATCGTCGATTCCTGACTGCCATTGTTGTCGATCACATGCGAGCTGATTTCTCGCTTGCGTTCGATCGTGGCCTGCATGGATTCGCGTCGGTCAAACATCTCGCGGCTCCAGCCTCGTTCGCTGGCACGTCGCCAACGAGTTTCGGTTGTTGCATCTACAAAAATGATGACGTTACAGACGACGTACCAGCCAGCCTTTACCATTACCGGGGCATCCAGCACCAAGTATTGCAGATCGTCAGTCTCCCATTGACGATCAATTTCGGCTCGCAATTCGTCTGCGATCAGCGGGTGGGTGATACTCTCCAGGTGATGAAGTTGTTCTGGTTGTTGAGGGTCGAAAACAATAGCGGCCAGTTTTCCTCGATCCACTTGTCCGTCAGCTGCAAAAACTTCCTTGCCCCAACGTTGATGGATCTCGGCTTTAACCGACTCCCTTAAAAGAACGTCATGCCCGATTCGATCGGCATCCAATACAACCGCGCCATAAGACTTCAAGTGTCTGGTTACGAAACTCTTGCCGCTGGCAATACCGCCAACTACTCCAATGACAATCATTTCCTGTGCAGTAACTTGTAATCTGTTGTGGTTTGAAAAGTTACGATCCCACCCGGTCCGTCGAGTCAGATGGCTTCGTTCAGCAATGACATTTATTCAAATGCCAACGCCGTATTTCATGAAAAGTTGATGTTGAACGCCTGAGATTTGGTGCTCAGTTCCGAATTAAGGATATTCATTCCGTCGCTATTAATCCAATTTCTAATCGGGAATATCAACAAAATCAATCGGTATCGTGCCCCCCCAGCTGGGGCCAACTTCCATGTCGACATGGATTGGAACCTTCAAAACGGCAGCATTCGTCATCGATTTGGACACCATGGCGACTATCTCGCGTTGCCTGGCAGGGTCCAGTTCGAAGACCAATTCATCGTGAATTTGCAGTAAAAGCTTTACAGGCAGCCCGGATTCGGCGATTTTGCTTTGCACCTCAATCATCGCCAGCTTTATCAAATCTGCGGCTGAGCCCTGAATGACCGTGTTGACGGCCGTCCGTTCGGCGAAAGTCAGGAAACGATGATTTTTAATTTTTTCCGGGTCTCGCACTCCTTCTATTCTGCGTCGTCGTCCCAAAATGGTGGACACATGGCCGTCTTTATTGGCACGCGATAAAGTCTCGCGCGTAAATTCCTGAACACCAGGGTAGCGATCAAAGTAGCTGTCGATGAAGTCAGTCGCTTCCTCTTTGCTGACACCAATCGACTTGGCCAATCCAAAAGGCGTTTGGCCATAGATGATCCCGAAGTTGACCGCTTTGGCGGCCCGGCGCATCTCTTTCGTGACCTCATCGATTTCGACCTCGTTGATTTCGGCAGCCACCGCAGTGTGAATGTCGATGTTCGATCGAAACGCCTTCAACAGATTGTCGTCTTGCGTGAAGTGGGCCAGCATTCGCAATTCGATTTGCGAATAGTCTGCGGCCAACAGAGTCCAATCGGCTGGATCGCAGACAAAGGCCTGGCGAATCTGTCGGCCGGTTTCGGTGCGAATGGGAATGTTCTGCAGGTTCGGGTCCTGGGAACTCAGGCGACCAGTGGCGGCGACATCTTGCATGAATGACGTGTGGACGCGTTTGGTATCCGGATTGATCAGAGACATCAATGCGTCGGTGTATGTACTGCGGAGTTTCGCGAACTGACGGTATTCGATGATCTTCTGTGGCAGTTCGTGCTTCTCGGCAAGTTCTTCCAGCACTTCGACCGCCGTGCTGCGCCCGGTCGCCGTTTTCTTGATCACGGGCAGCCCGAGTTTATCGAACAGGATACGTGCCAGTTGTTGCGGCGAATCGATATTGAATTCTTCGCCAGCCGACTGATAGATACCCGATCGCAAGTCGTCGATGCGTACCGTGAATTCGCTGCTGAGTCGTTGCAGGACTTGCTCGTCCAATCGAATACCGTTGTATTCCATGTCGGCCAGCACCCGGATCAGCGGCATTTCCAGGTCCCGGAACAACTCCATTAATCCGGCAGTCTCCAATCGTTTGTGCAACAGTTCGTAAAGTCGAAACGGAACATCTGCATCTTCGGCTGCGTAATCGGTGACCAGGTCGACATGTACCTCGTTCATCTGCCGCTGTTTTTTACCAGTGCCGATCAGTTCCTTGATCTTGATCGTTTTGTGGTTCAGGTAACGGCGCGCCAGATCGTCGATTCCGTGATTGCGTTGGCCGGCATCCAGCAGGTAATCGGCGACCATGGTGTCGAACAGAGTTCCTTTTAATTCGATGCCCAGTTGTCGCAGAACGATGATGTCGTATTTCAGGTTTTGTCCGATCGTTTCGATCTGTTCGTTTTCCAGCAATGGCTTGATCAACTTCAAGGCGGTTTCCTGGTCGACATGCGGCTGGCCGGCCGGCGCCTGAATCGGAACGTAGGCGGCTTGTCCGGTGTCCCAGCCAAAGGAGAAGCCGACCAGTTTGGCCAGGCGAGGGTTCGTCGATGTAGTTTCGGTATCGAATGAAAACCTGGGCAGTTTTCCAAGTCGGTCGACCAGCGCGGCAAGGCCGTCGGCGTCCGCAACCATTTGGTAATCGGTTTCCCATTTCGAAGGTGCTTGTGCGATTGGCATTTCGCCGATCCGTTGAGCCAACGACCGGAAGCCAAGTTGGTCGCAAAGTTCCACCGCTTTTTGAACATCGATGTTCCCGATTCGCGCAGCTTCCCAATCCGTTTCGATCGGCACGTTGTCGTCCAATCGAACGAGGTCGCGACTGAGTCGTGCCAATTCCATGTTGGCGGCAATCTTCTCCTGCTGCTTCTTGCTTTTCAGTTGTTCGTATCCATCCAGCAAACCATCCAGCGAACCAAACTGCTCCAGGTATTTCATGGCGGTTTTGGGACCGACCGAGGGGATTCCGGGCACATTGTCCGAGGTGTCACCGACCATGGCCTGGAAATCGACGACTTGATCGGGACGGATTCCCCAATCATTCATCAGCGACGTCTCGTCATAGATGCGGTTCTTGCGCATGTTGAACAACTTGACTCTCGCCGTGATCAGTTGCCGACAGTCTTTGTCGCTGGTTACCAGCAGACAGCGACCGCCACGTTCATCGACTTGTTTGGCGATCGTGGCCATCAAGTCATCCGCTTCGAAATTCTGGAGTGCCACGACCGGAACGCCGAGCGCGTGCATCATCTCCTGAATCAAGGGGATCTGACTTCGCAGGTCATCGGGCATCGGGTCGCGATTGGCTTTGTATTCGCTGTACATGTCGTTGCGAAACGTGACCGACCCTTTATCGAACGTGCAAATCAGATAGCCGGGCTTCTTCTTTTCGATAATGTCCAGAACGTCACGGACAAATCCGTAAACAGCATTGACCGGTTGCCCGGCGGGCGATGTCATCTCGCCCATCGCAAAGAAGACTTGATAGATCAACGAATGCGAATCGATAACGTAGACGGTGGAGTCATCCAATTGAGTGGCACCAGCACTTTCGGGGTCCGCTTTAGGATTGTCCGCTTTTGCGTTGCCTGTTTTTGCTTTATCAGCTTTCGTTTTCTTCGGCTCCAGGTCGAATTCCAGAAACGTTTTTTGTCTTGAGGAAGAGGGCATCCGCCGAGTCGCCTTGTTGAGGTGATTGAATCCAACTTGCTAATTTATGCAATCTGCTGGCTGTTCAGGAACCTGCCTGCCGTCCATAGTGCTCAAATTATTCGAAACTTCCGCTGTCGGTAAAACGAATCGAATTGAGGAGCAAAGCGATACGGGACAGTAACTGGTTGGCGTGCAAACGTGTGTTTGCAAACGAAACCATAAAAAACAGGCTCATCAACAGGGTGGTATTATCCCGGTTTTGCCGATTGGCTATTTGGAGTCAGCACGCATTGGATGCTGGCAACAGCAGGCCGCAAAGTTAACCTATTCTCCGGGCTTTATTTGTTTGACACCAATTTTATCCGTATCTAAAATTAAGTGTTGGGAGAAAAAGCCTGGTGTAACCTCTTTCCAGTCAGTGTTTTTTGGCTGACTTCAGGTCGAAACCCGGATACCGCTTGTGGTAAGCTGGAGTTTCTTTTCCGATTACTCGATACATTAGAAATCTGCGTGATTTTTTGCGTTGAGCGTTTGCTTACCAGGAGAACTTATCAATGGCGACTCGTGAAAACCAGGGCCTGTTCATTGCCGTCATATTGCTTGTGTTAATTTCTGTCGTTTTGACGGTTGCTACATTCTTCGGTTTCTCCGGAATGCGGGAAGCGCAGGATCAGTTGTCAGAAAAGACGGAATCATTGGCGACTGCCCAAAAGCTCAGCGATGCGTATGCTGCACAAGCCTCGATCCTGAAAGCGATGGTGGGCGTCAGTGGAGTGACGGTGGATGAGATCCCGGGTCTTAAGGGTCAGTTGGTCACGGCCGGCAACCAGGAACTAGTCAACGAAATGAATACGATTGAAGAATCGTACAACGCTGACATGGGCAAGGCGATTGCAGCCGACGGTACCGACCCGACTTACCGTGGACTTGCAGATGCATTGATCATCGGAATGAAACAAGGGCACAACAACCTGGCGATTGAACGGAATCTGGTTAAACAGGCTGAGTTGACCATGGAGACCGAGGTGGCCAAGAAGGACAAGCAGCTGGCCGAGAGGGACGCACAGCTTGAAAGTGCTCGCCAGGATCTCGTGGAGAAACAACAACAACTTGATTTGACTCGCTCAGAGTTGACCAGCCAGTTGCAATCCGCCGAAACCAGATATAAGCAAGCATTGGTTGCACAGGGCGACCTTGAGGGTAAGTTGAAAAAAGCCGTCACGGACCATGCGGCTGGCATTGAAGCGCTAACGGAAGTGAAGATCAGGAACGAATCACGAATCGCTGAACTGACCGCAACAGAGACCGACATCGCCGACGGCGCAGTCATTATCGTTAAACCAAGTTTGAAGAAAGTAATTATCAATCTTGGTTGGGATGACAATTTGCAGGCGAGACAGTCCTTTGCGGTTTACGACAAAAACACAAATGTGTTCCGCAGCGGCTACGCCAAGGCGATGCTGGAAGTGACTTCCATTCTTGAGGCGCATCTGGCCGAAGCTACGATTACATCGCAGAGTGAGATCGATCCAATCCTGACCGATGATCACATTGTGACTTTGACCTGGGATCCGGGCTATTCAGTGCCTATCGCTATCGTTGGTCGTATCGATCTGGATGGTGACGGGGAATCTGACCTGGAGCGTTTGATCAGCACTATTGAGCAGAACGGTGGTTCGGTTGTCGCTTACCACGATGACGAAGGGAAAGTGACCGGCAAGATCGACGAGAACACTCGTTTGTTCGTCGTTGGGAACGATGCGATCGGTCGAGGTCGTGCTGGTTACAATACGCTCGAAGGGCAACGCCAGCGATTTCAGACACGGGTTATTTCTGTAAGGGAATTCCTGGAGCAGTCGGGTGTCAGAAGCGAAGGCGAAGTCAAGCGTATTCGTCAATTCGAATCGAACCCGCCAACTGACTTTGTACCTCGCCAACCCGGAACTCGATTTGATGCGGGAGACGCTTTCGGCAGCGGTAGCAAGGATGGAAGTGGCAGTAAGGATGGTAGCGGCAGCAAAGAAGGCAGCGGCAGCAAGGACGGTAGCGGCAGCAAAGAGGGAAGTGGCAGCCGGTAGTCGAATAAGCCTTAAAACAAAATACAGATCGCGGCTTTTTACAAGCCGCGATTTTTTTGTGCGCCAACATATTAGGTGCGCCAACCTTATCACTCGAAATTTCCGGCCAATTTCCCGCCCAACGCAGGATGTTATTTGAGTCAGGTTCGCCGTATATTCCAGGTATGAGCAACACCGTCCACGCCTTTGACTTTCTGGAAGCAGCGGGCTCCGACAATGACACGCGGATTTTTGTCCTGTTCGGAGACGACTCGTTCCTGCAATTACGGTCCCGCAAAAAATTGTTGCAGGACCTGGCCGGTGGCGAGGCGGATTTTGATGTGGCGATTCTGGAAGGCGACACCGCCTCGTGGGCAGACATCAAAGACGATCTGATGACGGTCAGCCTGTTCAGTCAGGGCAACGGACGAACGGTGCTGGTCCAGGCCGCAGACAACTTCGTCAAGAAATTTCGCGGCGAGCTGGAAGATCTTGTTGCCAATCCACCAAGCCAGGGTCGTTTGATTCTAAGCGTCAAGACATGGCCGGCAAACACACGGCTGTACAAGTCGATCGACAAAATCGGCGCGCAGATACAGTGCTCCGAACCGCAGTCGAAACGAGGTCGCAGCAAATCGACCGACTCGGGAAAGATGGTCAAGTGGATCGTGGCGTTTGCCAAGTCGGAGCACGAACTCTCGCTGACTCAAAAACTGGGCAGGCAATTGTTGGAAATTGTCGATTGGAATTTGGGTCGCGCGGATCAGGAACTGGCCAAGCTGAGTCTGTTCGCAGGGCAGGGCGGTAGCGTCTCGGAAGAAGAAGTTCGTTCCATCGTTGGCGGTTGGCGAGCTCAATCGATTTGGGATGCCGCCGCTGCCGCAACCCGTGGTGAGACGGACAAGGCCCTGGAGCATCTGGCCAATCTGCTGCAGTCCGGAGAGCATCCTTTGGCGCTGTATGGCCAATTGTCCTGGTCGTTACGACGCTATGGAAGATTGTGGGAACACGTTTCGCGACAAACCCGCAGCGGTCGTAAACCGGATTTGTCCGTCGCTCTGGGGAAAGCCGGATTTCGGCAGTGGGGTGGTGAAATGGATGTGGCCGGTGAAAGCGTGCGACAACTTGGCCGCGTTCGTGTCAAGCAATTCTACCAATGGCTGCTGGATACCGATCTGGCGTTAAAGGGTAGTCACTCGGACATGAAACGAGCTCGCATGGCGTTGGAGACTCTGTTCTTCAAGATGGCGCCGCTGGAACCCGCGACCAAATCGTAGTCGCAAGAAATTAGCATCGCCAGCACTCTGTTGACAGCATCTTTAGCGGCATCCGTTAGGGGCTGATGTGCTTTCTGCATTCGATTTTCTGCGGTGATCGTTCGGCGAAACTGTGATTTGATTGTCGGTCTTGCCGCTATCCGGTGATTCTTCTACTTTCCGCCACCGACTGTCTTGGGTTTGGCTGCGCGCAGCGTGGTTCGAGTCGCCAGGACATCCAATTTTTGAAGCTTCTCCGAGGAAACGGAATGCGATTTCAACCTGCACAAATGTGGTTAGCAGTATTGGTCTGTTTGATCATGGTTAGCGGCTGTCGAACGTTCACTAATGGGAACGTTGAGGATCCGCCTGGCAGATATTCGTTGAAAGATGGTCCCGCCAAAAAGCGTCGTCCTCAATCGCTGGAAGACCTAACGGGTGTAACGCGTCTGACGCCTCCACTTCCCGCGCCGCAAGGCCAGCCGATTCAGGATCCCGCGCAATTTGCGAACAACCAGGACCCGGCAGCGACTGGAATTAGCCTGGACCAGGTTTCGTTGAAGAGCACCAACGTGCATGTCGAGGCGCTGACAATCGATGACATTCAGGAAGACGCCAAGCAGCAGTTGCCTGGAATTGTTGAGTCGGCAGTACATCCTTTCTCACAGATTGCAGCCCCCTATGTGTCATTGGGGCAGGCCGCTTCGGGGAATGCCAACCCGGCCATGGAGCAACCGCCAATTCATCCCGTCAACACCTTGCCACCACCGCCGACCGTCGTCGCACAGCAGGAAATCCAGCCACCAGCGACCAATCCATACGCGACGGCTGAATCATTCCCGATTCCACCGGCTGCTACAGGAAATCCAGCGGCCAAGCCGATTCCAAGTGCGCCCGCTCAACAATCGCAAGTCGTGAGTCAGCAACCGATGCCGCCGACGACTGTGAATCCGGCCCAGGCAACTCAACAGCCGCCACCGCCGACAACGATTGTTCCAACAACGATTGCTCAAACGCAAATCAACACGCCACCACCGACGGTGCAGTCAATTCAGCAACCGCAACCGGCAGTTGCTGCACCGACAACGACTGAACCAGCCAATCAAGTTGTTGTCCAGCAACAGGCTCCACCGGTCACTTCGCCAGTCACACAGACATCCATGATGACGATGGTTGCTGAACCAGGTTCTGTCTCGACTACTCGCCAGCAAGAGGGTTCGCCAACGGACCGTCTATTTGCAGATCTCGACAAGCCAGAGCCCGATCCAGTGGGTGACGTTGTGATTGTTGTGCCAGAACCGCCGACGCAGCCTCAACCTCAGACGCAACCGGCACAGTTGCAACCGGCGCCGCCAGTGGCAGCGATTCCGGCCAGTGTGGCCAGCCAAACGGGTGCCGTTCAGCACGCAGCGCATTTGGACAACGTTCACCAGAGTTCGCCAGGCGTTTCTCGATCGTTGACCGATACTCCTGTTTCCGAAACGCCAAACAGGATGATCCCGTTAACGTGGGATGAGCAACTGGAACGTTCGATCGCTCAACTTTCGAATGAGGTTGAACAGACGGGGCCCAACGCCGAGGCCGATCAGCAGATTCGTTTGATGTTGTTAAAGTTGGCTGCGGGAGAAAATTTGCCGAGTCGTATCACGATCAACTCGCAAGATCCGCACTACAAAAAATATTGGCACCACCAACTTAGCTCGTTGAAAATGCTGTTGAATGAACGGCCGATAGAGCCTGCCACGGATGCGGCTCGCGCCGCCCATCGTCGTCGCCGCACGACACGTGCCGCCGAGCAACTTGAGTATGCTCTCGACCAGTTGTCTGGCATTTCAGCGATGCGACTTTCGGAATGTGCCTTTGCCACTGAGGTGCGCGGATTTGGCCAATTCACGCCGATTCAGGGCAACTTCCAGGCTGGTCAGGAAGTGTTGATCTATTGCGAGATCGAGAACTATTCGCTGAAGCAGGAAACGATCGAAGGCGAACAAAAACAGGTTGCAGAGTTGCAAGGTCAATACTCGATCATCGACTCCAACAATCGCGTCGTGTATCAGAATCAATACCAGCCAGTGAAGGATGTTTCCCAACGTCGCCGGAAAGACTTTTACATGTTCTTTCCGGTCACCGTGCCGCAAATGGCTCCGGGGCAATATCGTTTGCAAATGTCAGTCGACGACCTTGTGGGCAACAAGATCGCCAGTTCCCGCGAAGACCTGGTCTTCCAGGTGGCGGCGACGCCACGCGCTCGAACAGCTGCGACAAACAATGGCAATCGTCAGGTGCCGCCGGCGAACGTTAATCCTCCGGTCGCGTGGAATCAGCCGCCTGTTCAATCAGTTCAGCCAGTTCAGCCGGCGCAATCCAGGCCAAACAATTCGCCCCCAGCGAACTTGAACAATATGCCCTTGCCTATCAATCGGCCGGGTGTGGCGCCGGTTCGGCAAGCGAATGGAATTCCCGGCAATCAACCGCTTCCGATCAACCAAAATCAGCTGCCGCCAAATTACAGGCGCTAGACGTGACTGGTCGGCGGACCGGGGCATGAAACAGATCGGACGCTACGCACACACTAGTCAAGGCAACTACTTTTTTAGAAACCTGGATAGAGAAGGACATCATGCAAGTTGTTTTGATCCTGTTCGGACTTGCAGGACTGGTTTGGTTTATGGCAGCCCAGCGACATTTGTCGGTGTTGGTTGGCAGCCTGTTGGTGTTGCTGACAGGCGCCACATTCGGGCATCCATTTTTCAATGTTAACGTCGGCCCTATCCCGGTCACGATCGATCGCGTGTTGTTGGGCTGGTTGGTGCTGGCATCGCTGGTGCTGTGGAAAATGGGCCGATCCGACCCCAAGTCATTTAGCCGAACCGATGTCGTTGTCGTCGTCTTGATGGCGTTGCTGCTGGTCAGCACGTTTCTGCATGATTGGAGCTACAAGGAAAAACTGCCGCTGACACGTTTGTTGTTCTTTAACCTGATCCCGGTGTCGTTCTATTTCGTGGCCAAACATTGCAGGGCGACGGCCAAGGACATTCGGGTATTCTATTCGGTGTTGGTGATCTACGGGTTCTACCTTGGTTTCACGACGATTTGCGAACAACGCGGTTTATCCGGTTTCGTGTTTCCGCGGTACATACTCGATCCGATTCACTGGGAGTTTTTGGGTCGTGGTCGCGGACCGTTTTTGAACCCGGTTTCTTGCGGCATTTTCCTGTCTGCGTGTCTCGCAGCGTCCGTATTGATGTGGAATCATTCGCGACCGATTGGGCGAGTTTTTCTGGGAATCGTCATTGTCCTCTGTTTGGTTGCGTCATTGCTTACGCTAACTCGAAGTGTTTGGGTTGGCTGTGCATTGACGTTTGGGATCGTAACCTGGTTGCCGGCACGGCCTCAGGTTCGTGGAGCCTTGATGGTGACCGGCACTTTGGTGCTGGTTGTTTTGGCAGCCTTGTTCGCGGACAAGCTGGACGGATTTCAGAGAGACAAGGAAGTTACGGCCGCTGAGATGGCACAGTCTGCCAAGCTGCGTCCGATGTTGGCATTCGTTGCCTACAAAATGACGGTCGACAAACCGGTCTTCGGGCACGGGTTTGGGCAATACACCAAAGCCAAGAAGCCGTATCACTATGCGGACACCAATGGCATGCAACTTGCCAAAATCCTGCCTTACATGCAGCACAACGTCTTCTTGTCCTACATCACGGAAACGGGACTGGTCGGGCTTTCATTACTCTGTATTCTGCTGGCTACGGTGTTTCTCAAGTCGTGGCAGCTTTGGTCCGCGCGACAGCTTAGCCTTGAGCAACGGCAGTTCGGGTTGCTGGGGATAGTCGTCATCACCGTCTATTGTTGCAACGGAATGTTTCACGACGTTTCGATCATCCCGAACGTCAATGCGATTCTGTTTTTGACGCTGGGGATCACGGAGAATTTGACCGCCAGTAATGCGAAGGCAAGCTCCGGCTTAAGCGAATCGCGACCTACCAAAGTTGCCACTGCGAGAAAACGCAGACGTAGAGTCCCAGCAACAAATTAGTGATGGCGTGGGCAATGACCGCGTCCCAGAATTTTCCTGTTCGGTGCACCAACCACGTTACCAACGAGAACCATGCGACAGCCGCCAGGGCTTCGGTTGGGTGAGTCGCCAGTCCGTACATCGGCGCAACCAACATGGTGCGAAACGACAATCTTCCCAGGCTGATTGTCCACCAATCGGGCGATTCGATGTATCGCATCAACAGGCCTCGCAACAACAGCTCTTCACAGATTGGAACCATGATCACCAATCCAAAAAACCGAATTGCCAGGAACAGGTATAGCTGCCAGTCTTCCGGAATCTGAGCGAACGGATTGAAATGGCTGCGCATCGAAATGTCCTCGACTTGAAACCAGCCGATCAACGCCGATTCGATGCCAAGGTGACATAACCCAACCCACACCACGATCCCGACCGCACCGACGACCACCGATAGCCAGCTTGTGGAAAAAGGGAACTGTTTCGAATAGATTCGCCAAAAGAAGATCAGCAGGCCGGTCGTCAGCAGGACCTTGAATCCGTAGGTCAGGAAAAACTGATTTGCCAACTGACGTCGTTCGGTCAACGCGTAAGTGTCGGCTTCGGACAGGGCAGGGGAGTCCGGATTTTCCTGTGCCTGCTGCAAGATCTCCGGCGGCAGACCGTCTTCGTTCTGATCGGGAAACCGCGGCTCGAACATCGAAACCAGCATGAATGCCATAAACGGCAGAATGTAGGGCCAGGCACCGTACTTTGGTTGATCTGAATCAATCATGTATTCGGTAGCTTGTGGGCAAAAGAAGGCGGCGAGGAATGGATCAAACTAGTCCTGGAACGCTATAATAAACAAGACAGGCAAGGACACCTAACGCAGAAAGCAGGTTAGCTGTGACAAAAACGAATTCAATGATCCGGATGACGGTTATTGCGGTTTTAGCCGTCGGGATATTGTTGGCAGATGCTCGTAGCGGTTTTGCCCAAGGTTCGCAAAAACAACGATTCAAGGAAGCCCGGCATCAAATGGTACAGGTTGCCGTGAAAGATGCCGGTGTCACCAACGAACGTGTCCTGGAATCGATGCGCGAGACGCCGCGTGAAATGTTCATCCCGAACGATCTTTGGGGTTCAGCTTACCTGGATGCCGCTTTGCCGATCGGCAACGAACAAACAATTTCCAGCCCGTTCATTGTCGCCTACATGACCGAGTCGCTGGATCCACAACCGGGTGATCGAGTGCTGGAGATCGGAACTGGCAGCGGGTATCAGGCTGCCATCCTGAGCCCTTTGGTCAAGGATGTTTACTCGATCGAGATCGTTCGTCCGCTCGGCGAGAAAACCAAAAAAGTATTGAAGCGATTGAAATACGACAACGTGCATGTAAAAGTCGGCGACGGTTTCAAAGGTTGGCCCTCAAAAGCACCATTCGACAAGATCATTTTGACTTGCTCTCCGGAAGTCGTCCCGGAACCGCTCAAGGAACAATTGGCTGAGGGCGGTGTGATGGTGATTCCAATGGGCGAGCGGCATCAGCAGAATTTGATGCTGTATACCAAGGTCGATGGTGAACTGGTGGCCAACGCTCTGCGTCCGACTCTGTTTGTTCCAATGACTGGAGCGGCCGAAGAAAACCGCGACGTTCTACCAGACCCCGAGAACCCAAAGATTCTGAACGGTGACTTTGAAGAGGACTTGCCCGAAAACGGATTCGTCAATGGCTGGTACTACCAACGATCTTTGGAATTGGTGGACGACGACCTGTCACCAGGTGGAAAGCGTCATATTCGTTTTGAAGCGAATCAGGCCGGTCAAAAAGCTCATTTGATGCAAGGCTTTGCCATCAGCGGAGAAGCGATTGCCAAAATCAAACTTCGTGCCTCGATCAAATGTGAAAACGTTTTGGCGGGCCCTTTCGCCGAAGATCTGCCAACCGTCACCATTACGTTTTACGACGATCATCGAAACCCGCTGGGGACCGGTTTCATTGGTCCATTCCGTGGCACCAGAGATTGGGTTAACCGCGACAACGACATTCGCGTTCCTGAAAAAACTCGCGAAGCGATCATCCGTGTTGGTCTGTTCGGCGCCACGGGTTCGGCTTCCTTCGATAACATTTTGATTGAGCCGACGAAACGCTAGATCGTTCGGGGATGAAGATGAGTGCTGGGACCTGGACAACAGCTATGTAGCCGGAGTCGCCAGACTTCGGTTTTGCCACTTGCCTGAATTCTGGCGAATCCAGCTACCTGAGAATCCAGTGTCCGTCCCTGTCGTGCCTGCTCTAATTGGACGTAAAGCGGCGATAATGCGAGGAAATTGGCCCTTTTCCAACCCTTGCGCTATTCGTCAGCTTTTACCGGACCGAACAATGCTGTTTATTTTCCCTGCTTAGCCTATATAGCTTGAATTGCCAAATGCCGTTGTTATTCTGGTGACACAACAAGAATTTAATCTTCGCAGATTCAAGAAGATCCCCGTCTCAGGAGTAAGTGGATGAAATCGACAAAACGAAAGCTGTTGCCAATCCTGGCAGCGGCTGCATTGATGTTTTTTTATGGCGCTGCCGAAGCTCACGCTTCTTGGGGCAGTTTCGGTTCGAGGGGCGGATCGTGGGGTGGTGGTTCTCGCGGCTTTGGTAGCGGCGGCGGCAGCTGGGGCGGTGGCTCTCGCGGTGGCAGTTTGCTGGGAGGCAGTCGAGGCGGCCCCGTTCGAAATTTGCTCGGACGTATTCGAGCCAATCATTCAAATGGTGGTGGAAGTCTTGGCCTCGGCAGTCGTGGTGGCAGCCTGGGAAGCCGTGGCGGAAGCTTTGGTAGCCGAGGTGGAAGTTTTGGAAGTCGCGGTGGAAGTCGCGGCGGCAGCTGGGGCGGCGGCAGCATGGGAAGTCGTGGTTCTTACTACTCATCTTCGAATGGCGGCGGTTCCACTGGTTTCTCTGGGATCAGTACCAGCGGAGGCAGCGTCGGCGGATACAGTTCCCCGGTTTACAGTTCGGCGCCTACCTATTCGACTCCTTCGTATTCAGTCCCGGTTCAATCGACGCCAATTTACGACCAAGGTTTTTCACAGCCGTCGTTCAATGTTGCTCCCGGGTTTTCAACACCATCGTTGGACGGAATTCCATTGAACAGTGGTGTCCCGTTCGATAGTGGCGTCCCGTTCGATAGCGGTGTTCCTTTCGATGGTGGTGTGCCATTTGATGGTGGTGTGCCATTCGATGG
>CAZPOL010000007.1:0-5632 GCA_964588195.1 uncultured Pirellulaceae bacterium | reverse complement strand
CCATTCGATGGTGCTCCGTTCGATAGTGGTGCTCCGTTGGACAGTGGTGCTCCATTCGATAGCGGTGCTCCGTTCGATGGCGCCGTCCCGACTCCGTCCGAGCCAACTCCGGCTGCCCCGATTCCGGATCCAGCACCTGAACGAACCAATGTGATCCCGGACGGAGAGTCAACGGATCCATTCGATACTGCTGGAGACACGGACACTGCACTGTTGAATCTGCATGTGCCCGCAAAAGCTGTTGTTTATGTCAACGGTCGCAAGACCTCGACGCCAGGTACTTTGCGACGCTACGCTTCGCGAAATCTGAAAGTTGGCAAGAGCTACACCTACGAAGTTAAGGCTGAATTCGAGCAAGAAGGCAAGACGTTGACGCGAACCAAGGTGGTCCAGTTGACGGCTGGTGCGAACAAGACGTTCGATATGACTTTCGATCAAGCGGAAGAACTGGTTACTTCGGTGACTCTGTTTGTTCCAGAAGACGCCAAGGTCACTTTGGGCGGTTCAGAAACCAGAGCCAGAGGCTCTATGCGATACTTCTCGACCAGCAATTTGAAAGCTGGCCAAAAATGGAGTTCGTACAAGGTCATGGTTTCGGTCGAGCGAGATGGCAAAGAGATCAAGCGAGAGCGGGTTCTCGATGTTAACGCAGGCGATTCAGTGAACTTGCGATTCGATTTTGATTCCGTCGATCAGGTTGCCACTCGATAGTTTGGCAAACAAGCGATAGATTAATTCCTTCCGCAGCGTCCAGTTGCGGAAGGTTTTTTTGTGCTTCCATGGAATGCAAGTGATGATCGACGGCGAATCTGAATCTGCGGCCCAGCCTCAGCGGCCGGTTTGGACATCCACGCGCCGGTTCTGGGTCAGCTTGATTCTGGTCTTTCATTTATTCTGTGTTGCCCTGGCACCATTGGCAGTCGTTGATCCGGCACCAGGTTTGGCCATCAGTACGCAGCGGGTGCTCAGTCCCTACAGCGAGTCGTTGTTCTTGATGCACGGGTACCGTTTTTTTGCTCCCGAGCCCGGCCCAAGTCATATCGTTCACTATCGTGTGACGACGCAATCGGGCGAGACCGTGGAGGGCAAGTTTCCAGAACGTGGAATTTGGCCAAGGTTGATGTACCACCGTTGGTTCATGTTGTCAGAAAGCATGTTCCAGCATGTTTCGGAAACGCTTGACGAGACTCAATTGGCCGAGTGGCAAACACAGATCAACGAACAGATTGCGGGTTTGCAAACGACCAACCCTCGGGCCGCGCAGGCATTACAGAGTCAACTGAATCGTGAATTGCAACAACACGAACGGATTTCACAAATGCGGGATCGATTGGTGGTCAGTATTGGCAAGACATTGTTGCGAAAACATGATGGAGTTTCGGTCGACTTGAAACTGGTAACCCGGCTGATTCCGCCACCGCAGGATATTGCGATGGGGGCCAAGCTGGATAATGAAATTTACATGCCGGCGGATTTGACCTACTCGTTGGGCGTTGTTTATTCGGACAGCGATCAACTGGAGTCGATTGCTCCTCAGGAATCTGACGAAGAGCAGGGCAGTGGGGAATCGGCAAATTGAGCGAGGCACTTCAAAGTTACCGACGGTCGTTGTTCGATGCGTGGAATCGGTTCTGGTTCACACCCGGACGGTTCGAAACGATTTGCCTGATGAGAATTCTCGTCGGCTGCATGTTGGTCTATACGCATTGGGTCTGGACCGCTGAACTGGCGACCTTCTTTTCCGGGCAAGGCGTCTTTCCGGCCGACTACCAACAAGCTTTCACCGGCGGTTCACCGTTTGTCTGGAGTCATTTCAATTGGTTCGATTCCGCAGCATGGATGTGGACGACACATATTTTGTCTCTGGTCGTGTTGGTGGCGTTTACCGTCGGCGCGTGGACTCGCTGGACCGGTATTCTTTCCTTCCTGATTGTGGTCTCCTACGCCAACCGTGCGGGCGGTGCCCTTTTTGGACTGGATCAGATCAACAGTTTCTTGACCTTGTACCTGGCGATTGCTCCTTGCGGCGTGCTGTATTCCGTAGATGCCTGGCGACTTCGAAAAAAGCAGCAACATGATTCCCAATCGGAACCTGCTTTGTCGACGATGGCCAATTTGTCCACGCGATTGATTCAGCTGCATCTGTGCGTCGTCTATCTGTTTGCGGGACTCGGGAAATTACAAGGCGTTTCCTGGTGGGACGGGACGGCGATTTGGGGCGCGTTGGCCAGTTACGAATACCAGACTCTGGATATGACCTGGATGGTCCATATGCCATGGTTGGTGAATGTCGTAACCCTGGTTTCTGTGTTCTGGGAACTCTCTTACGCCTTCATGATTTGGGGGAAACTGTCGCGACCGATCTATTTGTTGTTGGCTGTGCTGGTCCATCTCGGAATCGGGGCAGCAATGGGAATGATGACTTTCGGGTTGATCATGTTGATTGCTAACCTGGCATTTGTTTCACCAGAATGGAGTCGTCGTCAGGTTTCGCGAGTCGCGGGTTTGCTGGGCCTTAAAAAGGGGCAGGGCAAGTGACATGCGATCAATCAAGCTAACCATCGCCTATGATGGATCAAACTATGTCGGTTGGCAGGTTCAGGAAAACGGCTTGGCGATCCAGCAAGTTCTGGAGGAAACCTGGACAGTCTTTACGAACGAAAAAATTCGGATCACGGCCAGTGGACGAACCGATTCCGGAGTCCATGCGTTGGCTCAGGTTTGCAGTTTGCAGACCAACAGTACGATCGAATGCAAACAGATTGTTCGAGCGCTCAACGGCAATCTGCCGCTGGATATCCGCGTGCTGGACGCGCGCGAAGCGCCCGACAATTTTCATGCGATTCGCGATGCGGTAGGCAAGACCTATCGATACCAGATTCAGACGGGCACGGTTCACGATGTTTTCGATCGTCGCTTTCGTTGGTTCGTTCCGCGCAGTCTGGATGTCGTTGCGATGCAACAGGCAGCAAAGTACCTGGTCGGCACGCACGATTTTTCCAGTTTCGAAGCTGCGGGTGCCGAGCGAAACGACTCGATTCGCAATGTGACCAGCTTGACCGTCACACCCTCCAGCCCACATGGCTTTGAATTTATTGACATCGAAATCTCGGCCGATGGCTTTCTCTACAATATGGTCAGAAACATCGTAGGGACTTTGGTGGTGGTGGGACGCAAGCGACAGGAACCGGAATGGGTTCAGGAAGTGCTGCGGGCAAAAAATCGAGTGTTGGCTGGCGAGACCGCTCCGGCACACGGTTTGTTTATGGTGCAGGTTCGGTACCCGCACTGACTGGTAAAGACTATTCGTCCGTCTGTCAAAGAAACCGGTCGCCCTCTAGAATAAACAAGGTGGCAGCCGACCGTATTTGTTGTGAGTTTTTCCGATCACACGTCGTGTTGCCAGATAATTCCATTTGACTTTGTTGGTAACGCTGACGGTGTCCAGTTCACGTGACTATTTAGGTAGCTATCGCTTGATTCGCTTGATTCGAGGCGGTCAAATCTGCAATGTTTGGGAAGCGATTCTGGATGGTAAGAAGGATCGAGTCGCTATCAAGGTTTTGTTGGCTCGACACAAGGAAAATAAAACCGAGATTGCGCAACTGCGGAATGAAGGCAAGGTTGGTGTCGAGCTGGAACATGAAAATGTGATTAAGGTTTTCGAGTTCGTCGATCGTTACGACTTGCCGTTTTTGGTGATGCAGCTTTTCAATGCCAAGAACCTGAAGCAGATGATTCGCGACGAGTACCAGACGCTGGCGGTTAGCATTCCGGAAATCGTCAAGCAATCAGCAGCTTCGCTGGAGTACTTGCATTCCAGGAGCTGGATCCATTGTGATGTGAAGCCCGACAACTTTCTGGTGAACAACGACGGCGTGGTCAAGTTGATTGACTTTTCGATTGCCCAGGCATTGAAGAAGCAAAAACGGAGTCTGTTTGGCAAGAAGACGGTGCAGGGCACTCGAAGCTACATGGCTCCCGAACAAATTCGTGGCAAGCCTTTGGACGAGACAACGGACGTCTACGGATACGGTTGCGTGATGCACGAATTGCTGGCGGGCAAGCCGCCGTTCACGGGAACCAACCCGGACGAGCTGTTGCAAAAACATTTGCGTGCGACCCCACCACCTTTGATCGCATTCAACAAAGCCGTCTCGGAAGACTTCGCCAAGTTGATTCTGAAGACGCTGTCCAAGGATCAAAAGAAACGTCCGGCCAACTTCACCGTATTCTTGCAGGAGCTGGCAAAGATCCGCGTGTACAAGGCAGGTCACCGGCCAAAGCTGCCGGAACCGGAAGTCGAGGATGAGTGACGGATTCCGTCCGCTCGATTTATCGGGATTCCGGGACCAATAAACGTCTCGACAAGCAAGCTGGCTCTTGGGACGATATGGTTTCGCCCGAATCGATTCGCCATCGATCGATCTACAACAGACCAAAACATTTTTGAAGACCCACAGACGACATGGATTATTTGCCGTTCGAACAACCGATCGCTGACCTTGAAGCAGAGATCGACGAATTGGAAAGCCAGCAGAACGAGACTGCGGAAGCGGTTGAGTTGTTGCGAAAAAAGAAGAGTGAACTCTCCAGGCTAACCGACGAAATCTATTCCAGCCTTAGTCCGTGGCAGACGGTTCAGGTGGCTCGTCACAAAAACCGGCCTCACACGATCGACTACTTGTCACTGGTGTTCGACGAATTCGTCGAATTGCATGGTGATCGCTTCTTTGGCGACGATCGCGCCATGCGAACCGGCTTTGCCAAACTGGACGAGCGAAAAGTGCTGGTCATTGGCCACCAAAAAGGTCGCAACTACAAAGAGCGTACGGAAAACTTTTTTGGCTGTGCCCATCCCGAAGGCTACCGCAAAGCGATGTCCAAAATGCGATTGGCGGCCAAATTTGGATTGCCGGTCATTTGTCTGATCGATACCCCCGGTGCCTATCCCGGAATCGGTGCCGAAGAACGCGGGCAAGCTCAAGTCATCGCTGAAAATATGTACGAAATGTCTCGCTTGCAGACGCCGATCGTTTGCGTCGTGATTGGCGAAGGCGGCAGCGGCGGAGCCTTGGGTATTGGTGTTGGCGATCGCGTCGCCATGATGCAGCATTCTTATTACTCGGTGATCAGTCCCGAAGGTTGTGCCGGGATTTTGTGGAAAAGTGCCGAGTATGCCGAAAAGGCCGCTGAAGCCCTCAAATTCACATCCGACAACCTGAAACGGCTGGGCATCGTCGACGAAGTGATCCCGGAACCGCTCGGCGGCGCGCATCGGGACCATCACATGACGGCCAGCCGGTTGAAGCTGTTCCTCAGTAAATCGCTGCGAACTTTGTGCGAATTATCGATGGAAGAATTGCTGGATGCTCGCTACGAGAAATTCCGCCAGATGGGCGTCTACCTGGACCCCGCCACGGCCGCAGCCCAGCAGTGATTTTCGGCGCTCAATCGCAGAGCAGAGTTGATCAAGCCGACGGTCGCTAAGCAAGCAATTGCGGTCCAGAAACTCAAGGAATTCGAGATACCCACAACGTCCGATAATGTTTCTTATGTTCGGTTAAGGGTCTCCGTTTCCCTTGGAACCAAGCGTTTCCGACCGTGGCTTTTTTCTGTGGCTAAGCAACCC
>CAZPOL010000006.1:83031-84874 GCA_964588195.1 uncultured Pirellulaceae bacterium | reverse complement strand
CTGACGCCATCGAATTCTTCTCAACCACCGATCCCGGCTACGCGGAAGAATTGAAAGTTGAGCAAGCAAAGTTTCTTGAGCGATTCAACATCCCGACTGTTTAGCAATATCTATCGAGCGTCGCCTCTTAGTTCGCTGCTGGAGAGGTCCAGCCGAAATTGAGTCGCTGGAATCGGGTCGCAGATTCTTTGCAGTGACTCCGGGATTTTCAGGTCGTCGAGTTCCAGAAATTTTCCAGCAGCAGAGCTTTTTCCAGCGGCAGAGTTTTCGACTCGACCAAACACCAGGAATCGGCAACCGGCATCGCAAATCTCGCCAATCGCTTGGTCCCGACTGGAAACGGAATCGGAATAGAACCTGGGATCGGCGACACGGATCAATGTATCTGTGCCGATGGCAAACTGGGTCCTGGGAAACAGGCGGGCTTTTTGCAGATAGGTGGCCGCGTTGGTTATCAGTAATCCGTACGGAGCGAATGTCTCGTGGCGAGTGGCGGGCTCTTTTTTTGGATCGGCGATCAGGTGAGGCAGCAGGCGGGTGCGAACTTGATCGGCGGTCAGTGGTGGTTTGTCGGCATTGGCTATCGCTAATTCGAACCAAACGGGTGGGTTGGAATTATCTGTGTCGCTTGGCATTTGGGCGGCGGTACCAGCCATCTCAACATGGCCCGCGTGGAGTGGGTTGAAGGACCCCGGTAGCAGGATTTTGTGGCTGGATTCGACTCCGGTAATTCCGGCCAGCGAATCAGGCAGCGAATCGGGAGTCAGCAACTCGACGAATTCCACCGAGCCGTCAATCAGCGAAGTAACGGCTGCGGCGACTCGGGATTTCCAGGCTGTAGCGTCTGAATCGCCCGACTGGCGATTATGGGAAGCGGGTAAATTTCGGTCCATTAGCAATTGCCCCGAAAATTAAGCTGCGATAGACTTGGGGACGTGTTTTTACGGGCTCGCGAACAATTCGTGGGCTGATTTATCTTACTCTTTCTGTTTGGTCGCGTGGCGTTCCTGTTTCAAGGTTCGCACCATGAGCGTTGGCTTGGCAAATTTTGGAGAAACAATGGCGAATAAAGTAGTCGAAGAACTGATCGAATCGGGCGTACATTTTGGGCACCGCAGCAGCCGCTGGAACCCCAAGATGCGACCTTACATCTATGGTCGCAAGAACTCGATTCACATTATTGATATTCGCGAAACCGTACGCGGTTTGCTGCGAGCCAAAAAATTTACTCAACAGGTTGCCGAGGGTGGCAGTCTGATTCTGTTCGTCGGAACCAAACGACAAGCCGGCGCGGTGATCGAACGCGAAGCGACTCGTTGCGGCATGCCTTATGTTGCTGAGCGTTGGTTGGGTGGTTGTCTGACGAATTTCCGAACCATTCGCAGCCGAATGGGTCGTTTTGAAGAGCTGGAAGAGATTCGCGGTGGCGAGAAACTGGCGACTTACTCCAAGAAAATGCAGTCTTCGTTGAATCGCGAGTATCGCAAGATGCACCGTAACCTGAACGGAATCCGCACGATGAACCGGATTCCTGAGGCGATCATTGTGGTCGATCCGAACAAGGAAAAGAACGCCGTTCGCGAAGCTCGCAATCTCGGTATCAAGACGATCGCGTTGATCGATACCGATTGCGATCCAGACACAGTCGACTTGCCGATCCCGGGTAACGACGACGGTATTCGTTCGATTGACGTCATCATGCGTCACTTGGCCGATGCTGTTTTGGAAGGCCGGAAGCACGTGAAGATGGTCAAGGACAAGGAAGCCGCCGAGGCTGCTGCCGCTGCGAAAGTTGCCGCTGCTGAAAAAGAAGCCGCAGCGTCCGCCAAGGCCGCCGAAGCCG
>CAZPOL010000006.1:64860-82931 GCA_964588195.1 uncultured Pirellulaceae bacterium | reverse complement strand
GAAAAGCCGGCTGAAGGCTAACGCGACATTCCCACAATCATTGTTGAACCCTCATTACAAATCAGACAGAAGAAGCTTAAGAAGTAGAAGGAAATTCGATGCCAGTAACAGCAAAAGAAGTAGGCGACTTGCGTAAGGCAACCGGAGCGGGCTTGATGGATTGCAAGAAGGCCCTGATGGAATCCGATGGCGACTTTGACGGTGCGATGGAGTACTTGCGCAAGAAGGGCCAGAAGGTCGCTGCCAAGCGAGCCGATCGTGATGCCAACGAAGGCGTAGTCGTGATCGCCAAGAATGACGCCGGCAACAAAGCCGTCGTCATGGCGTTGAGCTGCGAAACGGATTTCGTTGCCAAGAACGAAAACTTCATCGCGTTGGCCGAGCAACTTGCCAAGTTGGCTCTGGACAACGGAGCCGGCACCAAGGAAGCCGCGACGGCTCTGGAAATCGACGGGACCCCGGTCGCCGAGCGTTTGGTCAACGAGACCGGTACGATTGGAGAGAAGATCGAGATCTCTGATGTTCAGGTCATCGAAGGCGAAAACATCGCGACTTACATTCACGCTGGCAGCAAGATCGGTGCTCTGGTTTCGTTCAAGGACGGTGGCCAGGACGGTTCGGATCAGTTCTTCCGCAGCATCGCCATGCATATCGCTGCGATGGCTCCTTCGATCATGGATCCTTCGGAATTCGACGAAGAGTTCGTCAAGAAGGAGACGGATGCTCTGGTTGGTCAGATCACGGTTGAAAATGAAGATCGTGCTCGACTTGGCAAACCACTGAAGACGGTTCCGCAATTCGCCAGCAAGCGTCAATTGACAGACGATGTGATGGCCAAGGTCGAGGAAGAAATCAAGGCCGAGTTGAAGGCAGAGGGTAAGCCCGAAAAGATCTGGGACAAGATTGTTCCTGGCAAGATCGAGCGGTTCATTGCTGACAACACGTTGCTGGATCAAGAGCGTTGCTTGATGAGTCAGTTCTTCGCGATCGACGATTCCAAAACCGTCGCCGCCGCAGTGAAGGACTTCAACGAGAACGCTGAGATCGTAGAATATAAGCGTGTCGCTGTCGGCTAGTGCAATTTTGCACGGACGTCATGCGATCCAAGGTTAACAAATTGCCCCGATGATCGATCGGGGCTTTTTTATGGACTCAATTGAGGAAAATAGATGAGTGAGCGTGCTAAATACAAACGAGTCGTATTCAAATTGTCTGGCGAGAGTTTTGCCAAGCCGGGCGAACGCGGGATTTGTATGGAGGAAGTTGTCCATATCGCCAAGCAAGTGAAGCTGGCTCGTGAAGCCGGTTGCCAAATTGCGGTCGTCATTGGCGGCGGCAATATTCTGCGAGGCAGTCGCTTCAAGGAGACGCAGGCGATCGTCAACGAAGCGACGGCTCACTACATGGGCATGCTGGGCACCGTGATCAACGGATTGGCTTTGCAGGACGGCCTGGAATCACTCGGCTGTGATACTCGTCTGATGAGCGCGATTCGCATGGACGGTGTTTGTGAACCGTACATCCGCCGCCGAGCTCAACGACACCTGGAAAAAGACCGGATCATCATTTTGGGTGCCGGAACCGGTGGCCCGTTCGTGACCACTGACACCGCCGCCGCGTTGCGAACGCTGGAATTGGATGCCGATGTCTTGCTGAAAGCGACTCGTGTCGACGGCGTTTACAGCGAAGATCCTGAAAAGAACCCGCACGCCGTTTTGTACTCGGAATTGGCATTTTCCGAGGTTATCGAAAAAGGGCTGCGGGTCATGGATCAAACCGCAATCGCTCACTGCATGGAACACGACAAACCCGTTATGGTTTTCAATTACCTGAAAGAGGGTAATATTCAGAAAGCAATCGCTGGCGAAAAGATTGGAACATTGATCGCCAGCAAAGTGCAAACGGTTACGGCCTAGACGTTGTTCATTCCGTCCGTTTGAATCTGCATCCATCAAAGAAAGGAAATTAGATGCCCACCGAGGAAATCCTGTTGGATACCGAAGGTCGCATGGAAAAAGCGATCGAGATTTTGAAGAAAAACCTCAGCGGAATTCGTACCGGTCGTGCCAACCCCGGATTGGTCGATAGCGTGCGTGTCGATGTTTACGGTTCACCGACTCCGATCAAGCAGATCGCGTCCGTCGGTGCCCCGGAACCAACTCAGATTGTGATCCGCCCTTACGATGCGGGCGTGATCAAGGAAATTGAAAAGGCGATTGTGCAAGCCGACCTGGGTTTCAATCCGCAAAGCGATGGACGTGTCGTCAGGATCAACATCCCGGCTCTTTCTACCGACGTCCGTAAAAAGATGGTTTCGCGGATCAAGGAGCTGACCGAGGAAGCCCGAATCTCGATCCGCAACGTGCGACGTGATGGTAACAAGGCAGCCGATCAGGCGGCCAAGGACAAAGAGATCGGCGAAGATCAACGCGATGACATCAAGGACAAGGTTCAGGACTTGACCAAGAAGTTCGAGGACGTTGCGTCTGAAATGGCCAAGTCACGAGAAAAAGACGTGATGGACGACTAGGCGGCAGGCTTCGGGTGCCATTTAAGGCTGCCGGTGTCAAGAATTTTTCGGGTGCCATGCTCACGCCTGAGTGAGCATGCTCAGAACCGTGACGGTCAATGTTTCGTTTGGTGACTACCGCCCATTTAAAATAAAAGAAGGGCCCCCGCTCGCCGCTACAGGGGACCCTTCAAGTTTTGGCTGTCCGAAGCATCGGACCGAAGTCTTCAGCTCGGAGACCCACAGCCATTGTTAGTAATCGGATGGTCTACAGGTATTCATGCGAACTAAAACCAGGGCAGGACCAATCGCTCCAGGTGTCAAAGTTGAACATTTTGGATTCTGTTGCAGAACGTCTAAAGTTTGTTAATGTAACGTGCGGGTGAAAACACAGACTTCCGAAGCAATCCCCGGAAAAATAGTCATTTGGTTACACGACAAGTGATCATAGGTAAAACGAAAAGCGTCAAATGAGCAAAATCGCCAAACTAGCACTTGAGGATGGTACGGTTTTTACGGGTCGTTGTTTTGGAGCGGAATGCGAATCCGATGGGGAAATCGTTTTCAATACTTCGATGACCGGCTACCAGGAAATTCTGACCGATCCCAGCTATCGCGGCCAGATCGTGGCGATGACTTACCCCCAGATTGGCAACTACGGGGTGAATGAGGAAGACGTGGAGAGCTGGAAGCCGCATTTGGCTGGTTTCGTTTGTCGCGAGTTGAGTCGGATCGCCAGCAATTTTCGCTCGACTGGCAACCTGGACAGCTACCTGAAGCAACACGGAATCGCCGGCATCAGTGAAATAGATACCAGAAAGCTGACGCGAATTATTCGCGAGCAAGGTGCAATGAAGGCGGTGGTGTCATCAGTCGACATGGATGATAGCAGCCTGATCGCCAAGGCCAGAGCGAGTGCCGGTTTGGTCGGTCGCGATCTGGTTCAGGAAGTCTTGCCCGATCAGCCAGAGAACTGGGATGAGAAGCTAAGTGCCTGGTGGGACTTTTCGCCTAACTCCGATGCGGTTACTGGAACTCAGACGTGGCATCTGGTGGCGCTCGATTTTGGCATGAAAAGAAATATCGCTCGTCATCTTGTCGACCAGGGTTTCAAGGTAACCATCTTGCCCGGTACCGCGACGGCCGCCGAAGTGATGAAGCATCAACCCGATGGTGTCTTCCTTTCCAACGGACCCGGGGACCCCGAGCCGCTGACGTATGCGATCGACACAATCAAGGAATTGCTGGGCAAGTTGCCTGTATTCGGAATCTGTCTCGGACACCAGTTGTTGGCGTTGGCCTGTGGGGCCAAGACTTACAAGTTGAAGTTCGGGCATCGCGGTTCTAATCAGCCGGTTATGAACTGCGAAAATGGTCGAGTCGAAATTACTTCGCAGAACCACGGCTTCGCGGTCGACGAGGACTCGCTGCCTGATTGCTTGACTGTATCGCATCGTCATTTGAACGACGACACGGTTGCCGGTTTGGTGCACAAGACGTTGCCGGCGATGAGCGTTCAGTATCACCCCGAGGCGTCGGCTGGCCCGCACGATAGCCACTATCTATTTACGCGGTTCCGTGAATTGCTGGACGCCAAAGCGGGCGTCTAAGCTGGTTTCAACGCCGCGTCTCAGCCGGGTCAATTCGCTCGGTCGCGCCCGAATTCGCCTGCCGCAGGGCTGAACTCCCTCATTCGATCGGTTTTCCTGCCAGATTTCCGCTGTTTTTGCGTTGATACTACCCAATCAACCTTTTGCGGCTCGGCCAGTTCATCTAAAAGACAGCCGCGAATCTCCCATCCGAAGGTGGGCTAATAGCATTCGTACGACAGCACTCTACAATGGCGACCGCATCAAAGGTCTACATCACTGAGTTTATGTTTACGCGACTTAAAAATATGCGGTTCTTAATTATTGCTGCGGCGATCGGAATGATCGTTGTTTGGTCGTCGGGGTCTGCCGTCGCCGAAGATATTTTCGTTAACAACGTCTCCGGGAACGACGAATCCAACGGCAACCCGATCACCGATCCAGGTGCCAATTCAGGTCCAGTCAAAACGATCGCTCGCGCATTGCAATTGGTCCAGCAAGGCGACCGAGTCGTCATTCAAAATACCGGTCAGCCTTATCGCGAGTGCATTACGATTCAGGGTACCAGGCACAGCGGCACTCAGTACCAGGCTTTTACAATTGTCAGCGACGGCGCCACGCTGGATGGCACGGCTGCTGTGAATCCTCGGTCATGGGAACGCTACGCAGGCGACATCTATCGCTTCATGCCGGAATTGAAAAGTCATCAACAACTTTACATGGATGGCAAACCAGCGGATCGCGTTTGGTCAGAACTGGATGCCTACTTGCCCGATCTGGAAGTCAACCAATGGGCGCTTGTCGATGGCTGGATCTATTTTCGAGCAGACAAAGATCGCTTGCCAACGGAATACGACCTGCGTTATTGCAAGCATCAAACCGGGATCACTTTGTACGAAGTCAATCATGTTGTGATTGAAGGTTTGGTCGTGCAAGGCTTTCAGCTGGACGGCATCAACGCTCACGAAGATGTCAGAAATTCCGGCGTGCGAAATTGCAAGATCAGAGGCAACGGCCGCAGCGGGTTGTCGGTTGGCGGAGCGTCGCGGTTTCGCATAGACGACAGCCTGGTCGGTTCCAACGGCTCCTCGCAAATTCGAACTGAAGGATATTGTTCACTCAAAATACAGGATTGTCGCTTGCTGGAATCTGAGCGAACCGGTCCTGCGATCGATCGCAAAGGTGGCAGGATCCTGATTGACGGAAATGAGTTCGTTGTTGCGATGGCGAAATTGAAGCCAAACTTCAAGCCTGCGTCCGCCCCGAACACAGGGATGAAGGCCAACAACGCGACTTCTGTCCGACCATTGCGGCCGCTGAGACGCGGCGGCGGTAATCGTTAGTTGATTGCGGCGGCCAATCAGACTACCGCGACGAGGAGGCCGGCAGGAAGGTACCATCCTTGGAATCGATGGCCCAAGCCTGAACATTGCCTTCTGTGCTTAGCACCATCATGTGCCTCTTGCCTTTCGGCACCAACGCGATTCCGTTGATCGGCTGGCCCGTGTTCCAGTTGTCGACCAGTTTTCCGTCGTCGCGAATCAACTTGATCGAGCCATCGACCCCGGCGATCGCCCAGAAGCCTGATTTGGAACGTTCCGTTTGGCCGAACGCGATCGACTCGACCTGCTTGTCAAATCGTTGGCTGCCGATCGGCGTCGACCAGATCTGTTGCAATGAATCATTCAAACCGATCGCCGTCCAGTGACCTTGTTGGTTGGTCCCCACGACGCAGATCAGGACGCGTCCCGATTGGTCGGTGATCGAAACGACTCGGGTCGCGGCAATCAAATCGGATTTCAGGTCATTCGGTTCGTTGGAGCCCGATTTCAGGTAACGCAGATTGGCGCTGGAATCGCAAAACAGCAATGACCTTGATCCATTCGGTCGACGAACGACGGTTGATGAGCGAAAGGATTGGTTGCTGATCGTCCGGGTGTTTGTCGCCGATTCGTTATCGTCGATCTCGATGATCTCGGTGCCACGTGGGCCAGTAAACGAAACCATCAATTCGTCTTGTCCATCATTGTCGAAATCGAACAGGTTGGCGTCGCGGATACGTTGTTGGTCGTTGGCGACGGCGACGGCGAATTTGGACGATAGGTTTTGGTCGAGCACACGAACTGAACGACCCATGACTGAGAAAACAACGCTCAGTTCCGGTTGCCGATCTCCCGAGCGAATCACGCTGATCGATTCGCGAGTGCCCAGATCCAGTTCTTTCCGTTTCTGTTGCTTGCCTTCCTCGGACAACTGAGTCACTGTGCGCCAACCGTCCAGCAGAGTCAGCGACGACGATGTCCCGTTGGCTTGTCGATGCAAGTTGCCGGGCTGTTGGACCTTGTTGTTGGACCACAGTTTTTCGATCTTCAGGTGCGTTGGCGGCGAGGCCTCGGCCAGCTTCCCATCGTCCAGGTTGCGTTTGGTTTGTACGGAGACGGATGCCAGTCGCTCTTGATACAGATCCAAAAAGGATTCGTATTCCTGACGCATCTCACCTGCCACGTCGTCGCCAGATCGGACACGCAGCAAAATACTGGCCAGGTCTTCGGAATCGAGTGGTTGGTCCTGCAACAGTTTGACGTACTGCAACACGCCCGCTCGATCGATCACGGCCAACACAGGGTAATCTTTCAGGCCGAGTGCTCGACCGCCATTAAAGGCGTAGTCGGCCATGACGGGAGTCTTGCTTTCTTGCGACAGTCGTTTCAACTGGGCGGCGACCTGCGGGTTGCCCGGCAGGGTCCCCTCGACGACCTCGACTCGTGCCAGGTTGTATTCCTTGATCGAGAGTTGTTCGGCCAGCTGATCGAGACTGGCAGCCAGTTTCGACTCGTCCGTCGAACGATTCGTCCAGCAGAGCATCGTGACTTTGCCTTTCCAATCTTCCTGTGCCACCAATTGGTCGCCGGAATCGCGAAGTCCCAATTGTGTGATTCGTTTGCCGACATTGTTGGATGGAAACGGTTCCGGCACGGGGACAAAGCGGCTGACTCGTTTGGCGTCCGCTGGGATATCGAAGCTAAATGTGTCGGCAGTAAAGTGAGGCTGCCAGGTGGCCTGTTCGAACTTGGCAACGATCTCCAGGTGGTTCACGTCTGGATTGTTTTGTAGTTGCGGATCGAGCAGTTCGTTGGGGTAGCGGATTTGTCGAACCAGATAATCCTGGGCGTCGATGTCGACGATCCATGTCATCTGTTGATAAAAAATGCTGAGTTGAAAACAGGCGTGCCCTTCCACCTTGGTGTCGGGCATTCGCGTCGCCTGGCCTTCGAACAGCCAGGCCTGTTGGTGTTGTCCGGTCAGCCAACCGATAGACGGCGGGAAAAAGATGTCCGTGGACAATTGGTTTTGCTTGTTGATGGGAACTTCATCCTGCCCGGTGATGTAGTGGCGGCAAATGCCGTCCTGGAACAGGCGATGAATTGGCAATGAATTGACTTGCTTTGATCGAGCCGATTTTTCAGGTGCGGATTCATCGTTGGTTTTGATACGAGGCAGAATTCGCCACTGATCGTCCAGGTTTCCCGATCCAAAATCGAAAATGAAACAGCCCATCCGTTTTGAGTTCCCGTTCAATCGCGCGTCGTAGATTTTGGATTTGAACCCCTGGCCTCTCTGGAATTGAGTTTCCCATACATGCGGCTCTTCCAGAAAACTGCCTTGCAATTGGTAGCTGAGATTCAGTGTGGCCTTGTCCTGGTAAGTGGTGGCCGTTGAATAGGCTTGCCGGATATGATTGACGATCTCGGCGGCCGTCGGACCCGTTTCGCTCTGCCAAGCCGTCTTCTCGGATGGCGAATCGTCGGACTCGGACTTCTTCTCGCAACCGACGCTCATCCCGACGCAACAAGTCAACAAGATCGCGAATAGCAGGCGACTGCAATTGGCTGGCCGTCGACAGTGGTCGTGTTTCATGGTCGAGCACGATTGAGTTGCCGTTTGAGTTGCCGATTGGGTGCGCATCGTGCGCGTCTTGACGTAATCCATTACAGTCCTGGTCGGGTGTTGATCCTGAAATCAGAAGTCCTTCGTTACCATCAATTAGACCCGAGAGGCGGCAATCAACAAACACCGTTTTCCGCGTTGCTACGCCGGCGAAAACAGGCCTTTACAGGAACAGGCTTACGGAATCGTGAGGGTTACATCTCATTGACGCAAGTTTCCCGGCGCAGCTATCATCATCGTTCCACCGCGTGCACCAGAATGACCAGGAGATTTACGGCGATGCCCAGCATTTCGCTTTGCCAAGGCAAGTTTCAGATTGATGAATCGCAAGTTGTCGATCCTCGCGCGGATCAAACGCTCAACGGGATTCCTGTCGATCAGTTGGCCGATGCAGTGCGATCGAGTTTTGAACAGCCGATCGATTTTCCACCGATTGCTCAGGCGGTGATGGCCGAAGATGTAGTGGCGATTGCGGTCGAGCCGGATACGCCGTGCGGCTTGACCGTGGCTCGGCAAGTCGCGGATTGGTTCGTGGCAGCCGGCAACGACCGTTCACGGATTACGATTTTGTGTGCGGAAAAGCAAGCTGACAAAGACTCAGATTTCGTGATTCACGATGCAACCGACGCCGAGCAGATGGCGATGCTTGTCGTCGATGCCAAGGGGAACCCTCTGCATGTGAATCGGATCCTGTTCGATGCTGATCTGGTCGTTCCGATCGGGACGGGTGACAATCGTAGTTTGCAGAATTCAATCTGCCCGGCGTTCTGTGGACTCGAAACGAAAAAGCAAATTGAGCGATTGCGTCCCTCGGATGCGGCGGGCGTGGCGCGGATGATCAACAGTAACCTCGGCGTGTTTTGGCAAGTGCGAATTGTGACGATGCCTGGCGAACAGGTCGTCAACGTGATGACGGGTTCCAGCGAATCCGTTTTGGAACGCTCTGCCCAGGCGGGTGGTCAGGTTTGGGAGTTGCAGATTGATCGGCCGGCCGGCATGGTGCTGGCGACGATCGAAGCAGCGACTTCTCAATCGTGGGCAAATTTGCGAAGTGCGATCCTGACGGCGGACAAGGCGAGCGCGGCCGACGCTCCGTTGGTGATGTGTACCGATCTGTCGGGCAAGCCATCAGTGATCTGGCCTACGCCGGACAATCAGAGTAAACGCCAGGATTCGGAGCTGGCCGAAGTCTTTCAACGACGGCACGTTTTTTTGGCCAGCCGTTTGACTCAGGATACCACCGAGCAGTTCGGGTTCGGCTACCTGGAAAACTCAGAGCAAATCAAGAAGCTAATTGACCAACACGAGTCTTGTTTGTTGTTGCGTGACGCGCATCGGGTAGGACTCCAAACCAGGGAAGCGGTATAGAACATCATGGAATCGAATCAACCAGCCGAATCAGGCCAATGCTACCAATTCCCGGTTACTACCTTGTTGAGACTGACGGGCGCTGATCGACAAAAGTGGCTCCACAATTTTTGCACGGCTGACATCAAAGGGCTGGAACCCGGTCAGGGATGCGAAGCGTTCATTCTGAACGTGAAAGGCAAAACGATCGCTCACGCCATTATCCTGATGTCGAAATTCGATTTGACGCTGATCGTGATCGGTGAACCGGAGATCAATCTGGTCGATCACTTTAACAAGTACATCATCTCGGAAGATGTCCAGTACGAAGATATCGGCGATAACCATCGCTTGTGGTACGGCAATGGCAACAAGTTGAATTTGATGTTCGACAAGTCGTTAAAGGACGCTCCGCTGTTCCATCATGCGTTGGTGCGAGACCGGTCCGTCGCCATTCGAACAAGAATTTCTGGCAAGCCGGATTGGTTGTTGCTGGTGGCCGTCACCGAAGACCTGACGCAATGGTACTCGGGGATTACACCGATTGATGACGCGGGCTTCGACGGCTTGCGGTTTCAGGGTCGCTGGCCGATCACCGGCAAGGATGTGACGCTTGATCGATTGCCGCAGGAATTCTGCCGGGACGAAACAGCGATCTCGTTCGAAAAAGGTTGCTACCTGGGGCAGGAAACAGTGGCTCGAATTGATGCCATCGGGCATGTCAACTACTTCGTCGTGCAAGTCAAGTTTGCTCAGGACGTTCAGTCGCAGGGGTTCGAGTTAATGAAGGGCGAAAAGTCAGTCGGCTGGGTCACTTCGCTGGCTGGTGCCGGTGGATTGGGTTTTGTGAGACGAGCCCATGCGAAATCTGGCGAATCTTTTGATTCAGACTTCGGCCCGGTTGTGGTAGTCTGATAGGTAGTGTACGTACGAGCACGAAGCGCGAGCGAGTGGTTCCAAACCGCAGAACCACTCGCTTGCGCGTTGTGCTTGTATTTTGGCTTTAACGACATGCCGGAGGCGACGGTGTCTGGAACATCGAAACGCAGACGCCTGCGGCTTGCCGTTAAACGATTTGATTTGCATGTAGGGAAAAGGGTAAACACAGGGGCACACAGGGGCACGGAGGGCACAGAGGATTTTCCTGGTACGTCCACTCTGTGACCTCAGTGTCTCTGTGTTTCAAAACTCCACGAAACAGCAATCGACAAACAAATGGTTCCAAACCGAAAAACCACTCGCTTGCGCGTCGTGCTTGTATTGATCGCAACCCCATCGTTTCAACCGTGTCGTATTTAGAGATCGGTCGTATGCGTATTCCGATATTGATTCTGGCAACTCTGGTGACCCTTTCTGCGGTCTCGACGCTGTTTGCACAAACGAGTGCCAAGTACAGGAACGAAGCGACCGATCAATACGTGTTGTCGCGATTGAGTGACATCGAGGCGGTAGTCGCAGGGGCGACACCGGAAGAACGAAGAGAGTTGATTCATCGACTGGTCTACGCTCAAGTCGCTTTGGACGATGCCGCTGGCGTTGTTGACAATGTAGAGTCCTACAAGACTGAGATTCCGGAAGAACAGCAGCAGCAATTTCTGTACAACGCTGCGCGTCAATTTGGCAGAAATGGTGAATACATGCTCGCTTGGGAAACCGTCGATGTCATGAGCGAACGTGAATTGAAAGGCAACAGCGTTCACTCAGCCCATGATGCCAGGCAACAAATTGTTCGCCAGATAGTTCGCAACGAAGACGCGCAAGACGCCCTCGAACGAATCGACAGTGAAATCGTTTTGGATGACGAGCGATTCGGGTGGAATCACAACTCAAAAGGCAAAAGGTTGTTGTTTCAGGAAATTGTCAAGAAGCTGGGACGCGAGAATCGAATCGAAGAGGCGGTCCGGTTGATCAAGCAACGGTTTGAAGGCGTTGACACTCATGATCATTTATTGTGGGACCTGGCCGTTAGTTGCAAGCGTCACGGTATTGAGAAATCAGTCGCCGTCATACGATTGATCGAACGTCCTGGAATTGCCCAGAGTGCGATGGCGAGGATGTTGAATCGCAAACTGGAGTATGAAGAGTGGAATGTGTTGTTTCAGTTGATGAGGGAGATCGGCGGAGCTCGGCGTGCGTTGAGTTCGTTTTATTCTGCGCACTTTGAGAATGCGTCAGATGCCGAAAATGCCTGGCCAGTTTTCGAGGCGGTCTACCATGAGGTTTCGGAAAAGGACCGAACCGCCGATGATCGCCGGAAACGACTTAAGCTGAAGCTTTTGCGTGGCGACCTGGACGATGCCGTGATTGCCACCAAGGAGGATTTAGGCATCGACGATTTTGCCCAAAGACTTTTCTCCACGATATACGCAGTTGCTGAGGAATTTGGCAAGGATGCGGCGCAGGATCGTTTTTCTGAATTGATTCTGTTTGTTGAATCGGAAGCGGTTTCGACTTTGTTGACCAGCGTTCGGCCAGAGTTTCCCAATGAGTTGTCGATGGGTGTTTACAGTAGCTACATGACCAAACTGATTCAGACGGGGCGGTTGGAACAGGCCAGATCCCTGGCCGCCGATTACGCCAAGGCGATGTCCAGTGGTGGGCGCAGCGAGCATAACTCCGCCATCAAGACGTTGCTGGAACTGGGCCAGCCACAGTTGGCCGGAACGGTCTGCGAGGTTGGTGGCCGCTGGTACTTGCTGGTTGACTTCTATTTAAGTAATCAGGAGCAAGATCGCGCATTGGATTGCCTGGATCATACGATTGCCAGCACTGGTTTGGGTGTTGAATTGGCTGTCGTGTTGGCAAAGCACGGAATGGTTGACAAGGCAATCGAGACGATCCGATCATTGCCAAAGGAGCGACAAATCGAGGGAGCGAATCAGACGTTTTTGTTGTTAATCAGTAAGGGGTTCGCCGGCGAAGCAATTGAGTTAATCGAAAGGGATGTTGTTGAATTGACGCCTGAGTTGGAGGAATCGGCGCTCATGGAAGTCTGTTTTGATAACGATCTTCCTTGTGATCCTGTTGAAGCGTTGGCTTTGCTGAATCTATTTCAGGATACCGAAGTTAGCAATTTAGGTTTGGCTAAATTGTTTGCCAAACAGGGCGATTGGCCCGGCACGCTCCGACAATTTGAGAGTTCAGATGATTGGTCGAAAGAGGAGTGGCAGGAAATCTTTTCTTCGATTCGAAAGTACCTGGAGAAAGGAGTCGGTACTAACGATGAAAAAGCCGAGGTCGAATTGCAGGTACTGGAATACGCCGCGCAGTTGGCAGAAACAAAAGGCTGGAGTCAGCCGGAGTTTGTACTCTCGATATCAGTAGGCAATATGAAGTACTGGCTGAACAGGCGTGAAGATGAAAGAGCTCTGGCCTTGATCGATGTGCTTGACGATCCTGTTTATCGTGTTGAAATGTTCGCTGAGATCGCGTGGTGGCTGGACCATCGTAGCAAGGGGTATCCTCGTGGTTATGTAGAATGACGGAGCCCATCCACTGTGCGGTTCCGAACCACAAATCCACTCGCTTGCGCCAATGCGCGCATGCGCTTGTATGTGCCATGCGCTTGTATGGTGCCACGCATTTATTATTCAACCGCCGGGGCGGAATGCTTTTACGAATTCGGGGTTCGTGGTGATAAAGGGGCCGTCGATCAGGTCAATGCAGTAAGGGACGGCGGGCATGACGGCGTCCAGGCATTGGTCGATCGCTTTGGGTTTGCCGGGCAGGTTGATGATCAGGCTGTTTCCACAGATGCAGGCGGTCTGGCGGGACAGGATTGCCGTTGGCACGTACTGCAAGGAGACCTGACGCATTAGTTCACCGAATCCGGGCATCAACTTGTCAGCAACCGCTTCGGTCGCTTCCGGAGTGACGTCGCGAGCGGCCGGCCCGGTTCCGCCCGTCGTGACGATCAGGCAGCAGCTTTCCTGGTCGCCAAGTTCTCGTAACGTCCGTTCAATTGTCACCTGGTCGTCCGCGATTATTCGGTAGACCTCGGTCCAATCGCAATCGAGCACTCGATCCATGTAGGCCTTGATCGCCGGCCCGCCTCGATCTTCGTATTCACCACGGCTGGCGCGATCCGAAACTGTCAGAATTCCAATTCGGATTTCTTTTGGTGAACGGATTTCTTTTGACGCTGCCGCGTCCTGGTTATTCATGGCAAGCTGGTTTAACGCCGGACGTGATTTTGTCGACGCGACGCTGGTGACGCCCGCCTTCGAACTCGGTGGTCATCCAGGTTGTGATGACGCCATTGAAGTCGTCTTCCGAGAGTGTTTCCAGGTGATCGGCGGACAGGCAAATGACGTTGGCGTCGTTGTGTCGACGACTCATTTCTGCCGCGTGAGCGTCATGACAGAGGGCGGCCCGCACGCACTCGGTCTTGTTGGCGGCGATCGACATGCCGATGCCACTGCCGCAAATCAGGATGCCGCGTTGGGAATCACCGCTGGCAATTTTGGCGGCCACGCCGTGAGCGATGTCGGGGTAGTCGCAGCTGTCCGACGAGTACGCTCCACAATCGTCGATGGTGTGGCCCATCGATTCCAGGAGCTTGCTGATGCGAGTCTTAACGTCGACGCCACGATGATCGCTACCGATGGAAATGTTCATGCAGTTTTGTCCGGGAAAGCTTGTTGGATGATGGTGTCTGCCCAATGAGAGGCAAATGATTTCATTTGTTCAGCGCAGCCGGCGTATACTTCTTGAGGCTGGCCGATTGGATCGCTGATGTCCGTGTTGCCGTTGGAAAACAGATGTGTGCGGACGGCAAGGTCTGGCCATTGCGAAACGATCGCATTGCGATGGCCGTTGGTCATCGTAAGGATGATGTCGGCGTGTTGAGCCAATTGGTCGGTGACCGGTTGGCTGGCGTGGTCGGTGATATCGATGTCCATCGTGTTCATCACATCGACGGATTGACGCGAGGGCATGGCGCCGGGCATGGCCGCAATTCCGGCCGAGCGAACGGAGATTCCCTTGGCTTGCAATTCATCGTCCTTGCAGCCAAGTTTTTCAGCCAGGGTGCGCCGCAAGATTGCCTCGCCCATCGGACTGCGACAGGTATTCCCGGTGCAGACCACGACGACCAGGTAAAATGTCAATTGATCTAATGTTGATTTACTCACAACGCCCTCTCGTAACATAGTAAATTCAGAATCGCCGACGTCGATCACGGTCGAGGCCTGGCCGTAGCGGCTGGCTCCGTCGTCGATGACCAGGTCGATCGAGTCGCCGAGTTGGTTGACGACTTCTTGTGCCGTCGTCGCCGGTGGTTGCCCGCTGAGATTTGCACTCGACAAAACCATGGGGCCGGCCGACAGCCTTAGCGTTTGCAAAGTCGCTTCGTGACCGGGGACACGCAAACCAACTTTGCCTTCCGGGTTAACCACCGCACGGACTTCCGCAGGCAGTCGCGTGATCACGCTGTCGGGATGAGCGTCTGGCAGGACGATCGTCAGTGGCCCGGGCCAGCAACGACGCGCCAATCTTTGAGCGAAGGCCGACATCGACGGGACGTAATCCAGAGCATCATCGGCACTCTTGATCGCCAGAGCCAGCGGTTTGCCGTCTCGTTTCTTGGCGTCCAGCAAGCGATTGACTGCGTCGGCGGAAAGGGCACTGGCGGCAACACCGTAGACGGTTTCGGTCGGCAGGGCGACCAGTTTTCCATCAGCCAACGCGGCCACGGCGCGATGTACGACGTCGCGCGGATCCTCCGCCTTTTTCAGATCAATTACAACCGGGGCCATTCGTCAATCGCGTCATGACAATTTCATTTAATAAGGTACTATATCGGCTTCGTTGACAAACGGTCAAGTAATCGGAAATCGGACCGGCGACGTCAGGTGGGAAACTACGTTGACAGTTCATTGTCACGCGACAACCAAGGGGGCGGTAATGTGTCCGTGGTACCCCGAATTCAATTGGCGGGCATTGCACACGCCCGAAGAGACCTCACAGCAAGGGATGCAAAATGGGCAAGTCAAAGGATTACTGGATCGGTTTCGATTTGGGCGGCACGAAGATGTTGGCCGTGGTGTTTGACGGGGACTTCAAACCCGTTGGTCGAGCTCGCAAGAAGACCAAAGGGAACGAAGGCAAGAAGGTCGGTTTGCAGCGAATCGTATCGGTCGTGCGTGAAGCGTTGGACGACGCCTCGATCAGCGAGAAACAGCTCGGCGGTATCGGGATCGGATGTCCGGGTCCTCTGGATATCAAGAAGGGCGTGATCCACGAAGCTCCGAATCTGGGTTGGAAGAACGTCCTTGTTAAGGAAACGCTGGAAAGCGAATTCGATTGTCCGGCAATCGTCGGCAACGATGTCGACGTTGGCGTGTTTGGCGAGTACCGGTTTGGTGCCGGGGTAGGCGCGAACTGTGTCGTCGGAATTTTTCCTGGAACCGGTATCGGTGGTGGTTGTGTTTACCAGGGTAAATTGATTCAGGGGAAAAATTGCACGGCGATGGAGGTCGGTCACATTCCGATCTCTGGCGACGGTCCTTTGGATGGAGCCGGCAATGTTGGCACGCTGGAATCTCTGGCCAGTCGGTTGGCGATTTCCAGTCAGGCCGCCGCCGCCGCTTACCGCGGGCAAGCGCCCAATCTACTGGAAGACGCCGGCACCGATATTTCGCAGATCCGTAGCGCCGCTTTGGCTCGTTCCGTCGAGTCGGATCCAGTCGTATTGGAGATTGTTCGCGGCGCGATTCAACATCTGGCGACGGGTGTTGTCACGATGGTGCACCTGCTGGCTCCTGATGTGATTGTATTGGGTGGTGGCATGGTCGAAGCGATGCCGGAGTTATTTGTGGACGAGGTCACTCGGTTGACTCGTGAACGAGTTTTGCCAGCTTACCGCGATGTGTTCCGAGTGTTGCCTGCGAAGCTGGGAGACGATGCCGGAGTGATGGGTGCCGCCGCTTGGGCACAGGAACAATCGAAAGACTGACTTGTGATGGGCAGGGCTGGTGGCGGTTTGTGTTACCGACGGTAATCCAGCACAATACCGACATGGATAAGAAATCGAACTACGGAAAAGAGCCTGTTGGTCTACGGATCGTCGCCGTCATTGATATCGGTGCCACCTCGGTTCGCATGATGATCGCTGAGATTCAGGCGAACGGGGAAACGTGTGAACTGGAATCGCTGGCCCAGAGTGTGCCTTTGGGACGAGACACGTTTCGCGATGGAACGATCAGCCGATCCTCGACGGAAGAATGTGTCCGCGTCCTGACCGTCTACCAGGAGAAACTCCGCGAGTACGGAATCGATCGGCCGGAAGACGTCAGAGTCGTGGCGACCAGCGCCGTTCGCGAAGCCAATAATCGATTGGCATTTCAGGATCGCATTTACGTCGCCACGGGCTTGGCAATCGAACCGTTCGACGAAGCCAGTTTGCATCGGACCACGTTCATCGGCATTCGCCCGGTGTTGGAGCAGAACGCCTACTTGAACGAAGGTCAAACGGTGGTGTGCGAGGTCGGCGGGGGTACGACGGAAGTCCTGGTCTTACACGACGGCCAGGTGGTGTACGCAAACAATTTTCGCTTGGGCGCCTTGCGAATGATCAAGACACTGGAGGCATTCGATTCGCCGCTATCTCAAAACCACGACCTGATGACCTCGCAGATTGATCAAATGACAAACCAATTGTTGTCGGTGCTGAATGAAACCGGTCAGCAGGAAACGGCAACCGATCGAAAGTTGGTCGTGATGGGTGGCGAAATGCGTTTGGCGACTCAGCACATTAAAGGCATCAAGAAGAGTAGGGCAGAGGACCTGGAAAGTTTGTTGGTGAAGTTGCCGACCAGCAAGATGGAAGAATTTACGACTCAGGTAGCCGAATGGACGCCCGACGCGCTCGTCAAGAAATATCAGCTTAGCCCCAATGAGGCTCAGTCGTTGGCGCCGGCTTTGTTGATCAATTTGCATCTGGCCAAGGCGTTGGGTGTGGACGTGTTGAATGTGGCGGAAGTCAATTTGCGTGAAGGACTGGTCAACGATTTGTTGGTCGGCGACAGATGGATGGGACAAGCGGATTCGCAAGTATTAGATAGTGCTATTCAATTGGGGCGCAAATTTGATTTCGATGAACCGCATGCCTTGCATGTCGATTTCCTGGCGGATCGAATTTTTGAAGAGACGCTGCCGTTGCATGGCATGGGGCATCGCTGGCGATTATTGTTGCGAATGGCGGCGATCATGCACGAAGTGGGAAAGGCGATCAGCCAACGCAGTTACCACAAACATTCAATGTACGTGATTCGTAACTCGTCGGTCTTCGGGCTTAGCTCGGCGGAACTTGAACGAGTCGCATTGATCGCTCGTTACCATCGCCGCGCGGTGCCACAGCCTCGTCACGATTTTTACTCGCAACTCGGTCGCGACGACCGCGTGAATGTCTCGAAAATGGCAGCCATTCTAAGGGTCGCCAAGTCGCTGGACGCCTCGCGGACTCAGCAAATTCGGGAGATCGAATGTCTCATTGACGGAGGATTGAGCATATTCGTACCCGGAATTGCAGACCTTTCGCTTGAGCAACTGGAATTGAAACGACAAGGCGTGCTTTTCGAGAATATATTTGGTGTTCGGCCAGCGTTGACCAAGGTACCATTCGACATTGTCGCCAGCGGTCTACTGCCCCGCAGGACGTAAAGCAGGACGTAAAGCAG
>CAZPOL010000006.1:61064-64760 GCA_964588195.1 uncultured Pirellulaceae bacterium | reverse complement strand
CCAACGTAACACGCACAACGCAACAATCGGAAACCATCCATTTCGGTGACTTCATTGACTCCCCAATCGAAATACACAAATCGCGAACTCAGCTGGCTGGAATTTAACCAGCGAGTGCTCGATCAAGCCTTCGACGAAAAGACTCCGCTGCTGGAACGGCTGAAGTTTCTTTCGATCAGTGGTTCCAATCTGGACGAGTTCTTTATGGTGCGCGTCGGCGGTTTGCTGATTCAAAACGCGCAGGCACCGGACGGGGTCGATATTGTCGGTTGGAGTCCGAAAGAGCAACTATCGGCGATCCGGGATCGTGTGCTAACGATGGTGGGCGACCAGTATCGTGGCCTGAACCAGATTCTTGATGAATTGGAACAAAACGGAGTTCGTCGCGTAACGCCGGAGCATTTGCAACCGAATCAACGCGCTCATCTGGCTCGTGTTTTTGAAGAAGAGATCTTTTCGGTCGTTTCCCCAATCGCAGTCGACGACGCGCACAATTTCCCGGCCATGATCGGCGCTACGATCGGTCTTTGCGTTCGGCTGAAAGGCGACGTGCTGAGCGGCGTGATGGACTCGGACGAAAAAGATGGCCATGAAACGTCGGAACGTTTTGCTGTGTTGCCTTTGCGACGCGGGCTGGATCGAATTTGGACGGTGCCTTCCGAATCAGGAATTGAGTTCGTTTTGCTTGACGATCTGATTTCGATGTTCACTGATCGTTTCTTCCCGAATCAGGAAGTCCTGGAGACGGTCGTCTTTCGTACGATGCGCAATGCCGATGTGACTGTTGATGAGCGAGCGGCTGATCTGTTGGCTGGTATGAAGACGATGTTACTGGAACGTCGAACCAGTGATTGTGTTCGGCTGGAAGTCGCGGAGAATGCCAGTCGCACGTCGACCGACTTTCTGGTGAAATGCCTGGAGCTGGAGTCCGATCTGGTTTATCGAATTGCCGGCCCGGTCGACTTGGCGGCGTTGATGTCGCTCTGCTCGGTTCAGGGTTTTCGCGAGTTGAAATTTGAACCGTGGCCGCCCATGCCTCCGCCGGACTTTTCACCTGACGAGGATATCTTCGAAGTGATTGCGGCTCGGGACCGGGTTCTGATTCATCCGTTCCAGGAATATCAACCTGTTGTCGACTTCGTGGTCGCAGCGGCTAACGATCCGAACGTAATCGCCATCAAACAGACGCTCTATCGAACCAGTCGCAACAGCGAAATCGTCAACGCGTTGCGAAGGGCTGCCGAGGCGGGCAAGCATGTGACGGTGATCGTGGAGCTGAAAGCTCGTTTCGACGAACAACGCAATATTCGCTGGGCCAGGAAGTTGGAAGAGGCGGGTGTGGATGTCGTGTTCGGCGTTCGTGGCTTCAAGACGCACGCCAAGATTTGCATGGTGATTCGCAAGGAACCAGGTGGAGTGCGACGGTACTTGCACTTCGGGTCTGGAAATTACAACGAAGTGACCGCCCGTATTTATGGTGACATCAGCTTGTTTACTTGTGACCCGGAACTGGGAATCGATTCGGTCAATCTGTTCAACGCCATTACTGGACTCTCGATTCCGCGCCCCATGAAAAAACTGGTTGCGGCGCCGATTGAGTTGCGAAGCAAGTTGGAAGAACTGATCGACGCCGAGATTGAAAATGCTTTGGATGGTCGTGCGGCGATGATCCGGGCGAAGTTTAATTCTCTGGTCGATCGAAAGATTATTGACCGGTTATACAAGGCGTCTGCAGCGGGCGTAAAAATCGAATTGAATGTGCGCGGGATTTCATGCCTGCGGGCGGGTGTGCCAGGACTCAGCGAAAACATCCGCGTGATCAGCGTGGTAGATCGCTTTTTGGAACACGCGAGAATTTTTTACTTCCTGCATGGTGGCGATCACCGCGTATTTATCGCCAGTGCCGATTGGATGGGACGCAACCTGGATCGACGGATCGAATTGATGGTGCCCGTGCTGGACGTGCATTGCGCGGACCGCGTGAACAAGACGCTGCAAACGTTTTTCGAGGACAACATGTCCGCCTACGAATTGGGCCCTGACGGAAAGTACGTACGGCTTTCACCTGTCGGTTCAGAAAAGCCGCATCGTAGTCAGGAACACCTCTATTCGGTTGCGAAAGAGTTGTTCAATGAGATGGGTACGTCGACCAGCCAAACGTTCAAGGCGCACCGCTCCAATTCCGAGTCAGCTTGATCGGGTTTGATCAGCTTCGTCGATGTCAAATGTAGAACGGAACGCCTGTTCACCGCTGCACGTTCCTACCGAGTGCCGCTACCGAAGATCTGGTTCGGCTGAGTCTGGTTGGGGATGACCTGTTGAGGCGAAATGACACCAGGTTGTTGTGTCTGAATAAATGGCTGTTGTTGTCCAAATCCGCCTGGATTTACAAACGTGCCCGCCGGAGCGGAAACACCACCCTGGAATCCGCCGGGGCCGCAATTACAGCCCGCTTGCTGATAATTGTATCCGGTTGGCGCTGCGCCGCCTCCGCATGCATTGCACAGGCCGCCACGGCATCCAGCCAGCGAGGTCAGGAGAATCGTGGAGAGAGCAATGATACTGAATACGGAACGTTTCATGGTTTGACTTTCTGTTGAGTGCTTCGGGGCACAGGGTAGGTAGTTTTGAAATTAAGAAATTTGTTTCGAATTGTTTCGAGTTTGTTTTGTTTGTTGGCGAGGCCATCGGGTGTCGAATTCAGGTTTGAGTTCAAAATGCCAACCCGGCTCGCAGCATAAAGGTGTCGTCGATATCGATTTCCGCTTGTGGGGCAGAACGATAAACGATTTCGCGATCGAATACGTAGCCGCCTTCCAGGAATCCGGTCACCTGTCGCGGGCCTAGCCATTCCAGACCGATGAACGCACGAATGTCATTGACGTCAACTTGATCGCCAACTCCGTTGATGCGTTCGATGGTCCACGAGCCGCCGCCATATTCGCCGCCCAGGTAACCCCAGACTTCGTAGTTGCCAAGGTTGGGCAGGCGTTGTGCGATCTTGGGACGAGGGAAATAGACGTCCAGTTTCAAATCTGGTGTCGGGTAAATGAAGAAGCCGATCGCTGGCAACAGCTTGACTCGGACTCGATCCAGGTACTCGATCCCGGCTTTGAATGTGGTTGTGTTATTCAGTCGGAACCATCCCAACCCGACACCCGTAATTCGGATACTGTCGGATGTGACTTCCTGGAAATCTGTATAGAGGCCGATCGTCAGGTTAAGCTCGGCACCGAGTTGTCGGTTCCAGGGCGTTGAAAAATCGTTGGCCAGGTACGTGCTGAATGTCTGCCCGGGCAAATCGGCGCCGGTGGTTGCCGTATCGGGGCCCTCCCAAAAATGAAATGCAAATCCGGGCGAGATGCGAACAGGCTGAGACGTGTACAGGAAATTGGGCACGGAAAACGTCGTGGCGATGTCTGTCTCGTTCAGGCCAAGACCTCGCGAACCAGAAAATGCGTCTGGCGACAGATAGGTATGACGCCAACGCGGACGTTCCAGGAACCGGTAGATGTTCGATCCGCGCAAACGAGCCCAAGCCTGACTGGGCCATGCCAAGGCACTGTTGCCCCACGATCCATTGCTGCCGTTCGGACTGAGCCCGAATCCGTTGTTGCCAAACGAACCATTGATACCGTTCGGGTTAAACCCAAAGCCGTTGTTAAGGCCAGGGACTCCGACTTGTGGCAATTGACC